>JBGCGF010000086.1:0-43024 GCA_045110575.1 Saprospiraceae bacterium
AACCAGTGGCAGAATCGAATCACAAGCAACACTGTTTGATACAGGGTAGGCTAGATTTCACAAAGGACCTCTTTTCAGCACAAAACCCACGGTTTTACAAGCTAGGTTATGTCTAGCTCAAACGTTTTGGACAGCTGTGAACAGATATGAACACTTGTAGAATATGTAAGAAGCCCATCAGTGGGCGTAGTGATAAACAGTTCTGCTCCACCAAATGCAGATCCTACTATCACAACACCCTCAAAAAAGTTACCCTATCCGCTACTGCTGCGATAGATGCCATCCTCCATAGAAATAGATCCATTCTACTAGAAATCATGGGTAAAAATGCGCGCCAAAAAACAATCCCTCTTTCTACGCTCGAGAAGAAAAAATTTAGCTTCAATTATTGCACGGGCATCTATGAAAATGCCAAAGGCAAACGGTACTACAACGTGTATGACTTCGCCTATATGAAATTTAGCGACGGTAGACTTCTGATCGTCAGACGTCAAGTATAGCAAGCTATATGATTTGCCTGTAGACTGCCTTGCTAGGTCATGAATAAACGACTAGCCACTCTTCACAAACCAAAAATGGAGAGCCCTCTTGACGAGAACTCTCCATTTTAAAACTAAAAAAGCGTTCGTCTTTAACGACCAGCCGTTGGGCCAGCATCAATGATTGCTTGATCAGCTGCTGCAGAAAATGGCTTAAAGTTCGCGTGGAACAAGTTCACCAAATTCATTGCTGCCTTATCGTAATCATCCTCGTTGCGCCAAGTGTCGCGTGGATTCAGAATCGCGTTTGGTACATCAGGACAGCTTGTCGGAATAGAAAGACCGAAGAACTTATCCGTACGGTATTCTGCTTTCGCAAGCTCACCATCAAAGGCTGCCTTGATCATCGCACGTGTGTACGCAAGCTCTAGACGAGCTCCAACACCGTAGCCTCCACCAGACCAGCCCGTATTCACCAACCAAACATTGATTGGGCTACCACTGTCGGCTGCATCCTTGATCTTCTGACCGAGCATGTCTGCATACTTGGTTGGGTGAAGTGGGATGAATGGTGATCCGAAGCAAGCAGAGAACGAAGCGAGTGGCTCAGTAATTCCAGCTTCAGTACCAGCAATCTTAGCCGTGTAACCACTAATGAAGTGGTACATCGCCTGCTCAGGTGTAAGCTTACTAATTGGAGGAAGTACTCCAAAAGAATCGCACGTGAGGAAGAAGATGTTACGTGGTAGGTCACCACGCGAGTTGTACATGATGTTATCGATGTGGTAGATCGGGTAACTAACACGCGTATTCTGCGTGAGTGTGCTGTCCTCGTAGTCTGGCGTGTGGCCATCCTCCTTCAACGCAATGTTCTCCAACATTGCACCGTAGCGGATCGCTTTGTAGATCTGTGGCTCTTTCGACTCAGAAAGATCGATCACTTTCGCATAGCAACCACCTTCGAGGTTGAATACGTTCGCTTCTGACCAACCATGCTCATCGTCTCCGATGAGGCGACGATCAGGATCGTTACTCAATGTCGTCTTTCCTGTTCCTGAGAGGCCGAAGAAGAGCGCAGAGTCTCCCTTTGTACCAACGTTGGCAGAACAGTGCATCGAGAGCACGTTACGTTGTGTAGGCAACACATAGTTGAGTACACCGAAGATTCCTTTCTTGATCTCACCCGTGTACGCCGTACCTCCAATGATGATCTTCTTCTTAGTGAAGTTGATCACTGAGAAATTCTCTTGGCGAGTGCCGTGAATGCTTGGATCAGCTAGACATCCAGGGAATGCGTAAATGGTCCACTCATCGGTCTCGAGACCTTTCTGGTTGCCACCGTCTGGACGCAAGAACATGTTGTATGCAAACAGGTTTTGCCATGGTTGCTCCGTGTAAACGCGTACGTTGATGCGATACTTCTGGCTTGCACACGCATATGCATCACGAACGTAGACCGTGTCTACTGTTTGCGCATAAGCGAGCATCTTCTTTTCGAGTGCATCGAAGTTTTCTCCCTTGAACGGGATGTTGATTTCGCCCCAATCAACGGTGCCTTTGGTGAGGTCATCCTCAACAACGAAACGGTCTTTAGGAGAGCGACCGGTGAACTTACCGGTATTGATGATCAATGCACCAGTATCGGAGAGGGTTCCTTGACCGGTTTTGATACTTGCCTCCACGAGTGCAGAGACGGACAGGTTGTCCTTTAGGTTAGGGTGATTCATTTTTGGGTTTAACTTGGTTGGGCAGTTAGGGCCGCAAAGAAAACCATTCCAAACTGCTTTTACAGTGTAGATTTTCTGGGATGCGCTTTTTTGCCTGCTTACGCCAAAACCCAAAGCAAATAGGCGCCAATTCTGAACCTTGGAGTGGTGCTACAGCTGTGCTCAAACCAAGTAAATGCTGAACACTGAGACGCAGCCACTACATCAGCTCGTACACGCGAAGCAGCCCCCATGCAAATCACGGAAGCTGTATTCAATGTTACAATGACCTGACAGACCTGTCCTGAAATGCCCTGTCCAGCGCACAGAAGCCGGCATTCCTATCTCGCCAGCACCACAAACCTGCGCGTCAACACACCTGCTTCATGTTTTACCGAAAGGTGATAAACACCCGCTGAAAAGCCAGAAACATCGAGCAACTCTTGCCCTTGCTTGCCCAAGCGCTGATGATGGAGAAGCTGTCCGGTTGCCGAAACGACCTGAAGTTGAGAATCTCCTTCAAGCTGATCGAAGTTGACCGTGAGCTGAGCTGAAGTAGGGTTCGGATAGATGTTTAACTCGCCTGCAATGCGTGCCTCACTTGTTGATGATGAACCGTCGTTGGTTGCACCGATCGTTGGCGTTGTGGAAGAAAAAGGTCCCGTTCCATTCGGAAGACGTGCGTATGTAACGTTGGTCGCCTGCTCATCAAAGCTCACAGAATCAATCACCGTTCCATCAGCTGCTGATAGAATCACTTGATCTCATCCTCGCTTCAAACGGAACGAGGTATGCACACCAGGTTGTCCTAGTCCCTTGTCTGCCCAAGCGATCAAATAGCCCTCGGCCTCGATGATGCTACCGTATGGGAAGCTCCATTTGGTAGGTTGATCTCTACTGTCTGAGAGGTATGCCCCTGAAAGGTCTACCGGATTCGAACTCGGATTGTAAAGCTCGACCCAATCGTCATACTGCCCTACCCCGTCTGCAACCTGACTTAGAGAATCCATTGAAGCAGCCACCTCATTGATGACTATTTCTTGGAATTGTATTGATAACGCCGGCGAACAATTTGCAACCGTATCCAACTGAATCTCTAGCGCAGCCTCACGCTCGGCAAGGATGTGCTTGATGCCCGCTTCGCCCATGGTTGCCTCAAAGGCAGATATTCCACCTGGGAAATTAGGATCTCTTTCAACTACAGGCGTAAGCAAAGCTTCATTGGTTTCGATGTACTGCAGTAGTGCTACAGAATCAAGCGAACCTCCTAAAAGACTGCACATGTATGCTTGGTAAGCCTCGTAGTATTTCGGGACATTTAAAAGTCTAGAAATGAGGATTCCATCATTCTGACGTTGATCGATTAAGAAATCAGTATCTCCAAATCCACCGCCGCCGCCACCACCGCCGGTAGGTCCGCCGCCAAAGAAGCTATATGCATCAGCACAGTAATTACCCCACTCGTCACAGCACTGCGGCTCGAATCGTAGCGTGAGTAAGAATGGAATCCCAGCCGTAGGTGATCCTGGAGCACCATCAACGGCATCGCAGACAAGGGTACTGTCGGTTGTGGTTATTTGGATGTAATCAAAGTCCGTACACTCTCCAACATTGCCACTTACCTCTACGAGTACGGAGTAAGTTCCTGGTGTATCATACGTGTGGGTCGGATTGCTCTCTGTTGATGAGTTACCGTCTCCAAAGGTCCATCTATAGCTGACCGAATCAGCATTTGTAGATGTCACTTGGCCAAATTCGACAGTCGTCGAACCATCCGTTAAACCCGCACCGTAGATGAATGCAAAACAGTAATTCGACGGGCCTCCTCCTAGCCCACCACCTGGACCTCCAGGAATAGAAAAGTTATAACCCCATGGAATCCAGTTGAACACCCCAGAAGCTTTATCCTCGTAGATGTAGTAGTTCCTGCCGTGCTCCAAATAAGAGTCCCAATTATTCAACGACACATCAACCGCAAGTACACGCAGAAACTGATCTACGTTAAAGATGCTTTCAATGTCTGCTTCAAATTCTGTATCCGATGATGAATTAAGAAACTGAACGAAGTCTATAAAGCCCGTCCAATCGTTCTCATCCTCATTGGTTTTCAGTCCAAATATGTCTTGGTAAGGTCCAGGCGCTGTACCTAGGTTTTCAAACTTGCTCCAGCCTAGGTTTTTGTAGAGGTTGCCTTTGTCACTTGCGTAATTAAGGTCAAGGAATTCTTTGTCAACTTGCTCTACCAATTGATAAACGCCCCAGAGGTCTCCGTTTACATAGAGCTCCGTGAATGACGTACGAGGAGCAGGCACGCCCATTTCTCGCATGACCTTGTAGGCAACAGGATCACGGTGCAAACTTGGATCACCTGTGGAATTGTTCAAGTTGAGTTTACGTAAGCCGTCTACTCTGCGACCAGGAACGTACTCGTTGAAGTCTAACTTAAATGGACGCTTGTTGCCAACTCCGTCAAAGGAGGTAAATCCTTTAAATCGGGCTCCAATCGAATCAGTCTCAACTCCATCGATCGTAACCGCTGCAACGATATACGGGACGTTCCCGATAGGCGCGTTCCTTTAATTATCGAGCAACTGGCGCTCATAGTTTGATTGGTCAAACTGCAGGTCTATTCGGTGCACGAATGATTCGTCAAAAATTACATCGCCACTTTTCTGTGCTGACAGCGTGCTAAATGCAGAACAAGCCAACAGCAGCACAGCGGAAAATGCGATAGAAATTGATTTCTGATAAGATTGACGCATGGCTTCGAAGTTGTTGACCTGAGATAAAACTACCCTAACAGTATGCCTAAATTCACGGGAACGCTGCCTGCGTGGCTAAAATTGAAACATAAACGTCATTAGCGAGACAAACTCTAGCCTATTGGGCCTCCTCAGACAGTCTACCAGCAGGCGAAAGACTATACAAGCTACTTGCAATAATTGCAAGGCAAGCCCATTCATACCCAACGAAAAAGCGCTCTTCCCAAAGCGGTAGAATGATGACGCGGATGGCTACGAGAATCGCTAGTAGAACTAAGGTTTGCTGTCCCTGCTTTCGCAAAAACATGTAGCTCATCAGCGCAACAGCGGTAATGAGTGTCCCTGAGCTTCTGTGCGCAAACTGCGTGTAGCTGTAACTGAGGTGGTATGGGTATCCAGTGGAGCTGTACACATGACTGTACTGCTTAATGAGCCCGATGGGATCGCCCATGAAGATCGTTGCCAAACCCGCTGTAAAAAGAAGGCCGAGAATTGCCGCGCCACCGACAGACGCCCACGTTTTGGCCGTCCCAAAATCCTTTTGCTGTGCGTACGACCAGACGTAGTAAAGTATCAATAGGCCCAACAGTAGTCCGTTGTCCGTTCGGATTGCTGTAGCCACAAGGGCTGAACAAAGTACCCACCATCCGTTTTTACGGAAGTAGAGCAGACAGAACGCGAGCATAATCCACGGGGCTGACATCAGATCAGGGGTCGAAAATCGACCATAGGTCCACATGGGATTGCTAACCATTAAGAGCATAGTTACCGCCAGTGCTATCCAAACACCTCGAAACCGTGAAACCCACGCGAAGAAGATTCCGGAAAGCAAAACAACGCCCAAGGCCGAAGGCAAGACGGTTGCTGAGACCAGCGGAACGCCCCTGCCATGCAGCCAGGCAACGGTTCTCACATAAAGTGGTTTGATGCGATACTTCCCTAATTCACCAACAAAAAAGGTAGCGTCGGTAGCAGCTCGCTTACGATACTGCCCTTGCGTTAGCACCTTGTATCGACCTGCTGGAGAATCTTGCTTAAGCGCTTCATATGTAAGTCGATGCACCTCTTCTGGATCATCAACGGAACGCTCGAGTGCAGCACCCATATAAGCAATCACATCCCAGTTTAACCCAGGATGTTGAACCAAGTAGTGACACCACCATCCCGATAAAAGAAAAAACAGGAACCAACTAGCGGTTCTTTGTCCAAGCAGATTTTGCATCGACGGCCAACTTACACAACAATGAACATGTACTGCGCACGGCGTTCATCGTTGGGTCTAGGATTCAGCAATCCCGCACTCGTGCTGCGCACGTAATGCGGGATTGGTTCGGTACCAAATGCTCGCGGGGCTTGCATTTGGTGGTTCAAGGTTCAACTAGCAGCAATTAGGCGCGGCGCCTAGGCGATGGTAACTTCCATCAAGTGCATTGGCCAACGTTGAGGATCAAGTGCGACGAAGTTCCAGTCGCCCTTCCAGTAATAAGTCTCTCCTGTTAGAAGGTCTTTACACCGAAGCGTGGTAGAACTCTTAAGGCCCAATGCATGCCACGGCGTTTGAACATGCCCAGATTGACCTCTATTCCCATCCCAGTTGACAACACACCAAATGATGCTGTCGCCGCTCACCTTTATGTAGCTCTGCAAGGCAGGATTGTCCGTTTCGGTGAAGGTGATGTTGTAAGTGGTTTGCAATGCTTTATGCTCCTTACGTGCCTTGTTGAGGCGCGTCATAAAGTCCGTGAGACGGTTGCGGCGTTCCCAGTCATAATGGCGAACCTCGTACTTTTCAGAGTTATGGTACTCGTCCTTACCGGTGTCGGCACCTTCGTTTTCCATGAACTCATACGACGGACCGTAAAGCCCGTAATTACTGCTCATCGTAGCCGCAAGCGCAAGCCGTAGCATGAACGGCCCGTACTCCTGCCCCATCAATTCGTGTGGCAGAATGTCTGGTGTATTAGGCCAGAAGTTCGGGCGCATTACATCCCGTAGCGGACTGCTGCACAGTTCTTCCATGTACTCGCGTAATGCTGCAGGTTCTTTACGCCACACGAAGTAGCTATAGCTCTGCGTGTAGCCAAGCTTTGCAAGTTCGAGCATAACTGCCGGACGCGTGAAGGCCTCGGCGAGAAACATGATGTCTGGATCTTGCTCGTGTGCTTTTGCGATAAGCCACTCCCAAAAACGGAACGCTTTGGTATGCGGATTGTCAACGCGGAAGATCTTGATTCCTTGCTTGTTCCAAAAAAGAACAACGTCAAGTAGTGCGTCCCATAGGTTTTCCCAATCGTCAGATTCGAAATTAATCGGGACGATATCTTGGTACTTCTTGGGTGGATTCTCAGCGTAAGCGATTGTCCCGTCTGGACGCCAAACGAACCAAGCTGGATGTTCTTTGATCCACGGGTGATCGGGAGCACATTGAAACGCGAGATCGAGTGCAATTTCGATGTCGTGATCCTTCTTCGCCTTTTTGATGAGGCGCTTGTAGTCTGCAAGTGTTCCTAGTTCAGGAGCAATTGCTTTGTGACCACCGTGCTTACTTCCAATTGCCCAAGGGCTGCCTGGCTCACCTTCTTCGGCGACGGTATTGTTGTTTTTCCCTTTTCGGTTGAGTTCACCAACAGGATGTACAGGTGGCATGTAAAGCACATCAAATCCCATCTCGGCAACGCGTGGCAAGAGTTTTTCGACGTCCTTAAAGGTACCTGAACGCGTCGGGTCAGGACTTGCGGCCCGAGGGAACAACTCGTACCAGGCTGAAAAGAGTTCTTTGTTTCGCCCTACTCGTACGCGAAGGTTTTCGTCGTATGTCGTGACGAACTGTAGCAGCGGGTGATCGTGAACGGTTTTGGCGAAAGCTTCAGAAAGCACTTCACGAACCGCATCAGGATAGCGCTTTGCATCAACTAGGCCCTTTGCTACTTTCTTGAGCTGCGTAGCTACTTTCTTAGGGTAACCTGCTGCAGTCTGTTCGAGCAAAGCTGCTCCTATTTCGAGTTCAACAGCCATGTGCTGGCCATCAGAAGCTTTCTTTTTGAAGCCTTCGCGCCAGTGCAGGAGCTGGTCTACCCAACCTTCGATCTCATACTTGTAAAAGCCTTCTTTCTCAACCTGGAAACTAGCAGCCCAACGATCTGGGTCGCCTTCTGTCATGTTGACGGTCGCCCAATCTTTGTCATCGAAATGCTTGTACCTCAAGGCGAGACGGATGTAGTCGTGGCCATCTCCAAATGCACAGCACTTTACGTGAATCCACTCGCCCGGTACACGCTTGATGTAGTAACGACCGCCTTCAATTTCAGGAGTAACTGAGTTGATGATAACACGTTGACGCATAGTTGGAGCAGATTTGCTGCGAATGTAGGCCGTAGAGGACTTCTAAGAAATCCCGTTCCCTACATTGTGTGGATGCATATTATTCTAGTTGCGGACCTTCACTTGTCGTCTTCACCAGCTGACAGTTTTGGAATTGATACGGTGGCCAATTTTGAGCGGGTCATTTCGCGCATCATAGCGCATCAACCCGACCACATTGTTATGATGGGCGACTACTCGCTCAAGGCGCCGATGCGACAAGACGTAGAACGGGTGCACGCGCGATTGACTGAAGTTGGCGTTCCGTTTTCATTCATCTCTGGCAATCACGATAACTCCATAGATGTCGCAGGGGTTTGCTGTGAAAACACACCACCCGTTGACGGTGAACTCTACTACCGAAAGGACCTGAATGGCTCATCTTGCTTGTTTCTTGATACGGCAAAGGGACACATCTCTGAAACCCAAAAAACTTGGCTAGCAAACGAATTGAGTGACGAACAGCGTACTACTCACGTCTTCATGCATCATCCTCCCATTCACATGGGCGTGCCTTTCATGGATGACAACCATGCAATATCCGATGAGGGAGGCGAACTTTTCGAAATCCTTTTTAGCGGAAATCGCCCTGTCCATGTGTATAGCGGACACTACCATACTGCAAGGAGCACACAAGTAGGAATCCACAGTGTGCATTTGTGCCCGAGCACCTATTTCCAGCTCGACCCTAACCTGAAAGAGTTTGGGGTTAGCCATAGTATGCCAGGAATCCGACATGTACAAATGATTGGTAATCAGACGCGGTCGTGGATTGAATTCTTACCTAAACGCGGTTGATTACAACTATTTTAGGGTGAACGCGCTATTGAGGCGCATACTTCAATTTGCGTAGTATGAAATCACAGAATACTATGAACCTATTCACCGACCCTTGGCCTTGGTACATCGCGGGACCCGCGATTGCCCTTGTGCTTCTGGCCCTTTTGCTCGGAGGCAAAACCTTCGGTATGTCCAGCAATATGCGCACGCTGTGTGCAATATGCGGAGCGGGAAACAGCGCTAAATTTTTCGACTTTGAGTGGCGCACGCAGATCTGGAACCTACTCGTGATCGGCGGTGCTTTACTCGGCGGCTTGATTGCTCAGAACTTCATGAACGGAGGTGAAGCGATTCCGCTCAATCCAGCGATCGTTAGTCAACTCCAAGAGACGGGGATTGCAAGTGTTACCACGCATTACATGCCCACCGAGCTCTTTGCGAGTGTCTCGATGGAGGATCCGTATGTGATTCTACTTCTTATTGTTGGTGGATTTCTGGTTGGTTTCGGAACGCGCTATGCGGGTGGATGTACCTCTGGTCATGCAATCTCCGGGCTCGCCAATTTGCAGCTTCCAAGCTTGATTGCTGTTATAGGCTTTTTCGTTGGCGGACTTACTGCGACCTACTTCATTCTCCCTACTCTACTCTCTTACTTCATCTCCTAGGTATGCCAGTATCACGACCACTTTACTTCCTGATCGTCGGCATTTTCTTCGGCATTACGCTGTTGAAATCTGGCGCGGCTTCTTGGTTCCGCATCTATGAGATGTTCCACTTTGCGTCCTTCCACATGTATGGAATCATCGGCTCTGCACTTGTTTGCGGACTGATCTTTAATCAAGTTATCAAGCGCTTCAAGGTGAAGGATTTGGATGGTGATCTCATTCACCAAGCGGACAAGGATCCGGGCGTCACTCGTTACCTCGTTGGCGGAACCATTTTCGGAATCGGTTGGGCAATTGCTGGTGCATGTCCAGGTCCGATGTTCGCCTTGATCGGTGCGGGTTACTGGCCTGTTCTTTTGGTCTTTGCGAGTGCAATGCTGGGAACGTTTGTGTATGGGTTGTTGCGGGACAAGTTGCCGCATTAGATTCAACGACGGCTTCTGAGCTCTGCTCAGGTCGTTAAGAGGTTATTTCTTCGACGGCTTCCGTGTGCTGCGCGGGGGGAAGAAATAAAGCTAGATGGATCGCTACGCTCCTTTTGAATCGCAAGGAAGCCTGCTCCGCAGACTGCGCAAGGGAGCAAAGAACGCAAAGCTGGATGGATCGCTACACTC
Organism: Saprospiraceae bacterium; assembly: GCA_045110575.1. Classification (GTDB taxonomy): domain Bacteria; phylum Bacteroidota; class Bacteroidia; order Chitinophagales; family Saprospiraceae; genus CALDTK01. The sequence continues at coordinate 10,367 of JBGCGF010000086.1, forward strand.
CTTTTAGAGCCGCGATCTCTTTTTTGGTTCTCGCAGAGACGGCCTGCGGCCTCGCAGAGGAGCAAAGTCCGCAGAGGCTAGACGCTCCTGTGTTGCTCGGAGGCCTTTATAGCTGGGTAGGCAGGATGCTTTTATAGCGCTAGGTAATCAGCTCCGCTGATTGCGCGATGGGCGAGGAACGCAACGCTGGATGGATTGCTACGTTCCACCCGTCATATGCACCCCAGAACCGTCAGATCGAGTCAAAAACCTCAACTGGACAGTAAACTTCAATCCCTACATCCAATTCTAGTATCCCGGTAGATCTGACGGTTCGCCGTAAAGGAAAGACCGCGGCCCTTCAATTTCGCAAGCTCCATTCAGGGAACCGCTTCAACTACGCAAGCCTCAACATCCTGAGCTTGTCGAAGGATCAGGGAACCGCTTCACATGCACCCAGAACCATCAGATCGAGTCAAAAACCTCAATTGGACAGTGAACTTCAATCCCTACATCCAATTTTAGTATCCCGGTAGATCTGACGGTTCGCCGTAAAGGCCGCGCACCTTCAATTTCGCAAGCTCCATTCAGGGAACCGCGACACCCACCACCCTACTTTTCCACCTTCCTACCCTACTTATTCTTTGATCCACAGGAGTTCCGAGCGCTTTTGTATCTTCCTATCCAACTAAAGCTCCAACCCCTTGAAGCCACTAACTTTTGCCCTTTGTTTTGGCGCAAGCCTACTCTTCACTACTGCCTGCGATACCGCAACCGAAGCAGTAGAAACCGTTACAGAAGCTGTCTCAGACGACTTCGCGTGGCAAACCGAGACCTTTGCCGACAAGAAGATCGTTCGTTACCAAATTCCAGGCTGGGAGCGTCTTTCGCTTTCGCAAAAACAACTGGTCTATCACTTGACCGAAGCCGGTCTTGAGGGGCGTGACATCATGTTCGAACAGAACTACCGCCACAACCTCGAGATCCGTAAGGTGCTAGATGTAATCCTCGCGAGCGATGCCGTTGATACAGCAGGAGACGACGGAAAAGCATTGATGGTCTACGCCAAAAATGTCTACTTCTCTAGCGGAATCCACCACCACTATTCAAACGACAAGTTCAAGCCAGGTTTCGACCAAGCTTACTTGGAAGGTGTAATGGCCAAGACAAGCACCAAATTAAGTGCTGAAGCCATGAAGGCGATCTTTGATCCAACCTTTGATGCTAAGAAGGTGAGCCTCGATACCGACAAGGATATCGTCACAGGAAGCGCAATCAACTTCTACGGTCCTAACGTGACCCAAGCAGAAGCAGAGGCGTTCTTCAAGGCACAAATAAGCCCTGATCCAAAGCGCCCATTGAGCCACGGCCTTAACAGTCGCCTCGTGAAAGTAGACGGCAAAATCGTCGAAGAAACCTACAAGGTCGGCGGACTTTACGGTCCAGCACTAGAAAACGTTGTGAAGCACCTCAAAATGGCGCAGACGTTTGCAGAGAACAAAGCCCAAGGAGATGCAATCGGCCTTTTGGCGGACTACTACACCACCGGTAGCCTCAAAACCTGGGACGATTACAACATCGCCTGGAGTCAAGCAACAGAAGGAGACATCGACTACATCAACGGTTTCGTTGAGGTATACAATGACCCACTCGGCTACACCGGTTCTTACGAGAACATCGTTCAGATCAAAGACTTCGACGCTTCAGAGCGCATGGCTGTAATCGCAGACAATGCACAGTACTTCGAAGACAACTCGACCATCATGGACGAGCACAAAAAGAAGAACGTTACCGGTGTCAGCTACAAAGTAGTTGCCGTTGCTGGTGAGGCTGGCGATGCAAGTCCTTCTACTCCGATTGGTGTCAACCTTCCAAACGCAGACTGGATTCGTAAAGAATACGGTTCTAAGTCAGTGAGTCTAGGCAACATCATCGAAGCGTACGACAACGCAGGTGGATCTGGATTCTTGCAAGAGTTCGCACATGACGAGGAAGAAGTTGCTCGCGTCAAGAAGCACGGCAAGGTTGCAGACAAGATGGGTACTGCATTGCACGAGGTTATCGGTCACGCGAGTGGTCAACTGAACCCAGGCATCGGCACTCCTAAAGAGACGCTGAAGAGCTATGCAAGTACCCTTGAGGAAGCACGTGCAGACCTCGTTGGCCTGTACTTCATCATGGATCCAAAGTTGGTTGAGCTCGGTTTGCTTGAAAGCATTGAAGCTGGAAAAGCAGATTACGACAGCTACATCCGTAACGGACTCATGACGCAGCTTCGCCGCATTGAGCCAGGCAACGTGATTGAGGAGAGCCACATGCGTAACCGCCAGCTTAACGCTGCTTATGCATTCATGCGTGCAAACGAAGATGCGAAAGAAGGTGAGCCAGCTGTAATTCAGCAGCTTATTCGTGACGAGAAGACGTACTTCGAAATTCACGATTACGCAGCAGTTCGCGGCTACTTCGGTGAGCTACTTCGCGAGATTCAGCGCATCAAGTCAGAAGGTGATTACGAAGCAGGTAAGGACCTCGTTGAGGACTTTGGTGTGCAAGTTGACCAAGTACTTCATGCTGAGGTGCTAGAGCGTTCAGCAGCATTGTCTAGCGCTCCATACGGTGGCTTTATCAATCCTCGTTTGGTTGCGGTAAAGGATGCTGACGGAAACGTTACCGACGTGAAGGTTGAGTATCCAGACGACTTCGTTGAGCAGCACTTGGAGTACGCGAAGGTGTACGGGAACTTGTAGATAGCCGCAGGGCATAGTGTCCTGTAGATCTCCCGATCTACAGGTGCTACTCTACCTTGCAGATCGGGAGATCTACAGGACAAATAAAAAAGGTCGTACTGCTTTTCAAGCAGTACGACCTTTTTTATTTCCCCATCAAAAAACCAAGACAGCCTTTGTTTCCTGCACCTGCATTGTCAATGTGCATTTCAACTTCAGGGGCGAGCGTATTGCCCGTCAACTCCATAAACCTATCGAGTTCGCCTTCAGGGATATAGAGCTTGCCCCAATCACGGTTCATACTCATGGCGCCCGCATAGGCGCTCTCTTGAAACTTCTGCAAACGGTGCGGAACATCGTTGGCTAGCACAATGCCATAGACATGATCTCCCTCAATTTGATTTTGAAGGTAGAACACGTAAAAACGCAATGGTGTAGGCTCGGTCGCTGACAAAAGATTACTCTTCTAGCGCTGCAAGAAACGTCGCTGGTTCAGCAACAAAAGCGGCCTTGCATCCTTCGCCGCAAAAGCCATACGTCACACCTTCGTGCGTATGTGTGATCGAAGCATCCTCCTTAATAGTCATCTGACATGCAGGATCGATAAAACCCGTCACAGCATCAACTTTTGGAGTTGCAACGACAGTTGTTTCTGCAACATCATCAGAGACAGCAGCGTCGTTACCGCAAGCAACAGTCGCAAATGAAAGTGCTACGAAGGCCGATTGAACGAAAACAGAACGTAAAGTCATTACTTAGATTTTTGGCTTGGACGCGCTGGACGCACTTCCACTTTCGAAGGTAAGGTACGAGCAGGCATTCGGATGAGGTCAACGACGAGTTGACCAACATCTTCTGGTTGAATTTTCCAGTTATCCGCTTCGCTAGGCGTATGCCCAGCAAAATGAGTAGCCACAGAGCCAGGCATAATCGTAGAGACGCGTACACCAGCCTCACGGACATCGAGCATGACAGCCTGCGTAAAGCCTACAAGACCAAACTTAGAGGCATTGTAAGCGGCTCCTCGAGCAAAGAAGTTAGTTCCTGCCAAAGAAGCGATCGTTACCAAAAAGCCTTGGCTCTCTTTCAGCGCTTCTAGACTTGCTTTTACCGTGTAGAACACACCGGTCAGGTTGATGTCAATGGTATCGTTCCATGCGTCAACGGACATCTCTTCAATCGATGCAAAGTGACCGATACCGGCATTCGCAACAACTGCATCGAGCTTGCCAAATTCATGGACCGCTTGATCGACTACGTTGCGCTGTGCAGAGTAATCGCGCACGTCGCATTTGAGTCCGAGAGCTCGACCTGGTCCAAGCTTGTTGAGTGCTTCGGCTGCAGAAGTGACTTCGTCTTTAGAGCGCGAAGTGATGGCAACGTTCATTCCTCGCTTCACCATCGCCTCAGCGACACCGAAACCGATACCCTTGCTTCCGCCTGTGATGAGTGCACTCAAACCTTTCAGCTCTTCCATAGCTCAATTGTACGAGAGGTTTTCCGAACGATAGACGAATGTTATCTACCGAACGTCAAAAAGTCGACCTCCACAGCTGTCATGCCTTGCTCCAGTTACACTAGCTAGGGTATTTACCTCTCCGCGCATGCGTAAAGCGCCGAGTAGTGCGAAGGCTATCGCCTCTTTCTGGTCTATCAATTCACCTTTCGGCAAAACCAATGTATGGGTCGGCGGCAGGTTTTGGCGTAAGCTGTCAATGAGGAATGCATTTAGTCCGCCTCCTCCGGTAACGAGGATTTCACCTTCCGGACCTCGAGAGAGATCACGTGCCAAGGCATTTGCAATGTGCGCTGTCCCAGTAGCCAATAAGTCTTCTGAGGAGAAGGTGGTGCCTTCAAAAAGCGGCCAAACCGTTTGCTCCAACCATTCTCTTCCTAGCGATTTAGGAGGTGCCTGATCGTAGTACGACAATGCCTCCAACGGAGCGAGTAACGTGGGCTGCACTACCCCACCCTTGGCAATCGAACCTTCGGGATCGTACTCCTTACCGAGTTGATTCGCGAGTCTATTGAGCAAGACGTTGACGAGTGTAATGTCATAGGCTAGCCGACCGGACGCGTGCTCAAAACTCACATTGGCAAAGCCACCTAAGTTGAGGCATTGGCTGTACGACCGAAAGAGCAAGCGGTCGACAATCGGCACTAGAGGGGCCCCTTGGCCGCCAAGTTCAACATCGAGCGTTCGAAAATCACACATTACAGGATATCCCGAAGCCTTACTCAGCGCATTGCCATCGCCCATCTGAAAGGTGTAGCCTTCGTCCGGCCGATGGTGGATCGTGTGACCGTGACTTGCGATTAGCGTTGGTCGTACTTCTGGATTTTCCGTGCAAAACCGCTTGACTTCCTCGCCCAGAAAGGTTCCGTATTCAAGGTGGAGTTGCTCTAGTTCAGGGCGGGTTTTGGCGAAAGCTGAATGGAGCTTATCAAACCAATACGATGAATACGAGAGACTCTGACTTGCGAGGATATTGAAGGACCATTCGCCTTTCGGCAAAACAGAAAGCTCAACCGCACAGATATCGAGTCCATCCATGCTTGTTCCTGACATGAGGCCAATGACGACTTCAGGTTTGGAGAACGCGAACTGAGAATCAATAGCGGTTTGATGCATGACTCAAAAGTACGCGTATTGAAAATTCACTGAGTCGACAATCTTTGCAACCAACCCGATCACTATGGAACGCATTACCGAACAGCCATCTAAGCACCGCCACCTTGACAAGATGACGACACGTCAGCTCATAGAAGGCATCAACGCTGAAGACCGCACCGTCGCAGAATCTGTTGCAGCTGCTATGGATCAAATCGAGGCCTTGGTAGATGCGACGCAAAAGGCGTTGGACGCAGGAGGACGACTGTTTTACATTGGCGCTGGCACCTCGGGAAGGCTTGGCGTTGTCGACGCCTCTGAATGCCCTCCAACGTTTGGTGTCCCGCACGAACTCGTGGTTGGAATTATCGCGGGTGGTGATTCGGCGATTCGCAAAGCAGTAGAGTTTGCAGAGGATAGCGCCGGTTTGAGCTGGAAAGACTTGACGGCGCACGGAGCGAAAGCTGGAGACATTGTGGTTGGACTTGCCGCTTCTGGAACAACGCCCTATGTGATTGGAGGTCTAGTTGAAGCGCGTAAAAACGGATTAGCGACGGGATGCATCGTTTGTAATCCCGGGAGTCCGGTCGCTGAGCACTCAGACTTCCCTGTTGAAGTTGTTGTCGGCCCAGAGTTCGTGACGGGATCAACCCGCATGAAATCAGGCACCGCTCAGAAGCTTGTACTCAATATGTTGACGACCAGTGTAATGATTAAGCTTGGGCGTGTGGTCGACAACCGAATGGTCGACATGGCCCTCTCCAACGTCAAACTTTGGGCCCGAGGAAGCCAGATGTTGCAGGAAAAACACGGTATTTCCGACGATCGCGCACGTCAGCTATTAGAAAATCATGGAAGCGTACGTGCTGCTTCTGAGGCGTTTACGAATGAAAAATGATCATTTTGTATTCGTTCACAATTCAATTGGCAAGAATGCCAGCAAAGCAGTGGGAATCTGCGTTATTTCGCACCGATGAAACCCGCCCTTAACCCGACCAAAACTGCGCTAATCCTTGTGGATGTGCAGAATGACTTTTTCCACCCAGAAGGGGCCCTAGTTCGAAGTGGGTTTGACCTGACGCGCAGGCGTTCGTTCATTGAGTCGCTGATCAAGCTCTGTGATGCTTGTCGCGATTCGGGCATGTTGATGGTTGCGAGCAGCTTTACGTTGATTGCAGACACTAAGAATGCGGCTCTCGTCCCTTTATTCCTTAAGGATTTGGGCGTTAAGCTCGTTCGCGGTGATTTTCAAGTCTCCAAATGGGGACATCAAGTGATTGAAGAGGTACAGCCTGTCAATTACGTCATGGAGAAAACAGGTCCATCTGCTTTCTTCCGCACGGAGTTAGATCTCATCCTCCGTCACCATGACATCTCTACAGTTGTTATTGCAGGCTTGAACGGTACCCGTTCGGTTGTTGCTACGGCGTATGACGCCATGAGCCTAGGGCTACAGCCTATCGTTATGTCTGACGGAAGTACTGATATTGACGAGGATGGCCACGTCAAATTGATGGAGGCGTTGCAGGATGTATTAGACATTCGACAATGCAAAGAGCTTGTCTCAACGCTGAAGAATACGGCGCAAGCAACAGCGTAACTGATCTGTTTTTGGTAGAAATGAGTAGATATTTGACTTCTCGGTCAGGGTAGACTACATTTGGTAGCTGATTATAGGGATTAATCCCCCCTGTATGTTTTTACACACCAAACTTACCCATGACACATTTTACACCTGCGCTGAAAAGCGCCCATCTTCCTGTTCCCGTATGCTGGCATTGGTAGTAGCCTAGTCAGGATCACTTTTCACAGAATACTCATACCAGAAGTCAGGTAACCGTACATTTCGTGTACTCCAACTTTGATTTCGTTTCTTCGTATTAGTTCTGTGTAGTGACCATTTGAAACACCTACACCATTTTTTGCCAAATCCCATACACATGAACGGCACCTCAGCTATACGACTTGCGGTGGTCGACGACCATCCAATTGTAGTCGCCGGCTTGCAAGCTCTACTTGCTACTCAAGAAGACATAACACTTGCCTCTACGGCGGCAAGTCTCCAAGAATTACAAGAATCCTGGCCAGCGCAGTACGACGTTGTTTTCCTCGATCTCAACATTCCTGGTGAAAGCTATAAAGACAGCATTCTATCTCTAAAGGCGAAGAGTCCAAACACTCACATCGTCGCTTATACCTCTTACAACTACCCAGATCTCGTTCGCGAGACGCTCAAGTTGGGTTGTAGTGGCTACCTGCTAAAGCAGATCTCTCGCGAGGAGATCATCAAAGCAGTCAAGGCTGTTGTTGCTGGAGAGCGCTACGTAGGTACAGAGATCACGATGGCGCGTAGCGATCGCGCGCGTCGCAAACCAGATTCTTCAGAATTGAAGGATGATTTCCAAAAGCGTTTGCTTCTCTCGAAGCGCGAAAAGGAAATCCTCAACCTCATTTCGAAAGGCTATACGTCTCAGCACATTGCTGATGAACTGTTCATTAGCCGTTACACCGTGGAGACACACCGAAAGAATATCCTTCGCAAACTCAACTTCAATACCTCTACCGAGTTGGTGAAGTTTGCAGTGCTACAAGGACTGGTATAGAGAACATTACTCCTCCATGAAAAGGGCTCCGTCTTGCGACGGAGCCCTTTTTTTGTGCGAGAATAATTGTCACTTGATAGTTGATAATTGTCAATTCGGTTGGGACGTGCTTGTGGTCGGCAGAAACACCCAATGTACTCCGACACTCTTTTTGTTACCCACGTGATGGCGGCCCGCACCGATGCCCGATACATACAAGAGCTGTTGGGCCACAAGGACATCAACGCTACCCTGATTTTCATGCAGGTCCACCCATAAAAGCATGCAACAGGGTACAATTCCCCGGGTGTCATTATATTTAAAGGACAAAAACAGGACCCCATCCACAGGACGGGCGGATGTATGAAAGAGTTAGCACCAATTCAACTAACCACTAAAAAGTAAGAAACAGCATGGCAGACGATGGAAGTACAAATGGAGCAACTTGGCCAATGCCAAAGTTTAGGTTCGAAGTAGATTTTGGGACAGAACTAAAAGGTGTGGCTTTTCAAGAAGTTTCTGGAATGGATGTAGAAAATCAAGTGATTGAATATCGCCATGGTGACAGCAAACAATTCTCCACTGAAAAAATGCCTGGAATAGCGAAGTATGGCAACATCACTATGAAAAGAGGTGTATTCCTTAACGATGCTGCGTTTTGGAATTGGCACCAGGAAATTTCGATGAATGTAGTTACGCGGCGAACAGTCCTCATAAAATTACTCGATGAGAATGGCAACGTAACCATACAGTGGCAACTTAACAATGCTTGGCCAACTAAAATCTCAAGTACAGACCTTAAATCCGATGGCAATGAAGTTGCCGTAGACACCGTTGAGATCGCACATGAACAGTTGATTGTTATAAACTCGTAAGGTTGATGCGTTTCAACCTTCAGTTTGCTTTTTTGGTGGACAGGATGGAGAATCGGTGTACTGTTCGAGCAGTGTACGAAGGATTGTGAAGCTTGCAGCGCAAGCTACTGGTATTCAGCGGAAAGGAACTCCGCAGGTGCTATGACACTGTATTGCTATGCATTTCATGGAAGCTAGCATCAAAGCCCGATATATACAAGAGCTGTTGAGCCACGAAAACATCAACACTACCCGGATTTACACGCATGTCACTAATACAAGCATGGAAAACATCACTAGTCCGCTGGATTTACTATCTTTAAATGGCAAAATCAGGAACTCGTCCAAAGGAAAGGTGGGCGCTAAAGAAACTTAAAAGCAATAAAAACCTAAAACATTCTTTTTCATCTAAAATTTAATACCGACATGCTTAAAACCGTTCTATACTTTATTGCTGTTGTTTTATTAATGATGTCCTGCTATTTCGGCTTTTATTGGTATATCTCTGAACCAAATAATAAAGAACCTTTACCTGCTTTATTTTCATTCCTAAGTTCTTTAATCACATTAATAATTGGATGGAAAATCGATCAAAAATCTAGTACTAATAATGTTAAAGTAGAAAAAACAAAAGGTAAATCTATTGTTGATATTGACCCTAAAGACAATACTAATTACAATGTTGTTAATACAAAAAAAGGATCTCGGGTTTTTATTGGAAAAGGTAGAAAATCCTTAAAAGGAAATTCGGACCAAAACAATTAATCTAATTCGAAATGAACTTTATTTCCAGGCTCCAAAAACTACTTCCAAATAAAACTATAGATGTTGATAAAGTAAAAAACACCATAATTGTAAAAAACATCAATAACTCTTCAATTTTTATATATCCTTTTGATAAGGATGACTTGGAGCAACTGAGGAATGATATACATAAAGATCAACTGAACATATTTGACAATTTGGTTCATGAAATTGTCGCTTCATTTACTGTCAAAATTAAACACTTTTCCAGTATTCCAGAGTTGAAAACTTCTACTAAAAATCATCAATTTCTTTTTAAGAATAATTTAGCATTTTTTACTCGAGAAGAAATTGATGCTCATTTTGAAATAGTGTGTAACATTCAAGAATTCCGAACGGCCTTACTCATAGGACTTCCCGCTACAGGAAAAAGTATTGCAGTAATTGATATTGCTGATAAATTAGCTATTTCAGGATTTAAAACTTACTATTATTCATTTAAAAAAATACACCATTGGCCCGATATATGGAGTGAAATAAAAAATCATGCAGACACAAAAACAGTTTTTGTATTAGACGACATACACCTACATCCAGAAATAGCAGGTACTACATTAAATAGGTTAATACACAACGATGATTTAAATATTCTATTCATTTCAAGGGAGATATACAAAAACAGAAATTATGCGGGTACCCTCAACATCTATAAAGAGTTAAGCTCAACTACCGTCAGAACTGATAAACCCAACATTGATGAAAAAGTTAAAGGAATAGTGGGTCTTTATCAATCATTCTACAAAAAGACTATTCAAGGAAGTTTTCTGATCGGTAGTTTTTTTCAAATTAATAAAAATGTTCATAAAAATTTAATCGTTCTAAGCGCATATTTGAGACTGTGGCTAAAATATCCTGAATCAAAATTAAGTGAGTTACAAGAATCAGAATTGTATAAAGACATCTATGTAGAATATTTCATAGACTCAACAATAGATGAAGATACTAGATTGACACTTTTGCAATATCTTTGTATCTATTATTTTGAGATTGAATTTTATCAAAATCCGAAAGAAAAAAATTCAACTAGATATCTATTGGAAAGGGCAGCAATAAATAAAAATAGAGGTGATTTATATTCAATCTATCATGGAGAGTATGCTTTCTTGCTATTGAAAGCTTTTCGGTTCTCTGAAAAAAAACAGTTTAAACGACTTGGTGGAAGTTGGATCGAGTTCTTTATTAACCTTATCAAAATATACCTTTTAGGTTTTAAAGAAGCCTCAAATTATTTCTATCCAGATAATCTTTTAGACATCTTAACCTTGATTCCTAGATTTACAAAAGAAGTACATGGTGGCATGAAAAACACTAATATAGTATTCAAGCGAATAGTAGAAGAGCCTGAATTACAATCATTAATACTACAGTGTTGTAACGAAGAAGAAGAATTCAAAAATATTTATTTGTTCTTGATTTCTATTTTGAAATATTCTCCAAGACAATTTGAGTTCTTTTTCAAGGGATTTGGTGAAGATATTTTTAAAGAGAAGAAAATTTTAGGTATATATTGTGCTGCTTATAAAACATTTTTTAACCAAAATGAGCTGAGTTGGTTTGAAATTTACTGTAGCTCCCATTTACAAGAAATGCTGCAAAATAGTAGCATCACATCTTTTGGGCATTCACTAAGTACTTTATCTAAATTCCATCCTAAAAAAGCAAAATCTTTATATTCAATTGCTAATAGTGCACTCATTATTTCGAAGGCAAAAATATCAAGAATTAGTGAAGTCGGAAGAGCATTAAACGAACTAAAAAATATTGATCGAGTGAAAACCAAAAAAATATTTGAGGTGATAGAAGAAGATCATTTTAAAAAAATGATTGCAAATGCAAGAATTCATGAAATCGGAAATGCATTAAATGAACTAAAAAATATTGACCCAGCGAAAACCAAAAAAATATTTGAGGCGATAGAAGAAGATCATTTTAAAAGAATGATTGCAAATGCAAGAATTAATGAAGTCGGAAGCGCTTTAAATGAACTAAAAAATATTGACCCAGCGAAAACCAAAAAAATATTTGAAGCGATAGAAGAAGATCATTTTAAAAAAATGATTGCAAATGCAAGAATTAGTGAAGTCGGAAGCGCTTTAAATGAACTAAAAAATATTGACCCAGCGAAAACCAAAAAAATATTTGAGGCAATAGAAGAAAATCATATTAAAAGAATGATTGCAAATGCAAGAATTAATGAAGTCGGAAGCGCTTTAATTCGATTAAAAAAAATAGACCCAGAGAAAACCATAAAAATATGCGAAAATTCTAAGGAATATATTTTAATTAAAATCCAAAGTTCAAAACAAAAATATAGATCATTTATTGAGGTAATAAACTTATTGTCAAGGGCCTCAAAGAGCTTAGGAGTAAGCATATATCAATTGGTTTCAAAAGAAAAATTGTATCAATTTAATCAATTACAAAATATTTATTCTTTCAATCTATTTGCTCAATATTTACTAAACATAGAATTGAATTTTCAAGATGAAAAATTTTTAGAGCTGATGGATTTCGGCCTAAAAAAATCTGGAACTTTTCTAAAGTATACCGATACAAGTATTGTGGGAACCTATATAGGTATAATGTTTAAGCTCAATCAAAATATTGATAATCAAATTGCAATAAATAAAAATCGATATACTATTGCAGTTCTCAATGACAACAATCATGAAATTGTACCTAGATTAATAGCAAATATTTTCATGCATTCTGAAGAATTAGCGATTGAAACACTTTTAGCTTCCTATCAAAATAGTTTTCCAAATAATAATATAATTGTAGCAAGGGTATATCTAGAAATTGCTAAAAACAATTTACAAAGTGATAATTTAAAGATATCAGAATCTTTTATAGATAAAATAAAATTAGTTGCTAAAGTTTCTACAGATTTAATTGCAAAGAAGAAGATATGTAGTCTTATTGATGAATATGATTTAGTATTTCATTTGGCACTTGCAATAGCACTATGTATCACTATATAGTTCCTTCGGGGAGTATTTCATAAAGGTGCTATGATACTTTCCAAATTTCCGAGACAAAAAACTACCTTTATTTTTCAAGACCGACTGGCTTTATGCCGACAGAGTCACTGTAGGTAAGTTAATTGATCGACACCTTATAGGTCAAGTCTCAATCGTTCTTCAAAGAGGATCGCGAGTCCCGCAACGCGAGGATCCTCGCGTTGCGGGACTCGCTTAGGCCAATTCCAGTTATGCATCGGTTTCTGCCACTTCGATGTAATGTCACGTTGCACCAAAAACAGCAGTTTCATCAACGGTGTATCAGACGTAAAAGAGCCCTTTGTTTTTGTCAATCACCACAGCCAAGGTTGATAAGCCTACTTAATCTTCCGCACATACGCCCCAATCTCGTGCGCTTCTTTGAGCGCTCTTGAGAACTGCGCAGCCTCGGCGAGTTTGCCGAATTTGCCACAGACAACGGCATGGACAGATTCACCGGGGAACTTCAGTACTGAGACGCCTACATAGCCTAGCGACTCAAGTTCTTGGATCCTTTTCGTTGCATTGCTGTTTTCCCGAAAGGTGCCAGCGACAACCCAGTATCGTTTACCATCGGCAACGCTAATCTTATCAGACCTCGAGCGCCTTGGAGCTTTTGACGGCGATTTCGCTACATACTCATCCTTGCGTCCCTCACGGGCTTTCTGCTGTAAGTATTCCGATATCTCTACAGGATTATCGATGTGCATCACCTTGATCTCTGTGCGGCGATTCTGGCGGTGTTGAGCAGAAGAACAAGGCACTCCATCAGCGCATCGGTTGCGAAGCTGACTCTCACCGTAGCCGATTGCAGAAATACGACTCGCTTCTATTTGTGCCTCTTGCACCAAGTAGCGCTTGGCCTCTGAAGACCTGCGCTGACTCAATTGCTGATTGTACGATGCTGGTCCTTGTGCATCCGTATGACTGCCTAGCTCAATGCGCATCCCAGGATAGCGATCGAGTAATGCAGCCAAGTGATTGAGATCGTTTCGTGCTCCTACACTCAGGTCATATGCATTGAGCCGGTAGTACACGCTTGGAAGCTGAAGAATGGCGCCAACAACGAGCGGATTTTCAGACGGCATGTTCCCTCCTCCTGGCGTTTTGAGGTATAGTGTAAGCGTCGCTTCTTCACCTCTTCGGCAGTTCGCTCCTCGTGTGTCAAAGGCAGCTGGGCTTGAACGCTGATTGCCGAGCATTGCGGTAATACCATAGATGTCGCCACATGGGACACAATAGTTAGCCTCGCCTTCTTCATTCGTACTTAGGTCAACGTTCTGGCCTTTGGTTTGGCCATCCAAACGAATCCTAGTCGTAGAAACAGGAAGCAGACTCTTCTCGTCCAAAACGACGATTCGCAAGCCTCCACACCCCGCAACGGGATCTAAGGCTACAGGTAAAGTGATACTGCCCTTTTGGAGAGATAACGGCAACTGCATTGCTGCATATCCTTCTTTCTCAATAGAGAGTAGGTACTCACCACTTCCAACGTTGAGGACACGTCTACCATCTCCATCTGTCGTTGCGCTTTGACCTCCTGTAAGCTGGAGTCCATTCTCGGTGTTGCCAGAGATCAAACCGTCACTTAACGCACGTGCTAGAGAAACATCTGCCGTGTTGAGGTAAGTAACCTTCGCTCCTTCTAAAAAAGCGCCACTCTGTGCGTCACTCACCACCACGGTTAGGTCGAGAGGACCTCCAACGCGATCGGTAAAGATCTGGAAACTGTAAATGTCATCGCCGCCAAGACCACCTGGGCGGCTTGAGCTGAAGTAGCCTTTCTTGTTGTCTTTGTCTACGATAAACCCAAAGTCATCATCGTCGCTATTGAACGGCGGACCTAAGGAGATGCCTTTGCCCCATGAGTTACCATTGAGTCTTGAGTAGTAAATATCAAGATGCCCTTCTTCATCCTTGGGTGCTTCTGTGGTAGACGAGAAGTAAAGTGTACCGTCTGCATGCAGGAAAGGGAACACGTCGTTTTCATCGGTATTGATAGCGCTACCCAAGTTAAAGGCTTCGCCCCACTCTCCGCCTTGCTTCTTCACGCCCCAAAGGTCCATACCTCCATAACCTCCATCCCGATCAGATGAAAAAACGAGTAGGCTTCCGTCTGGAGAAAGTGCGGGGTGAGCAGTATTTGAGCCAGGCGCATTGAAATCAACAACACGTTCATTTACCCAAACATCATTTTCAAAATCTGCGGTATAAATCCGAAGTCGCCTTAGAAGTTTGCGCTTGCGTTTCTTCTTTACGTCTTCGTCATTTCGAGTGAAGTAGATCTTCGTGTAAGACGTATCAAAGGCTACAGGGCCTTCGTGAAGCGAACTGGACAACTCACGATAAAACGGCTGGGGGTCAGAAAGCACCCCAGAAAAACTTCGCGTCGCCTGGTAGAGCTTCATGATATTGCCCCCTGTGCGTTGGTCTTCGACCCGGTACTTTAGCTCTTCAACGTTGGTGGTCACGTAGACCACACCGTCTCGGTAGTACGAAGGACTGAAGTCGAGATCAGTACTGTTGACATTGATCTCGTTACCTATCACTACCCTATCGTCTTCCAAAAGAAGTTGCCCAGAAGCAGTAATGCTTAGGCTTACACTCAGGAAAAGAAGAACCAAAAATCTCATACGCGCAATTTCGTGTGTAGAAGGATCAGGGGTTTTGCCGCAAGGCTAACGTGTCCAAATCATGGATCTATCGTTCACCTTTCGGTAAAACCCAGACCACCCACCAAAGGCATCTACACCGCGAAAGGTAGCTGTATCACAGTAGATGCCACGAATGAGCGGCTACGTGTTGATAAAACCATGGGTTTTGAAAGCGAAAGTCCCGTGCAGCGCACGAGAATCCTCGTACCCCCGCACGGGACTTAACCTTCAGAAACCTATGCTACGCTTTAGAAAAAGCGTGGATTAACGAGGTCATCGCGCTGTGCACCGAGGTCGAATCGGCCCATTACTTCAAATGTGCCTGAGCTCTGCTGAGACAACTCGCTGATTCCAATGTCATACGCACCGCCGAAACCGATTTTATCCGTCAATTGGTAAAAAAGCAGAAGATCGAGACTCTCTCCGCGACCATCTCCTCCGGTACGATATCCAAGTCCGCCCATGATCTTCTTCGCATAGACAGCGCCCATGTTGATGTCGAAATCGGTTGGAGCTCCTTGCACAACTTTAACCAACATACTTGGCTTAAAGTCTAGCGTGCTCGTAAGTGGAATCAAGCCTGTAGCGGTAAGATAGATGTGAGGTGTAATGCGTGCTCCGTTCAATCCCTTCGACTCATCGACCGAGATTTTAGAGCTGTAGATGTGTGGTATTCCTACTCCTGCAGAGAAGTAGTCAGACAATTCTAGAAGTGCACCAAAGCCTACGTTTCCTTCCCAAGTTGAGAAGTTATTGGCGAGGTCGATACTGTTATCGTTCTCGGTACGTATACGCACAGAAGGATCTGTAAAGTCTACAGCCCAACGTTGCATCGAGCCTTGCAAGCCAAGACGAATCGCATGCTCTTCGCTTAGCTTCAATTTGTAGTTGTACGACATCGAAGCGTACGTATTGTCGATGATGCCTTTGTTTGCGTGGTTGAGTTGAATGCCAAAACCAACAGCATCATTCACGATTGGCGCACTGAAGCTCAGTAACTGAGAGGTAGGCGCTCCTTCAAATCCCGCCCATTGTTGGCGATACAATCCGGTAACAGATGCGACACCACGTGCTCCTGCGGCTGCAGGGTTGTAGTACATCTCATTCTGCATGAAAAATGTGTACTGGCTTTCTTGTTGACCAAACAGCATCACTGCAGTTGGAACGAGCATAGCAAGTAAAAGGAGGCGCAGTGATGTTAGAGAACCGAACTGCGGTTGAGTTAGTGTGTAAGTACGCATGGGTTATCGGTAAATGGTGATTGATCCGCGCTGCACAGCGCCGTTAGACGATTCTCTGAAAAGGAAATAATATGTGCCGTCAGGAAGACGCTTGCCGTTGTAGGTGCCCTCCCAATTGTTGAGGTAAGGAGCCGCAGAGTATACTTCATCGCCATACTCGTTGTAGATGGTGAGGGAGTTTTGCGGAAGCTGAGTTGGATCCTCTAAACAGCTGACGTAGAATTCATCATTTTGACCGTCACCGTTTGGGGTGATGACAGTAGTTGTGATGCATGTTTCGGTATCATAGTCAAGCTCGATATTGATGATCGCTCGTGAGCAAAGTGATGGGCAATCCACATAGCAAACCTCGTACTCTACGCGGTCTTCGCGTGGTGCAGTGGCATTGCTGGTGTACACGATGAATCCATCTTGATTAACGGTAGCCGTACCGTAAAGCGCCTCGCGGGTAATCGTTACCGTAGTCCCGTTGGCAGAAAGGATGTCGTTTCCAAGAATGTTAATCGTTCCTCCATCGCTCTCAAGCGTGAAGTCGAAGAAGTCATCGACTGCTTCAGGTGCAGAGAGTACCGTAAGCTCAATTGGCTCTGATGCCGGACTTGAACAACCGTTAGGCATCGTAGCCGTCACCGTATAGCTTCCGCTCAATCCGGGACTGAGGCTCTGAATTACAGGATTCTGTTCGGCAGAAGTATACCCGTTAGGTCCTGTCCACTCGTACGTTGCTCCTTGAACTTCGCTTGCAAAAAGCTGAACGGTTTCGCCTCGGCAAAGCGCACCGTCGAAGAACGTTTCAAGCTGCTCTAGGCCGCGTGTTACGCTTACCGTTACAGATGATGTAGCAACACAACCGGCTGCATTTTCAACGGTCACGGTGTACACACCAGAGTTGTTATCGCTAAGGTCGCTAAGTACTGGACTTGCTTCTGTGCTGGTGAATCCAAGAGGACCGGTCCAACCCGTTACGTTGCCTTCTCCAAGCGTCTCCATGAGTTGAATGGTTGCGCCGTCAAGGATGCAATCAACGCTTCCGCTGAGTACTGCAACTGCATTCGGCATCTCTAGTACTTCTAGGTCTACCGTTACTGTTTCACTTGTACAGCCATTGCGCTCCACATTAAGTTGGTACGTGTAGTTACCCGCCATGGTTGGTGTCACGGTGAGTACTGGTCCGTTGCTCGCAGAAGGAATTCCTGCTTGAGCATCTGAGGTGTTTGCCGACCAATTGTAGCTAACTCCAGCTCCGAGGTCCGTTGCTGAAAGTGTTGCTGATGATCCGATACAAAGCATCGCTAGGTCCGACTGAAGCACAGGCGCATCTGGTCGTTCGCTGATACGAACGTTGATCGCGGTATCTGCTGAGCAACCGTTTGGTGAACTTACCTGAAGGCTATAAAGGCCCGCATTGATTGAAGTTACATTCTCAATGAGCAGCAACCCATTGTTGCTCAAAATGCTACCGTTCGGTCCACGCCACTCGTAAGTGCTAGCCGTTCCGCTCATTTCTTCGAGACGGATGTCTTCGGTACCGTCAGTACACTCGATGTTGTCGCTGCCTGAGATATTGAACGTTGGAACTGCTTCTACAATGATCGTAGTACATACTACTTGTGAAGCACAACCGCCAACCGTTGCAGTGTAGCAAACGTCGTATGATCCAGCTTCAGTCGCTCTAAATACAGAGACGAAGTTGACCGGGTTAAGAGTCGCTCCAGTTGCTGGACTTACGGTCCAATCATAGTTAACGGATGTTCCCGTGTAAGCAGAACCTGTGAATATGATCTCTTGATCAACACATGGTGTAAGGTCACTTACGACAACGAGTGGAGTTGAAGGCTGTGTTCCAACGTTGACCATTTTCGAAATCGTCGCAGTACATCCATTTGAGGTACGAATATCAACCGTATAGATTCCTGTCATTGACGGAGTCGCATTCGGGATAATCGGTGTCTCGAGTGTAGAGACAAAACCGTTTGGCCCAGTCCATAACCAGTTGACAAGTGTCAATCCTGAGGTATCAGCTACTTGTAACACGAGGTCGTTCGATCCAACTCCACAAACGAATTCAGGAGTTAAAATCTCAAGCATTGGATCAGCATCAACAATTACAGTGATGCTATCTGCCTGTACACATCCACCTTCTGAGCGACTGCGAACGATGTACGTTCCAGCCTGCGCTACAGTGATATTACTCAACGTAACGATGCTATCCGTTGAAGCGAAACCGTTTGGTCCACTCCACATGTAGTTCGCACGACGAATTCCTGTTGGCTCGAGCAGTACCGTCGAACCGTTACAAACAGATGTATCAGGAGAAGTGATAAGAAGCGTTGGAACAGCTTCCACGCCAATACTTAATTGACACTGTGAAGTTGAGCCGTCTGCTGCAGTAGCTTCAAATAAAACGAAGCTAAATCCAACAGGGAAAATTGAACCGCTAACTGCGCCGCCAATCTGGCGAACGGTTACCGTTCCACATTGTGTTGTTGCCGTAGGAAGGTCAAAGTCGATGAAGATGCCATCGCATCCTGCACTAAATGCGCTTGTCACAAATCCATCTGGATCTGAGATAAAACGACCGTCAGCACGGAAGACCACGCTACTTGGGCAATCGAATACTGGAGTTGTTCCTCCGGTTACGCTTACGCTAAAACTACAGCTGTCAACATTGCCTGAAGCGTCTGTTGCATATGCCGTTACAGTTGAGTCTCCAACCGGGAACATTGAACCGTTAGTCGCAGAGTAAGAATAAGTGACTGGCGAGCAGTTATCAAATGCTACTGGCTCGGTCCAAGTCACTGCAACTTCACAAACACCTGCTGGAGCAGCTACAGTCACATCTGCGGTACAGACATCGATGTTAGGTGCACTTAGATCTTCAACAACAACCATGAAGCTGCAAGCAGCAGTTTGGCCGTTGGCTAGTGAAGCGGTATAGGTAACTGTTGTTGATCCAAGCGGGAAGGCTTGTCCTACAACATGCGATGAAACAACCGTAGGTGTGTTACATGCACTCGTGAATGTTGGTTCAACCCATTGGACATTCATTCCCGCACATGCGTTCATGTCTGCAGTTACCGTCACGTCCATCGGACAACCAGCAACCACAATTGCTTCTATATCAAGAACCGTGATGTCAAACGAACAGATAGTTTGAGCACCTTGGCCATCTGTTGCAGTATAGGTAACCATAGTTGTTCCTAGTGCGAAGAAGTCGCCCGAAGCATGGGTTCCTGTAAGCATGAGTGGATTTCCGCAAGCATCCAGTGGTGTAGGTGCTGTCCAGAAAACGCTTACCCCGCAGCTATCGAGCGCAGCGTTCATCGTAATGTCGTTTGGACACTGAACAGGCTCTCCAGCTCCTGGAGTAATTTCTACTGTGAACGAACACATCGTTTGCTGCCCAACAAGGTTGGTCGCCGTATACGTTACCGTTGTGAGGCCGTTTGCAAAGTCAACACCTGATACTGAGTTGATACCAGTTGTAGGGCTCGTCAAAAGTGTAGCGCCTGTCAACTCGTAGGTCACAGACGAAAGGTCTGCTAGATCAGAGGTTACAACTAGTTCTAATCCAGCAAAGCTGTTAGTACACGTTGAAGGAATAGCAATCGCTGAAGTATCGTTTGGACAAACGATAACTGGTGGCAAGCTTGAGCTATTTACAGTTACTGTAAAGCTGCAGCTGTCTACATTTCCGTTTACGTCTGTAACTGAATACGTTACTGTTGAGACACCAACATTAAACGCGAGGTCGCTCGCATCTCCTGAAGCAGTAAAGGTTGTCGCTCCTCGAATGACAAACGTTGTATCAGAGATACCGCAGTTATCAGAAGTCATCACTGAAATACCAGGAGCAGTAGCTGCTGAAGATCCAAGCTGAGCTTGTAACGTTTGATCTGCTGGACAATCTACAAGTGGTAGTTCGTCATCGGTAACAACGACTTCAAACGTGCATGGCATAGATGTGTTACCACTGTCATCGGTAGCTACATAGGTAACTACTGTAGTTCCTACGGGGAAGATCTCACCTGAAGCGAGTCCTGCAGTACGATCGATTGTTGGAGTGGCGTCGCAAGCATCAAGTGCTGTCGGAGCGGTGTAGTTTACAACAGCGCCACAAGTCCCGCTTGTTGCAGAAACGCTAATCGTTGCTGGGCAACCACTAAGTACAGGAGCATCTACTTCAATTACTGTTACGGTAAACTCACAGGTAACAGGGTTACCTGAAGCGTCTGTTGCCGTGTATACGACGAGGTTTGTTCCGAGAGGTACAGCATCTCCAACATCGAAGTTGGTCGTTACAGTGATTCCTCCACACGGATCACTGAATGCCGGAGCCGTCCAGTTTGCAACTGCGCTACATGCATTTGCAGGTGCGGTAAGCGTTACATCGCCAGGGCATGAATCAACAGTTGGAGCATCGCTATCAGTAACGATAACGTCGAAACTGCAATTCGCTGTATTTCCAGAAAGGTCGGTCGCTACATAAGTAACTGTTGTTGTTCCTACTGGGAATGGACTCGGAAGAGGGCTGCTTGGAGCAACGGTTACTTGACCACATGGATCACTTGCCGTTGGGATAATTATGCTTCCGCTAAAACCACACTCTCCTGCGCTAAGACCAAAAAGTTGATCTGCAGGACAGAGGTCAAATGTTGGATCAACGTTGTCGGTGATGGTTACTTCAAACTCACACGTTTCAGTGTTTCCTGAAGCATCGGTTGCAGTGTAGATAACAGTTGTCGGCCCAAGTGGGAAGATGTCTCCTGGTGCAAAGTTGCTGGTCAGTTGTACCGCTGGATCACATGCGTCCATTGCTGTTGGAGCAGTCCATGTCGCAGGACCGCTACATGCGCCTGAAGCGACAGGAGCAGAAATCGCTGCTGGACAGTTTGCAAAGGTTGGAGCCTGCATATCCGAAACGATAACGTCGAACGCGCAGAAAGAGCTGTTGCCATTGCCGTCGTCAAAGCGGTAACGAACAGTTGTCGTTCCTACTGGAAATGCATCGCCTGCACCTAAGGTCGTTTCTAGAACTGCAGTTGCAGCACCGGTACAAACATCAATCGCTGTCGGGACAGCAAAGGTTGGACTTGCCGTACACGTCGTAGCATCCGTTGAAAGTGTAAGATTGCTAGAGCAACCACTAACAACTGGGCCTTCCATGTCCGCAAGGTTAATCGCTCCTGGATCTACACTAATCGTTGCGAATCCTGCAACGCCGTTGGTGAGCGTTACGACTAAAAGGTTTGTTCTTGAATCATCAATAGTGACTGCAGTTGCTGGAGTGCCAATAATATCTAGCGGCACAGAAAATAGCAACTCACCTGTATTGAGATCGAATGTTGTTGTGTTGGTATATGTAAAAGTAATTTGCCCTGTTGCTACAGAACTAAAGTTGAAATCAGCGATAGAAAAATTAGGGACGCCGATATTAAAATTAGATACGGGGTTAGCAGGGTTGTAAGCAAACTGCGTTTGATCAAATTTGAAGGTTCCTTGAAAGCCTAGAACATCGGTAAATCCATCAACGTTAACGTCAACTTCAGTATTCGTATCTGTACAAGACAAGTTAATATCTTGAACATCAAAAGTTACCATTGGCTGAGCACTTGTATTCGCAAGTATCTCTACATCAAATGAACAAGTATTCGGATTATTTGCAGCATCGGTAGCGGTATAGGTTACCGTGGTGGTTCCGACGTTGAAGCTTAAGTTTGAAGCATCGTTAATTCCTGTAAGTGGGCTTCCACCAGTCGTAGCGCCCGTCAATTGGTAGCTAAGACTTGATAGTGCACAACCGTCAGTGGCCATGCCTTCTATACCGGTAACGGTTGCTGAGGTTTGTCCAGCTGCTGCCGTCATCGACACGTTTGCAGGACAAGTAATAGTAGGAGGAGTGAGGTCCGAAGTGTTGACTGCGCCTGCGTTAATCACTGTTGTTCCTATCGTACCGTTGTTGGTCGCGTAATAGGTAATAATAGGAGTAATGCTAGCATCTCCAGTAATCGCACTGGTCATACCTGCTGCAACGATGTCGAACTTGATCGAAAAAATACGATCTCCGTTGCTGACACTGGCACCAGTTCCTGATGGATTTCCAGAACTCCAGCCAAAGGTCATTTTACCATCAGCTACAAACGCTCCAGAGGGGCCGAAACCAAACTGAGAACGAGATAAGTTAGCGAGGTTAAAATCGATTGGTCCTTCTGTGGCATCGGTATAATCGAAGCCAATAATTGCGGGATCCCAAACAATAGTAAAAGAGCCTGCTTCGAGTTCTGTAAGACCATCTACAGTAACATCGACGACCAGCTCAGTAACTCCTGCGCAAGCCTCTGGCGAACTAAACGAATACGTTAGTTCTGTAGACTGTGCGCGAAGCAAAGTGAAGTTCGCCAGGCATAATGCCATGACTAGTAATATTAAACGCATAAACCCTGTGTTATGTAAGACGTGTAATCAGCCACCCCTCTGCTAGCGCAAAAGGATGAGATTTCAATTCTGGAAGAATTGGAAAATTCTGCTGGGTAGGAGGGGTCCCCGAAGCGTTTCAAATGGGGTAGAAAAAGTAGTAGAAGGTCAGGCGAGACGTTTCTCACCTGACCTTTTACTTTCATAAATTACTTCGTTAGAAGCATTGACTTAGTTGCAGCACCACCAGAAGTGATTAACTGGTAGTGGTAAACTCCAGCTGCTGGCAATTCACTTGCCTGAAGCTCGATGGTTTGCTTACCAGTAACTCCATTGATTGAACGACTGAGTACAACTCGGCCATTGACATCAAATACGTTGAAGGTTACATCGTCAGCACTTGGAAGAGTGAAGTCAATCTGTGTGTTTCCGCTGTAAGGGTTTGGCCTGTTTTGCGAAAGCGAGAAAGACTCACCTAGCACAGAAGAAGTACTACTTACTTGCTCGAAGACAAGAGCAACATTCCATTGGCTGCGATCTTGTCCGTAAGCGATTGCAGGAGTTAGGTCACTATTCATGGCAAGCACTTGACTTAGCATACCGTTTTCAGTAGCTGTCATTGTGAGAGTGAACACTGTCTCGCCGTCTACATAGTCTACTTCTGTTGCATTGTCCCAAACATGTGTTAGAAGCTCAGCAGAAGCAAGGTTGAAGTTGCTTGCAGACATTCCCGCAAGTACACCTGGTTGAACATCATCAAGCTCAGCGATAGCGCCGTCGAGCGTCATCGTGAATTGGTATCCAAGTACTTCGTTGAAGTCGCGAGTACGCAACTCAACTTCATACGTTTCACCAGCTACAAGCGCTTGGTCTTGAGCGATAAACTCAAGCGTATTGCTTGTACGTCCTTGAAGGACACCACCATTCGTGATCGAAGCAGCATTTGCTGTGCGATTGATGTCACCAATCTTAACTCCTGTGAAGTCAACACCTGAAACGTTTGCCCAGATATTAGTGTAAGTAGAAGACTGATCGTAAGTAGGAACGTCAGTTGAGTTAGGCGTGAACGCTAGCGTTTGACCGTCTGCAACGAATCTCCAGCTGGTATTGCTAGTGAACTCGTAGTTGATCGGATCAAGTACCGTTTGCTGTACCTCAATGATGTCGAGGATATTGATGTTTCCATCAGGTGCAACGTCTGCAGCGATACGGTTGTACGCATCGTTGATCTGCTTTGCCGGGTTAGTCAACACGTGCTGACGAAGGTCTGCCAAGTCGATGATGTCTACTCCATTGCTGTAGTTGATATCCTTCGTTGGAGCCACTGTTGTGTTTCCACCAAGTGGCACAGTGTAGCTGAACGTTCCAGCTGCTCCGGTGGTCATTGTTCCACTTGAAGCGCCTAGGTAACCAACATCTGCAAGTGCAATTGCTGTTCCGTTTGCTGTACTTAGCGTACCACTAATGGTAGCTGTTGTTCCGTTTCCGATAACAGTAATAACACCAGGTGTTCCTGTTGCTGGAGTCAGTACAACGTTCGTTCCTGAGATATTCTGCACTGCAGTGAACTGCGTAGAAGAACCGTCAACAATGACATCTGTCATATCGCCGATAGCTCCATCAAGCTCAACATCAACCATGAAGAGGTTTGCACCTGTTGCTGGAAGATTTACTTGACTAGTACCAGTGTACGTGAAGGTCAGAACGTCATCGTTTACCAATACCGCCCAGTCTGCTGGGTCAAAGATTGGGTTGTACGTGATGTTGTTTACAAAGTCAGCTACAGGCAAAGTTGCAAGGCTGATCGTTCCTGAAAGTCCGTTTACATTAACGAAGTTCATTGCATTGATACCAAGCTGAACAGTCGATCCTGTGATTCCTGAAGCTGAACCTGCAGTCACTGTAAGTGGCGCGAGAACGGTTACGGTAGAATTACAAGTTGAAGTATTCCCTTCCTCATCCGTTACAGTAAGTACTACTGGGTAGTCGCCAGGTGCGGTGAATGAAGTACGATCAAGTGAGTAGATCAAGTCGCCTTGAGCAGAACAGTTGTCTGTACTGCCTTCGTTGATATCGCTCGCTGTAATTGTAGCTACACCACTAACTAGTGATACGATTACGTTGTCACAGATTGCGTTTGGCGCTTGTTGATCCTCAATAGTGATGGTGAATGTTCCACTAACATCGTTTCCTGAAGGATCCTCTGCAGTGTAGTTGATGACATAG
The DNA here is from genome assembly GCA_045110575.1 of Saprospiraceae bacterium. GTDB lineage: Bacteria > Bacteroidota > Bacteroidia > Chitinophagales > Saprospiraceae > CALDTK01. The sequence goes on from JBGCGF010000086.1 coordinate 35,457, forward strand.
TCACCTGCTGCAAGAACTCCAGTGATCAGGTTTGTACCGTTTCCGATACCGTACTGAACGTCCGCATCATTTGTGAACGTGATGTACTCAGCGTCTGCACAATCAGTAGTCAATGCCTCAAGGTCGATGTTAATCGTTCCTTGACATGTCCCCATGTCGGTAGCAATCGTTTGACTGCTAACATTTACAACTGGATCAGTAGTGTCCTCTATGGTGTAAAGGATCACAACAGAACTTGCTGTGTTACAACCATCAGTCGCAGTGTACGTGCGTCCGATTTGGTAGTTGTAGTAATCAAAAAGAGCTGGGTTAGTAGCTTGAGTATTGATGTCGTTTGAAGTAGAAACCAATGGTTGAACACCACAATCGTCAGAAGCAGTAATCACTGGAAGTACACCTGGAGTGCACTCGAATGTCATTGTGCGATCAGCTACAAGTGGCGCATTGTCATAAGTAGGAGCGCTGTTGTCTTCTACTGTGATTTGCTGAACATATGTAGTTGTAAGGCCACTTGGAGAAGTTGCCGTGTGTGTACGTGCAATCGTGCGACAGTTGTCAACGGTTCCAGATGTCGTTACATCTGCAGTTGTGATTGTAGCCGCTGTTCCACAAGAAGTTAGTGCTTCCGCAAAACCAACGATAGATGGATCGCTCAAGTCGTCTCCACAATCAACAACCACGTTTGCAGGTGTCATTGAGAATACTGGAGCATTGGTTTCAGAGATAACTACACCAGTGGTGCAAGTTGCAATGTTGCCAGCGTGATCTGTAACGGTAAGCGTAATACGCTTGAATCCGATATCAGCACAAGTGAAATTCGACTGACTCAACTGGTAACTTGCGATACCGCAGTTATCAGAGCTTCCATTGTCAAGTTGAGAAACAGACAGTGTTGCGATTCCTTGGTTGTTGAGTGAAAGGTTAATTCCAGAGTTACAAGTAGCAACTGGATTAGCCATATCCTTCACTTCGAAATTGATTGTAATCGAGTTAGAGTTTCCAACTGGATCTGCTGCGAAGTAGGTTACACTGTGCATACCTGCTGGGTATGATCCTTCAGCGAGGTACTCACCGTCGCCCATTGGAGCGTTGTTGCTTACCGTAAGTTCAGCAGCGTCTGCACAAGCATCGCTAATAAGTCCTGACAAGTCAAAGCTTACTGTTGCTAAACATGATCCAGCATCCATTGCAATTTGATTCGTTGTCTGAATAGACGCGTCAAACACAGGAGCTTCCGTATCACGAACGCGCTGATATTGTGAGCGACTTGCGCTATTACCACAAGAATCAGTAGCTGTCCAGTTGCGGGAAATATCAAAGTTGTAGAAACCTGCATCACTTGGAGTTACGATGTACGCACCCATTACGATACGAGTATCAGTTGTGTCAAGCACAACAGCTGTAACGTTGTCATCACAGTTATCCATGATAGATGGAGTAACTACAGTTGGAATATCACATTCTGCAATTGCAGGGAATGAATTGATGTATCCTGCAGCCATTGGATCACTTTCGAACACCGGTGCAGTGTTGTCTTCGATCGTAATATCCTGGAAAGAGAAACTGATGTTTCCGCGAGAATCAATCGCTGAGAAGCGACGGCGAATCGTGCGACAGTTACGGCTTGAACCTGAGACCGTCTGATCGGTGTACGTCACAGCAACCGCTCCATCACAATTGTCAACAGCAGCAGCCAATCCTGTATTAGAAGGATCAAGTGACTCTGAACAGTCTTGAGTAAGATTTGCAGGAGCAGAAATTTGTGGACCTAGGTTATCATTAACCATTGCCATAGTTTGGCAGTAGCCAATATTTCCTGACTGATCCTCTGCTGCGATATAAATGTCGCGAGAGCCGATGCTGTCACAATCCATAACGAGTGTCGCACCAAGGTCTACGCCGAACGCGTCGACAAAAGTAAACGCAAGAGGACCTCCACAAGCGTCAGCAGAACTTCCGTTGTCAAAGCTAGAAGCTAGCAGTGTAGCCGATCCTGTTTGATTAAGATCTACCGTTTGGAATACACATACTACCTGAGGAGCTGCCTCGTCAGTGATGGTAATGCTGCTCGTACAGAGGCTGGCATTTCCTGCCTGGTCTGTTACCATTAGCTCTACATCCATTGCTGGATTAGCCATTGTTGTAAGGTCGCTACAATCGAAATCCATCGTCGCAGCATAAGGTCCGCCAATTGGTCCTACCTCAACGGTAAGAGGACCGCAAGCATCAGCATAGAAAGCAACACCGTTTCCAGCGAAAGAAATCGCTGATGCAGGAATAGTTGTTCCAATGCTTGTGCCTAGGTCACTGACCCAAGCTGAACCGCCTTGTCCACCTGCTACCATGTCCTTTGCTTCCGTGTAGAAAGCAATCGTTTGGCCTGCGTTTAGATTTACGGTTACGGATCCTGTTGCAGGACCTCCAGTATTACCAGACTCTAGTGAAGTGATTACACCTCCTAGGATGTATCCAAAGTCAAACGCTGGATCCATGCTGTTTGCGCTGTAGTCAAAGCTTAAATCGTAAGCATTTGACGCAGTGAATGATGCCGTTGTAAGGCTATCATCAGCTGGAGTTGATAGGTATAGGTTGCCTGCAAGTAGGTCAGCTGCAGCAACGGTCAAGTCACCGTTCGCGTCAAGACTCAACGTCTGATCGATACAGCTAATTGCTGGAGCAGTCAACTCTTCAAGTGTAAGAATAGCTGTACACATGTCGCTATTTCCTGCGGCATCATATACCGTTACATGAATCTGAACAGTATCAGAAGCATTTGATGCTAGTTCCGATTGATCAAGATCATCGCAAGTGAAAGCGCTGCGAGAGAAGGTTACACTTTCGATACTACAGTTGTCAGATGATCCGGCAACAATTGCCATTGAATCTGCTACTGTAAGCTCGTATCCACCAGCTACCGTAAGAAGATGTGATAGGTTAGTGCAAGAAGCAACTGGTGCTTCTGTATCAGAAAGAGATACTACTGAAGTACAAGTATTGGTGTTTCCTGCTCCGTCTGTAATTTGTAGAGTAAGTGTAGCTGAAGCTCCGTCTGAGCAATCAAGATCTACTGAAGGGAAGAAGTTAACCCCGTCCTCACTCACTAGGCCAGTTGTTAGGCCACACAAGTCGAAGCTTGAGATTGGACTAGCTGCAATGTCCTGTGCAGTAACAGTAGTTGTTCCTGAGGCATCAAGTACTCTAGAGATATCCTGACAAAATGCAGCTGGGTTACTATTGTCAACAACCAGAATTAAAGTAGTACACTGACTAGAATTTCCTGCGCCGTCTGTTACAGTAAGGACAACTGGAATAGTTCCTCCAATATCACCACAATCGAATAGAGTCCTTGACAAGGAAAGTGATACTGGACCACAGTCGTCGTAGCTACCATCATCAACCTGAGCAGTTGTCAACGTTGCTGTTCCGTCATTACCAATGCTTAGTTGTGTTGCAAACTTGCAAATCGCATCAGGAGCATTTCCGTCATCAACGGTAAGCATATAGCTGAATGATCCAGTGTTGTTCGTTGGATCTAATACCGTGAAAAGCACTTCGTATGAACCTGTAGGAAGGTTCTCGCTGATCGTAAGTCCATTACCAGAATATGCTACACTGTTGTTTGATTGATCAATGATCATGTAACTCGCGCTCAAGTCAGATAGACTAGCACAGTTATCAGTTACGTCTGAGCTGTAATCAGCACTGAATGCAGAATAACAAGGTCCTGCTGGGTTGGTACCAGAAGTACTAATCGTTCCTGAAGTAGATAGTCCGCTCGTGAACATTGGCTCCTCCGAATCGCTGTAAACAACCTCCGTTGAGATACTTGCAGTATTGCCTGCGCCATCATCAGCGGTATAAGTCCTAGTTACCGTGTAGTTGTAGTAAGCAGCTACGGCAGTGTTCGATCCTTGGGTGCTACTTGTCGACACAGCTACAGGAAGGCTACCTGCGCAAGCATCTGTAGCACTAACCATTGGTCCAGCCACAAGGCCATCACAAGCTACGTTTTGCGAAAGCGGGTATGAAGCTGGCGAAAGTGTAATTGTCGGTAGACCTGTGTCTGTTACCGTAATCAACTGAGTTCCGGTGCTTGTATTATTGTAGAGGTCAGTTACACTGAACGTACGAGTAAAGCTGTAAGGAACCGCTGGGCTCGAAGGTGGTCCATCTGTAGATGTAACACCAGGGGCGAGGATTCCACATGCGTCAGTCGCAGTTGCCATTGCCATAATTGCAGGCAATACACACTCGAAAGTAGCGCTTGCTGGAACAACAAGGTCAGGAGCAGTTCCATCAACAATGCTGATGCTCACCATACAAGATGAAGACAGCCCTGCGCCATCTGTGGCTGTAACCGTCAACATTTCCGTTGTTCCGGCATGACTGCAGTCAAATGAGTTATTGGTCAACGTTACGGTTGGGTTACCGCAATTGTCGGATACCGAAGAAACGACATCAGATAATGAAACAGAACCTTGTCCGTTTCCATCGAGAACAAGAGTATAAGCACCTGTGCATACTAGGCTAGGTGCAACGACATCAGGACTACATTGCGCAAGTGCAGCGTTGGTCCCAAAGATCGTAACCGCCAGTAGCATAACACATATCTGTGTTATCCGAAGGACGATTGATTGGTAGTTGTTACTCATGGGAGAAATTCAGGATTGTTTAAAGAACTATATCTAACGATCAGTGAGACTGATACATAGAGGCAAAAGAATTCTAGGGCACAGGTGTGAATACCTGCGCCCAAAAAGCGTTTCAGCGTTATGCTTTGTGTAAATGAGGGGAACTCACACGTTGCAAATCCAGGTGATACTCGAAGTGTTAATCTTCCAATTCCCTGGTGCGGTCAGTGTTAAGTGCATTATCACCAACTGACCGTACTTATGTTTCTAGTCTACATGATGGTTATTACCCCATGTAAGACAAAAGTAAGTCGAGACCAAGCCCGCACACATGACCTATTTACGGTAATACCTGTATAAAACATGGTAGTTTTAGCATCATATTAAACTAACACATAACGCGTAACTAAACATATTTAATTTTACTGCCCTACGTTTACAATGACATGAGTAGCTTTCCGCCATGGCAAAGCGTAAGCAAAAGTTCTATGTAGTATGGAAAGGAGCCAAACCTGGTGTCTACAATTCTTGGCCAGAGGCGAATGCTCAGGTCGCAGGGTTCCCAGGTGCTAAGTTTAAAAGCTTCACCTCACGCACCTTTGCGATGCACGCCTTTAAGATTGGCCCTTCAGCAGCGGCTGATTCAAATCCAAAGACAAAAAGTGCAGGCCTAGCTCCCAATAGCGCTAGTATTATCAAACCAAGCCTAAGTGTAGATGCCGCCTGCAGTGGTAATCCTGGAAAAATGGAATACCAAGGCGTAAGTACTGCAACGAAAGATCGAATCTTCCATCAGGCATTCCCTTTAGGCACAAACAACATCGGAGAGTTTCTTGCGCTCATCCACGGAATCGCGTTCTGCAAATCTGAAGGCTTACACGACATGCCCATATACACGGACAGCCGTATTGCAATGGGATGGGTCTCAAAGAAGAAATGTAAGACTACCCTACCGCGAAATGCTAAAACGGAAAAGCTGTATATGCTTATCGACCGAGGCGAAGCCTGGCTCAAAACAAACACGTTCAAGAACCCAATCCTAAAATGGGAGACCAAAAAGTGGGGCGAAATCCCAGCTGACTTTGGTAGAAAGTAGCTAAAGCTTAGCGACGCAGCACTGCGAACTTCATGCGGTAATCCGCATTGACTAGTCCTTTCTTAATCTTATCAAGCTTTCGTGAAATCAATCGCCTTTTGAGTGGCTTTAATTTTTCGACGAAAAGCAGGCCATCGATGTGATCGTACTCATGCTGAATCACACGGGCATCCATGCCTGAAAAAGTCTTCGTATGCTCCACGAAGTCACCGTCCAAATACTTGATGGTAATTGTCTCTGGGCGATCTACTTCGCCACGAACGTGTGGGATGCTTAGACATCCTTCTTCGTAAGACCATTCTTTACCGGTCTCTTCAATTTTATGCGCGTTGATGAAGGCTGACTTGATTCCGACTTCTTTTGAATCACCTTCTTCGTCAGAAAGCTGAACAGTGTCAACGAGGAAGATTCGCATAGACTTCCCAATCTGGGGAGCAGCTAGACCAACTCCACTAGCGTGGTACATCGTCTCCCACATATTCGCGAGAAGCTCTGGAAGTGCAGTATTAGAAACGTCTACATCTGTAGCGCGTGTCTTGAGAACTGGGTGCCCGTAGGCATAAACTGGCAAAATCATAGGCAAAGAAGAGCGTATCTAAGAATACGCACGTTGGCGAAAGTCTATCGGCTTTAGGCCGATTGAAACTAAAAACGGTGAAATCTCATAAAGGCTGCGAACAGTGATTGTTCATTTCAACCCTCAGATTACCATCGTCCCGTGTCGCGAAGGTACCGCTCAAGAATGATCCCAGCGGCAATTGAATCCAATGCGCCTTTTTCACTGCGCTTTTTTTTACCCACCCCGGTATCTCGGAGGTATTGGGCAGCCTCTTTACTCGATTTATACTCTTCGGCAAAATCGATTTGAAGGCTTGGTACTCGTTTTTTGAGCCTTTCGGCAAAACGGTCGATGTCTTTTTGGATAGTATTATCTGTCCCATCGACGTGCTTTGATTTGGTCAACAATACAAGTTGAACGTCATCATTTGATATTAAATCCGCTAGATAGTCCTCTAGCTTATCAGGCGTGATCCAAGGTTGAGGATTGACGCTAAGCTGAAGGACATCTGTCCATGCGATTCCACATCGCTTCTTACCGTAATCTACTGCCACTACCCTTCCCATATCTTTTTGTTTGTGGGCTTTCGCCAAAACCTGCTAAGCGCAATCGAACCTTTCGATCTTCCTCAAAAGCGCTCGATGTAAAGAACGCGCGCACTGCCCAGTAGTTGGCAAAAAAAAAGCCCCCTCCCGACCGAAGTCGGGAAGAGGCCATCCCAAAAACCGATTTACCTAAACAATCGGCTCTTGAGTTATGATCGGATCAATTACTTGATCACAACCATCTTGCGTGTTGCAGTGAAATCACCTGCAGTAAGCGTGTAGTTCAACAAGCCAGCAGATGGAAGCTCGCCTGCAGCGATCTCTACCTGTGAGCGACCTGCGTCGAACTGACCAGCCGTACGCCATACTACGCGTCCAGTAACGTCTGTTACTGTCAACGTTGCAGCTCCTTGCTCAGCTAGCGTGAAGCCAATCTGAGTAGTTCCTGCGAATGGGTTCGGACGGTTCTGCTCAAGTGCATTTCCTGCACCCGCTACTGAACCACCGAAGCGTACCGCTACTGACTTAACACCTCCAGCGCTGTAAGCTTCTGCAGTGGTTACACTGCTTCCTGCTGACATTACTTCGCTTAGGGCTACTCCGTCGCGCAATGCACGTACCTCAAGTGAGAACAACTCGCCTTCCATTGAACCGTTGTGGCTCCTGGTCAACTTGCCTTCTGCTAGACGGTGCTTTCCGAAGTCCGCAGCGTTGTGCGCAGCTCCATTAACTCCTAC
>JBGCGF010000087.1:0-38650 GCA_045110575.1 Saprospiraceae bacterium
TTACTTCAGACCTCGGATCACTCCAGACGCCCTTGCGGCTTACTAGACAGCATAACCAACTAGCTGTCAGGGGACTTGCACCCCCTAGAAAACCTGTTATCTTTATAACAGGTGGAGCCCATTCTGGGCACACACAATGGCCAAGACGTCCATATGCCTTAAACGGGCATACGACGTTTGCCCAAAAAGTTGGTCAAGCAGCGTCACATGCGCCGAACCCCAAAACCTGAAACGGCCCCCAAAGCTTCGCTTTGAGGGCCGTTTTAACTGAACCTTGAATCAAGGCTTTAAGACATTTAATTAGTACGAATCATCATGCACCCCAGCAATAGCCCTACCACTCGGATCAGGGTTATTCTTGAAGCTCTCATCCCATTCGATTGCTCTTGCCGTTGAACAGGCGATACTAGGACCTCCAGGAACGCACTTAGCTGCATCATCGAGCGGGAAATGCTCTTCGAAGATGGAGCGCGCACGATAGCCCTCCTTGGTGGTGGGTGGATTGTACGGGAAACGGTAGGCAGCATTGGCCATCTCCTTGTCAGAGACTTCTTTATCAGCGGTATCACGGATCGCATCGATCCAACCATAGCCTACGCCATCGCTGAACTGCTCCTTTTGACGCCAAGCAACGGATTCGGGGATTAGATCACCGAAGGTCTCACGGAGAATATGCTTCTCCATTTTACCATTGCCGCACATCTTGTCGGTTGGGTTGACCTTCGCCATTGCGATGTCCATGAATTCCTTGTCCAAAAATGGAACGCGGGCTTCTACACCCCAAGCGGCCATTGACTTGTTAGCACGTGCACAGTCAAACAAGTTGAGCGCAAGCACCTTGTCCACACTTTCCTTGTGGAATTCCTCCGCACTAGGTGCTTTATGGAAGTAGAGGTAGCCACCGAAGAGTTCATCTGCACCTTCTCCTGAAAGAACCATCTTGACGCCCATCGCACTAATCTTACGCGCAAGCAGGAACATCGGTGTACTCGCACGAATCGTCGTTACGTCATACGTCTCGACATGATAGATCACGTCGCGCATTGCATCCAAGCCTTCTTGGATGGTGTACTTCATTTCGTGGTGAATCGTGCCCAAGTGTTTTGCTACGACCTTTGCATTAGCGAGATCTGGTGATCCTTCCAATCCAATAGCGAAACTGTGAATCTTCGGCCACCACGCATCTGATTGCTCGCCGTCTTCCACGCGCTTTGCCGCGTGTTTTTGCGCAAGCGCACTAATGACGCTTGAATCAAGTCCTCCACTGATCAGCACGCCATAAGGCACATCTGTCATCAACTGACGCACAACGGCATCTTCAAGACCTTGCTTGAGCGCCTCATTGTCGGTCTTGATGTCTTTTACACTTTCGAACTTGGTCCAATCGCGGTTGTAATACCTCACTGGCTCTGGAGCAGGCTTTCCGCCTCCACCTTGCTGGTAACTGCCCGGAGGGAACTCCCAAAGCTGCTTCACCACAGGTGTGAGCGCCTTCATTTCTGAAGCTACATACAGGTTACCGTGCTCATCACGCCCTTGATACAATGGGATGATACCGATGTGATCACGTCCCACCATCCACGTGTTATTGCGAGAATCGTACAGCACGAACGCAAAAATACCGTTGAGACGATCAAGGAAGTCAGCTCCGTACTCTTCATAAAGAGCAAGAATGACTTCGCAATCGCTTTCCGTTTGAAATTCAAAATCAGGAAACTCAGCCCGAAGCTCGCGGTGATTATAGATCTCACCGTTTACAGCCAAAGCGACTTGCCCGTCCGCTGTAAATAGCGGTTGTGCACCGCTCATTAAGTCGACAATTGCAAGGCGCTCGTGCGCTAGGATAGCTTCGTCATTGGCATAAATGCCTGACCAGTCAGGTCCGCGGTGACGCATGCGACGTGAAAGTTGCAAGGCCTGCTTGCGAAGCGTATCGCGGTCGGATTGAAGATCGAGTATACCGAGTATTGAGCACATAAGCGTAAATCTGCGTGAGAGTAGGCAGAGATAGGCCTTTAAGGCATGGAGAGCAAGTTAGTAGCCGATATTAAGCAACTTGCGGTAAGTCAATACTCGACTAATCTTCTGCAACGACCTCGTGACTGATGTCATAGTCTTGCAGAACGATGTCAAGGATAGGATTCTCTCCTACGATGTAGCCGTTCTTAAGCTCATGTCCGAACATCTTTCCCATGGTACTCCAGTAGGTAGCAGTAAATCCTCCACGTAACTCCTTGATCAGCTCGTGCATCGGACGATCAGTTTCGCGTTCGATCATCTTCACGAGGAGATACCCCTGAGTTTTTGAAAGCTTGCGCAACGGATCTTCGAACTCTTTTTTGAGTTCTTTCTGCAAGCGGCGGTGATGCTTCTTTTGCTGACGCGGCTTCATGGTCGCAGTGACATGCTCTGTCTCACGGAAAATACGAATCGCTTCGACTGCATACGGATACACCTTCGGAGCGTAGTAGCGGTATTTTCTATAGAGCTTATAGTCTTCGTCAGACTCGAATTTACGAGGGCTCGAGACCGAGACATCCGACAACTCATTGGCAATAAACAAGGTGTCACCTTCTTCGGTCACAAAAACCGTAAGCTCCTGACCATCAATCTCCACCTGCTGGCCGTCTACGCCTGTTTGGGCAGAAAGAGCGCTCGCACAAAAAAGGCAAAGCGATAAGAAGGTGAGGAATCGAGTGTTCATGCGGTTGTAATTCATGCAAATGTCGTGCTACACAAGAGTACAACGCTGAAACACAACTTTTAGGTGGCTAGAAGCCAAGAGATTAACGTCGTGTTTTGGTTTTAACTGCAGTATCAGGACTCCGCGGGACCGACAACTACCACGATTTCTCCGCGGACTTTAGGTTGAGATTCGTAGTGCGCGTGCAGCTCCGAGAGTGGTGCTGTACGAATGTCTTCGTGCAATTTGCTGATTTCGCGAGCGACGCAAGCTTTTCGTTCAGGTCCACAGACTTTGGCGAGTTGCGCAAGACACTTGACCAGCCTATGTGGGCTTTCGTACAAGGCGAACGTGTGCGGTAAAGTGGCGAGGTAGTCCAAGCGTGTCTTACGGCCTTTCTTCTGTGGCAAAAAACCTTCGAAGTGAAACCGATCACAGGGTAATCCACTTGCCGCAAGTGCAGGCACAAAAGCAGTTGCGCCTGGCAGACAAGTCACCTCTACCCCAGCCTCTTTGCAGGCACGAACGAGCAAAAACCCTGGATCAGAGATCGCGGGCGTACCTGCATCGCTTACGAGTGCAAGAGTTTCGCCGTTTTGAAGACGTTCTACGTAGCCTTCTGTTCGGTGGTGCTCGTTGTGGGCATGAAAGCTCTGCATCTTGGCTACAAGGCCAAGGTGTTGCAAGAGTTTCCCTGTGTTTCGGGTGTCCTCAGCAAGGACAAAATCTACGCTTTCTAGAATTTCTCGTGCCCGCACGGTGATGTCACCGAGGTTACCGACTGGCGTTGGAACGAGGTACAGCATGCGTAGAAGAGTAAACTTGAAAGAGTATGCGGGGCCGATTTAGCCCACTGCGCGATGGCTATTACGCCTGCTTGAGCGTGTACTCGAACTTCTCCATGATTGGATTAGTGAGGACTGCTTTGCATGCTTTTTCGACTTGCTCGCGAGCGGCTGCCTCTGTTTCTGCAGCAACCGTCAATTCGATACGCTTACCAATGCGCACATCTTGCACACCAACTACTCCAACGTTAGGGAGATTATTACGAACAGCTTTTCCTTGAGGGTCGAGCAGTTCTTTATGAGGCATCACTTGGATCTCGGCGAGGTAGGTCATGGCGCAAAGGTACGTTTCTGTTATTTCTATTCAGCCCGTTTTTACGAGGGCCTACGACTTTCGCCAAAACCTATTTTACACAGTGTGTTTAAGGTGCAGGTTTCCAGACCAATCCACTGAGGACATAAAGCAACATCGTCGCTGGTAAGGCAGCCCAGCCCATGAAAGGCGGGAATACAATTACAGACAAGAAAACGATGCCTACTGGCCAATTATGTCGGCTTTTCGGATTGATCTTGTTGCTAAAAAAGGTAATCGAGCTCACCATTAACCAGCTAAACAAGGCTACCAACGGCAATATGAGCTCTGGTTGTGATAGGTTTTGGCGAATGCCTAACGCGTCTGAATGCCAAGTCATAAAAAGGCCAAACCAAAAAACAGTGTTGGCTGGAGTCGCTAAACCGATAAAATGCTTCGTGTCTGCTTGATCGATATTAAAGCGTGCGAGACGTACGGCACTGAGCAACGGGATCAACAATCCGGCATACGCGAGCAGCGGAATAGGACCAGAAGTCGCTCCTCCTAGCATCGCAAAGGCCATGAGTCCGGGGCTTACGCCAAAACTTACCATGTCCGCAAGGCTATCGAGTTCTCGCCCAAACGGACCACTCACGCCTGCTGCTCGCGCAGCAAAACCGTCTAAAAAATCAGCAACTGCACTGATAAATAGACACCAAGGGACGAGATCAAAGTCTCCTCTAACCAAGGCTATACAAGCCACACACCCCGCCGCGAGGTTGGTTAATGTCAAAAGATGGGGTACGACGCGTAGCAGACCGAACATACTGCAATGTACTTTTACTCTCGAACGTTACAACATCATCCGTAGGTTCGCCGTACTTCTTACTACCACTATGCGCATTGTTCTCTTTTTCATACTTCTTGGGTTTGGGCTGAACGCTCAAGCGCAATCGCCCTATGATGAGTGCATCAACGCATTTCCTCTGGGTGCTGTGGAGCAATATTGTAGTTCGCCAGGTGAGTTTACCTCCGTGGGGGCGACAACCTCGCCTCAAGTCACTCCATTCTGTCATCCAGACACAATGCAGCAAGATGTCTGGTTTAGCTTCATTGCGACAGCCACAGATGTGAGTATCCAAGTTATTGGTTCACTCCCGAGAGACGGAGGAGGAACGATCACCAATCCTCAGTTTGCGCTTTATGATGGTTCCTGTTCTAACGGAACAGAGCTCGCTTGCGCCTCTGATGCTTTCGATGTGAATGTGGTTGAGACCTTTGCAGATGAACTTATCCCTGGTAATCTATACTTCATTCGAGTCGGCGCTAGAGACGAGGTCGAAGGAAGCTTTCAGCTTTGCGTAGAGATGTTCAACTACGTTCCTGAGCCGCAAAGTGATTGTATAGACGGCGTTCTTTTGTGCGACAAAAGCCCCTTTACCGTTACCAACTTGATTGGAGCGGGAGATAACACCAATGAAATTGATCTATCCAGCTGTATTCAGGAAGAATTTAGCTCGGTTTGGTATCGTTGGACCTGCGAACAGTCAGGCTCATTGGGATTCGTTTTGACACCTAACAATCCAGTAGACGACCTCGACTTTGCAGTATTCGAATTACCTGGCGGAATCGAAGATTGTGCCGGCAAAGAATCTTTGCGGTGTATGGCCTCCGGAGAGAACATTTCATCTCCACTTGCAGACTGGGAACGCTGCAGCGGCCAAACAGGGCTTCTTGATTCTGATGCAGATATTGAGGAGCAACCGGGATGCGCTCCGGGGGATAACAACTTCGCGAACTCGATCCAGATGGTTGCCGGTAGAAGCTATGCCTTAATCGTCAACAACTTTACGAATACAGGAAACGGCTTTTCTATTACGTGGACTGGAACAGGAACCTTCGTTGGACCGAAAGCAAGCTTTACCGTTGATCCTGAAAGTGGAAGTCAATGTGACATCGACAACCTTGAGTTTGTAAGCACAAGTACACTTACCCCAGGTGCAACGGGAACGTACGATTGGTTCTTTGGAAACTTTGCTAGTCCGAATCAGACCAGCGGCCAGGGTCCACATGAAATTATGTACGAAGGCTTCGGTGAAAAGACAATCACCCTGCGACTTACCAGTTCTGATGGCTGTGTAGTGACCGAGTCACGTAAAATCTTCATTGAGAGTTGCTGTGAGCAGAGTGAACCACTGGAAGCTGGCATTCCGCTGACCATCGATCCGCTCTGCCCTGGCACGGCCACAGGTTCATTTGATATTCCTGTTGTGAGTGGTGTTCCACAGTACTTTTTCAGTGTTGATGGCGGTCCATATTTACCCGACAGTGAAAGCCTCAACTTACTAGCAGGCGAGTACACGGTTTACTTGCAAAATATCAAAGGCTGCGAAGACACGGTCACCCTCGAGCTCATTGACCCTCCCGTAATTGAGATAGAAATTGGCGAAGACCGCACCGTAGATCTAGGTGAAAGTTTTAGAGTTCGAAGCACAATCAACCTCTCCGGCATCTTTGATTACGAGTGGACGGGTGTCGATTCGATCGTTTGCCTTGACCCTGATTGCACAGAAGTTGAAGTATTTGCCTACAACTCTGGCGAATTGACGCTGCAGACCACCGATGAATCGGGTTGTTTTGTGACTGACCTGCTTCGTATAGATGTTCGAAAAATTCGACCGCTTTACGCACCGACAGCCTTCTCTCCAAATGGCGATGCAAACAATGATCTTTGGACCCTCTTTGGTCCAAATGTGCTTGAAAGAATCAACTACATCAGAATCTTTGATCGCTGGGGCAACTTTGTGTGGGAAGGAAATGACCTCACTCCGAATGACGTAAGTCAAGGATGGGATGGCACCATGAAGGGCCGCCCAATGGATCCAGCTGTTTTTGCTTGGGTTGCGGAAGTCCTCTACATTGACGGAGAAGCACTAGTCGTTTCTGGAGATATCAATCTTATTAAGTAATGCGACAAGCTCTTTGGCTACCCTTTCTCGTCAGCGTGGTTTCACTGCTTAGTGCTTGTGAAAATGACCCCAGTGTAGTTGCAGCCATGTTTGCTGATCAGCGTCCCGATGCCGAAATCATTAGTGGTTTCCAAACGATCTACTCCGATAGTGCTCAAATCAAGATCCGAATCAGTGGTGACCTAATGCTTCGCTACCAAGAAGACGGGCAGTTTATCCAGCAGTTCCCAGAAGGTCTTTTTGTTGAGTTCTTCGACGACCAAGGAAACATCACAAGCACGCTTGCGAGCAAGTACGGCATCCGAAACGAAGCAGAGGAAAGTGTCTTGGTGCAAGATTCAGTCGTCTGGCAAGCAACGAGAGGTGATCGCCTCGATACGGACGAACTCGTCTGGGAGGCCAAGAACGAAAAGATTTACTCTGACAAGTTTGTCCGCGTCCTTCAAGGAGACAAGATCATCACAGGAGTAGGCTTTGAAAGTAATCAGGACTTTACCCGCAGTAAGGTCAGGGCGATTCAAGGCGTTGTCAATTTGCCAAAGGAGCGGTAGCGGAAACCGCTTTCGGTCATCTCGTCCGAAGCATGAAGATTGATATTCCGCGGTAGCCATTCAAAACCAATACATGCGCAGCGGAGAGATCCGTTCAGCAATACTCTGCCTTTTGGTGGGCGCTTTAACCAACAGATTTCTCCGTTTCGCAGCTGAGCTGCTCCAGTCGAAATGGCGGTGCACTATAGAAAGAACAACCACCGAGAGCACAGAGATCTACGGAGGTTTTCACTGAGCTAGACGCCATCCTGCTCAGTGCCTTTTCTCCGTGTTCTCAATGGACTCCGTGGTTGAAAAAGCTTTGTGAGGTGCACCCACCCAACATTCAACGCGTTATTTCGTAATCCTAACTAGCGAAAGCGTTACTTTGCTTTTCTAGACTTTCTTACCTAACCACACCCATGCTTTCTACGATCCTACTGATCGTTCTCTTCTTGTTGCTTTCCGGACTTTTCTCCGGGACAGAAATCGCATTCGTGAGTGCCAACAAGCTACTCATCGAGCTGAAGCGCAAACGCTCTAAGCGTCGCGGAAGCATCCTTGCAAAGTTTTACGACAAGCCTGCAGACTTCATGGGAGCCATGTTGGTTGGTAACAACCTCGCCATGGTAGCACTTACCGCCATGGCAGGTGCTCTTTTGACGCCTTGGATTAGCCAGTTCTTCAGCTCTGAATTGACCATTCTTCTTGTTAATTCAGTCTTGATCACGATCGTAGTGCTCATTTTTGGAGAGTTCCTACCGAAAGCACTCTTTGAGGTTTTTGCCGAGAAAGCACTGTTCTTTCTCGCCTACCCGATCAACTTCTTTCGTGTCCTTTTGAGCCCGCTTGCCTGGTTAATGATTAGGCTTTCGGAGAAGTTTCTTTCTATCGTCACACGGCGAGAGATTGAAGCCCCAGACACAACGTTTACAAGACTAGACCTTGAGCAGTACATCATCCAGTCGCACTCTGACGCGATGGACAATGACGAGGAGAGTATTGATCCTGATCTCTTTCAAAATGCACTCAACTTCAATGACCTCCGTGTTCGTGAAGTAATGGTACCTCGTAATGAGATTGTAGCGATTGATGTTTCTGAGCCTGTAAGTGAATTGGTAGAGCTGTTTGCTACTAAAAAGCACAGTCGCCTCGTCGTGTATGAAGATGATATCGACAATGTGCTCGGTTACATCCATCACCAGCAGCTTCTCAATACGCCTCGCGCGCTCAAACCGATTGCACTTGGCTTGTGGTTCGTTCCTGAAGCCATGCGCCTCAGTGACCTACTCAAGCGATTTATCGGTGCTCGCAAGTCAATGGCTGCCGTCGTTGATGAATACGGCACCCTTACCGGACTCATCACCCTTGAGGACATCGTCGAAGAGATCTTTGGTGAAATTGCCGACGAGCACGATGAAGAAGGCTACACCGCCGAACAACTCAACGATGACACCTACCTGCTCTCTGGGCGGATGGAAATCGCATCAATCAACGAGCTATTCTCAGTGATCGATCTCCCCAACGATGCGGAGTACACCACGCTTTCGGGCTACATCATCATGACGATGGGTAAGATTCCTGAACAAGGTGACACCCTAGATTTACCAGGGCGTCGGTTTGTACTTGAGGAAGTTAGTGACACAAAGATTGAGTTGGTTAGACTCGAAATCATTGGAGAAATCGAAAATGAATAAAGGTGTTTCACTCGTCAGAAACCGTATTCTAGGTCGATTTGATGGCGAAGAACGAGGCCCTCTTCTACTTGCAATCGGCGGGATGCACGGCAATGAGCCCGCCGGAGTCCTCGCCATTGAACGATTACTTGAAATGCTCGCATTTGAGCGCGTCAACAGACCTGAATTCATGTATCGCGGCCGGTTTGTAGGGCTGATCGGCAACAAACAAGCACTTTCAAAAGGACGGCGATTTTTACGTGAAGACCTTAATCGGTTTTTCAACCCTGAACGAGTCGCAGCACTCAATCCAGCCGATGATCTGATCGAAGAAGATGCGGAAGCCTACGAATTGATCAACGCTATACGCACTGAAATCGCAGATTACCAGCCTTCTCATGTGGTGCTTATAGATTTGCACACGACCACGGCAGATGGTGGCGTATTTTCTATTGTCAACGATTCGCCTGCTGCGAGAGCTATTGCGCTCGACCTACGTGCACCCGTTATTCTAGGAATGCTAGAAGGTATTTCAGGCACTTCACTGCACTACTTCAACACCAAAAATCTTGGAACTGAAGCGGTCTGCCTCGTTTTCGAGTCAGGCCAACATGACGACCCACTTTCTGTTGATCGGGCGGTGAGTGCTTTGATCAAAACGATGCGAAGCATTGGGGCTGTCCATCCACGAGATGTGGAGGGTCATCACGATGAGATTCTACGCGCCAGTACCGAACATCTTCCAGACCTCGTCCGTTTTGCGCTTAATCACGGCATCAGCCCTGCCGATCAGTTTGTGATGCGACCAGGTTACTTAAACTTCGACCCAATCAAAAAGGGGGAGCACTTGGCTGATGATATCAACGGACCTGTTCTTTCACCGCGCGACGGTCTAATCCTCATGCCGCTGTATCAAAAGCAGGGCGATGATGGATTCTTTGTCGTTGATGAACTGTAAGGACTTCCCTAAACTGGGCTAGCGACGAAGTAGTAGTTCAAGCGCTCGTCGAACTGGCGGATAAACTCCTGCTCAGACATTGGCGCTCGCCCTGCGAGGTAGTCTTTAAGTAAAGAGATGCGGAGTCCAGCTTTCGCCAAAACCGCATATACCTGTGCTGGAGTGGAGCCGTAAAACTCAGATGCTCCCAATCCGTGCTCGAAAATGACGAGTGGCTTATACGTTTCTAGGATTCTCGTGGCTCCTTGTAGAACCCCAAGTTCGCCACCTTCCACATCGATCTTGATGAGATCTACTCTGTGATCAGGTGGTAACACATCATCAAGACGCTCTACCTGAACGCGTATGGTTTCGTCAACTTCACCTGCTCTATCGTAAGCACGCTTTTTAAGACCGCTATAGCTAGGGTTACTGACCACATGGTTGAAATCAGCTGTGCCTTGCTCATTACCTAACGCTAGGTTCTGGATAGTACAGTTGCTGTGCTTTGCAAAGTTTTGCCGCAAGGCCTCTGCCATTGCAGGAATAGGCTCAAAACCCTGGTGCTGCCCAGTTGGAGAGGCGGCAAGCATTAGCTCAAGAATTTCGCCTTTGTGACACCCTACATCAATGCAGTTACTATCTCCTTTGAGATAGCGACGCAAGATCCGCTTGGTCTGCAGGTCATACCCGTGGTTTTGCGACAGCGCAAACGGCAATCGCTTCAAGGCAGACTTCACGAAAGATTTGAGGGTTTCTATCATACTGAACCTCGGAAAGGGGCGGCAAATATGCAAAGCTTAGGCCGCCCAAATGTGAGCGTCTTTACAAATCGTAAAATTATGGTCTGAGAACTCGTCTAAGACTCGTCACCAACCTTTAGTTGCTCATCCAGGCCACCTACAAAAACAGCCAACGCAACGAAGCCTAGCTCTCTGCTTGGGCCTGAGACGAAGAGGTTTGCACCTTCGCCTTCTTCTTCACTATCGACGAGTGAATCTTCGGCAAAAGCGAGCAATTCTTCTTGATCGATAGACTCAAAAAACTTATCGAGTCGAGTCTCCATAGGCTTGCCTACGGTTGCTTGCATCCACTCCCAGCACTTCTCGTCCCAGTGCTCGATGTGCTCTCCACTCAACATGGCGAGTTTAGCACGATCCTTTTCGGCACTCTCGACAGGAGGTGTTGTTGCACCATAAACCACCAACAGTAGATACTGAAGGTAATCTCGCTCGTCCTGCGTTAGCAGCTCGAAGCTTTCGGTTTGCAAATATTGCAAGAAGGCAGTTTGCTCCTGCGCGAACGTGAGCATGGCTTCTTCCAAAGCGGCCTCAGTGGTTAAATGATCGAGACTTTGCTCGATAGCTTCTACGGTTATCACGGCGCAAATGTACCTAGACTTCTGCGCTACTTCGTCTGCTAAAAACTCCCCCTCAGCGAAACGATAAAGTTCCTTCCTGGAGCACTCACACCCGATGAAAACGGACGGTAGTGGAGATCGCCAATGTTCTCGATTCCTCCTTGAAGTCTGAGCTTCTTGTTGAGGTCCATTTCAATATGCACGTCAACCGTAGACCATGCTGGTGTACCAACACCTTCGATCGCAAGATCTTCGTTGTCGCTCGAGCCTGCAGGTGCGTAATCCTCCCAAGCTTTTAGCCCATTAAAGCGGTACGTACCACGCAGCGTGTACTTGCCCAAAACATACCTCATCACCCCTTGCCCATACATAGGTGGAATATGAGAAAGCGGTGTTTCTGTACCATCTGCAGCAAAAGAAATCCCTTTGGTTAAGGTTCCGCGTGCAGCCAAACTGAAGTTCTTACCGTACGTGAAATCAGCCTTAAGGCCTACGCCTCGGATCTCTCCTTCATCAGCGTTGGTATTCACTTGTACGCGGTATTCATCTCCTCCACTAACGAAAGTGGTGTCGCCGTTTGGCAAGGCGCCGTTTGTACGGACAACGATGTTTTGAATCTTAGAATAGAAAGCTGTTGCTCCTAGCCTTGCGGCAAAACCCTCACTCTTGAGGCGCCCAAAGTTTTGCGTAAGCGTTAGCTCTGCATTTAGGGCACGTTCAGGTTCAAGGTCGATGTTCGGAACAGACACAAATCCGTTCTTCACGCGCATTTTTCCGAAGTCATCGATGTTAGCTGCACGAAAGGCCGTAGAGGCGAGTGCCTGAATCTTGGTCGATTTGGTAGGAGAAAACGTTACGCCTGACGCATATGTCAGCGCCGAATTTACACTAGAAACGCCATCACGTAATTCTTGTGGCCAATCGACTGGCTCGGTCATGATTTCGTTTCCAAACACGGCCGCCAGGTGTACCGCTGAGTAACGAAGTCCCGCTTGTGCATTGAATTTAGCACCTGGCTGACCGTATCGATAGGTCGTGTACACTCCCCCACTGCTCATGGTCGATCCACCACTTGGGTAACGAGAAATCTGATCTAACAGAACAGTCTCATCGAAGAGGTGTGTGCGGCCAGCAATGCTGCCAACCGTATTATGCTGTCCTTCAAAGCCATAGCTCAGACGGTGTGCCTGATTCTCTCCGAAATACTTGTCTGCATCAAACGTGAGGCTGCTCACCCCAACATTGATAAAGCTGAAATTCCGCCACATGGCATCGAGCCTGCGGTCGTAACGATCTTCATCAAGCTTTTGATAAGCTGCGATCCATTGTGATCGGTCATGCAAAAACGACTTCTTAGAAGAGACAAGACGAACCGATCCGAAAACGCGCTGCTGCGGTCCGTAGTACCACTCAGCAAATTTGAGGTCACTCGGTCGATCTCCGCTCACTTGCGAGAGTTGATCATATCGAGGCACATCACTTGAGTTGGAGTACTGCGCATTGAAGAGTAGGTATCGCTCTTTGCCAATTTGCCACTTGATCTTTTGCATCACATCGATCTGGTCGTAGCCCGTTCCGCGTTGTAGGAAGGGATCTGAATTCGCGCGCACCTCTCCACTCGTCCCATCAGGAACGTAGAATGGTGTTTGACCGTAAGTGATGAATTCGTGGTTATAGTTCGTTCCTGCTCGTTGATCTGCAAAACTTGAGATAGTGAGACTCGTCTGACTCGCCCATTTCTTGCTCGCGATATTGTAATCTACGTGGGCTGTTTTCTCCAAGTTAGCGCTAGAGAAGCGCGTGAAGAAGTTGCCTCCTGTGCGGTCAGTGCCTTCGATGTGAAGCTTTGGCTCTTTGGTTCGAAAGTGAACTACCCCGCCTAGCGCATCAGAACCGTAGAGAAGGCTACCTGCACCAAACAGAACCTCAACTCTATCGAGCATTGAAGGATCGACTGAAATGGCGTTCTGTAAGTGACCGCTTCGATAGATCGCATTGTTGAGGCGAACACCGTCGACAACGAGAAGTACACGGTTGGCTTCAAAACCACGGATGATTGGACTGCCACCTCCCATTTGACTTCGCTGAACGAATACCTCGCCTGAGCTTTCAAGAGCATGGGCAGAAGTCTGCGGATTGACCGCTTCAATATCCTTTGAAGTTACCATGGCGACGGTCCATGGAATATCTGTAGCGACATCGTTACGTCGACCGACGACAACTGCTTCTTCGAGCAACTTTGCTTCTGGTTTTAGCGAAAGCAAAACACCCGTTCCTAGCTTCGCACCGGCCTGTGCTTTTACAAGCTCTACCACTGTTTTAGTGATGGATTCGTAGCCGATTACTTTGAAAGAAATTACATCCGTGAGCTTCAACTCAGGGATTTGGATGCGTCCTTCGAAGTCTGAGGTGGCTGTAAATGTATAATCGGTGTTGTTTGCGTTGACACCATACATCGCCTCACCTAGCTCGTCCAAGAAGGTAACCTGCACTTGAGCGATAGCGCATAAAGCGCTGAAGCTAAATATAATAGAAAGAAAAATACGCATACGCCAGAAGGGGATTACCCAACCCAATGGCAGTACGCCAAAGGTGTTCTAGCTGGCCAAGGGCACTTCTACTGCAAAGGTGCTACCGCGTCCAACCGTACTTTCTTTTACAAAAATTTTGCCACCGTGGTACTCTTGGACGATCCGTTTTGCAAGGCTTAAGCCCAATCCCCATCCTCGGCTCTTGGTTGTGTATCCAGGACGGAAAACGGCCTTGTGTTTACTCGCGGGAATTCCCTTGCCTGAATCCTTGACTTCGATGCACGCAATATTGCCGACAACGTAGGCCGAAAGGACCAGTTCACCTTTGCCATCCATCGCATCTAAAGCGTTGCGAACAAGGTTCTCGAGAACCCATTGAAAGAGGTGACGATTGATCGCGATGTGGGCTGTATGTGCTCGATCTCCAAGGTCGAGTGTAAAGGACATTTTGCGTGGAGCTCGCTTGGACATGTAGCTGTAAACTCCCTCAACGACATCGGCTACGGGCTCTGGACTTAACTCAGGTGTTGATCCGATTTTATTGAAGCGATCGGCCACTAACTGAAGGCGATCTACATCGCGTGCCATCTCCCCAGCAATCATGTCAATTTCCTCGTCGTCTTCATATCCCTCTTTGAGGTGGTCAACCCAGGCCATGATCGCACTGATCGGTGTACCCAGTTGGTGAGCCGTCTCTTTGGCCATGCCTACCCAGACGCGGTTCTGCTCCGACTTGCGAACGGCGCTAAACGCGAAATAGGCGAGCAAAATGAATGCTGCTAGCAGGGCAAATTGGATGAAAGGGAAATACCGTAGTTGCTTCAACAACGTACTTTCCGAGATATAAAGCTTGGAATCTTGAGAGTTGATTGGAACGACTCCCTCTTCTTGAAGCTGCTTCACAACCCTTGCCAGATAAAGGCTGTCTTCGTCTTTTTGCGTTCCAAAATTTCGTCCACTTATAATTTCGCCTCTCGGTCCGACGATAACCATTGGGATGGTTGTATTGCTCGCAAGTATATTTGAATGCAAGGTGATGTCGCAGATCTCAGCCTGTTCATCAGACATGTTTAAGGTCGCATCGAGGGCCTTAAGCCATTGCTCGGCTTTAGCGTGCTCTTCTTTTGCCAAGGACTGTACGAGGTAGCGCGCAGAGAAGGCACTACTGATCACAATCAGCAGACCAATGATGCCAAGGATCATTTTCCATTGTCTGGAGTCTAGTGCCATGTATAGCGTGTCTTCAAAATATCTACTCGATGAGAACGTGGATCTTTAGATACTCGTTCGGGGGAAAGGTAGTTGGAACGAGCTTCTTGTAAAGTGCAAATCAAACAGCATCGCGCATCGGGTTTGCAGGGAGTACCTTTGCCCTAACGAATCTTCTGCCTCTCTCGCATATGTCTGACTCAATAATCGAAACGCCAATCCCATCGGAAATCGTAAAACGCGATTTACGAGAGTTATCTGCAGAGCAGTTAGCTACGTGGTTTGATGAGCAAGGCGAGAAGAAATTCCGCCTCAAGCAGCTTAACCAGTGGCTTTGGCAGCATGGAGAGACAGATTTTGATGCGATGACAAATTTGGGTTTGGGCTTACGCCAAAACCTAAAAGAGCACTTCGACATTCCAACGCTGGAAGAAGATGTCCGTCAGAAAAGTAACGATGGGACGATCAAGTTACGTTGGAAACTGCACGATGGCCACTTGATGGAGTCGGTTCTGATTCCTGTAGCAAAAGACGATCGCTATACGGTTTGTGTTAGTTCGCAGATCGGTTGCAGTCTTACCTGTTCATTTTGTGCTACAGGTACAATGAAGAGGGTTCGCAACTTGACGGCTGGAGAAATCTATGATCAGGTAAAGCGCGTCAACGACATCTGCAAAGAGGTTTACGATCACGGCTTAACCAACATTGTATACATGGGTATGGGCGAGCCTTTGCTGGCCTATGCGCCAGTGATGCGTTCGATCGAGCTGATCACTTCTCCCGATGGAATGGGCATGTCTCCGCGAAGAATAACCATCTCTACTGCGGGTATCGCAAAGGCTATCCTTCGCTTGGCCAAGGATCAATCCAAGGTCAACCTCGCGCTGAGCCTGCATGCTGGCGACGACACCAAGCGGTCGAACATTATGCCGATCAACGACTCTAATAACTTAGAGGTTTTGATGGACGCCTTGGAGGAGTATTACAATTTGACCGGCAATAAGATGAGTTACGAGTACATCGCGCTGCGTGGCTTCAATGATTCAGAGCAGGATGCGCATTTGCTTGCCAACCTGTGCAAACGCTTCCCTGTGCACGTCAACGTGATCGAGTACAACACGATCGAAGGCGGTCAATTCCAAAAGACGGATCCTCAAGTCCTCGATCGTTTTGCACGTGTACTACGTGAGCGTGGCGTGATGATTACCGTACGACGAAGCCGCGGTAAAGACATCGATGCCGCTTGCGGACAGTTGGCAAACAAGTAGTAACAAACAGACAACTAGAGATCAAGGATTAGGCGAGTAAGCCACCCTGATGATTTTGTGATATTACCTGCAGAAGACGATCGATCTTTTGCAAGACAATGCTGCACCTGCACTTGCGCGTTGCACATCTAAAGTCGCGTGCGTTGTCACAGTACAGACAATTGATTCACAAAACCCTAGTCTTTCTGCCTTAATTCAAAGCTCTTTGTAAATCATTCAATATCAACAGGTATGTTGGGTTCAAATATTTATTCAGATGAATCAGCTGCTAACTTCTTCCCTCACATTGATGCTCCTGCTTTTCTTGTCTTTGACAGGAAGCGCGCAAGTCGTGATTAACGAGTATTCAGCCTCAAATTTGAGACAGTTTACCGATGAGTTCAATAAATCTGAAGACTGGATTGAACTTCATAATGCCTCAGATCAAGCAGTAGATGTAAGCGGTTGGCACCTCTCTGACAAGGAGAGTAAGCCTATGAAATTTGCGCTTCCAACAGGAACTAGCATTCCAGCTAGAGGGCATTTACTCATCATATGCTCTGGAAGGGATTTGGTTCAGAATGGTGAAATACACAGTAATTTCAAACTCACCCAAACAAAGGACAACGAAGTCGTTCAGCTCGCAGACGCCACTGGAACTGTGGTTGACATGCGTCCGATGGGTCTTGCCTTACTTGAGCATGCACAGGCTAGGATGAATGATGGCGATGCGACCTGGATGGTGTCAACCAACCCTACTCCTGGAACCGAGAACATGCCTTCCAGTATGATCGAAGGGTATACCTCTGCTCCTGAGCTAAGCCTGACGGCAGGCTTTTACAGTGGTGCCCAAACAGTATCAATCGTAAACACGCAAGCGAACAGTACACTTCACTATACGCTCAATGGCTCTACACCGACTGCGAGTTCACCGGTCTATTCTGCCCCACTTCAAGTAACACAGACGCAAGTAGTGAAGGCCTTGTCCATTAGCATGGATGCCGCGATATTGCCTGGAAAGGTTGCTTTCGCTAGCTACTTCATCGACGAGTCTTTCTCATTACCTGTCTTCTCTGTAGCGGCCGACAGCGTCATTAACCTCGCTAATGGAGCGGGAGAAATCAGACCAATTGGCTCATTAGAGTACTTCGAAGACAACACTACGTTGACCACCTCTTCATACGGAAGTCTTAACCGACACGGTCAAGACTCGTGGGTACTCGACCATCGTAGCTTGGACTGGGTTTCTCGCGATGAAATGGGATATAGCAGCTCTGTAAAAGCACCAATATTCTCTTATTCAGATCGAGACTCTTACCAGAAGTTCATGTTCAGAAACTCTGGCGACGACAATTACCCAGCGATCGATGACGGTGAACATGAAGGCGCAACACACATTCGTGATGAGTATGTCCATGCACTATCCTTGAATGGAGACATGAAGCTTGACCAACGCGCAGTCGAACGAGTCATCCTTTTTCTCAATGGTGAGTACTGGGGCCTTTATGGCATGCGTGAGCGTCCAGTAGATCACGACTACACTGACGAATACTACGACCAAGGGAAATACGATATCCAGTACCTAACTACATGGGATGAAACCACTTCAGAGTATGGCGGAAGTCAATCACTTCAGGACTGGGGGAACTTGCGCGACTATATCTTGAACAATGACATGAGCGTACCTGAGAATTATGAGGTAGCAGCAGACAGTCTAAACATGAACAGTTTGGTAGACTTTTTCTTGTTGAACTTGAATACCGTAGCCGCAGATTGGCTGAACTATAACACCGGTTGGTGGCGTGGATTAGATCCCGAAGGAGACCATAAGAAATGGGGATATATCGTCTGGGATTTGGATGCCACGTTTGATTATTACATCAACTACACTGGCGTTCCTAATACGGGCCCAGATGCACTTGTCTGTGACATCGAGGAAATTTCTGTTCAAATGGATGACTTCTTCAGTCCTGGAATTCAATTCGATTCTACTAGAGTGATGAACTGCCCAACATTCAGATCAGGACTAGTACCTTATCCTTCGACAGATTCAATTCTTCAACAAGTAATGGAATTTGATTCCTTCTGCTGCGAAAACGGATGGGATGGCGATTGTCAAGACCTGTACAACGAACTTCTAGACTTTGCGACCAATAACAACGGGACAATCGCAAGAGGAAATGTAGGTAAACACGAAAAAATCTTCTTGAAGCTTATTGAGGAAAACGCTGAATTTAAGCAGCTCTATTACTCCCGATACGCAGACTTGATGAACACCGTTTTCTCCTGTGAGAACATGACAACGACGCTAGACAGCATGCTTGCTACCATTGAACCTGAAATGCCGCAACAGATTCAACGCTGGGGAGGAACAATGACCGAATGGGAAAGCAACGTAGATGATCTAAAGGAATTCATCAATACAAGATGTGATGCGTTAGACACCAATCTACCACAGTGCTACAATGAGCTTTCTGGTCCTTTTGAAGTAACCCTACTCACCTCACCTCCGAACGTCGGAGAGATCGACTTCAACTCACTTGACATTGAGTCTTTCCCTTGGAGTGGCCAGTACTACGCTGGAATGGAAAACAACATCAAAGCGAAAGTCTTCGATAGCCTAGAGGATCAATATCGATTTAGCCATTGGGAGACGAGAAACGGAAGCACAATCAGCCCTGACGTTAATGAGCGTCGAGCAACATTATCGTTAGCTGGATCGGACACCTTGATCGCTGTCTTCGATGCTGTTTCGGGGTTAGAGAATTCACTAGCGGCTGCCTATAGCCTTGAGGTTTATCCAAACCCTACGAACTCGATGTTGAATGTAGACTTCTCCTTGCCTGCAGCAACACGATTGAGCTTTTCAATACTCTCCGTGTACGGCCAACAAGTAGCCGGCGAATCGATCGTACCTGTACAGCAGTTCAAGAGCGGTCAGAACACTGTCGCTATTGACCTACAGAACATCGGACTTACTCCTGGCCTGTACGTTTTGCAGGTTACGACGAGTGGCAATCAAGGATCTGTGAAATTCACGGTGTTCTAAGAGCGTGTCTAGGAATTCGGATTCTGGCGAAATTGAGATGATTTATTGCTGATTTAGGCAAAAAGCGCAAGGAATAGCTGGCTATTTCGAGCATTTTTAACGAAAACCAGTGAAAAATCAGCCAATTTTTAGTCGAATTGGATTTCCTAAACTCGCTCTAAGCTCTAAATGGCTTTACATCTATCGTGACTTGGTCCCGTCTAGATGTGTACTTACGACCTACTCCAAGGTCTCGAGTATACGTTTCGACGGGATTTTTCTTTGGCCAGGTTAGCCTAGCTACAGACTTAGTGTTGTTAGACCTGAAGCAGTTCCCAATCACTGGCTTTCCAACCTGCATTTCGGCCTTGTGAAGGCACGTAGTGCACGTTGCGAAGACTGAAGGGTGCTTTGCGATCTAGTCAGCTGGTCGGCTGGTCGGCTGGTCGGCTGAAGTAGGAACAACCAACGACAACTGCTGGCTCACGTCCTGCTTTGCGGCCTTTGCTCCCTTGCGCAATCTGCGCAGCAGACTTCATTGCGATAAAAAGCGTTGCGATAAAAAAGTAATGTGAGGACATTTATCAGCACTCACAGAGTGAGTCGAACGTCCCGCGAAGCGAGGACCCTCGTGCAAGCACGGGGCTGGGGCTGTAAAACAACAAAGGTCCACCGCTTTCGCGATGAACCTGTTTGAAGCGCCCCCATCAGGACTCGAACCTGAGACCTATTGATTAACAGTCAACCGCTCTAACCAACTGAGCTATGGGGGCTTTTGCTCCGACGAATGTCAAAGCGAGCGCAAATGTAACAACCTCACGGAAATATTGCAATCTTTGCGGCAGCAAAAAACAACCTTTTTTATGGCTCTACTTTCAGTTGGCTCTTTAGCTCTCGATAATATTGAAACTCCACTCGGCAAACGAGAGGGTATAATCGGAGGCGCTGCCCCGTTCATCTGCCTCGCTGGGGCCCTGTTTGTCAAGCCAGTACGTCTTGTTGGCGTGATTGGAGACGACTTCCCACAAGCGATGTTAGACAAGTTTGTCGCCGAAGGTGTAGACCTCGAAGGGCTGCAAAAAAAAGAAGGTCAAAAGTCATTTTCATGGACTGGAAAGTACCATGAGGACATGAATGGACGCGATACCATCGCTACAGACCTCAATGTGCTCGGTGATTTCGATCCGATCGTGCCGGAAAATTTCCGCGATTCGGAGTTCGTAATGCTCGGTAATCTTCAACCAAGCGTTCAGGAAAAAGTAATCGACCAGCTTACTCAACCAAAACTCATCGCACTCGATACGATGAACTTCTGGATGGATATCGCTTTAGACGAGCTCAAGGCCGTCATCAAAAAAGTCGATGTACTTCTCATTAACGACGAAGAGGCCCGTCAGCTTTCTGGCGAGCGTACACTCGTTTTGGCTGCAAAGCACATCTTGAAGATGGGACCGAAGTTCCTTGTCATCAAGAAAGGTGAGCACGGAGCATTACTCTTCCACGGCGACGACGAAATGTTCTTCGCACCGGCACTACCTCTTGCACAAGTTTTTGATCCGACCGGAGCAGGAGACACCTTCGCAGGTGGATTCATGGGCTACATGGCTTCTGCGAAAGAGATCAACTTCGAAACAATGAAAAGTGCGGTCATCTACGGATCTGCACTTGCTAGCTTCACTTGCGAAGAGTTCGGTATTGAGCGTCTACAGACGGTCACCAAAGACGAGCTTAACGCACGTGTCGCTAAGTTTCAGGCATTGACGACGTTCAACCTAGATGCATAGTCATTGAATTGAAGAGGGCTAGAATCTAGTCTTCTTCAATTTTGGTACTCTGCCACCGCAGCAGTTGCCATCGCTTTTGGGTCTTTCGATAGGTGGCCGTATACCGCAAATTCACGGTGAACGGATATCCATCATAAAGACCAGCTACAGCAACCAAGCCATCAACAAGCGCAAGCTTGCCTTCGATACGCGCTTTGGTAGACTGCAACGGAGTAAAAGATTGGTAATCAATCTTACCACCACCAACATTGTCTAAATGGCCTTGGAGAGTTTCTTCAAGGCCATTGCTGTGTATATACAGCAGTGATGGGTGCAAAAACGTGCGAAGCGCTGCGGTGTCACCAGCTACAGTCTGCTCAAACCGCTGGGTTTCCGATGCAACAACATCTGCTGTAAGCCCAACTCGGCCTTTGGAGCCTATGCAACTGCACAGCAAACTTGAGCCTGCTAAAAGGATGAGTACCAATTTCATAAGAGCAATATGCGATGGATTTGGGGTTTATGCTTTTTCAACGAACCGTCAGGTCTATCTAACCACTTTAGACAAACGGCAATCTCAATACCATCCTACCTACTCTGCTTAGCTGCAGACCTGACGGTTGGATGATACACCTCTGTCCCAGTATCCGCATCTCCTTCGCCTAGAAGTTCCTGTATTTGAATCAAGTCCACTGGCCTACCGCCTGACATTTGTATCGAACCAAATTCGAATACGATGTCTATCTCTTATAACACCCGAAAGTGGGCAGCTGACAACAAGCGGTTTGCCCAAGGATTGATTGTGCTTAGTACAGTTGTCCTTTTCTTTCTCGGGCATGTTCTAGGTGTGTTAGCAGACATGCTGAACTGGGATCCTTACGCGCTATTCCTTATTGGTGCTGGCTCAGGAGTACTCGCTTGGACGCTCGCCCCTCGACGAGGTGATACGTTTCCGATTCGCTACACGTATGCTCGACAGAAAATAGCCGTGGTCGTCATGCTTACAAGCATTAACGTAGGAGTTGGCGGTGGCGCAATTTGCTTGGAGCGTTTTGCAGAACAACTTGAACAGCCTTATACTACTAGCCAGACATTCGTTCTTCAAACGGAAGCTGCGATGGCGCCCAAGCTATTTGTAGAAACAAAGCCTGCCAGACGCTTTGACGAGAGTCTCGCAAAGTGGTTTCGCGGAGGGATTTCAAAACGAGTGACGAAACGTACACGAAACGCTCTGAAGAAAAACTTACTTCGAAAAAGTAATACACTAGGGAAAATTATGGGTACGATAGCAATCTTGCTGCTCTCAGGTCTTCTAGCCCTTCTCGTCGCGATGCTCTCTTGTTCTCTATCATGCAATGGAAACATCGCGCTCTCTTACATCGTGCTCATCGGAGGACTTGCGCTCGTGATTCTGTTGGCTGCAAAATTATTGGGATCGTTATATCGGAAAAGAGGCAATGATCCCCTAACCGACTACTAACTTGCGGCATGCCTCCACACATCGCAATTGACATCAAACGCTACCCTACTCGACTAGCTGCTTCTACTGCGCTCGCTGCACAAACTGCAGCATCATTGCAAGCGGCCATCGTCCAACACGGACACGCGAGCATTGTACTCACAGGAGGAAGTTCTCCTTCCGATCTGTATGCCGCTTGGGCAAGCAATCACAGCACTGATGTCGACTGGCAGAATGTCCATTTCTTCTGGGGCGACGAGCGCAATGTGCAGCACGACCACATCGACAGCAACATGGTTTTGGCGAAAGCTATGCTCAATACACTCAACATCCCTAGCGCAAACATTCATGGATGGCGCACCGAGCTAACACCTACAGCAGCGCTCCAAGACATGCGAAAGGTGTTGATTAGTTTAGACATGCTCAGGACGCATTCTTTCACCATCTCACTCTTTGGAATGGGAGAAGATGGACACGTTGCAAGTCTCTTCCCACCTCACGCTCCGTGGACTGACTTCGATGATCAGTTTCCTGCAATCGCTCGGTTTATCTCAGACAGTCCCAAGCCACCAAGCGAGCGTTACACGTTCACCTTGCCGCTCATCAACAAGTCTAGCGAAATTTACTTGTTGCCTTTCGGCCAAAACAAGGCCGGCGTGATTCAGCAACTCATCGACCAAGATCGAAGCATTACGGCGACTTGGCTAAAAGGTCAACAAGTCACGCAAATCTGGACAGATGTTCCTGCTTAGGCAAGCTTAGGTTCAACCTTTCGAGTCCGAAGCTATCTTAGAGGCTATCTAAGAAATCTTGTTTAAAGCATGCGATTAGCGATCCTCTTCTTGTTCATCTGCGCGCAGTTGGTTTTGGCGAAAGCTCAAAGCAGCCAGCTCATCGATCTACTTCCACTAACGGAACAGATACTCATGGTGCGCTTTGATGATGGATATGTAGATCACCACGATCAAGGTCAAGCTGCAGAAGAAGATGTCGTGATCTCGTACGAGCTAGATGAGCAACTCGCTTCGCTCAACACGAACTACCAGATCATCAGTACCGCTGATCCAAATTACACTTCCCCGATCAATCCGACCCGCGTTTATAGGAAATCGAAACCCACGGATTTTGCGAATTACTGCCAGCGCTGGGGCCCCGGCTGCATCAACGATTCACTCGACCATACCAAAGAGCACTGGCTATACCTTGAGCTTCCGTTCCCGCTCAAAAACGACTTCCTCTACACCCTTGTCTTTCGAGGTGTGCCAGGTCAACAAGATGCGACTTGGCTTCAAGATGACCGGAAACGTCGCTCGGAAGCAGTCCACGTTAACCAGATTGGATACGTCGCAGATGCAGGCGAAAAATTCGGCTACGTCTATCACTGGATGGGTGACGGTGGCGGTCTAAACCTTAACGATTCTCCTCGTGATTTTCACCTTATCGAGACGACAAGCGATGCACTAGCCTTCTCTGGACAAGTCGCCTTTCGCAAAGACAGTTCGACGCAAGAAATCGCCTACCCCAGCCAATCACCACCTAATGGAAACTTGCTTGGCGCTAACGTTTGGGAGTGTGACTTTTCCAGCTTTCGCCAAAACGGATCCTACCGCCTCTGCGTTGATGGAGTCGGTTGCTCTTTCCCGTTTGAAATTGCCGACGATGTCTATCGCGCACCACTCGAAGCCGTGCTCTCCGGTCTGTACCAACAACGCAGCGGCATCGAAACCACTGCACCTTTTACAGACCAACCAAGACCCGCGCCACACAATCCTTTACTGACACCAGATTTTGCCGGAAGGCTCAAATACTCAAGCATCCGTGCAAGTGAGTATGATGAGTTCGACGCTCCTTTCGATCAGAAAACAGAGATTGACAACGCCATTCTTGGTACCATCGAGACCGCTGGCTGGTACCAAGATGCAGGTGATTGGGATAGCTATGTGACCCATTCGGAAGTGCCAACGATGATGCTCTGGCTCTTCGAAATGGCTCCCGACAAATGGGGTGATGGCCAACTCAACCTTCCTGAAAATAGCAACGGTTTTCCAGATCTCCTCGACGAAGCCGCTTGGCTACCTCGCTTCTACCAGCGCTTGAGGGCAGAGCTTTTAGCCAAGAATTACGGGACAGGAGGTGTAGGCGGTAGTCGCATTTTTGGAGACCTCTGGGGAGAAGATTATACGCCCGACGGCAAACTTCGCGGCAGTTGGGAAGACACGGATAGAGACTGGATCGTGAGTGGTGAAGATCCATTTATCACGTATGCATACGCAGGCTTGGCAGCTCATATGTCTGTGCTGCTTTCGCAAAACCAGCTAAGCGATCCACAAGGCATCGACTGGCGCCAAGAGGCCATTGATTCATACGCTTGGGCGAAAGCCAATACCCTCGCAACCGAAACAGATCTCTCCTTCGGTTACCCACTCAGCCACCTTCAACTTTATGCTTCTGCCTGTCTTTGGCGAATGACAAACGACGTCAGTTACGAAGCTGATTTCGCGGCGAGTTTTAGCGAAAGCAAAGATGATGACCTCTCGACGCACGTCCTTTTCGGTATGGCAAACTACCGCGCTGGAGCCCTCGAACAAACGGCCAACCCTGCCTTACTCGACGAGGTAAAGACCAAGATTCAAGCCGACGGTAACTTCGTCATGGAGGCTTTTCGCGATGATCGTTCTGCTCGCTGGGGAGGCAACTGGTTTGTGCCACTCATCATCGGCCAAGCGACGACACCGCTCGTTCAAGCAGGCGTTGTAGCACACTACTTCGCCGAGCTTGATGCTCCAAGTAACCAAGACCTTTATCGCGACGGACTGTACTCAACGGCCGATTATTTCTTAGGAAACAACCCGCTAAATCAGACCTGGATTACCGGTCTTGGCGAGCGTTCGCCCGAACATATCTTCAATCTAGACAGCTGGATACTCGGCGGCGAAAACCCACGAAGCGGTGTTACCCCTTACGGACCTTGGAGCAAAGAATTTATCGGTTTTCCGAACTCTGGGCCGTTTGATCCAAGGTGGGCATTTCAGAAGACCTACCCGCTCGGTGAGGACAATTGGCCTGCGCACGAACGCTGGTTCAACCAACGCACCGCACCGCTTTCGACGGAGTACACCGTGCACCAAAACATGGCGCCTCAGATATTGACATACGGGTACCTGTACAGCCTTACCGCTCCAGATTTCGTATCGGGCGCACGCACAGCTGTTGCCAAAACACATGACCTGTACCTGTCTCCTAATCCGGCGAAATCTATCGTTCGGCTCTTCGGGGAAGATGCGAAAGGTGTTGCAATGCTTCAGGTCTACTCCAGCAACGGACAGTTGATGATAGAGCAGAAGAACACTGATGCGACGCTTGATTTGACGATGCTCCCAAGTGGGGCATATTCCGTTGTAGCGACTTTCAAACGTGGTGACCAAACGACAAGAAAGCTGGTCATAGAATAGGCAAGTTGTCGCTAAAATCGCATCCTTTTGGGTGAGCCATGCGTAGCTCGTAGAGCATTATATTCGCAGAGACCAACCTCCCCAGCGATGCGAATTTCAGTCTCTACGTTTATCCTGCTCCTCATCGGAAGCACCCTATTTACAGCCTGCACTATGGATCAACCCAAAGAAGTCGACGTACTCGCCGTCAAGAACTACCCGCAAACGCGAAAGGACGCGAGCGTGATTGATGACTACGCAGGCACAAAAGTGGCCGATCCATACCGTTGGTTAGAGGATGACAATGCTGAAGAAACCAAGTCTTGGGTTGGCGCTCAGAATGAGGTGACGCAGGACTACTTATCAAAAATCAGCTTTCGCCAAAACATCAGAGACCGCTACGAGGAGCTCTTCAACTATCCAAAGTTGTCGAGTCCGTTCAAAGCAGGAGACTACTATTTCTTCTACAAGAATGATGGGCTTCAAAACCAAAGTGTCATCTATCGCCAACTCGGCTTTGATGGTGCACCAGAGGTATTCATCGATCCAAATGCGCTCAATGCAGAAGGAACGACGAGTATCGGTTTGACAGGTTTTAGCGAAAGCGATAAGTACGTTGCCTACAGCCGTTCAGATGCGGGAAGTGATTGGCAAAACATCATGGTCAAGAACGTTGCTACGGGTGTTGAACTCGGTGATACGCTTCGCTGGGTGAAATTCTCTGGTGCAAGCTGGGTAGGCGATGAAGGCTTCTTTTACAGCCGCTACCCTGCCCCAGAAGAAGGTGCCGAGTTGAGTGGAAATAATCAGTTCCACAGTGTGTACTACCACAAGCTTGGAACAGACCAAGAGAAGGATAACCTCATCTGGGAAGATCGTGAGAATCCAGGCATGTACCACTTTGGTGGCGTGACGGAGGACAAACGTTATTTCGTGATGTATGCCGCTCCAGGAACGGATGGCTACGCGACGTACCTACTCGACCTCAAGAAACCTATCGGATCTGCCAAACCTGAGCTCCTCTTCGAAGGGTTCAAAAACAAGAGCACCGTTGTCGATCACCTAGATGGTCAATTGCTCGTCCAAACCGATTTGGATGCGCCGAACTATCGACTCGTTCGTGTAGACCCAACATCACCTGATCCAACCAACTGGACCGATGTCATCGCAGAGCGCGAGCACCTACTTGAAGGCGTTAGCACTGCTGGTGGTGGATTGACAGCTACTTACCTAGAGAAAGCAGCGAATCAAGTCTACCGCTTTGACTACGATGGTACTGGCGGAGCAAAAGTGAATCTCCCGGGTATCGGTTCTGTCGGAGGATTCGGAGGTAAAAAGGAAGACGCGGAGACGTTCTACACCTTCACCAGTTTCGTCTACCCGCCTACGATTTTCAAGTATGATTGGGCGAGTGGTGAAAGCGAGATCTTCTATGAAACGGAGCTAAAGTTCAACCCGACCGACTACGTCGAAAAGCAGGTAACGTACAAGAGTAAAGACGGGACGCCCGTGTCGATGTTCATCGTGCACAAGAAAGGTCTCGCTATGGATAGCCTGCGCCCAACGTACTTGTATGCTTATGGTGGCTTCAATGTGAGCCTAAGTCCTGGATTTTCTACGTCACGCTTGCTCCTACTTGAAAACGGTGGCGTCTATGCGATGCCTAACCTTCGTGGAGGTGGTGAGTACGGCGAAGAATGGCACAAAGGCGGAATGCTAAAGAACAAGCAGAACGTGTTTGACGACTTCATTTCTGCGGCTGAATACTTAATCGCAGAAGGCTACACGAGTTCTGAAAAGCTGGCCATTGCTGGCGGTTCAAACGGTGGCTTGCTTGTGGGTGCGTGCATGACGCAACGTCCGGAGCTTTTCGCCGCAGCGTTCCCTGCAGTAGGAGTAATGGACATGCTTCGTTACCACCGTTTCACGGTGGGTAAGGGTTGGATTCCAGAGTATGGATCTGCTGATGATCCAGAAATGTTCCCAGTTCTCAAGGCGTATTCTCCGCTTCACAATTTGAAGGAGGGGACGACTTATCCAAGTACGATGGTCACAACTGCCGATCACGATGATCGTGTAGTTCCAGCGCATAGTTTCAAATTCGCTGCACGTTTACAGGAAACCCATGCGGGCGCTAACCCAGTCCTCATCCGTATTGAAACCAATGCGGGGCACGGCGCCGGTAAGCCAACCAGCAAGATCATCGATGAGCAGGCGGACTTGTGGAGCTTCTTCTTTCAGGAGACAGGGAGTGTTCCAGGGTATGGAAAAGGCTGATGCCTTTTGGAATTTTGAATTGGTTAATTCTGCACGAGGTAGGAACCACGCTAAATGATAATCGAATGAAGATTTGGCAACTCATACTTATCACTTTTACTTGCTCGTTTGTTTCGTACGGACAACAAACGAGCGGAAGTTTTTCCGGAAACAATTATGCACTATTGGTATCAGTGTCTGACTATGAAAGTCAGATCGGATACGGTGATCTCCCAACGGTTGAAGAAGGAGTAAACTCTTTACAAAAGGAGCTAAAAGAAATGTATGGCTTTGAAGTAGAGACCTTAAAAAACCCAAGTAGAGAGGAGCTAAATGGAGTACTGGCAACTTATCGTGAGAAGGCTTTTGGGAAAGATGACCAACTCTACATACTCTTTTCTGGCCACGGCAAGTATGTCGATTTTGAATATAAGGGATATTTCGTTCCCAGCAAAGGGCCAGCAATTGATCTAACGACCATAAGAAATATCGTTAACTATATACCTTGTGAGCACATTTTGTTAACTATAGATGCATGTTTCTCTGGCACTATTTTTCAAAAAATAAATTACCAAGGTCAGGCCAACATAAGAAGACCAGGTGATACGGATATCGCTCGAAAACAAAATCAGATAAAGCGTCTACTTCGAAATAAAAGCAGGCTGGTACTTACATCCGGTGGGAAAGAACGAACCCGGGCAGAGTCAGGAGGCTCCCCATTTGTCAGGTCAATTGTAAGTGCTTTACGAGAGGCATACACAACAGGAAACGGACTAGTAACCTATAACGACTTAGAGGCACGTTTAGAAGATCTTAACCCAGTTCCCAGATACGGCACCTTACAAAGTCACGAGGGAGGAAGCTTTGTTTTCTACGTAGAGAACATGATTGACCAGCCAACATCTTCCAAAAAGAAGACACCTGACGACTTGACTCCCCCTAAAAGAGTTGTTAAGCCAAAAGTAACGATACCGAATACTCCAACTGCAGCGGTTGGTCAATTAATCTCAATACTAGGAGGAAAGTATCGTATGGGAAAACCTAAGGTTAGTTTGGATGCAGATCCAGATGGTGAGCACTTAGTGCAGGTCTCTAATTTTAGCCTTGGAAAAACAGAGGTAACATTTGAAGAGTATGATGCGTTTTGCACAGCAACCAACCGAGACCAACCTGATGATGAAGGATGGGGTCGAGGGAATAGGCCTGTTATTAATGTAAGCTGGTACGATGCTGTGCTCTATTGTAATTGGTTAAGTACGCAACAAGGTTTAAAGAAAGTTTATAACCTTAACGGCAGCAGTGTTGATGTTGATTGGGAAGCAACTGGGTACAGACTGCCGACGGAGGCGGAATGGGAGTTTGCTGCAAAAAAAGGAGCAGTTAGCTCTTCTATTGCCTTTGGTGATGGAAGCACAATCGCCGATCCTTCAAGGCTAAACTTTGATGCATCCCCCGGTTACAATGTACCGTATGCTAAAACAGGAAGATTTAGAAACAAAACAGTTCCTTGCGCATCACTGAACAGTCCTAATTCAATAGGGGTATTCGACCTAAGTGGCAATGTTTCGGAATGGTGCCATGACATATACTCCTATAATTTCTATGCGAACTCTCCCATAGACAATCCTGTTGGGATATCAAAAGGCGTTAGAAGAGTGATACGAGGAGGAAGCTATAATGATACTGCTGAGAAGCTTAGTGTTTTCGCTAGAGATAGCGCAAAAGCTACCCAACGGGATCGCAGAGTGGGCTTTAGAATAGCTCGAGGAAATTAATACAATGCATTGCTAAAAATAAATCCTGAACCTATTTATCGTTAACTTTTTCAATAAAATTTTGCTGAAAAACTGACTGATTCGCGCGACCTACAGCTTGTTGCATATAAATTGAACGTTCGTCTCTTTTCAGTTCTGCATCTTCTTTAGCAGTCTCTTTTAGGTATAATTCTACTAATCCTCTATTCTCAGCACTTTGTGAATCCACGTCTGCTTCAATTTTAGCAATCAATTGGAGCGTCTCTTCGTAACAAATACTGGAAGGATCAATTTTCTGGAGAACTTCTAAACCTTCTCTAAAATGATTACTCGCAAATAATGTCTTAGATTTGAGCAAGTCTATTTGACATTGTTTATTTATATATTTCATGTAGAGATCAATAGACATATCCTTCACCTCTTCATAACAATCAACCTCTCTTGGGATTGGCCATAGAAGTTGTATTGCCTTTAGAGGTCTGTCTAGCTTATCAAGTTGCCGAGCTTGCTCTATGATTGAACTACAATTTTCATCATAATAATTTGTCACGCGTTCTCTCGTCTCATTCAAGAACTTAGAAACGTTATTACTACGCCCCCTTAGGTTCCTAATGATATTATTTATAGCCTGATCGTAACTACGCCCCGAACCCTGTAGCTGCATTTGCAAGGTGTTAAAAATAATATCCTCATGAATATATTGCACCTTTAATGTTAGAGACGCATCTACTACATGTATTCTTTCTAAATGAGTATCTGCTATATTCTTATCGTATATTTCAAATATAGGAACACAGACAACACCACGAGCCATCGTTTCAATTAAATCTGAGAGGTCATCTTTATTGATCCGTGACGCTGAAACTTTAGATGTGACACCGTTTACATTGATAATATTTATAATTCGAGTTTCTAACTTACTTGCAGCGATCTTACTGATTTCTGATGAATCCTGACCAGAATTCATGTAGATACCAATATTGATAGCACTTCCTTGACCGTATGCTAGAAATGATCCAGCTGCTAAAATTAATAATAAACCAGCTTTCCTGAAAAATTGAAAGTACATAATGTGATTTTTGGGGCTTGCTAGCTTTTTAGTGAGATATAAATAGTCCCTCCTCTCACATTCGACTCTACATTTGCAGGTCCACCATTATCGGGTATGTCTAATGTCTTAATAAACTTCCTTATATCTGAGGCAAAACGGCTAGGGCGATAATTCCTTCCATTTTCTCGCTTTAATGGAATCCTGACTTCATCAAACACTACTCTTAGGCCGCTCGGTCTTGAATCTGTAAAATTACCTTTAAAAGCATTTTCCTCCATCCAAAATTCAAGTTCTTCACTTACTAGATCTCCTGAAGCACATTCAGAGTTGAAATCAAAATCTACATTTGGGTCTAACGTAAAAAGAACTTTGATTGCACGACCATTCTCTACAACGTCGTCAAACTTAGACTGAAGCGTATTTAAAAAATCTTCGATCAACGAGACTTGCACCTGGCCATCCTCCTCTGCTTTTCTATTTAGTGCATTGTCTACTAGTTTAACGTAGCTAGCTCGGCTCTCAACACTCATGGCCGTCTTAGTAGCTAATGACCGAGCTGTAAAAGCATCGAACG
Organism: Saprospiraceae bacterium; assembly: GCA_045110575.1. Taxonomy (GTDB): domain Bacteria; phylum Bacteroidota; class Bacteroidia; order Chitinophagales; family Saprospiraceae; genus CALDTK01. The sequence goes on from JBGCGF010000087.1 coordinate 31,536, forward strand.
CTGTCATGATAATGATTGCAGTACTTCCATTGGATCCACCGTCTTGTTCTTCGGCGGTCACTTCTACGTAGATATCAGCCCTAGAGCTCTCAATCAACATTGACTTTAAATCGACGAGATCGTCACTTGTAAACGTGCGATCCGTTTCGAGGTTCTTTAGTGTTGCGACAAAATCAATCGTCGTAAACCCACGATTGTCAAAGCCTTCTTTTACTTTTGCTATCGCGACACGCAATGCTATATCATTCTCAAGGACCGTCCTAAGCGTGTCTCCTTCCTTTGCGAAAGGAATGACAATGATAGAAGGTTGAATATTAGCAGAACCTTGGGCGAACGCGCTTACTGTAAAAAACACAAGAAGTAAGAATGACGTTGCTACTGAGTTTAGAAATCTTTGAGACATAAAATGTGGTTAGTATCCGAACTTGCGAATCACACCTTTTTGCTCAAGGTGAGTGCGGAAATTTTTGTAGTTGATTGTAAGTTGCTTGGATACCCCTTTTCCTTTTGCAACCTTTCCTATCACAGTTGCTGGAAAAGAGGTGGCTACAAACTGATTGAAGGTGCCCTTTCCCATAAAAGCGTCTAAAAAGCCCGGATGGCTCTTCTCAAAAGTTGAGGCATTTGATATGAACGGTCTATTTAGACCAGTATACTGTGGAATCCCCTCGAACATAATAGCCGCAAATGCTTCACGAATTGCATCTAGTTCAGCCGCTTGAGTCGTTGGACCAAAGCCCGTAGACTCGAGCGTTATTAGTCCTTCAATTGTGCTTTCAACAAACGTAATTCCCATAGGGATACTCGCACGTTGGAGCTTATTCGCACACCCAGAACTGATAATGCTAACAAAACACAAGGCGATAATTAGTCGATTCATCGTCCTAAAAGTTTTCCAGCTGAAGAAGAGGTTACAATAAACACGTCTGGTCTCAGGAGTTCTTCGCCCAGTGTAGATTGATCTTTTTTACTTACTTTAACATGAGCAAAATCACCACGAATCTCGTCGACCCTTAGCCTCGCTATCTCTGTTTCAAAAACGGAAATTTTACCATCAGGCGTTTTGATTTCCTCGCGTTCTACAACTCTTAAAGATTCACCTTTTCGCCAGTTATAACTTTGGTAACCATAAAGCAATGCGCCTGTTATTTTACCATTTCCTTCGTCCTTTTTGGTCAAAGAAAATGTCATCGGAAAATACTCGTCTAAAAAGTCCGAGACATTTTTTTCAAGACTCTTATTGGTAACGGAACTGACGACTTGACCAAGAATTGCAGAATTTCGCAACGTTTTGTTTTCAGAAGGACTTTGATCGCGTGACAGTATCTCAGCCGTCTCTACTGCTGCGTTCGCAGTGGTGACTTGCGTTCTACCTTGAGGAGACAAAACTTCAAGAACCTTTGTTTGGCCTGTTGCAACATCTATAACACCAAGTTGCACTGCTGCGTACGGTTTCCCTGCCTCGGTATGCAAGAGGTGCCCTGCTATAAGGTATTTAGCGCCTAGAGCTTTCCCCTGTGTAACCATGTATCCATCTAAAAAGATAGCGTCTTTTTGTCTGTCTAGCTCAGCATCTATAGCACCAGCTTGCTCACCTACAATTACGAAACGCCCCGACTTAACTATGAACTGTTGCACTAGCTTACTGACTTCGTCAGCATCCCCTGAGCTCGTAGATGGACTGTGGGTGAAATTTAGGAGCTTTGCAGTAGGCCTTTTATCATTTTGTGCGAAGATGATCGCTGGCAAAAACATGACGAAGACTAAGCAATAGAGATGAAATCTAATCATAAGAGACGTGTTAGACTGAAACTTGACTCAATGTATAACCCTCGTTTCATTCACTCACGAGCGGATTGGCATAGCTTTAAAAGTTCGAGAAGAAACGATCTATAAACGAACAGACGGCAACACCACAGCCTCTTGATTAACAATGACTTAAACAATCGTCCGTAAAAGTTGCCAACACCTATGATTTGTTTTGAACCTTAGATCTTTGTTTTGGAAAATATAAATTGATATAATTGTGGGCCAGCCTAACCCTTCTTCTCTCTTAGCTTCCCGAAAGCACACGCATGTAGGCTGAGCTGAGAAGCATGATAGGCAAAGGCTACTTTGCTGAGAAGCACACGCAACAGGCTAGGCTTACAACTAAATACTCGAATTTAACCAAATCAGGATACACTATCATTAGCACGTTGAATCATGTAAATTTGCACTCGTGTTTCTGAGCGCTGTACTTCAGATTACAGTTTTAGCTCATCTGTCATAGCTACTACATTCTAAATACTCCAACATGCGAACGAAACGTCAATTTAAGCTCTACTTAGCTCTGGCACTCCTCACGATAGCCTCATCCACATTTGGGCAAACCATCTCTGAGAAGGCTAACATACTTCAGCAGTACTGCAAAGAATATGGCACTTGGTTGCACAACACCGGAATTGGAGAATACATCCAATACAGAGAAATGGCTTTTGAAGAAGGTCATCTCACAGTCTACTTGGAATTCACCAGTACCGAGATAGATTCAGTGCTTGCCTCGTGGGAAGGAGTTAAAGCATCGTTCGAGAATCAATCGCCTTTCTCATTGGAAGAAACCCTTTTCTCCAAAGCAGTATTTATTACCGAATTAGATCGACGGCAGATAACGATTGCACTTTTTGATACATATGATACAAACAAACGGGCTGTGTTCGAACGTGGTATAAGTTATACTAATGTAAGCCTTTCGATTCACGAGGTCAATCCAATGTCTCCAACACCTATAGAAATTGTTGCTCCGATCAGAGCTACACCAACAATAAAAAGCCCAATTAATAAAGCTCAGGTAAGTGGAAAAGCCCTAATGGAGTGCCTTAAAGACTCACTAGTTGCAGAACATGTTGGATACAGGAAAATCAAAAACAAAAAGGACTCAACGATTATTAAAGAAAGCGAATTAACAGAAAATAGACTTGACATAACCTTTCATAACATGAGAGGTTTAATAATCAATGAGAGCTTCCTTCAAAAGATAACCAATGTCTTTATTGATTACGAGATAGCAAAATTAAGAGAATCTATATCTTTTTCGCTAATACAAAATTATACAAAATCAGGCGACGCGATGCTATTTGGAAATATAAATGGAAAAGTAGGTTCATCCTTTTATGACAACATTGATCCTGATAGTTATATTGACATTGAGTATGACTACAAAGATGATTGGAATGTACATGTCAGGGGCCTTGAGCTGAGACTTCTAAAAATGCTAGAGGGGTGTCAAAATAACGACGATTAAAATCAGAACTATGCAAATCGAACAGAAAACCATTTCGCAGCGGAGTCTTAAACGCATTTTATTTTTCTCTCTGCTGTCCATAAAATTATTGATATTCCTGCTATGTCTTTTCAATTTTTTAACAGGAAGCCAAGCTAGCTTCCAATTCATTTCGACAATAAGTGTAATCTCCCCAGTCTTCTTCTTGTACCTTTCAATCATGGTCAAGGACATGAACTTAACAGCTAGCGAAGACCCTTCTAGCCAGCTTGATGTTTCTGTAACTTATGCTCGCAAAATTGGACTCCTGTGTTTCTTGTATGGAGCAGGAATGCTATACGCATTATGGCTAAATGGTAAAGGTGAGTTGAATTTTGATTGGTTCCTTTCTAGTATTACATCATTTGAAAGTATGTTTTCAATCTACATAGGGTCTGTGATTCGATTTTTGTACGGCCGAGTTTGATCTTCTTGATCAGTCCCAGCCCGAGTTAAAGTATTTTAGCCTCTAGCCTCTAGCCTCTACTAGGGTAATATCCAAATCGCCAACCAGCAAGATCATCGATGAGCAGGCGGACTTGTGGAGCTTCTTCTTTCAGGAGACGGGGAGTGTGCCGGGGTATGGAAAAGGCTAGGGCTTTTTGGAATTTTGAATTGGTTTACGAAGCTTCGCTTCGATAATTTTGAATTTTGAATGCGGTTGGGACGCTCGTTAGGGACGCAGCTATAGAGACGCTCGTTAGGGATGTTGACACGAGGCGCAGCCGAGCGAACATTTCGTTCACGCAGCACCGGCCGTCACGACATTCAAAATTCATCAACTCAAAATTCAAAATTGCGAGGTACAGAAACTAAGCTCCGCTTAGCTTCTGTACCTTCGCCCCGTGTCACTCGCCTCTACCCTCTGGAAATACGTCAAGCCCCACAAAAGCTTAGCGTTCATCAACATCCTCTGCAACTTGGGATTGGTGCTGTTTAGCGTCGCGAGTATTCCGGCGTTAGCCCCGTTTTTACAAATTCTCTTCAAACAGAAAGAACTGACCACCGAGGCACCCGCCTGGGCATGGAACGTCGGAGCGATCACGGGCAACTTCAACTTCTGGATGAGTGAGATCATCCGAACCGAAGGCTATAACCAAGCCCTCATCTACATGTGCGGGGCCATCATGTTCGTCTTCTTTGGGAAGAACCTCTTTCGATACCTTTCTACCGCCACCATGGCGCCACTAAGGTCGAATGTCGTGCGAGACCTACGCCAAGACCTGTTCCAGCACGTGGTGCAACTGCCGATCGGTTACTTCACTGCATCGAAGCGAGGAGATTTGATTTCGCGTTTCACCAGCGATGTACAGGAAGTCGAGAACTCTGTGCTCAGCTCCGTGCAATCCTTGATTCAAAATCCACTACTCATCATTGGCGCCTTGGTCATGATGCTGGTTATCAGTCCAAAGCTGACGCTCTTTACCGTCGTCTTGCTCGGCGTAACAGGATTTATCATTGGAGGCATTAGCCGCAAGCTCAAAAAGCAGTCTGGTGAAGTACAAGAAGCACTCGGCGACATGACCAGCCAAATCGATGAAGGACTGGGTGGACTGCGCGTCGTGAAAGCCTTCGGAGCGGAAGGCTATGTGGCGGACCGTTTTGGCGAAAGCAACAAAAACTACCGCGACACACTGGTCAAGCTGCTACGTCGTCGTGACCTCTCAGGACCGCTAAGTGAATTTTTAGGAATTGCAGTAGTGGTGGTTTTGATCTACTTCGGCTTTCAGCAGATTCAAGCGGGCACAATCGATGTAGCTGTATTCTTGACCTTCATCTACGCCTTCTTCTCGACGATACAGCCGAGCAAGCAATTTTCGAATTCCTTCTACTCGTTACAACGCGGGCGTGCCGCCATGGATCGCGTTCAGGAAGTGATCAATACGCCCAACCCAATTGTCGACGCTTCTGGAACCCAATCGGTCGACGCACTGCAGCGAGAACTAACCTTCGAGAACGTTAGCTTTCAATACGACAACGCAGATGCCCCAGCACTTGACGGGGTCTCACTATCGCTGCCGGCAGGAAAAGTAGTCGCCTTAGTTGGAGCCAGTGGAGCAGGTAAGAGTACGCTCGCAGACTTGATCCCACGATTCTATGACGTCGACAGTGGAGTCATCTCTTTAGATGGGACTGACATCCGAAAGCTGAAACTAAAAGACCTCCGCAACCTCATTGGAGTGGTGAGTCAGGACGTGGTGTTGTTTCACGATACCATACGGGCGAACATCGTCTTCGGGGCTGAGCATGCTACCGATGCACAAGTAGAGGAGGCCGCACGCTTAGCAAACGCCCATGATTTCATCTCCGAACAACCGCAAGGCTACGACACCGTTATCGGAGATCGTGGAGCGCGCTTAAGTGGCGGACAGCGACAGCGGATTACCCTAGCACGTGCGATCCTACAGAATCGCCCGATAATGATCCTCGATGAGGCAACCAGCGCCTTAGATGCTGAGAGCGAGCAGCTTGTGCAGGATGCGCTGTTTCGCCTTATGGAAGGACGCACAAGCCTTGTGATCGCCCACCGCATGGCTACGATTCAGCATGCAGATGAGATCTTGGTGATGGAACGAGGCAAAGTGATCGAGCAAGGAGACCACGCTAGTTTGCTCGAAGCAGGAGGAACTTATGCAAGACTCATCACGCTACAATCTGCTGATCGATAGCTGAATAACCATTCGTTTATCGGTAAGTAATTGGACCATTTTGGCCAAACGTCACTTTTTCTCGGCACACATGCAGCGTTTTTAACGTTATCGGGATAGTAGTATAGACCAGAAACAGCTACTTTTACTATGTAGTCAATGGATATCTATTCTCTGCGCACTTCAAAAAGCCACCACATGCAACGTATCTCTACACTCGCCATAGCGCTAGTATTCACTTCACTATCGCTATCCGCGCAAGTAGTCTTAGGACCAGATTGGCTTATGGAGCCTGGCTTTTCAATGACGCTCTTCGTTGACGGAAACTACAGCGACCCACAAGGCAACCTTGCGAAGATTGGTGCTAACCAAACATGGGAGTTCACCCAAGACTTGGATGTGAATGACACAACTTTTGTTTCGGCTCGAGCTGCAAGCATGGGCACAAGGTTCGATAGCTTCCCTAACGCTGATTTGGTTTTCAATACAGAACAGGAAGCAGGATTTGTTACCGCAACAAGTGAGGTTTACCTTGACCGCGTAGGCAACGACCTTCACATTATAGGCATCTCTGATTCCGATCCAATGGCTGTTCTGCCTACCATTAGGTTGACAGACCCACTCTTGTTTCAGACTGCACCTATTACGTACCTGAGTACAACAACGGACCAGACGCGACTTCGCCTCACCTTTCCACCTGAGTTCCTCACTGCACTCACCGGTGACTCTTCCTTTGTCAACATTATTGACAGCTTGGGTGTGAGTATCGGACAAGATGTGGATACAGAAGTCGACGGATGGGGAACAATCAACCTTCAGGGTACGAGTTTTGACGCATTGCGCATTCGTACAGTTACTGAGGCATTTCAGGACATTGAGGTTAAAGTTCCTTTCCTTGGGTGGATACCTATCACGGACCAGATTCCCAACATCGACAGTACTATTGATTTTAACAACCAAAGAACTGTAAGCTACTCTTGGGTTGTAGCAAGTGAGCCTTACCCAATCATGCAGATTTTTGTTGACAGCAACGAAGTTTCACAAAGTGCTACGTACCGCGCAGACCCAGCGCTCTCTACCAAAGAGAATGTCGCTCAAGTAGGCATTACCGCTTTCGCTCAAAACAACACGCTCGCTATTACACTTTCAAGTGAGGAGCTTAGTGG
>JBGCGF010000088.1:0-13224 GCA_045110575.1 Saprospiraceae bacterium
AGTGGCAGAATCGAATCACAAGCAACACTGTTTGATACAGGGTAGGCTAGATTTCACAAAGGACCTCTTTTCAGCACAAAACCCACGGTTTTACAAGCTAGGTTATGTCTAGCTCAAACGTTTTGGACAGCTGTGACTTTATATATCACAGATGTTCTGGATTCTTAATTGAAAAGAACGGGCATCTTGCCTATCCTTCAGCCCACGCATTCAGGCCGCTACCCGTAGTATGTCAAAGACGAAAATCGCACCCATGCAAACTACTAACCAACAGCACCTTACGCAGCTTTAGAGATTAAGCAACAGCTTTCGACAGGTGCTAATCGACATACCTTCAGGCGATAATTTTCGAATTTGCTTTTAATTCAAACTGCGTATCATGATAAACGACATAGTCTTACCACCAAAAAAGTAAGCAACCGTTTTGTTAGAAAGGTTCTCGAAAATCAGTAGTATTGCCAATAGAATCCTAAGACTAATCAATGCCAAATTTGACTAAATGGTCCGATCAAAAATTGATTGAAGCTCTCACCAAAGGAGGTCAAAGCAGAGAGCTAGCGGTAGCTCAGGCACTAGAGCAGTTTATACACCTAGTTCCTAAGATCGCTCAGAAGACAGGCCTCTCGAAAGAAGATGCCCTCGACCCGTATACCGATTCAATCATTCACCTTTCTGACCAAGTCTCAAAAGGCGAATTTCGAGGAGAAAGCAGCATCGGCACCTACTTTTATAAAATTTTCTACTTCAAGTCCGTCGACCTTTTTCGAAAAAGAACGACTAAGCAATTAGAGTTCAGTGCAAAGGCTCCAGAAGTTGCAGATCAACAACCTCTGGCGATACAGCGCATTGAAGACTCTGACGAAGTAGAACAACTCCACAAAAACATGGATAAACTAGGCCCGCCTTGTAAGAATGTGCTACTGGATTGGGGATTCTGGGGCTACAGCATGACTGAAATTGCAGAACGCAACGGTCTAGGAGGAAGCACACAAGCAAAAGATATGAAGTATAAATGCCTTAAGAAATTGCGAAAGCTGATGTAACCGATGCGTTCGCAATCAAAAAATAGTAAAATGAAAACTGAGCTAGAAAGGCACGAATATATCGACAGGTTCCATGCGGGAGAAATCAACGCAGATGAATTTGAACTACAACTTGCTGCCCATAGTGAGTTGCGCAGTGATTACGAATCCTACAAAAAGGATATTCAAGTGATACGCTCTTCTGTCAAAAATCAACTCAAAACCCAAGCAGGAATTCACCTGGCTGGTCATAAGGAAAAACCTGCAAGGCTAACCGTCTTAAAACGTGCACTGCAGATTGCTGCACTCCTACTCGTGACGATTGGAGGCCTGTACCTTTTCACCAATGATCAACCACAAACGGGCAGTCAGCTATTTGCTGCTCATTTTGAATTGCCTGAGCAAGCCAATGTCCGAGCAAACACCAATCGAATAGCGTCTTGGGAAGAAGCGATGAACAGCTATGCAGCAAAGGACTATGAAGGCACCATCCAGCTGCTTTCCTCTGCGATAGACCAGAAGGACTCTCCGTATCAAGATCGAGTGCACCTCTATCTAGGGCTAAGCCAATTGATGGAGAACGAGGAATTACAAGCAATCACAAGCTTTGAAAAAGTCCGTCCCGAAAGCTCCTATATCCACGATGCGGAGTGGTTCACTGCGATGGCCTACTTAAAAGTCGAGGACATGGAAAAGGCCAAAGTAGCATTGAGCAAAATTGCTGCTAAGCCGCGCCATTTCAAGCACAAGGAAGTATTAGCAATTCTTGACCGCCTAAATTAACAAGATGCTGCGTGTACTTGTAATCGCATGCTTTCTGTTCGTCTCTGTAAACGCTCTCGCCAGTTCGAGCCCTGTTGCAGACTCGCTTGCATTTGAGTTACAGGCAGAAGGAGAAGCGCTTTATCAAAATGGAAAGTTCTCAAAAGCGATCGACAAGTACCTTGAATCCGCTTCCATCTTCAAGCAGGAAGGCAATTGGGAACAGTATCTAAGAGATCGTATTGGAATCGTAGAATCCTACTTTTCACTAGGCAAGTACATTGAAATCGCGGAAGTCATTGACGCTGTCGAGACGGAATGCGCGACACACCTAGACAATAACAATCTCCTCAACGGAGAGCTGTATTACCTACTGGCAAAAATTGACCACCGCTTTAAGAATGCTGAAAAAGTGCCTGGGCTAACTTCCAGAGCAATCCCAATCTTAAAAAGTGCGCCAGGAGATAACCGTGAGAAAATAGCAGGCTGCTACACGGTTCTTGCAATGAACGCTGCAGGTAAAAACGACTACGACAGAGCCCTTGAATTCTACGATCAAGCCCTGAAGTTGAAAATCCAAGCGTTTGGAAAGGGAAGCACCACTGTAGGTAGCACCCTCAATAACATTGGGACGATCTACTATGATACCGGCAACAAAGTCAAAGCAACTGAATACTACAAGAGGTCGCTTGAGATCAAAATAAAGCAACTCGGTGATCAACATCCAAGAGTTGGACAGACCTACTTCAACATCGGTAGTATCTATCTCAGTGATGGAGACTACGACGAAGGAATTTCCTACTTCGAAAAAGCCTTGATCATTCACCAGAATGATGAAGCCGATCAAAATCGAAAGTTGGCGCACGTCCTCACCTCACTTAGTCTGGGATATAGACTAAAGAAGGAATTTGACCTCGCCTTGAAGTACGGTAACCGAGCCATCGATCGCTACAGCAAAGCGTACGAGAATCCTATTTATTCAGCATCAGCTAGTCAGGCCGTAGGGAACATCTACCAAGAGATGGAATCCTACGAACAAGCGCTACCCTTTTACCAGCAGGCGCTCAACACGCTATCGCCTAAGCCAGTCGGTTCGAGCTTCTTAGACAATCCCAACGTAGACAGGTTTTATGCCTCTGAGCGGCTCTATCAGGTCCTTAGGGAGAAAATGAAAACCTTAGCGCTCTGGAATAAAGAAGAACCCGAGCTTCTCAAGTTAGAAGCAGGCTTGAATACAGCTGAAGCCTTAATTCAAACGGTCATCTTCATTCAACAGGAAATCCAATCGGAAGGCTCACAAATAGATTTTTTGGATGAGACACGGTTCATCTTTGAAGAGGCGCTTGGATACTGTCATGCACTTTCAAAACAGACCGGCGAACCGCTTTACAACGAGCGTGCAATCGGAATTTACGAGCAAAGTAAATCCGTCCTTCTGCGTACAACCTTACAGCAGGAAAGAGCTAAAATTGACGCCGATGTGCCCGATAACTTGAGCCACCAGTTGAGCAACTTGAAGGAGGAAATCAATGAAATAGCTTACCGATTAAAGGGAGCTAGTGATTCGACAGAGGTACATGAACTAACCGCGTCCCTGTTCGACAAAAGGCAACAGCATCAATCAAAAGTCATTGGAATCGAACAGCGGTTTCCGAAGTACTTTCAAATGAAGAACGAATTCAATGAATTCGATCTCTCGGCCATCCAGAACCAACTCAAGCAAAACCGAGAAGCTGTATTCGCCTGGTTCATGGGCGAAAAACAAATCTTCTTCTTTAATCTGACCACCGACCGCATAGACTTCAACAGACTCGTAAAAGAGTCTGAGCTTGACACCGCCATCTCAAGCTTTCACGCGATGCTAAACGACAACCTACTCGCGAGCGAGCAAGGAAACTCTAGCCAATTGTATGCAGAATTCAGAAGTCAGTCCAGTTCCATCTTTCAGTCCATTTTCCCAGAAGGCCTCGTGATACCAGAATCTGTTGTTCTCATTCCTGATGGCGCGCTCAACCTCATCCCGTTTGAACTTCTGCTCACAGATGACGTGCAGGAGGTTCAAGAGGTCGACTACGGTATATTGCCGTACCTACTGAAGAAGGCGAACGTGCGATACGCATATGCTCCTTCACTGCTACTGACCGCACCTAAAGGAAGCACATCCAAGATTGAAGAAATCCTTGCCTTTGCCCCGAGCTACACACTCGAAGACGAGCACCTTTTGGCCACCCGATCGGGCTTTGCCCCACTGAAGTTTGCTCAAGAAGAAATCAGGAGTATCGGCAAAATTCTCCCAGTCAATTCCTTGACAGGGGTTTTCGCGACGGAGGAAGCTTTCAAAAATAAGGCATCACAATACCGCTCTCTGCACCTCGCCATGCACGCCATTACCGACGACGAATCACCGTCCTTTTCCGGCTTGGTCTTCCAAGGATCATCACCGAACGAAGCGGAGGAGATTCTGTATGCGTATGAGATTTCCAACCTAGAACTATCATCAGAGTTGGTCGTACTCAGCGCCTGTAATACAGGTTCAGGAAAGCAAGTTGCGGGCGAAGGACCAATCAGTTTAGCACGCTCTTTCAGACAAGCAGGCTGCCCCAACATCGTTCAAAGCCTATGGCAAGCGGACGATCAAACCACATCCATTTTGATGGACGCCTTTTATTCAAACTTGAAGGACGGGAAAGGGAAAGCCGAAGCATTGCGACTCGCCAAGCTTTCATACTTAGACCAGAGTCGAAAGAACTTCCCGCACTATTGGGCAGCATTCATATTGGTCGGTGACAACGAAACGCTTCAGCTTGAAGCACAGACGAGCTTTTGGTGTATACTAGGGATAGGATTAACTTTCTTGCTGATCTTAATGACGGTGTACAAAATTAAAGCTTGATTTCAGCCGGCTTAGAACCTGATTAAGAATACGCTGACAAGCTGCAACCTAACAGAGTCGAGAGGTTGCAGCTTGCCACCCTATTCAAGAAGTATTCGTTGATTCGTAATTTGACCATCAGAGAAAACAATACGAAGCACATACATTCCAACGTGAAAATTCGCAAGAGACAGATCTGACTCATCTGACAATATCACAGGAACAAAAGTCACGTCTAAGGAGGTCGCTGTTAGGTTTGCAACCTGCAAATTGGAAGGCGCGGTAGGCGCTTGATTGTCCAAAAGCTGATTGTTCGTACTAAATGACACCAGCGCTGACATTGCCGAATACTGCTCCAAAGAGTCGACGGCATAAACGTGCGCATTATAGCTCGTGTATGGTTCATTGGGAAAGCCCAGCCCAGTGGTTGCTGCACCCTTAACGCCGAGTACCGAACCACTCGCGATACTATTCGTGAGGGCGCCAGGGATAAATTGAAAGTCTTCTATTGGAACGGGATGTCCCAAAGCTAGCCAACTGAGCCCTGCGAAGAAAAGAGTGAGGAATAGAGATTTCATAGAGTGAAGCGTGTTGTATGAAATACGAACTTCTTCTCCTTATCAATGCGATATGGACTGCATACCTGAGTCTCCATGTTTTTCCCATGAACAGCAATCAGAAAAACTGACCCCGATCATTTTCAAAGCCAGTCTAAGACTTTAGACGCTCCATCAATTCGTGCGTACGATTCCGACTTACAGGCACCTCTGCACCATCTTTCATTTCAATTTTTGCAGAGTTGACCTTAGTAATGTGTTCTAGGTTAATCATGTGGCTACGGTGTATGCGCAAAAGCGAACTTTCTAAAAGCTCTTCATTGAGTTGACCAATTTTGCGAACAACGAGCAGTTGCTCACCACTCGACAAGTAGATTGTACTGTATGAACCGTCTGCCTCAATACGGATTATCTCTTCATGTGACAATACGCGCTTTCCCTGACTTTGAGGCACAAGGAGTTTACCCTTTCCTCCTTCGACATCTTGGGGCATCCTATTCCTTACGCGGGCAATCGACTCTCGCAATCGGTCTATATCAACAGGCTTGACGAGATAGTCTGTGGCAGCTACCTTAAACGCCCTCAGCGCAAAGTCTGCATGAGCCGTGACAAAGACAACGTGCGTAGTCGTGGCGTTAACATATTCCATCAACTTGAAACCCGTTGAACCTCGTAAGTCCACATCCAATAGAATTAAATCTGGATGGTAAACGGTTATCGCTTGGCGCGCGGTTGCAATATCTGCAGCTTCAGCAACCACAAAGACATCCGTGCAGTACCTTTCTAAGAGTTTGCGCATGATTCGCCTTGCAGGAGCTTCATCATCGACAATTAACGCTCGAATATTTTTCATTTAGTTAGATTGTCTTTTGCGCCTCGCTTTGGTTCATTATCTATACCTCTGACAATTTGCTCAAGGTCGATAGGTTCACCCTTTTTATTCACCAATCGAACGTCTAGCGTTATCCGCGTTCCTAGCGCTTTGCTATTTTCATAAAGATCTTCTACGCGAAAGCTTACACTATCTGGCAAAGCTTCATTGAGAAGTTTCATGCGCTCTTTTGTAGCGCTCAAGGCAAAACTCTTATGACTGCCATCTGAAAATAGCTTTGAAGATGCTTCTCGGCCGATTCCGTTATCTTCAACGACGACCCGTAGCAATCCATTCTCACCCTCCTCATAGCAGACTAGCAAACAGCGATCTTCGCGTTCACTGTGCATGAGTCCGTGCTTGAAAGCGTTCTCAATAAAAGGCTGAATAAGTAGTGATGGGATCTCTGCATGAAGTGGTAAATTAAGGTTCACTTCGAGATTCACTTTGATAGTATGATCCGATCGTAGCGTTTCAAGCTCGATATAAAGCTGCATGGCTTCTATTTCATCGCTCAAAGGGATATGGTCTACCCTACTATGCTCTAAAGTGAGTCGCATCAAATGAGCAAATCGGCCTAAATAGGAATTGGCACTCACTGGATCTTGATCAAGTATAAATTCCTGAATAGAATTCAATGCATTAAACATGAAGTGCGGATTCATCTGAGACGCAATTGCTGTCAATTTCGTTCTACGTAAATCTGCTTGCAATTGTAGAAATTTATTCCTCCTATCCACTCGCTTCCAAACGATAAAGCTAACAAGAACTAAAGCTAAGCACAAGGCAGCCATAACCACCCAATCCCTTGTATACCATGGCTTCAATGCTCTGATCAATATTTTACTGACTTTTGCCTCTGGCTGATCCAAGGCCAGCTCTACGACATGCGACCCTACAGGTAAATTTGCAAAATAAACCTTAGGTCTATTGCCTGACAAAGGATACCAAACATCATCTAACGCCTTTATTCTATACCGGTATTTTTGTCGGCCTACAGGTAAATAGCTTGCAACCCGAGGTTGTAATGCGATACTCTCCTTTCCAGCTTCAATTTCTAACCTTTCAACACCTGTCAAATCCCGTAGCTGACCAGCTACATCGGCATACGCAAATCTTGCTTCCAACTCACCTCTTACCAGTACGGGCTCAATATCAACAGGCTGCACGTAAACCGTTTTCCCATAAGCTATAAGTAATTGCCTATCATTCACATAAAGAGCCGTTGGAGGAGCTTCAGGCAAACCATAATTCGCTCCTAAAAATTCCACTTTCATTCCGCTTTCACCGTCACCCGAAAACGCAATACGAGTTAGTCCTCGCTCGGTAGTGACCCATGCATAGCCTTCAGAGACTTCGACAGACCTCACTTCACGCCCTTGGACTTCTCCAACTGGAGAGATTGACATGGTGAGTAGTGAATTGACATCGTTTGCTAAAAGCAGTCCATTGTTCGGAGTACCAATGAAGAGCTTATCGTTACCCCACATTGCAACAGAAGTAGGGCCTACGGAAACCAATTCATGGTCCACCCGACTAATACGACCATTTTCGTACACACTTAATTCGTCTGCAAATGCAATCCAAAGCCGATCTCGAGATGCTTGGTAAGCCAAGGCTCTAGCTCTACCTACCCGTACATTTTTAAGTTTAGATCTATCTTCTTTAGAAGAAATAAAGACTCCTGCAATCGTAGCAAAAGCAGCTCTACCATCACCAAGCGACAAGGCAGACTTTACTAGTCGAATAAGATCAATGCCACTAATAGTGTCAATTAAATCAGGAGAACTTATACTGTATTGGTGACCTAACCTTAATGTAGTGCCATCGCTCCACAATTCAGCACAGGTCGTATTGGCGAGCAATAAGCGAGAAGTGTCTGTAAGTGCATAGAGATCAAACGTACGGGTTACACCATAGAGTTGCCCAGCATCATCTGACCTTAAGCTTACTAGTCCGCTTTGTAAATCATCGTACCGCTGCTTGCGGTTCTGTGTAGGTTGTAGTGCAAGTAATCCCTGCCCGAGTGTGCTCACCCATAAATTCCCATCCAGATCATATGCCAATGACGAGACGTCTGCTTTATTCACCAGCGTTGTCCAACTTCCTTTTGGCGATAACAAAAAGACTCCTTTCGAACCTCCAAGCACCAGTTCACCTATGGGAGATAACGCTAACGTTCTAAGCTCTTGATCTTCAACAGGAATTAAAGTTGTCCGTATGAGCTGCGTTTTACCATCTTCGATAAATCGCCACTCCAGTTTTGAATCAGGGCTTTCGACAAGTATAAAATTCGAATCTCTTACATGAACAGCAAGCTGTAGCCGAACATCTTGATCGATCGCATTCGTATGTGTCTCGTTATCGTGAACTGACATCCTGACCTTTCCTGTTCGATCGGTAATTAACGCAGTATGATGGTCGAGAGGAGTTATGCGGTTTGATCGCCAATCGGTTGCCGCTAAAGTCTGCCTGACGTTCGGAAAAGAAGGATCAGTATATGGATACATCGCCAATTGACCATCAATGTGCACCAACAGACCTGAATCCATTGTAGCGTACGAAGCGTAATCCGACCACTGGGTGCCTAAATCAACGACAAGAGCCAAACTGTCGCCCGACACTTTAAAGATTTGATTCTGGAAGTTTGTGACGTACAGTTCTCCGTCGGCGCCCAGTTGCAGGTTATGTGTTTCTTGATGACGCGCAAGCGAAGACCGAAATGGTAGAAAATCAACGCCGTCGTATTTGTACAAACCTGTTGACGTTGCTATCCACATCCAGCCGTCTCCATCAAAGTACAGGTCATAGACCGTGTCGTCTGGTAAGCCGAGTTCGCTCGAAAGATGATGTACCTCATAGTCGGATTGAGCCAATAAGCCTTGCTGAAAAATAAGCAAGAGTACCCAAAGAGTCATCCGAATTTGGCTAGCGCACAACATAGTCGAGATACTGACAAAAATTAATGATACGACCAAACCAATAAACCCTCCAGGGTATCCCACGAGGGACGCATTTGACTTCACGAAAGGACAAAGATCGGCCAAAGCCTTTTGCCAGCTTTTGATGAATGCTATGCTTTGGATAAATTTATTTCCTGGCTACCGACTCCGGCTAACACATGAGACGTTGAGGATCAAGACATTAACCTATAAAAGTCCTTACCCTCAATCAGGCCCGAAGAAAATAGCACTGCATTTCAAAAGAAAACCACACTTAGTGGCGACCTTTTCTTGCGGGCTACGACTAATACTAGTGTAAGCGCACAATGCTGCATTGGGAGGCTCTGACTGGCACTCTCAAGTAACGTTGTTCAAACCGTTCACCCATCCAAAATCAGTCCCAACAAATCCTAATAAAGAGAGCAGTTTCGTTCGGTTTCTATGTGCTTATGCTCTTTTTGTTCTTCAAGCGCTAGCCTCCTTCTACAGGGAGCTAGCGTTTTTTTATGCCCGAAAATAGAGGGAATCCTAGGTCTACGAATAAGACAAGGAGCGTCGAAAAACGGACGATTCTTACTTTTTCGTCATCTTGTGGAGTATCGAGGCGCCGCCGGTATATTGCATCTCAGCCTTGGCTTCTTTGATCTGAAGCTTACGCCTCGCGTTGCGAGGGTCTAAGGACAAAAATATAACTCACCTGCATGGATCACCTCATTGGAGATACGACCGGACTCATCCATCTGATTGCATCCGTCAGTTCTTTGGTCACCGGAACACTTGTTCTCTTCATGACGAAAGGGACGGAAAGCCACAAAAAAGTAGGCTACCTCTATGTTGCGAGTATGGTGGTTGTCATCCTTACGGCCTTCATGATCTATAGACTCTTCAATAGCTGGGGCATTTTTCACTACACGACCGTGGTGAGCCTCGTTACGATCTCTTTAGGAATGATCCCGATTTGGCTCAAAAAGCCCGTCAATAGCTGGAAATACTTGCACTTCAGCTTTATGTACTGGTCGGTGATTGGTCTCTATGCTGCGTTCGTTTCTGAGACGCTCACGAGGATTCCTGACGCACCTTTTTTCGGCATCGTTGGCATTGCCACCTTTGTGGTTATGCTTGTCGGAGGAATCGCCTTTGGGATGAACAAGAAGAAATGGGTGGCAGTGCTGGGAGGTTGAGCCAAGATCCTTCAACATCCTGAGCTTGTCGAAGGACAGGAAACCGTTCAACGGCAAAAGAGGCAGCGGTTCAACAGCAGCATCTATTTCATACATTTAGAAATCCCTCGATCTAACGGACCAGGGGAAACCCTGCCCTTATGAAGAAAGCCGCACTCTCCCTTCTTGCCTTTACTTTCTTTTGCTGTGTTTTGGCGAAAGCGCAAACGATTAAAGTCCAACCATACCTTCAAGACGCATCTCCCCATTCGATCTTCATTCTTTGGGAAACAGATTCGCTCGACGAGAGCACTGTGGAATGGGGACTGTCCGATGCGCTTGGAAATTCATCCTCAGGAACCGCTCAGGTTTCCGCTGGAGATGCAAGAATTCATGAGGTAAAACTGGAAGGACTCGGGCGATTCACGAAGTACTTCTACCGTGTCCAAACAGGTAGCGCAGTTTCTGCCATCCATAGTTTTAAGACACCTCCGTTTGCGACAGACAATGAGCCGTTCCGCATCATTGCAATGAGCGATATGCAACGGGACGGTGCGCTGCCGAACAAATTTCAGGAGATCGTTCAAGATGGAATCATCGACTATTTGAATACTGAAGTCGGCGGAGACCTTATCGACAACCTAGCACTTGTGCTCATCCCGGGAGACCTCGTCGACAATGGCAACAACTACGGATCATGGGAGGAAAGCTTCTTTACTCCCGGGCAAGATCTCTTCAGTCAAGTGCCCGTCTATCCGGTACCAGGAAATCATGAAAACAACGCAGTCTACTTCTTCCAGTATTTCAAATTGCCCGAAAACGGAACCGTAGGATTTGAAGAACATTGGTGGTACAAAGACTACGGGAATGTTAGGATCATCGGGCTCGACTCAAACAACCCATTCAGTAACCAAGAGCAACTCGACTGGTTGGATACGGCCCTAGACAATACCTGTAATGCAGATTCGATAGACTTCGTTTTTGCCCAACTCCACCACCCCCACAAGTCAGAACTTTGGACACCAGGTGAGTCAAGCTACACCGGCGAAGTCATCGAACGGCTAGAGCAATTCAGCACTGATTGTGGCAAGCCGAGCATTCATTTCTTTGGACATACGCACGGGTATTCACGGGGAAACTCAAGAGACCACAAGCACCTCTGGATCAATGCGGCGACCGCTGGCGGCGCGATCGATAACTGGGGTGAATTCCCCAACTTCGATTACGATGAGTTCTCCGTTTCACAAGATAACTATGGCTTCGTATCGGTTGAAGTAACAGACGACGCGGATCCGAAAATCGTGGTCAAACGCATCAGCAGAGGCGATCAAGATGTCATTACGGCCAATGAGGTAACAGACAGCCTTACCATCCGACTGAACCCGACGATTGTAAACAGTCCTACTCCACTCTTCCCACTAGCTGAAGAGATCACTCCAGAGTGCGTTACGCTCAAAGCAGGTGCGTTCACCTCTCCAAATGCCAATGCATTGCATGGACAAAGCCACTGGCAAGTCTCCAGGAGTGAAAGTGACTTTTCTAGTCCAATCTCAGAGAGCTGGAAGAACTATGAAAATTGGTATTTCGAAGAAGACACCCAAGCTGGCGATGACCTTACAGATGAACAGATCCTTGGCCTTACGGAAAATGAGAATTACTGGTGGCGGGTGAGGTATCGAGACAGAGAGCTCAATTGGAGTCCTTGGACAAGCCCTTCCTCCTTCACGACAATCGCATCTATTGCGTTGCCGAACCTGCTCGTCAATCCCGGGGCAGAAGACAGCCTTTCCGCATGGATAACGACTGAAGGAATCGTCGAAGCGTTAACGGCAGGCGTTTGCGATGGCATCACTCCTCACAGCGGAGATCGCTACTTCGCCGTTGGTGGCCTGTGCGAGTCAAGCGCTGTGGCGATTTGCAATCAAGACGTTGACGTCACTTCGATGGCCGACTCTATTGACGCAGGTTCATTCTCCGTGATCTTTGGTGGATTTATGTCGAATTTTGGAGGGAGTGATTTGCCGGAGATGCGGGCCATCTTCTTAGACCAAAACGGCTTTGAGCTCGGAAATAGTCCAACGCTCTCGACGCTAAACTCCTCGTGGACCAACTTCAGTGAATGGACCATCGTTCCTGCACAAACGCGGACGGTGAGACTAGAATTGAAAGGAACTCGAAATGCTGGAAACGACAACGATTCCTACTTCGATGACCTGTTTTTGAAAGTCGGCAAAAACGACCTTGATTGCAGTGGTGCGACATCGGTGGTCAATCAATCCATTCCTAGAATTCAAGCCTTATCCATAATCCCAAATCCGATCACTTCGACTGGATACATCCGTTTGCCTGACGGGAACTTTGAAAGCATCAAAGCTTTCGTTGTCGATTCCAAGGGCGTTAAAGTTGACTGCCCCATCGACTACCAATCGGATAGGATCATGATCGACAAGGCCACCTTACCAAGTGGTACTTATTTCTTTATGGTACGAGACAACGGAGCACTTATTGGGACAGGCAAAATGACTGTTCAATAAAGCACTTGCAAGATGCTCTCGACAGGTTGAGAGCGTGTACTTTCGTCAAAACAAGCGAGTCGCACGCCAATAGCTACCTGTGAAAATTCCTACGTCAATCCTTCCAGTCATTGTAGTTGCGCAATTTTGCTGCACCTCCCTTTGGTTTGCCGGAAATGGTGTGATTGACAACCTCGTTCTAGACTTCGGGCTATCGCCGAGTGCGCTTGGGCATCTGACTTCTGCGGTTCAGTTTGGGTTCATTGTAGGCACGCTTACGTTCGCCATTCTGTGCATCGTTGATCGCTTCTCGCCTTCCAAGGTTTTCTTTTTCAGTGCGCTCTTAGGTGCTCTTTTCAACCTCGGCGTGACGTGGGAAGGGAACAGTCTGGCGAGCCTTCTTTCTTTCCGCTTTCTGACGGGCTTTTTTCTAGCTGGAATTTATCCTGTAGGGATGAAAATCGCAGCCGACTACTTTGACAAAGGGCTTGGCAAATCACTCGGGTTTCTTGTCGGAGCATTGGT
>JBGCGF010000089.1:0-16361 GCA_045110575.1 Saprospiraceae bacterium
CCTGCGGTCTTCGCAAAGGAGCAGAGTGCGCAGAGCCGAGGTGCTCGAGCAAGGCGCGTTGGCCAATATAGCAGTTGCAGCTGCGCTGCTTTTTGTAGAGCTGTTGTCCTGTAGGGCGCTGCAGATAAAGTCGCCTAGGGTAAACCCACGGCTAGGTGTAGAAGCAGCTATGCAGCTTCATTATGTATAATGTCCCCTAGGAAGCGCCGCAGGCAATCAACATCCCTTAAGGAAGCGCCGCAGGCTTTCCTCCGCGCCGAAGGCCACGGGGCAGGCCACGGGGCAGGAAGGCATAATCCTACGGATTACGCCTTCCTTCCCCGTGGCCCATTTCCTACCCACAACATCGCATCAGAGTGCAGGTATTTGACCGCAGCAGCAGAGTCGGAGACCTTAGGGGCTGTGCGTTCTAGCATTTCGGTTTCGAAGTCGGACAGGACACTCTCTCTGAGGCCCGTCGCTCTCCAATCTGAGTCAAGTTTGCACCCCGTGTAGATGCTCCTAGCCAAGGCTAAGGCATCCAACAAGGCTTGGTTGGCGCCCTGACCTTTAAATGGACTCATCGGGTGGGCAGCATCTCCGATCAAGGTGACGTGGTTTGCGTTTTCTAGCAATTCAGGACGCAGCAGTTCCCGATCGTAGACTGGATAGCCTGAGATTAAGGAGGCTTCCGTCGCTGCCATGATTTCTGGAACGGGGAAGTGCCATTGGGTTTTGGCGCAAGCTGTAATTTTTAAAGCCTCCGGACCGCGAGTACTCAACGCCTTTGCATCGTCTTCTGGCATTGGGAAACTGAGTTGCCACATCACCGAATCTGTCGAAAAGGGCATCATGTAGATCCGCTCATTTCCATTGGCCGTTTGAAATACTGTCTTCCCATCGAGCAGATCGCTCTCTAGGTCACCTAGGTTAGCCAGCGGACAAATGCCCAAAATCACAATGCAGCCGAGGTAGCGAAGTGGGGTAGTCTCCTCGCCGATTAACAAGTTGCGCACCGTGCTTCGAATACCATCAGCGCCAACGAGTAGGTCCGCTTTTGCGGTTTTGACTTGACCGTCCACTTGGAAATTAAGGGTTACCCCTTCAGCTTCTGTTTCCGTAAAGTCGACCAATTGGTGACACCATTGCACCTTACCCGATCCTGCTAGTTGTTGCAGTAGCGCTAAGCGCAACGCCTGTCGCGCAATGTGCACGTTTACGCGTTTGGCCGTCGGTTGGACATTGCCCTTCAGCCATTTCCTACTTCCCCATTCGCCGATCACTTCTCCATCGGTTTTGTGTACAAGGTGCCTCGTTGAAATGATGCCTTCATCTAGCGAGAAGATCCCAAATCCACCCATCGCTTTGCTCGCTTGCTGCAGGGTGAGACCGTATCCTTGAGATCGAGCATCGAAGCTTGAATCGCGCTCATACAACGTAAACGGAATGCCTCGATGTAAGCAGGCGATCGCGAGTGCTACGCCTCCAATACCACCTCCGACAATGGCCAGGTGCGGATAGTTTTCTGTATCTGGAATCGTAGGAATTGATGTTTTTATCAATCCTGATCCATCGCAATCTTCGCAGTTGTATAGCCCTCCTTTTGGGCGAGGAGGAGGTGTCTCTCCAGGGTGCAGTTTTTCAAATTCTTCTACCGTTCGCCGGTAGTTAAGACGTGCTCTCTTCTTCAGTTTGAAATGCTTCTTTCCTCCCCCTTGGCAGTTCTGGCAAGTGGTCCAATTGGCTATTTGGGGTTGGTCTTCGTTCACGTATTTAGCAGTCTACAAGATCAGTTCGTCCCGCAAAGCTAGCGTATTTCTCTACTGCTTATACACCTTGTGGGTCTTCGCTCCTATCTGAATAAAGTACACGTCAGCAGGAAGGTCGCTCATCTTCAATACCACCTTGTCGTTAGACTGCGAAATGATTTGAATGGCGTTTGAATAGTCTATTCCAGCGTCTGAGAATATCTTGATTTCCTCGTGATGGAGATTGCTTCCGTTGATGGTCACAATCGACGAAAATGGGTTCGGATAGATCTGTGGCGAGGTATCGTCTTCTGCCTGTTGATTCGTCGTAGAGACCTGACCGTAATTCATGACTTCGGCGAGGATTTCATTCGGTGTCCCAAAGAACTGTAGCGCTTCCATTTGGAAAGCTTCATATTGGTTGGGATCTCCGTTGCAAGGGGCCATTAAGCCTTCGTTTCTGATGTACAGGTTCATTCTGCACCAGTTCGTTTTTCTCCAATCTGCGATCATCGACACAGAAGTTCTACGATCCGTTGAAGAGGCGATGCTTTTGTCAGTCCTGCTTTTTTGTAACGTACTGTTGACGTTGTATTCACTCTCTGGGTAAAACCACGAAACTGCTTCAGGATCGTCTGGATTTGAGGTTTTGGCGAAGACCATAAAGCGATTCTCTGCCGGTGTGTCTATCTCAATCTCTATTTCTCTTTTATCACCCACAGAGTCTGTCCGAAAGGCTTGCCATTCTTGATTGGTATCTCTCCATAAGATCCACTCATAGCCAAGGTCTTTGTTCAGCCTGAATTCGAACTTGTGCCTCATCTTACCCATGTCGTTATCTACACCAGGTGTGCCTTCGAACTGTGGGCGTTGATTGTCACTTACTTCATGAAATTGAAGGATGAAAGAAGGGTGTCTGATGTACTCCCATTCCGCAATATGTCTCACCGTTGATATCTCGTTGGGGCGAGTCACATTTTCAATGGAGGTATTGAAATCGAGTTCGCACATGAGTTCATGCCTTATGTCTAGTCCGGATTCATCATATACATCATCGTCGATAATCGCTGGGTAATTCTCGTCCTTCAGTGTGTCGCCTGAAGGAAATACGAGTGTAGCATTTTCAGTGAAATCGTCTTGAAAGTAGGAGTGTAACGGGAAGCTTTCGACGGCTAGCTTTTCTGGAGTGGTGATCACATTGACCAAGTGACCTCCGCTAACAGAGGAAACACCAGCTTGAACGGGGTTGAAATTGCTCGTGTGGAAATAGCCGCGGAGTGTCTTGGTTCCGCCTGATCCAAATTTTGGTCTTGGGTCAAGGTTCGGTCCGCCAGGGGTTAACTCGGTGAAGGTGATGTATCCTCCTGCATTTTCGTTTATACCGATTTTCTCTCCATTTGGTAGCGACAAGAAATGCTGTCTATCGCCTGTGGTTCCAATGTATCCCGCTGGGGTGTCATCGATAAACGTCGTTGAATTTTCTAGCCACCACTTGATCGGGTTACTGTGGATGAAAAGGTGGTCGATTTCAGCGGAGAAAGGGGCGGTGCCATCTGAAGTCGCAACGAGGTCTATATTTTGTGGCGTTGTATCGTCAGGTAGCGCTAGCGTGTAAGCCGTTGCTCTGTCATTTTCCAATACCAAGGAAGCGCTTTCGCTACAGCTGTTCAGTGATAGCGTATAGGTCACCCATTGATTGGTGGCGGGCACAGGCGTTAATTGCTCAGAGAGATTTACGCTATTGATATAGTTGATTCCACTTGAGGTGAGCTCAAGCTGTGCCTTCTTAGATCCCGTGAATAGCGTGAGGCGTAGCGTGTCATTACTCCCAGAGTACGCGTTGATTCTCGCTCTCAAGGTTATGACGAATGAGCATGGATTGAGGTCCATGTACCCGGCGTCTCTGTAGTTGATGTTGAGGGTTTCGCCAATTGGTTTTAGCGCAAGCGCATAGTTGTTTAAGCTGTCCTGTTTGTACAGTTGGAACTTGCTGGTGTCGCTCGTGTTGGACCCTGTCCAGTGCTTTAATCCTTCGTTGTGCGTGTCGGTTACGAAGTTGAATCCGTAGGAGGAGTAGTCTGCTCCAAATTGAGAATAGCAGCTTGTCGCCAAAACTAGCAACGCGAATAAGGATAGGAGTAAGCTCTTCATATGGTGCACGTAGGAGGTAGGATCTTTTTTACGTCCTGCGTGCGGATTAGTTCCAGAGGAATGGCTCTTCATGTTTGGCTCAGTTGTCTGATTTTCAGAGGGTTAAGCCTTGTCTTTTTTCTTTGATTGCATACCTGTTCGCTATCAGCATGCGCGAAGGTTTTCTTGGTGGAGAACAGGTGTAGGTACACCGCAGCAGTAGGGCCGCACTTCGTGTAGCCTAGCTTAACTGAATGAGGAGGTGATTTCTAATCTAGTGACACCCAACGTAAAGTCTTAGGTAGCAGAGAGCGATAGCGTAGGAGAACGGTAGCTATCCTAGCCGCTATTTGTAGGAACATTCAGGCTTCGTCCTGCTTATGCAGGCCTTGTGGCGCGGACAATGATGTTGTTCTTGAAGCCAAATTTATTGAAGTCTTCCGTCGAGAATTGGTTCGCATACCTGACCAACTCTACTTCAAAGCCTACAGCTTCTAATCGCTCTTTGATGTCCGTGCTATACCACCTTACGTGGTCCCACTGACCGAAATGCTTGATGCGTTCTTCAGCGGTCTTGACATTGGGGTTTTCGTACGTTTCCGTAAACGTTTCGTTTATCGGAACGGTAATGACAGCGGTGCCTCCAGGTTTTAAAACCCTATAGATTTCAGACATCGCCTTCTTGTCATCAGGGATGTGCTCGAGTACGTGATTGGAGAGGAGGTAGTCGAATTTAGAATCCTCAAACTTTAAATCGGTCAGATCAATGTTTAGTATTCCTGACTGGTTTGAATACCCGTCCATCATTTTGTCACCTGCAGTGTAGTCTATATTGGCTGCATTTTTAAATATCTTAAAGAAAGATAATTCAGGAGCGGTGTGCAGGAGGCTTATTTTCTTGCTGAAGATTTTTTGATCGTGCTCTAGGTAATGCCAAACCAATCGTTGACGACCCCTTGCACCATTTGAAGGTGTGATTAGCGCATTGCCTATTTTTGCGTAGGCCTTGAATTCCTGTTTTGCGATTGGGCAGTACACACTCTTTCCTGTAGGTGTTTGCAGTGTAGTCTGCACAAAGTATTGCCATTTCCAGTTTACCCTTCTGAAAAAGATCCGAATGCCTTCAGGGATGATTTTCTTAGCTGCGTTTGTCGCCTTTTGATTCATCGGGGGTGTTTTCGAAAAAGGCTCGTATGCTCACCTTTATGTGGAGTCGTTACATGCTGTAAACGACTAGAAATTAGACCGCAAGATAAGCGGTTAGCTGGTTCTAGGAGCTTTTTTTAGAGCAGTCAAAAGATGCGCCTAAACGGCTGTAAACCCTGATGGCGCTAGGATTTCATAGTTGGCGGTCAGTTGGACGGTGGTGCTACTTTGAGTGGTCGATTACTAAGCTTGGGGACCTTCGTTTGGTGCTTGGTGTGTCGGTTGAATTGTCATGAACCTCTTGCCGTACCGTGTGCTTTCAGGTGGTACGAGGACCTAGACGAAGCCGTAAAGTGAGTTCATCGTTGACTTGACCGTCTACAGACCAAGGCTCTTCTTACTTGATCTGCTGAAAATCAGCACACCGATGCTAAGCATCGCAACGGTCAAAACCAGACTTGCAATTCCAAACTGCTGGGTCATATGAAATGAACCGTCAAAGGGTTTTGCCGAAAGGTGAACGCCTGAAATAACGAGTCTTGAACAAGACCAAGCGATAAGGGCTACGGCCCATGATTTGACGAGTAAGGCAAAGGAGCTTAGACCAATTCTGATACAACAGGCAAGTAATGCGATGAGTCCCATGACAATGAAAAGGGGCACGAAACTCCCGATGCTACCGTACTGTATTCCCTTTCTAAGAAAGAAGCCGATACTCAGTAAAAGAGAGAGGGTTAAGACCTTGTTGGCTTTGATGAACTCAATCATGGAGCAGGTCTTTTATTACTTCAAAGGCCAAATCGGTAGCCGTGCCTAAGTATTCAAAATTCACCAAGTGGTATTTATCATCGGGTGTATCCTTCTTTCCAGAGTTGTCTCCTTTGCCGTATGCTTGACTTACGCCTACGGCGTTAATGCCTGCTTTGATGAAGGAATAATGATCACTTGAATTTGTAGACGTGGTGTAAATGGGGATGTTGAGTAGCGCGGCGTGTTTTCCGTAGAACGCTTCAATTGCGGCACTGGGAAGTTCGATCTCGACTTCCTTATTGTTGTCCGAATCCCATCCGATCATGTCGAACGAATGCACAGAATGGATTTCAAAATCTGTGCTGTTGAGGTAGTTTGCAAAGGAAATACTGCCGGCTGAGACGCCTTCCTCTTCTTGGTCAAAGAAGACAACCATTAGGTTTTTGTCTCTGACGTCCATTTTTGTTGCTCTTCTGATAATGCTCAAAATCAGCGCTATGCCAGATCCATTATCAATGGCTCCTGGTATGTTTTTTCCGCGCGTGTCATAATGTGCACCAAGTATCACGTATTCGTTGCTCTGTGCAGTTGAAGGGAGGGTAGCGTATAGGTTTTTCCCGCTCAACGGTTCAAGAAGTACGTCAAGTGCAGGATTCGAATTCGGAAGGGTGTAGTCGTGAATTTGCGGGACCAATCCGAATGCCTCTATCAGCTTTTTTAAGTACGCACGGGACCTCTGCTTCTCTTTTGCGGTCCAGCGGTTTTTGATTAGTACCTCTTTATTTTCATCCGTTTTAATCGAACGCTCGCCAGAAAGCTGAGCGATGACCATTTGTTGAAACACTGTTTGGTCGGTTGGAAGTTCGTCTAGGATGAGGCCTGTAGTTCCAATATTCGAACAGCTGAATAGGAATGCAAGAAGGAGGATCGAGAGTCTATGCATGGTGTACTGGTTAGCTCTAGATCTCGGTGATTTATCCGCGAATTGGATAAGATTTAACTTCTTAAAGTTAACACCTATCGTTGACTTAACATTTTCCCGTGCGCTACTATTATGTGTAACAAGTCCCCGGCAACTTGTCAGCCATTCCAATCGGCAACTACTCCCTCTCGTAAGACGAAATACTGATCGTCCCGTCAGGAGCTACAAACTCAAAAGTGTAGGTCCCTTCTTCGTTCCAGCCATAGTTAATGACCTGCTTTTCGCTATCGAGTGTATAGGACAGCGTGTATCGATTGGGGGCAAGCGTTTCAAAGCCCGTAATCGCAGCACCTCTCAATGGACGTAGCGCTGGACGGACGCCGCGGGTCTTGGCTTGCGGCGTTATCTCATTTTCAGGTGCTGAAGTTCTTGGGTTGATTTCCATCTTTCCACGCATGGCTGCAATCAGATACGGGTAGTCTTTTATCGCATGGTACTGATAGGAACTATCGGCGTTGAACCGGCCTAGGCAGTTATCCAAATCCTCTGTTGTTTCACCGTATACGGGAAAACCGTCTAGCGCAAACGCAATGGGTTTATCTGCTCCGACTTTCGTCTGTAAATGTGTCGGAGGAAGGTGGTAGTGGTAATCGTCGGCTCGCCCGCAGTGTCCGCCCCAACGATCAAGTTCTCCGATTGCATTTGCGTCTTCTCCTCGATTATTCAGCGGATTGAAAATGGGGATGCCGTTGGCGGCAATCGCAATCGCCCCTTTCATGAAGTTGGTCTTCGTGGATAGGGGGGTGACGAGCAATTCTGGTTGCAATGGAATGGCCCAGCTATTGTCTCCAGAATAAGGATGAGGTAACGGGACCTGCTGCTGCCAATTGGTAATGCCCGTCATCATTTCATGGTCTGGAATACCATCAGATTCGATGTAGAAATACTGTCTGTCGTGCCGAGTTGATACCTCGTCAAAGACTCCAAAAATGGAAGTCAAGAAGTCGACGCTATTTGCCGGCATCTTTGTGCTCAACACAGCTAAATCTTGCTGGGCAGAACTCGTCGCCGTATTGCAGCCAACGCCTACGAAGGCAAGTCCGAGCATGCCATAGGCTAGTTGGATTGTAGTTCTGAAATTCACGTACCGGTAGATGGAAAACAGCACCAGTAGTATACCTGTAAGCACAAACCCAAGCCCCCGTAAAAGAGAGGTTTGGTTGGAGGGAGCATTTACTGTTTCAATCGTGGCAGACTTCGCTAGAATGTATTGTTGGTCCCTTTCGGAAAAAGCATCAATATTCAGTTCGAGCGTTGCGTGGTTTTTATCGCTTAAAACGACGACACCGTCTTGCTCGAACAAGAAGTCGGCTTGAATAGTCTCACCTTCACTCTTTAGCTCCCAACGCTTGCTTGGAGGAGTGTGATCATGACTATTCCCATGACCGTGTTCATGGGCGAAAGCGCTAACGGAGATGGCCTGAATCAGTAGGACAAGGATGAGCTGTTTCATGCTACTTTATTTAACGGTGTATCGCACTAACACTTCATTGTCTAACACCACATTCGTCGACCAAATGAATTGTGCGTCTTCGGTTCTATCGTCAAAGAGATCCGTGAAATTGGTATACGCCGGCTTGTTGTCTACGCCAATCGCTTTGTTGGTGTAGGTGGTCGCGTTTGGCCAAATGGAATCATCGAAGTCCGCCTTCATCCAGTCGGCTGGTGTCTCCCAGTGCAGTGCATAAAAAGAGGTGCCATCCTTTCCGCCGTCCGTGCTGCAGTTCTTCGAATAGCGGGAAGCGCCCTCTTCAGATACGCAGCTGAGGTCTGTAATAGGAGCGGTATAAAACGTCTGTGCTCTCCAGCTTTCGTTGGTGATCGCAACCGTCTTATTCTCAGCATCTTTTATGACAGCCACCACTCCGCCGTCACCCGCATGGAATGCCTTCCCTCTGTTCGGTTCGCAGCCAACACCAAGGTGCTCTTCCCAGTCTACCAACTTCATTGCGATGGTAAAAGGCTTGGTCGCTCTAAACAGCACTACGTTAGAATTGAACTGCGTAAACGGCACCATATCCTTGCCTGCAGCAACGCCATTGATGTACAACTCAAAGTAGTTGTCTGCAAAAATGTACGCGGTGTATAGCTCGCCTTCCTCATCTACGGTAATCACATCCGAAGCCTTCAGTTTTGACAATGCGGTGTGTGCGTTGGAATACGTCTGGCCGTTGCACACGTTGTGTAGGTCCGGTGCAAACGGAAATTCATCGTTTTGATAATTGGTCGCTGCAGGAACGATCCACTTCTTTCCATCTAGGGAGGTGATTTCACCGATGTCTGTTTTTCTACCGCGTTCACACGTGTAGATGTTTTCAGCCGTCGTGGTCGCCAATCCTTGTGTGATGCTGGCTGTGCCTTTGTATTCAGAAACATCCGAGATTTGAGCTACTGCAGTGTTCTCGGTTGTTGAAGCGTTATCACCGCAGCTCCAGAGGAACGGGAGAAGAGCGAATAGGAGGTGACTCATTTTCATATGGTGCTTCGTTCGGTTGGGGGGAGGGACGATATTCCCTTTGTACAAGATATAGACGTTATTTAGACGCACATCCTTTTGGTTGTTGGCTGTATAGGAATGGTTCCGCCTAGGGTAAACCCAAGGCTACGTATAGACGCAGCTACGCAGCTTCACCATGCACAACATCCCTAAAGGAAAGCTCCGCAGGCTATCCAACATCCCTGAAGAGAAGCGCCGCAGGCTAACCAGCATCCCTGATGAGAAGCGCCGCAGGCCAAACCAACATCCCTTAATGCAGTGCCGCAGGCAATATTGTCGTATCCTTATAAGGCATTCGAATTCTGTTTGATTCTCTACCGAGCCCATTACGCTTGGCAGACACGATTGAGAGATGTATTCCGCTACGTTTTTCAAGCATCCATCATGGAAGATCAAACCTTCGAGCTAGAGCCGCTCTGCCTCTTTTCAGAAAGCGCCGTCTGGCAGCTCAACCGAGATTATTACGAAAAGGAAGGGATTCGAGCTTGGCAAAACGGGACGGTGCCTCACCACATGACCAGCAATTCGATGGTCGGTAAGACCTACGCCGAACTGATCTTGGGACTGCTACGCGATCTCGCTCAAAAAGGTCGAACATCCGAAACCGTCTACATCATGGAACTCGGCGCGGGTCACGGCCGCCTCGCGTACCATGTACTAAAGCACTTGGAGCAGCTTGTCGCCCGACTCAGTATTGTCTTGCTGCCGTATTGCTACATCATCAGTGACATCGCCGAAGAGAGCCTTTCATTCTTTTTAGAGCACCCTCAGCTGCAGCCGTTTTTCAAGCAAGGAAAAGCGGATGTTTGCTACTTTGATGCAACTGCAAGCGACCAAATCGACTTGCTTTATGACAAACGTACCATCGCGGAAGAGGGGCTAAGTCAGCCGCTTGTCTTGGTGGCCAATTACTTTTTCGATTCGCTTCCGATAGACCTGTTCTATGTGAAGGATAAAAAACTATCGTCTTGTCTCGCGGCCTTATACTCGGACACAGACCCAGCCGGATTGACAGAGGCCGAGTTGATCGAGCACATGGAAATAAAATTCTTCAAGGAGCGCGTCGAGGCTCCTTTTTATGAAGAACCGATCTATAACGAAATATTAGAAAGTTATAGGAATACGATAGAGGATTCGTATATCTTCTTTCCGGTAACCGGGTTTAAATGTTTACGTAACTTAGAAAACTTATCTAAGGAAGGTGTCATGCTCTTGTCTATGGACAAAGGCTTTTAAACCCTTGAAGGTATCGATAATAAAGAGGCACCAGAATTAATCCTGCACGGTAGTTTTTCGATCTGGGTGAATTTCCATGCCCTTGATCAATATTGTCAAAAGCGAAATGGGAAATCCTTACTGCCTTCGTTAGAGGCATTTTATTCTCCCGTGGTTTGTCTGCTCTTACTCAACGATGCCGCCGATTATCGAGAGACCGCAGCGAGCTATGAGAACTTCGTGAATCGGTTTGGTCCTGATGATTTCAATGGCATTAAGCGGCATACCTACGAGCATGGCGCATCGCTCAACCTGAAGGAGATCTTAGCCTTGATTCACCTCAGCTGTTATGATTCGACGTTTACGATCAAATTTTTGCCACAAATCCAGGAAATGGCAACGCACATTTCCATGGTCGAGCGCGCCAAGTTGTTGGAGACCTTAGGTCGGGTCTGGGACATGTATTTTTCTATCAAGGAGCCCTTCGATCTTGCCTATGAGATTGGCGGTCTGCTCTATGAACTTGGCACCTATGAGAATGCCTTGAACTACTACGCGTATTCCAACCTTGAATTTGGAGATACCCCCGATGTACTCTACAACCAGGCTTTGTGCCACTACCAGTTGAAAAACGACGTAGCCTTCGAAAAAGTCAGGGAGGCTGGGAAGTTGCAGTTCCCTGATAATGAAAGGTTTGTGGAGCTTGGTGGCTTGGATATGGGGTAAGGGTTGAGCGCACGGCTTCCGTGCTCTGCGCGGGCGCTCAAGCATGTTGTATTTGTCTACAGCTTTCGCCAAAACCTGCTTTGCGTATATCGTACCGCCTAGGGTAAACCCAAGGCTACGTGTAGGCGCAGCTACGCAGCTTCACCATGTGCAACGGCCCACCGGCATGATTGCAACCGCACCCTGAAGCTGCGTCTAATGTGGATCACTGGGTTTACTCGTGCGGATTTGGTTGGCGGATTACGGATTACGGATGGAAGATGTTGGTGGGTCACATATCGTGTAGCCTAGGGTAAACCCAAGGCTACATGTAGGCGCAGCTACGCAGCTTCACCATGTGCAACGGCCCACCGGCATCGTTGCAGCACCCTGAAGCTGCGTCTAATTCGGAGCACAGGGTTTACCCGTACGGATTTGGATTTCTAATCAATCTTCATCAATCCACATGAATAGATATTCGTCATCATATGGAATTTCGTTTTCATCTAAAAGCTTGATGTATTCATCTTTGAAGGGGAGTCCGTTGTGGTGCTCATATTGATTGTTGATATAGCGCTTCACGGTGGGCCAATCTTTTTTGCTCACTGCAAACGCTCCATACCCGCGCTGGAATTCAAATGGTACATCGTACCTCTTCGAAATGAATCCAGAGACCTGCGCTTTCCATGCGCCTACGAGATCTGCAATTGAGTCGCTGCGGTGCAGGTCAATGAAGAAATGTAAATGATCAGGTTCGCCTCCAATAGCCAGCACGGTGTGCTTTCGTTCCTGAACAATGGTCGCTGATACGGCATAGATTTCTGAAAGCCAATCTCTATGGATAATGGCCTCGCGATGTTTTACGGCGGTGATAATGTGTATTCCTAACTGGGTATATGTATTTGCCATATGGAAAAGGTATAATTAAAATTTAAAATAGGCTGTCGCTGTGGCATATCGTGTCGCCTAGGTTGAACCCAAGGCTACGTGTAGACGCCGCTACGCAGCTTCACCATGCACAACGTCCCACCGGCATCGTTGCATTTGCACCCTGAAGCTGCGTAGCTGCGTCTAATGTGAAGCACAGGGTTTACCCGTGCGGATTTGGATGGCGGATTACGGACGGCAGATTTTGGTGGATCACATATCGTACCGCCTAGGGTAAACCCAAGGCTACGTGTAGGCGCAGCTACGCAGCTTCACCATGCACAACCTCCCACCGGCATCGTTGCACCCGCATATTGAAGCTGCGTAGCTGCGTCTAAATAGGAGCACAGGGTTTACCCGTGCGGATTTGGATGGCGGATTACGGATGGCAGATTTTGGTGGATCACATATCGTACCGCCTAGGGTAAACCCAAGGCTACATGTAAACGCAGCTACGCAGCTTCACCATGTGCAACGGCCCACCGGCACTATGCACCCGGAACGCGGAGGTGGATTTGGAAATCCTATGACTCCTTTAGAAACTTCAAAATTTCATCACGATACAATTCCCTCTGTTCAACAGCAATTGAATGACCCGCTTTAGGGATAATCTTTAATCTCGAGTTTGGAAGAAGGCCTAGGTATTCTTGTGAGTAACCCCACTTTTGATTGTCATACTGACCTTTCAACATCAAGACAGGAAGCGTAAGATCTTTCATTTTTTCACGCGAGTCCTCAATGGTATAAAGGCTCTTCATCGTCATCAGGTGGGCGTAGTATCCTCCACCTCCATAGGATGGTGTATCCATTGAAGTGTCATATACGGTAGACCGGTTGAGCGCGCTATTCAAGTGCGTAAAGAAATTGTCGACCTCTTTATCGGAGACGAGCTTCTTGCTAAACGTGTAGGCATACCAACGAATACACTTGTCTCTAAAAGTGTAAATCTGCGTGTTACCATCCTGATTAGAAAAAGTCGGCGCTTTTATGTCGAGGCTATCTGGAGCCTTAAGAGTTGCGAGACTTCTATTCAGTGGGAAGATCGGCCCGGGGCCGGTCATGATAATCCGGTCGACCGTGCTTGAATTATCTACCGCATAGAGCGTTGCTAAAACACTTCCCCACGAATGCCCGAGAAGAATAACCTTCTCCGCTCCTATCTTTTTGACAATATCCTCCAAATCAGAAACATGCCTCGCTGCAGAGTATTCAGTTATGTCGCTAAGTCTATCTGATGCTCCGCTTCCGATTTGATCATACGCGTAGACGTCATAGCCCTTGGCTGAGAATGATGTAAGCGATTCTAGGATTCTCTCAGTGATCGCTCCTCCTGGTCCGCCATGTAGATAGACGATCGGGTATTGCTCCGCTTGTCCCTTCCCAGGCAAAAAGGAATAGGCGATTTTTGAGCCTTTCGGCAAAACCCAGAACGTAGTCGTGGGCAATTCTTTATACGGTAGTACGTTGTATTCTCTCGGAAAGAACAAGTAGGCAACGAAAGCTACCGCCGTTAGGAGAACCGAATATTTAAGGATTGAGAATATTCTGTGCCTCATCTGTATGTTATGCCTTATTGCTGATGTGCTGGACAAATGTAACGCGTGAGGTGTCTTTGTATTTTACTAGCTGCGCTGATTTGGGATCGCCTAGGGTAAAACTTAGGCGATGGGTAGTCGCAGTTCTGTGGCTTCATCTATGCTCATTTCACCTCGTTTCTGATCTTATCTCCCCAGAAATAGGCGAGGTTGTCTGCAAAATTCTCTGCTCTTTGGGTGTAGCTTTTACTATAGTATCGTTGGTAGATGCTATCTACTTTATGACCGATTTCATGAAGCAATAAGCCTTCGAGATAATATCTCCTGATTTGATCTTCAGTCCACACAAGGTGCCAATTTCCATCGGCTTGTTTTAAGCTAGGTTTGTATGCTGAGTACCACTTAAGGACTTTGTTTGTAGGCTTTTTGGGGCCCATGCTCATTTTGAGATCTCTAGGGAAGGGGTACAAAACGATCAGTTGAATACCTCTTCCACGTATAAAGCAACCCTGGTAGCTCCCTTCTTTTTCATATTCTTTTTTAGTCACTTTCCTAAGCCAGATATGGATTAGATTTTCAGTGTGCTTCTTAGGTAATTGGCTAAGGAATTCCTTTATTTCCTCTATGGAGACAGGGAAGAAGGAGTCTCTAGAAGGGTTGTCTCGAATGAAGATTGGAGTCTCTTCATTTTCCTGTGGCGGAAGTAGGCTGTGTTGCCGATTAAAAATATTGTCCGCCAATTTTGGACGCATCCTTCCTCCTTTGACATCGCCAAATTTCCGGCTTTTCTTCCAGGCTGTTTCTTTTCGGCTTTGTCTCATTTCTTGTTATGGCTGAGCATAGGATTTGTATTCCCTAAGAAGCTAGGAAAGCGTTGTTCCTTCCGAATTCTAAGTTGGTGGGTTTTGATATGAAGTAAGGTAGAATGCTCGAGTTTTGTGTTCGTGCAGGCATTTCAACTGGCCTGTATAATCCTATTCGGGAGCTACATTATTTTAGCTCCCAGTCAGTAAGGACGAGTGATACAAGTACATCATTCCACATTTCAAAACCTGTCGCTTCTCTTTTAATAGGGATTATACTCGTACTCATCCAGTTGTCACGCCCGACAATAAACATCATTGCCTTGTATTCTAAATCTTTCTTAAATGGATTTAGCACTTTTAGCATCATAAATTCATTTTTCCTGTCTTTTACAGTCTGAGTAAACTCAATTTCGATCGTTTTTTTTGGGCTTAAATTTTCCGTTACAACCTTCATTGAGATTATCTTCTTTCTTTTTGTTTCAACTTCAATAAGCAAGGTTTCTCCAGGGTATATTTGAAGGACTTTTTCTTTCGGAAAGTATGGTCCACTAACAACGTCCTGTTCATAGGACGACTTTCCATCAACCGGGAGGACTAATGTGAAGTTGTCTCGGTTAGGATTTTTATTCTGTGCGTAAGTAAATGCAATAGTCAGACTGAATAGTAGTGTCGATAATATCTTTACGCTCATAATTATTCTTCGTTTGTGATTGCCAAATATATGGTGTCATCACTTTCTCTGTAGGCTAAATTCTCTTTCCCTTCCTAAGGGGACAAACCCAAAAATGGCCAACTTTCGATTTGGCACTTCAAGTAGCGCACACCGTCAATTCAAGCTAAACCAACTGCCCGCTCCTCCTCCCATTATTCCCCATTCGAACTACCTTACCTCCAATCCTACTAAACCTTCCCTATGCCCACCTTCGTCTTCGCCAAATTCACTATCTCAGACCCAGCTGGTTATGACCGTTATGTAGCGTTGGCTACACCTATTTTTATGCGTGAAAAGGTTAGAATACATGCTTCTGATACTTCTCCAAAAGCGCTAACCCCTGATATGGAAGCGGACAAGGTGGTGCTCCTCGAGTTTAGAGATCGCGCTCACTTTACGCACTTCTTCTCTCAGGCAGACTATATGGAAGCCGCGAAGCATCGCGATGGAGCATCGAAGATGTCAGCGACGGTCTTTGAGAAATTTGAAATGTGAGACAGCAAAGCTGTCAGTATTTGGGATTTGGGATGTCATATCGCTTCGCTGTCAGACTCGAAATGTCCCGCGCGTAGCGCGAGGATCCTCGTGCTACGCACGGGATCTTGCTCGCCTTCGGCTCATCTTACTTTGGCCTATGGCCATCCAGTTACACATCTGAAATCCGATATCTGAAATCCTAAGTACCGTTTTAAGTTCACGCAGAGCGACCTTCGGTCTTGGCAGAGGGGCAGAGGGGCAGAGGGGCAGAGGGGCAGAGAGCGCAGAGTCGTGACGCACGTGTAATACGCGTGGGCCTTTATAGCTTTGCAGCTATGCTGCTTTTTAGCAAACCTAGGCGTATTCAAATCTTAAAGCTGCGTAGCTGCGACCCTCGGGAGTAGCCCAGAGTTTACTCGGAGCGGTTAGTCAAGCGTCCCTGTCGATCGTTCCAACTCGAACGCCATCCCGATTCCCTCGGGTCCCACAATCCTATCAATTTTTAAGATTAGAATCGTTTGTCCGGAGGCATCTCAAGACTTTCGGAAATATAACCAAGTAGGACCCGAGGCTACCCATAATCTCATATTGCCTAATGCCTTGCGTCCCAAAAGCCACCCCGTTGTGCACCCCGAAGCTGCGTAGCTGCGTCTAATCAGGAGCACTGGGTTTACCCGTGCGGACATGGCGCGGATTTATCACTACCCAAACACCAAATGCAAAACCCCCAAACTCACAGCCAATCCTAACCC
>JBGCGF010000090.1:0-22630 GCA_045110575.1 Saprospiraceae bacterium
TCGATCTGCTAATTTTGAATTGAAGTACGCCGCTTCGCTGCGTCAATTTTGAATTTTGAATGTGCGTGACGGCCGGTGTTGCGTGAACCATATGCTGGCCTTAGGCTCGAATAGGTCCTGCGAACCAATGGTTCGCAGGAAACCCAATGAAAGTTAGCCTAGTTGCAGAAGCATTAAAATCCAATTAATTTTCTATCCTACTTATGAAAGTGATGCTTAGTTCCGCCAGTTCTCAAGACAATGACAGTAGACGGCAGTTCGACTTTGACCATCAAATGAAGGAGCGATTGAAATGGTACAACAATAGTTGGATAGACTTTAGCGAAAACAGTTTAGTTGTAAAAATAGGAGAAACTCAAAGCCGCACTATTCCATATAAAGAGTTAGAAAAAATTAAAGTCAAAGTGTACCGACATGGTGAATACGCAAAGACAAAACTCGAACATTCGGGAGGATCGCATATTGTTCTATTCATCAACAACCAAGAATTCAAATACTTTCTAAATATTAACCTCGAATTAGCTGATCAACTAATTGGATTCCTGAAAGAAAAAAATCTTCAAGTCATCACCTGGGCGTAACTCTGTCGATAAGATATCGTCGAACGCTGGCTCGCCTACAACCTCCGCCTACCTTCCCAGCCTGCAACAACGCCAGCCAACATCAACCCAAACAGATTGGGAATCGCGGCGCAAATAATCGTAGCGATCAAGAGTACTGTTGCGAAATGGCCAAGAAACTCAAGGCGAACCTTACTCCTCCATAGATCGACCACAAGCACTATCCCAAAGCCTAGTAGCAAGGCAGGATTAGGGAGGCCAATTGCTAACGCTACAGCGAGTGCAAGCGCAACGTAGGTCCAGCGCCAACCGGCATGAAAATCAGGAGCACAGTCCAAACCTTCAACAGGAGGTTTAGTGCCTGCAATCACACGACGATTGTAGGTAATGAGCCAATACAGCGGCTTGAGCGCTTTCAGAAAGACACCATTGCGCACCAACGGGCGAAGGATTGGGAGCCCCTCCCCTATCGCCTCGGTCATTGCATCAAGAACATAGCGGACTTCTCCAGTTTGAGTGTCTAACATCGGAATCTCATGCCGGCCTCGATCGAGGTCTAACCCAGGAAGGTTATCGATGTCGATCTGGCTGAATGCCTGACGGTCACTTAGCTTTAACTGCTTGAATGCACTGGTATAACCTTGGCACATCGGACAGGCATCGTCGTATAGGAACGTGTAGTTCTTCATGATCAGTAACGTTGATCCAGTGGTAAGATACGATTTAGTTTCACAACTTTCAATAATTAGTGAAAGTTTGTGCAATCATTAAGCATCCTTCGCATTTACCCACCCGAACCGTCTTTCTCGGACATCGCCCTCCACATTTCGAATAAAACTCGTCGCCACAAACTCTAGCCCAGCATTTAGAACCCACTGCCTTTACTAGTGATACACACAGAAATTTTTGTAACCTATGAGCACTCAACCCCCCTATTATCTTAACACACGACACAAATCCCCAGCATATTCGTTTATTCGCGGACGATGCGCTTAGTTTTTCTTCTTCTTGTCTCCGTACTGTGTTTATCAGCCTCGCCAGGTCCATCCGACTTGGGAAGCGCTAGCCTACAAACAGCCGTCGAAGGAAACAGCACCCTAGGTTTTAGCGAAAGCGAATGGATCGTCTTTCAAGACAGCATTCTCACCGACTTTCGCAAGCACCTCAAGAAGCGTGAAGCGAAGTTTCTAAAGGTGCCACTCTTCAAACGTTCAGAGAAAAAAATCCTTCGCACTTCCCGTAACAACTGCCACGTCGAAACCGCTGAGAAAATCGGAATCGAGCATGGTACTAGTTTTGGCGAAAGCAAACTTCAATGCCTGAGTGCAAACAGCAAGCACTACGTCGAGTATGATTGCCATGCTCAACTAGAGCCAAACGCACTCGCTAGCCTTGACATTCTTGGCTACAAATTTCATCAAGCCCTTGCTGTAGCGGGATTGCCACCTGTACGATTTGCGATTTCTAGTGCATACCGAAGCGCTGAGTATCAACGCAAACTGAGACGAAAGAACCGCAACGCAACACGCACCACCTCAAGTCACGAATTCGGTACGACGTACGACCTTGCCTACCGCCGCTTTTTCGGAATGACCGAATCAGCTAAAGATTTCCATCAGTATCGCTTGCGCAAAACCAGCGACGAACGCATGGTCTGCCTTGTAGAGGACATCGAAGCCACAGAACGTGCTTGGTCTTCTCGCATGACCGATCGCTACATCCGTCGCCTTGAAGCTATTCTAGGACGCACCTTAATCGAACTAGAAGGTGATGGCACCTTGCTCGTACTTCGCGAGTGGCGACAACCGTGCTTCCACATTACAGTGGCGCGCGAGTTGGTGGGAGGGAAAGCTTAAAGGCCTGCGGCCTTCAACCTAATTTTGAATTGGTTTACGAAGCTGCGCTCCGATAATTTTGAATTTTGAATGGCCTTTGGGACGCGCCTACATGACGTGAACAACATCCTGTTGGCCGTCAGGATCATTCAGAATTCGAAACTCAAAATTCAAAATTCAGATATAGGCTACGCCTATATCAGCCTCATCGCAAACACCCGTATCTGCTCCCCATACGCGTCCCACCACCCCGCATCCATCATGCGTTTGCGGTGATAGTCGTAGGTAACCATAACGTCGCCTTCCGGCATTTGCTTGGCAATGAGCAAGCCACGCATGGCACGGTACATCTCGTGCTTCAGCAAACGGATTGCAAGCGGATGCGCATCGTTAAAGAGTCCGTTTAGCTTGGTGAGGTCGGCCTTCATTCCTTGCTCCATGGGCGGAACGAATTGCGCTCGAAAATCAGGCAACACCTTGGCCCACCACTTCAATATTTGGTTGGACGCTTCGAGCGTTTCAGAATGGCTATGCGCAGGCTGCCGAGCGAGGCGCAACGGATCCCACTGGGTAGACCCAGCCAAGAGCGTGTGGCGCATACCGTGAATATTGGGCGTGTTGCGATACGTCGCGAGTTCTGTTTCAACCTTCTGATCGACGTAACCGACGAAAGGCTCTAGCCATCCGCCTTCCTCATCGTCGGGTGCAAATGAAACGACGAGCGTGACCAAGCCACGCGGATGGTCTTTCGCCCAGAGTAAATGATTATCGTTCCGCGTAAAGCCACGTGCTTGTAATTCAAGCGAAAGCTCCTCAACGAGTTCTGAAATACGAATATGTTCTAGCCTTACCACGGCGCAAATGTAGCAGGAGATTTTATCTGAGGCGACGCTTTGCTCACTAAGCTGTACCTAGTGGTTTGTGCGCACGACCATCTTAACTACAGTCTTACTGTTTGCTACACTTTGCATCTTGATAGATGTCTTGTACCACGTAGGCATTGGATCAGATTCGTACAGATACTACCTCGGAGAAGTCAATAACGTGCTGGAATATGCTCGGTTCTTTGCGATCCCAGCAGCCTTGTATGCCTTTCTGTATCAGCATCAACGCGGTCAACCAGAAAAAACACTGGCCTGGATTGCGCTCATGCTCGGCTTCCCGTTTGTAGGTACCATTGCCTACCTCTTTTTCGGACTCAACTTGCGTCAAAACATACGTTTTCGTAAAAAGCAGCGCTTGGATCGAGAACAACGCACGGCTTACCAAGACACGATTCTCGATAAGAGTGGCGCTAAACTTTTCGATGAGCTCATGGCTACTCGAAACGGAAACGGTCTTGCGCTGCAACGGCAACTCGTATCTGAAACAACAGGCTCAGAACCTACAAGCGCATATGACTACTGTGTGTATCACGATGGAAATGACCTCTTTGATCAATTGATAGAAGACCTCAAGCAAGCCAAGGATCACATTCACCTAGAGTACTATCACTTTGAAGACGATTGGCTCGGCGAACGGATCGGCAAGGTCTTGCGTGAGAAGGCACGAGCAGGTGTCGAAGTCCGCGTCATTTATGATGCAGTAGGAAGTATGGGATCGGGCAACTCGTTTTGGCGAAAGCTGGAAAAAGCAGGCGTTGAGGTAAGTCCTTTCTTTCAAGTTCGCTTCCGTCATTTGGCCAATCGCGTCAACTATCGCAACCACCGGAAGATCGCGATCATCGATGGAGAGATCGGCTATACCGGTGGGTTCAATGTGTCGAAGGAATACATCGAAGGACTTGAAGATTTGAAGGAGCACTGGCGCGATACACACATTCGTATGCGCGGACCGGTGGTCAATCACCTGCAACTTACGTTCGTGTTTGACTGGCGCTTTTCACAAGGTATCGAGCTTGATGATCCGCGTTATTTCCCAAAGGACGATCCGTATGCCGATACGATTCCGATCCAGATTACGAGCAGCGGCCCAGACACCGTACATAACAACATCAAGTACGCATACTTCAATATTTTGACGCGAGCGGAGAAGTATGTCTACCTCGTGACGCCATATTTCACCCCAGATCGCAGCGTGATCGCAGCCATGAAAACCGCAGCACTTTCGGGCATCGATGTCCGGTTAATGTTGCCGAAGCGTTCGGACTCACTTTTCGTAACGC
This sequence comes from Saprospiraceae bacterium, assembly GCA_045110575.1. GTDB lineage: Bacteria > Bacteroidota > Bacteroidia > Chitinophagales > Saprospiraceae > CALDTK01. Next base: position 4,560 of record JBGCGF010000090.1, read on the forward strand.
TGGCCAGTAACTCCTACATCAAGGAGCTGATCGAGGCGAAGGTGAAGGTGTTTCACTATACGAAAGGCATGCTCCACTCGAAGGTGGTCGTGGCCGATGATGTGGTGACTTCAATCGGTACCGCCAACATGGATGCGCGAAGTCATGACCTCAATTTTGAGATTAATGCGATCATGTACAATGTCGAAATCGCGACTGCCGAACGTGAACTTCTAGAACGAGAAATGGAAACGGATTGCGAGCAATTGACGCTCGAAAACTGGGTTGATCCGCCGATACATATTCAGTTTGCACGGGGATTTGCGAGAGCGTTTAGTCCGTTGCTGTAGGGCAGTTATCCTTCGAATTGATAATTCCCAGAACCACCCTCTACGCTAAGCCTGGAACCCGGGCAGCTTCCAACTTCAGTACCTCTAGCGCCAGACTTTGACGCGTGTCTTCTGAGACAGCGACCAACGGCAAACGAACGGTATCGCTGCAATGACCTAGCTGGTCGAGTACGGCCTTTATACCTGAAGGATTCCCGTCTACATAGAGTAGTGGATGCACATCAATAAAAGGAGCATTGAAGCGACGTGCTTTATTCAGGTTACCATTCACAGCAGCACGAGACATTTCACTAAACATGCGCGGATATGCATTGGCAACCACACTAATGATCCCTCTTGCTCCAGCTGCAATCAACGTCATAGCCGTCGGATCATCGCCTGAATAAATGCTGAAATTTTGCGGACTGTCACGAAGTAGTTCTACGCCCTGGCTCATGTCTCCACTCGCCTCTTTGACGCCAATGAACTTGGTCGACGATTTGGCTAAGCGCACAGTCGTCTCAGCAGTCATGTTGACGCCTGTTCGACCTGGCACATTGTAAAGTAAAATCGGCAGTGGACTAGCCTCTGCTAAAGCCATGAAATGCTGATAGAGACCTTCTTGGCTCGGCTTGACATAGCTCGGCACCGCACTCATGAGCGCAACGTATCCTGGCAAAGCGAGGATATCGGCATACGCGACCATGCGGTCAATTACACTTTGTGTACCGCTGCCACCAAAAGGGCCAGCAACCAAAGGAACGCGGCCGTTCACTTGATCGTGAATCGTTTGCAGAACCTGAAAGTGCTCTTCTGTTGTCTGAGCTGCAGCTTCACCAGTGGTTCCAAGTACTACGATAAAGTCTACCCCACCGGCAAGCACGTGCTCCACCATGTGGCGGAGTGCAGGCAAATCTTGGGTTCCATCTGACTGGAAAGGCGTAACAAGTGCAACGCCGCAGCCTTCAGGAAGGAGAGGAGACATAGGTTGGGTTTAGGATGGCAAGATAATGAATCACTTGCTCCAGAAAAGCCTTGACTCCGGTATTTACGGGAGGCGTCACCATTAAATCGTAGGCCGGTAATGCCGTATCGTAAGCAGCCACTCGGCGGTGTGCGGTAAGCCCTGCTGCTAGAAAATCAAAAGGAGCAAAGGGGACAAGCGCACAGTGCACGACCAAATCGTAGCTTTTTCGCCGCCAGCGTTCTTCCACCTCTGCTTTAGGCAGTTCATTGAATCCCATTTGAGCTGGCGTCCAGGTATCCTCTGGCAATTCTTCGGCCTTGTACTTTGTCTTGGTGAAATTGAGCACCGTGACCTCCATTCCCTGTTTGCGTTGGGTTTTGGCGAAAGCTTGCGTATAACTTAGCGCATTACTATCATCACGATCAACCAAAAGTAAAATACGTGTCTCTTTACCCCATGTAAATTGCCCAAGCGGACGTTGAACCGGCTCACGCATTCGCTTCTCCCATGCTTTATTGGCTTGCCGTTTTCGGAGGACCTGCATGAGAAAAAGTTAGGGTTTAAAAGGAGAGCCAAGAGCTAATATCTACTTGACGGGAACTTTCACTTCTGTTGGTACGGCTGCTTTGGGAGCCTCCGCAATTGGCGTTTCCTTCAACGGAGTTGGATCTTTCACCGGCATCTGTGCATGTGCTGAGTGGTACATGATCTCGTCACCTTCGCAATAGACACCAATGTTGTCGTACTTCTCGATGCGCTGAGCAACGAGTTCATCGGCTGAGAGCTTTTGCAGCTCGGCAATGGTTTTTTTCAGTTGTTTTTTGAGACGCTTAGACATCTCTACGGTCTCACCATGCGCACCACCGAGTGGCTCGGCGATAATGCCATCAATAATTCCAAAACGAAGCATGTCTTCCGCCGTGAGGTGAAGCTCTTCAGCTGCGCGTTCTTTTTGGTCCCAAGAGCGCCAAAGGATGCTTGAGCAACTTTCTGGGCTAATGACGGAGTACCAGGTATTCTCCATCATGAACGATCGATCGGAAAGTCCGATACCGATTGCACCTCCAGAGGCGCCTTCACCGATAACACAGCTCACGATTGGGACGCGCAATTGCGCCATTTCCATGAGGTTACGTGCGATGGCTTCCGCCTGTCCGCGCTCCTCGGCTTCGATACCAGGAAAGGCACCAGGCGTGTCGATAAGACATACCACAGGGAAGCCAAAACGCTCGGCCATTTTCATGAGGCGCAACGCTTTGCGGTAGCCCTCAGGATTACTCATTCCGAAGTTGCGGTACTGACGCATTTTGGTGTTGACACCCTTTTGCTGGCCAATAAATACGACAGATTGACCGTCGAGTTGACCAAGTCCACCTACCATTGCCTTGTCGTCGCCGAACGTACGGTCGCCGTGCAATTCGATAAACTTGTCACACATTTCCTCTAAGTAGTGGAGTGTGTAAGGACGCTCTGGGTGGCGGCTGAGCTGGACGCGTTGCCAACCGGTTAGGTTTTCGTAGATTTCTTTGCGACGGGTGGCGATCTTGCCCTCCATTTCCTTGATCATCGGCGTGATGTCAAGGTCCCCGCTTTCGCCAACTTGCTTAATCTTTTCGAGTTGCTCGTGCAGATTTTCAAGGTCTTTTTCGAAATCGAGGAATACCATAGTGGCGTGTTTTAGTTCGCAGAAATACACCGGAGTGCTAGAGACAAAGGTAAGATAAGCGAAGGGATGCGATTGCACCTATCGCGTCAAGAAAATTCGACGGATATCGGTATGTGTAAAGTCAGTGAGAAACTGAGCTTTAGCCGAGTATTTAGGCATTGCCATGCGACAATATCTACTATTTAGCTTTCGCCAAAACCCCTTTCTTGGTGCTACGAAAGTCGATTTGCAGTAGACAAAAAGTCGAGCTGCGCGTCCATGTCGAGCGGTTCGCCAATGGCTAAAACGTCGATAATGATGCGATCGTCTAAGTCATCGTCAATGCTGGTTGCCCAACGAATGCCTTCGAGCTTATACGGTGCGCGTGCAAACGGCTCCGTGATCTCAATGATTTCATCATTACTGATCTTGTGCTCGATGCGTGAACTGCTGCAAATTTGCATCATCCAGCGCTTGCTCGTGGCGTTCCAAAAGATCGGCTCAGAAGCAGCTGCGTCTAGCAATTGCTGGGCAACCTCCGCGCGATTGTTTCCAGATGCAGTCACCTGAAAACTCCACAGCGTAGTACCTGAAGTCCAAAATTCCTCGAAATCGCTTTCCATGAATTGGACTATCCCTTGGTGCTGAACCATGCGAGAAAGGCGCCAGAAGATCATGCGCAATGAAGGCAAGTAACCTTGACGGAATCCATCCTCTTTCTCTTGAAGGGGATCGATTACCTCATACGGCAAGATAGGAATCCAAGCATCGAAATGCTCTCGTACAGCACACAGTGCGCCTGGCGGGTTGCCTAGGTCAACCTCATTAGGAATGAGGACCAAGGCTACGCGACGCTGTATGTGACGTTCGGACTTGGCCGAATTTGCGAGCAAAGAAATTTGGATACGAGGATCGTCGAGATCGACGACGACGAGCTCAATCCCCGGTGGGGCATGGGCAGGCCGAGGAGGCCGCTCCAATGAGAGCTGGTGCGCAAGCTGGCGACCACGATGGCCGAGCCCGCGCAGGGTGAATAGTGTGTTCATTACGTGTTTCAAAAGTGTCAAACTAACCTGCCGTGCGAGCAGATCGAACCGCGCGTGCGACGCGATTGGTGCAAAAATGCTACACGGCATTTCTAAATCGACCGGAATTCCAGTAGATGTTGATAAGTCTCACTAACTAAACACGAAATAGCCTCTTATCCGCCGCCAGCAGCTGATTTTGGAGCGCCGCCTTCGCGCTTGGAGTTGTTTCCGCCTTCAGAAGGGCGAGGTCCGTTTTCACGCTTAGCGTTGTTCCCCCCTTCAGAACGAGGTCCGTCTTCACGCCTTGCGTTGTTACCGCCTTGAGGTTTAGGTCCGCGACCACGGCCGCCTCCACCGCCTCCGCGATTTCCGCCGCCACCACGGTTGCCGCCACCGTTTCGGTTTCCACCTCCACGATTTCCACCGCCGCGATTTCCATCACGTCGGTCATCTCGGCGATCTCTGCCACCGCCTCTTGGCTTAAGCCAATCTGGAAGTTCTGGTGTATCGACCTTCTTACCGATCAATTCTTCAATCGCTTGAAAGTCACGCTTGTCCTTTGAACTGACGAGGGTAATCGCCTCGCCCGTCGTGTCAGCACGTGCAGTACGGCCGATACGGTGAACGTAATCTTCTCCACCTCCAGGTACATCATAGTTGATGACGAGCTCGATAGCCTTTACATCGATACCACGACTCAGTACGTCGGTTGCAACGACCGTTTGGATGGTTCCATTTTTGAAAGAACGCAGCACTTGCTCGCGGTCTTTTTGCTCCATACCACTCTCGACAGAAGCCACGTTGAGGCCTTTGCGCTTGAGTGTTCGAGCGAGTTCACGAACCTTGGTCTTTCGGTTACAAAAGACAATGGCACGCTTGAGTTCGGTACGCTCATTAAGTAAGTGTGCAACGAGTGCATCCTTTGAGCGATCATCGATATAGTACGCCTGTTGCTTGATTGCTTCAGGTGGCTTAGAGATGGCGATACGAATCTCGAGCTTGCGCTCCTCGTTGATGAGTTCCTGTGCAAGTTTCTGAATCTTCGGTGGGAAGGTTGCAGAGAACAGTAGCGTCTGGCGACTCTTCGGAAGCTTTTTAACGATCTCCATGATGTCACCGATGAAGCCCATGTCGAGCATACGATCGGCCTCATCGAGGATCAACGTCTTGAGTTTGCTTAAATCAAGGTGACCCATTTGCAGGTGCGTCTTGAGTCGGCCTGGTGTTGCGACAATGATGTCGACACCAAGTTTCATGGCTTTGCGCTCTTGGTCGAGTGCTTTACCGTCGCGACCACCGTATACGGAGATCGAACTTGCGCCTGTATAGTAGCTCAAGCCTACGATTTGCCCTTCGATTTGCATCGCAAGCTCGCGGGTAGGCGTAATGATGAGGGTATCTACAAACTTTGATGATCCGTCGCAGAGACGATCAAGTACAGGAAGTAGGAAGGCACCTGTTTTACCGGTACCCGTTTGAGCTACGGCAAGGAGGTCTTTGCCATCAAGGGCAGCAGGAATGGCTTTTTCTTGAATCGGTGTTGCTTCTAAGAAGCCCATGTCGTCAAGTCCATCTAGCAGGTCGGGGTGGAGCCCCATATCGTCGAATCGCAAGTGGCGGTCTGTTTTGTCAATGACGCCATTGGTTCTGAGGCGTCGATATCTTGTGAAGCTGCAATGTAGTGCAGTTAGAGGTAGTAACGTTCCCGCACGCAGTGCGGTTACGTTTGGATGTGAGATATGGGATTTGGGACGTGGGATCGCTTATAAGGACGCGAGGGTCAGCGGTTGACATGCTCTGCATGTGCTGACCACATCGTTATAATCTAGGATGTGAAATGGCTAATTGGGACGGGGCCTTTCTTGGTGTGTGCTGTTGAGGACGCTGGGCTTGCGGGTGCAGTTCTTGGCATTTAAGTTTCCTGCGAACCAGTGGTTCGGCAGGACATGCACACGGCTATAAAGGCCCACGCGAAACCCACGAGCGTTTCGACTCTTCGCTCTCTGCCCCTCTGCGAAGCCCGCAGGGCCCTCTGCGTGAACTAAAACCTGCGTCAAGAAGCGTACATTCCCGTTATGAACGAGGAAATTATTGATGACGGCGTCGTGCACCTCAGCGGAAGCGAAAGCAGTCAACCCTTAGATGCCAATACGGCAAATACAATTATGGAGGCTGCGAAATGGGGTAAACTCTACCTGATTCTCGCTGCGATCGGCCTGGTTCTCCAGCCTATCATCCAATACTTCAACATGAGGAAAGCGCAAGCAGCGCTAGGCGTGGAAGGAGATACCTATTTGGTTGCCGCTCAGATGGGAACACAGCTTTTCACTTACATAATAACGTTCGCAATTCTTGGATACCCAATTTATCGCTTTTACGAGTTTGTAACGAAAACGCCTCTAGCGATTGAACGACAAGCTCAATCAGGTTTTGTGGAAGGTATTTCTGGACTCAAATCGACGTTCAAATACTTGGGCATAGCCACACTAGTCTTCATCGGATTTTATGTTCTCCTCGTAGTTATTGGCATTGCAGCCTTCGTTTTTATGGACCTCTTTAAATAATTAATATGGAACTCTCAAACCACATCAACTTAGCTGATCCAGTTATCCGTCGCGCGCTGTATGAAACAGGGAGATGGAGCAAAATGCTAGGCATTATCTCTGGTATATTCTTGGCTCTTGGCGTCTTAATCGTGGCAGCTATATTTCTTGTCATGCCTCAGGAGATGAACAGTGCTTTCCTTGAAAACCCAGCGCTTGCTGGCATGTCCTCGACTTACCTGATCGTTTTGTATTCGGCAACCATGATCCTTGGCGTGCTGATGTCGGTGCTGCTCTTCAAGTTCGGTTCAACGTTAAAAGGTCGCGGTCCTTCACAGCAACTTTCCAATTCAGAAATCAATGCAGCCTTTTCGAATTTCACTTCAATATTGAAATTCTACGCAATTTTTAGCGTATTGAGCTTGGTGGGAAGTTTGGTGATGTTGGTTGTGTAACTCCCTCCTACTTCCACTCCGCCATCTCCGCATTCGAAAACAGTAACCTACGGTCGGTACCATCGATCTCCATCACGTAGATGTCCTTTACAGAGATACCATCGTTGTTGGTATTCGTAAACATCACCTTGCTGCCATCGGGAGAAAAGATCGGATCCAAATCATTGGTTCCGTTCAGCTTCTCGATAGAAAGGTCGACAGGAATGCCGCTCGTTAAATTCTTAGTAAAGATCCGAGCATCCAATTGTCGCTCTTCTTGAGACTCAAAGCCTGACACATCATGTGTGTACAAGATGTCCGTACCTGCAATAGAAAGCTTCGGTCCTCCCGTTGCTCCGGTGGCATCAATAACCACGAATCGATCAAAGTTGCCTTGCGCATCAATCGTTGAAATAAACGAGGTGTAGTAATCCGCACCTACAATTCTACTGACGATGAAATTGCCCTGTGCTGTCCAATCGCACTCCACAAAGGTGAAATCGCGCGGTGCCTGAGAGAACGCAGTTAGACCTGTACCGTCGATGTTGATCGTGTACAAGTTGGAGTTCGCAGAGTAGAGCAGTTTCGTTCCATCAGGAGACCATGAAAAATCCAACTCAAGTTGATTACCTCCACTTATAGACAAGGTGGTTATCTTCTCAACGTTCCTTCCGTCCCGATCCATGATGTAGATCTGCGGTTCAATATTCTGATTCGAGATAAACGCAATCTTGTTGCGTTGAGGATTCATTCTTGGACGCCAATTATTTCCACTGTTCTCAGTAAGTTGGATTTCATTTCCGAGACTATCTGCAGAAAAGATATCGTACTTATTATTTGTAGATCTCGCGAATAAAAAGCGATGATCAGGAAAAGGTGTCGTTGCAAAGCTCCAAACCGGCCCTATCACAGGAAGGTTAGCTCCATCATTTACGATAACTTGCCAAAAGTAATTGGTACCGTATTCCAAGTCCGTTGCCAAGAATGTAGTATCGGTTGTCCCTGCAACAAGTGTCTGACTCAAGGTCATGTCAAAGTTGAATAAAACGATATCGTACGCTAGTACATCGTCTTCATCTGCATCTAGTGCCAACCAACTTAACGAAACATCGACGGCCTGTCCTGTAGCCCCATCTAATGGTGCGATTACTACTGGTGCATTCGGAATCGCATTATCCAGCGAATCCGTTTCCATCCGTACAATGACATTCGCATCTTGATCTCCAAACACAGTAACAGAGGCTACTTGCGTTAGAAAACCGTTCTTCTCAGCTCGGAGTGAGTAGGTGCCTTCAGGAATATTATCAAGCACAAATCGACCTCCAGCATCCGTAATGACAGAACTAGTAGGAGGGTTGGTTGAAACAGTTGCCTGTGGAATCGCGACATTATCGTCCCGCTCTAAAACTTCACCAAAAACACTCCCAAAGAGCGTTGGCTCAATGGTATCCTCCTCGCAGCCACTCCACAAGAGTGTGCTGAGAACAAGAACCCCGAGGGCTATAAAGGATGATTTAAATTGCATTCTCTTATTTTTACGTTCAGACGAATCTTGAGTCGCCAAACTCACCCGGCTGGTCTACGATAGGGTCCCAAATTGATTTTGTGGTACGCTATCAGTTTTCGTCCTCTTCAGAATCAAAGTTGAACTCACGTTCACTTTTCACTTTCTTGCCCAAATAGAAGTTCAAACCAATGTTTGCCTTCCAATAAAAGTCATTGTACTTGCCTTGTTCTATCAAATCAAGTTCATCACTCAATAGATAGTTGTAATCAAGTGATGACTTGATCGTCCACTTTTCACTGAGTGAATATTCAAGACCAAATCCTGCTTGTACTTTTGGATACACCGGACTACTAAAATCAAATCGATTGTCTCGATTTTCTGTAATAAATCCTGCACCCGCAGAAAGCACTGGGGTGAATACATCAAACGGTAGCAACCTGTATTTAGCATTCAACTCCAGATAACTTACATCTGCCGTGTAGAAACGCTTCGTCGCCAGTTGGTTCAATCCTAGGCCAAGCTCCCAACCAATCGACGGACTCGTAGAGTACGTCACGTCGGCTTGAAAGCCAGAACTATAAATTGGATCAGGATAGTCTCCTTTATACTGCAAGCTTGACGCATTGAGACCAAAGGCCAATGCTGAACGACGGTTGTCGAGTACGTTTCCAAAGATGTCTGTCTGCGGTGTTAGCGCCTTTTCTTTCTCATAGTCAAGGATAGCCTGATCAACGATCATTCGAGGCTCCTCGAGTGCCCAGAGTTCATCCTTTATCCCTTCGATAATGAGACTTTGGACAGCCTTTTCTATGGCTTCGGTTACCGCCATCTGTGACGGCTCATTATAGGTGAAACCCATTTCAGCTTCTAATAGTCGACTAAAACGCACGAACTGGAACAAACCAGCATCAAGAGACTGCGAGAGAATCGTCTTTGAGGTATAGATCGTTTTGAGAACCTTACCGTTCGAAGTTGAAACTGCACGTAAGTAAATCGTTACGCGATCCTGTCTGTATTGGCCACTTCCGCCCATTCCAAAATAACGTAGGCCGGCTCCTCCAGTAATGATGTTTGCATCGTAAGAGATGATTCCACCTTCCAGGATGACACCCGCATACAGTAACGGAGGAAGCAGTTGTTTCTGTCCTTCTTTACCGTTGTATTGATTTCGACTAGAGCGAATTATTTTCCGCTCATTCAGCAAGTTACCTACGTTTTCGCGCTCGATAGGCACAAACCAGTTACTCTCCTCAAGCGCCCTAACGAGGATACTTGTAGCACCTTGGGTAACTGCAGTTGAAAAGCTAGAACCGTTCTCTGTCGGCTTGTATTGGCCTGTTTGGTCGCTGAACTTATAGACGGCAACGACTATTTTGTCTTCTGGCGGTGGCAACTTCTTGAGCGCCTCGGTGGTAGACGTCACCTCGCCCAGCCTCGCCTTGCTTGCACGCGGACTCTGGAACACCTTACCACACGAATGCAGTAGGAGCACACTGAGCAGAAGCAAACAAATTTTCCCTGATCTTAACATTACTGTCACGTTAGAATGAAGCGGAATTCAACTTGAAGTCGGACGCACACTTTGTAGCTCAGGGGGGATTAGCAGAAATTTGAGAAGTGAAGAAAATGGACATTAAGGACCCTTAACCAACAACTCACTTACGCGAGTTCAATAATTAGGCCCTGTTTGACTAAAAGAAAGGGATAATGACTTGAGTTTGCTCTCCAATGGAGGCGTCGAACACCGTAATGATCAAACCTTCGATACCCGTAGTAACATCAATCTGAAAATCTCCGAAGGTGTAATTGCCCTCTTCGAGACCTTCTTCGCCAAATTGAGCGGTGACGAGTTGTCTAGAAAGTTGATTCAGCAGCTGTCGGTTCAAGTTCTCAGCAAAGTCATCCAACGTGTTGGACTGGTCATTTGCGACTTGCTCTGGATCTTCAATCAAGTTCTGCGCTTGAGCGCTGCTCAAAAGCCAATTGTAATTGAACGTCTCCCCGCCAAAGGCTGGGTTTTTAGGCTTGTAGACCATGTCCTGCGCTTGAAGACCACAGGCAAAGCAGCCAACAACGAGTAATAAGATGAACTTTCTCATTGTATTGTTCGGTTTTGTAATTTGTTGATGGATAGCATATTGAAGATTGAATTAGAAGAGTCCGCTACCGGATTGATCTTCGCTTTCCATTTGTGTTTTAATTCTCTTTTGATCGAGTAAGTGTTTCTTCACAATCGCAATCGCTTGATTTGCAGACATTTCCACAACCGATTGCCTCGGTTGAAGTACAGGTCTAAACACCAGCGTGCCATTAACCTCGATGCCCACGCGTGCGACTCTACCTCGCGTTGGATACTCTTTAAGCGTAATTGTAAAGTTCTTTACTCCCCCAGGAGCTTGCCATTTCTTGTAGAAGAAATTATAGAAATCTCGACCTGTCTTACTTCGAGTCTCGTTGATTATCAACCCGTCTATTTCGAGGTCATCTACAGATGATGATTGATCTACAGCCTCTCCCTTTGCTTCTGCTCCTGTCGCAACAGGTATTTCCAAAGCGCTCAATTTCTTGATAATCTGGGAAGACGAGTCTAACGGAGTCGGCTCTTTCTTGAAGACTACCTCAGCAGGTAGCTCAACAGCCTCTGCCTTCTTAAGGATTAAAGCAGACGTGTCTGGCTGAGTTTCTGTTTTTGTGAGAACTACACCTGACGGTAACTCAACAACTTTAGCTTTCTCTGTGATTGGTTCAACCAACTCCTCGGTAGCTTTTTCTGGCTTGGGAGGTGTTGCAGGGTAGATGATCTCATTTGAGGCTTTCTGCCTAACGTTTCGCTTTGGAGTTTTGAAAGCAGAAACATCTGTCAGGATCAAATCCGAGGCATCTGATTCGAATGAGGCGCGCGCAACTTCTTGGTCACGATCAAAGATCAGTAACTCAATAGTGATGACTTGATTATCGACCTTATTGAACCGAACGGTTGAGAGGGCTTCGACGCCGTCTTCTTCAAGGGTAAAGGTGCCTTTTTGGGTACTTCTTGATTTGCCGTTGTGATCAGCTTTGCTGATCTCCATAACGAAACTCAAACCTTCTATTGTCGTCGTGAGGTTTTTTGCAAAACCAGTAAAAGAGACCATATAGTCGGCCTCTTCATAGCTTTTCACCCAAGCTTCAATGGTAGTACTCTGGCTTTGCACAGCAGTGTGCAGGGCAAATAAGACCAGTAATGTGCACCACCCCTTCTTCATGTAAACCATGTTTAGCGTGCGGCGAGCAAGGGACTGAATGAATCCGATTAGGATTATCAGTTACCTGAGGGGAAGGCTACCGCAGACTGGTTGATGATGAGCTCCATGTTGCTTCCTGACTGTAGTACCTTGATATCCTTAGATATAAGACCTTCAGCCTGATGCTCTATGAGGTTGCCATCACCGTTCTGAATGAACTCTATTTTGTTATAACGGGCATTCGACAAGCTTTGTCGAATTTCATTCTGATTACCGTTCTGAATGATCGCAATGTCGTTGGTTGTACCTGACAAGTCAAGCCGATACGTGTTTTCAGACCCTTTTTGGAGTAAAATAACCTGATTATTCCCTCCTGACTGAAGAACTTCTGCCAAATTATGATTTCCTCGCTGTTGAATCCGGGTCTGATTTGTCAGCTGAGACTGCTGTCTTTGGACAACTTGTACGTCATTATTGTTACCCAACTGGTCTATTGTGACCAAGTCTTCTCCCGCCGCGGGGTTATAATCTAAGATATCCCCTTGCGAAAGGAGATCGATATCAATGGAACTTGCTTGCTGAGCATTGCTAACAAGCACAAATCCTAAGAACAAAAAACTAAGAAACCAGCGAGTCATATATCTCTTTTCTTGCATAAGTGAAGGTTTCCAAAAATACAGGAAGGGAATACCAAAAGTATCCCCTTCCTGAAACATCAATGTGTAGTTACCAAGGTAGCTCCACAAAGACAGATTACTGGCGTTGGATAACAGAAGCAGCGTTGCTGTTACCAAGTTGAGTGATGATTGAACCGTTTCCGTTTCCAGATTGTGCGTTCAATGCTTCGTTGTCATTACCAACTTGCATGATGCTACTAGCATTGTCGTCGCCAGCTTGAGAAAGGATAAGCGTGTTGCCACTTCCTGACTGAGTAAGCTGTGGATCATTCTCACCACCTGCGAAGTTGTTGTTTCCGTTTTGAGCAACGAATGCAGCGTTGTTGTCTCCCATTTCCTGGAGAATACCAACGTTGTTAGACTCACCATTCTGCTGAGTAACTGCTACAGAAGCATTTCCGATAGTAGTGATGTAAGAACGTGAGTTCTCTCCGCTGATCTCTTGAGTAGCAATGTTGTTGTTACCTGAGATACCAATCTGAGTAACATTGTTACCTAGACCTGATTGCATCTGTACAGTAAGGTTACGGTTACCTTCTACGAAGATCGTTGCCTCGCTGTCTGCAGCATCAAGCTCTTGACGTGCAGAGTTGTCGTTTCCTTCCTGAGCGATAGAAGCAACGTTGTTTGCTTCAGAAATAAGGCTTACACCTGTATTACGGTTACCAATCTGAGTAACAGTTACAGAGGTAGCTCCACCAGTCATCTGAACCTCAGAGCTGTTCGCGGAACCAGTCTGGTTTACAGCAGTAGTGTTAGAGTCATCATTCTGATTAAGAAGTGATGAGTTGTTAGCGCCTACTTGCTCAACGTCTGCGATGTTGTCGCTTCCGTCCTGAAGTAAGTTAGATTGGTTTTGCTGTGCAAAAGAGATGCTTGTACTGAATAGTACAGCTGCTACAGCGATTGTTAATTTTCTCATGAAAGTCACTTTTAAGAGGATTACAAAGTTGGATTAAAACCTGTCCACGAGACCTTCTCGCACACACATTTAGATGTAGATTTTAGAGGAATCAAATTGATCCTAAACTAGTAAAGCGCGACACAGTATTTCCTTAGACTCCCGGCATATTATGATAATCCGGAAAGCCCTGGGACTTTTCTAAAACCTCATAATCACCGCTACCTCTCTTCTTCAGTTAGAGAGACGAAAGCAGATTAACTGCAGCAGCTAGTTTAATTTCAATGAGACCCTATTCGACTGCACACCAACTAGTTACAAAACCACTGAAATAAAACAGCGCTTAAAATTGGCTAGTTGATCGTGCAAGATTTTGCCGATTTGATAAGGAATCAGCTAATCGAATGCAAACATAAACCCTACGCATCAAAGATGCCGAAATTGATTTGTTAGAAAACCAAGAAAATGTGGATTTTTTAGGGTATTTTATTGATATTAAATTTTAACACCATGCGACCAGTACAACTATATAGGTACAGAATACCTATATTTTTATTCGGCAAATAATTCGCATCCCAATAGACACACCTAAGTATCAACACTCCACGACCCTGTTCTCACACTAGGAGCTGAACACATAAACTGGATACGCTACCCATGCTACGCCTATCGCAAAATATCAATGGATCTTGCCTCGACTCCAACTCGACCATGACCTAGCCGCTCACGCGATCGCCACGCAACAAGAGCCTAGAAGGCTTTTGCCGCCACCGTTAGGTAACATCAGAATAGTGAATAAGGTAGTTCTAACGCGCCAGGTACGCGGCCTTCAAACTTTCTAAGTCAGCTAAGCTTGGTGTACCTTTAGGCTGAGCTGTTGCCAGTTTGGACAATAAGGCTTCTTGCACCTCACCGTTGGCCAGCGCCTCACTGTACGGCGTGTTGCTAAACGACACCTGACTATATACAGGTAAGAAGTCATCCCCAAAGGACTTGTGCATGAGCGCCGCAAGTTGCTTCTGACGCAGAAATTGAGGATCAGCGACACGGTCACGCATCTCTACGAAGTTCTTGAGGGCTAGATCAGCAATAGCATTTGCATCTTTTGGTCGGCTTTCGCTAAAACCAGACACAAGGCTTGGCCAATCAACGTTATGACCCTGTGCATCGAGCGCCTCTGCCAATAGGCTGCAATCTTCAAAGCCTGAATTCATACCCTGACCGTAAAATGGAACAATCGCATGTGAAGCATCTCCCATGAGGAGCACATTCTTCTGGTAATCCCATGGCGAACAACGAACCGTAACAAGCGGACTAACCGGATTACTCGTCCAGTCTTCCGTAAACTCAAGCAAATGCTCAAGTGAATCAGCAAACTCGTTCTCGAAAAACGTTTGTGCATCTGCAACCTCCATCAAGGCATCGAAGCCATTCTCCCCGCCATATGGCATGAAGAGCGTACAAGTGAAAGACCCATCTGGATTGGGTAGCGCAATCATCATGTACTGACCTCTTGGCCAAATGTGAAGCGCCTCTGGATCAATGCGGTGCGTACCGTCAGCTTTTGCAGGAATATGTAACTCCTTATATCCATAGTCCAAGTACGACTGCTCGTAATTAAACCGTGGCGTGCGCAGCATCGTAGATCGTAGCGCAGAATAAGCTCCATCCGCTCCAAAGACCGCTGGCGCTTTCGTGTTTACATGCTCTCCCGCCTCATTGGTAAACGAAACCTCCAAACTGCGCTTATCGAACCCGTTGCACTTGTGATCAAACACCAAGTTCACCTTGCCTGTGGCCTCTGCCGCATTGAGTAGCATGAGGTTTAATCCTCCACGACTCACCGAGTAGATCGCCTGATCCGTTTTGCCGTAAGGCTGAACAGTCAAATTACCCGCCCGATCATGCATCATTCGACCGCGCATCGGCAGCGCGTGCTTTCGCACCTCCTCCTCTAGCCCAGCCATGCGAAGGGCATGCCAGCCACGCGTACTCATAGCAAGGTTGATCGACCGACCACCTCTAAATCCTTCTGCACGCATGTCAGGGCGACGATCGACAAGTGTCACCTCGTGCCCGCGTTGAGCAAGTAGCGTACTCCAAAGTGAACCGACAAGTCCGGCTCCAACAACAAGAGGATGATTTAGCTGAGAATTCACAGTAGACGTTTTTTGAGGCGAAGGCATTACTAGGTAGGACACAAGTAAGGACTTCTTTAGGTTTTGAGACAGTGAATTAGAATTCCATTCAGCGATTAGCTGTCTAAGCTAGCTAAATGCATGTTTTGGCGAAAGCTGTACAAAGCTCCTTACCCTTTCCCCACCATATGAAGACGAATTCTTCAGCTTCCGCCAAAACCCACTTCGAGCAGGCCATTGCTGAAATCGACACTCTAAAAACCTCGAGCAACGCCTAAAGAAGCGCCCTAGTCAAAATTAGTCCAGCGTCATCTCGCTTACTTCTTCAAACATTTCGACAATCTCTTCCTGCATACGAACTGGAGCATTTGCTTTCAGATAAGGTAGCAGATCGACAGAGTATGCAAAACGCTTTCGTGCTTGTATTCTCTTTGCAGCATTCCAGTCGCAAATAAAAGCTTGCAGGGCACCATTAAGTGCTTCCTCCCCAATCTTCTCCTGAAACTCATAGAGCAAAACAGAAGCCTTGCTGTAATACAAATACTCCTGATCTGTCACATCGATTAACGCAACCTCAGGCGTAAGATCTTCTTGATTCCCTGCTACGTATCGCCCCCTTTCAAAGTCCACCAGACGACGAGTTTCCTCCGCACCGTAAGTCGCTTGATAGGTCATCAACGCGCTATAGTGCGACAAGGACTCTAAGAGGAAATGCTTCCCCTTTACGTTGGCCGCGACAAGCTGCATTCCCCACCATTGATGAGCGACCTCGTGCGCAGTTATGAAGAAGGGGATGTTGAGGTCAACCGTCGAATCGACATCCATGATAAAGCCCATAGATTCCGAGTAGGTAATAAGTGTCGGGAAGGACTGCGCACGATCAGCATCTCTAGGCACTTCAACGACTTTCAAGCTCCCGTAGGGATAAGGTCCAAATGCCTCTGTACAGTAGGTCAAGCCCGCACTGAGTCCATCCATCATGCGATCAACATTGTATGCATGTGACGGATGATAGTAAACGGCCAAGTCTACAGGCTCACTATCTGATAATTTAGAAGCGGACCATTGCCTCTTCTTTACGGCATATCGTGCAGATGTGATTGCATAAAAATTGATCATTGGCGCATCCATCTGATACTCGAAAAACCGACGTTCTCCATCAATCCAATCTCGCTTCAATGCACCTGGGGCGACTGCGACTTGATCAACACTTGTACTTACGGTGATCTTAAAATCTATCGAAGAACCATCGCCTCCATCTCTGCCGTAATGCGATTCGAAAGGATGTCCACGATCTTCTTTTTGCACAACGGAATCTAAACCATAGTCAGCACGAATAGATTGCTCTTCTAATTCAATTTGATTGCAATACCCAATAGAAGGAAATTTGTCATTATCGATTAATGATCCGTTATAGACTACCGCGCTACTCCTATGATTTGGCGCAAAGCCTTTCGGGCTTAACGCCTGAGAAAAGCTCATTTCTAAAGAATCTCCAGGCGCCAACGGTTGTTCTAGTTGATATATTCTATACCCGAATTGATCGTAGGATTCTGAAACTAAAGCATTCCGATTGAAGCTTATGCCTTTAAGTGTATCTACCGCATCCACAAACGTCTGAACGTGAATTGCCTCAATCAAGACACTATCTAGGTTCTTCAGTACGTATTTCCCGCCCAACTCAAATCCAAGCGCTTCAGGGAAAATATCCAAGGTTAGTGACACATCTGTAATTTTCGGCTGCGGGATATACTGCAAATGCTTAAGCACCTTTTCGTACTCCGCACGCAACTCAACTTTAGAAGAATTCGAATAATACTCATTCAAAACATTCGTATTGTAAAAAATAAATACACCAAGTAAAAGCATACTGAACGACGCAAATCCTAAAACACCTTTTACAGCAGGTGTCAGCCTATATGACATTGCAAGAACTCGTGCTTTTAAGGAAACATTCAATCCTCTCGGATTTAACGCAGCTGTAATCGCCAACACACCGATACAAAAGGAAATCCAATACGATTTGAAGAACACAAATGGATAGAAGGAATGCCCGAATCCGTTCAATTCTGAATAATCACTTAGCCCAGGCCCTCCAAAATCATATAAACCATGGTTAAACCCTTTCAGGCCTAAGAGTCCCACGAATATGAAAAAAACGACTAGAAGAACATGCCCTATAAACTGAGAATTACTTACAACTTGAAAGAAGAATGAAATGAAGGTAAAAAGCATCAACATGAGCCAAAGTTCTCCTAACCCAAGCAAATACGTAGCAAATTGAAAGTCATAAAACCCGCTCGCTATTTGTAAGATCATCCCAAAAATAAGCATACTCACTAGTAAAACCAGGTATGTAGCAACAAGTCCAAAAAACTTACCTCCCACCATAACCAAGTCAGACACAGGGAGTGCATCTACTACTTGATCCACCCCATACCTGCGTTCTCGCCATATTACATCCGAGGTGAATAAACCGAGCAAAATAAAGAAGAAAAAAATCGACATCTCTTTCAGTTCGTCAAGTAGAAGATAGGTCACGGGGAAACTCGGCACACCGTAGGTCAACCCGAGATTAACTGAATTAACCAGTATTGTAACAATACCACAGATGACAATCGCCCAAAAGGAAGGCTTCCGCAATATCGTGTAGAAATAGAAAAAGCTGTGCGCAACCAATTGAGCAGCAGACGTGCGCA
>JBGCGF010000091.1:0-26839 GCA_045110575.1 Saprospiraceae bacterium
ATTATACGTAATCGAATTTAATATGTGTGGCACATTACTACTATTTGCATTGGTCGTACTAATATCTGTTGTGAAACCTGTCAAGGGCCCTGTTAAGCCGCTGCTTATTGCGGCTGCACACTCATCTACATCGGGAATTCCATCATTATCATCATCTAGGTCACAGGCATCGGTAATACCGTCACCGTCTGAATCAAGGCATGCTGTACAGTCACTGCAATCCTGGCAATCAGTAAGGCCGTCACCATCATTGTCGATTCCATCTGAACAGTTTGTTTCATTCGCCACAATTCTGAAGTCGAAGCAAGTAGCTAACGCAGCACATGATGGGCCCGTAGGTTGGGTGCAAATTATTCCTGTAGCGTTATTCGCCACACTAGAAAAGTCAAACGTAACCGAAGTCGTATTTTGCCCTGCAGTGATTGAGCCTCTCGTCGTAGTCCACGTGTACCCTGTCATGCCTGCCACAGCGGCAAACGAATAAGTAGGGTTAGCAAAAGCTCCAATTTCAATTGAACACCCAAAGATTTGTGCATAGCCTGGGTAAATAATCTCATTTGTTGCGTCCCGTACAGTTAGCGGGTAGGTACCCCACTCTAAATTATTGACGTTCATTTCCCCTGCTCCGTTGGGGGCGATATTGGTCGCAACCCAAGTCGCACCGTTATCGAGAGATATATCGTACGGAGAAGTTCCCTGTTGCGATGGATCAATTTTAAGCGTTACCATTCCATCAGTAGCCGAACAGCTCGACACGTTACTAGTCGAAATATTCGAAATTTCAAAGGGTCCACTGTCAAGATTATTCCCAGCCAACACTATTGCTGAGCACAGTAGGGCTAGAGATATCAGAAAAATTCGTACAACCTTCATTCGTACAACTTTGGGATCTACCTGGAAAATCCAAGCATACAAGACAACTTATTAAGAAAAAGTTATATATATATATACCAAAGAGCCTGCCAAGCCTTCTCTTACGTAGGTCATTGTTAAAAAAAATCAACCAACCAACCAACCAAATAGACCTAACTACATGTATTTCAACACCTTAACCGCGAAAAAACCGAAATTATTGACAAAACCGCAAGGCGAAAGGCACGAATTTCTGTAAAAGCCTATACCAAGGGCCTGTCTAAGAAATCCCAATTCGACTAAAAATTGGTGAATGACTAGCTAATTGTCGTTGAAAATGCTCGGATTAGCCTGCCAAACCTTGCGCTTTTCGTCTAAATCAACCCGAAATTTGCTCAGATTCTGAATTCTCCTACTCCTCTCAAAAAATCTGAACCTTCCCATCTCGCCGGTTAATACCTATCAAACACACCGTCTATGTTGTCTTTGGTTTTAGCGAAAGCGATTCAAAAAAGTCAAGTGATCAGAAAACTGGTTTTGGCGAAAGCGCTACTTCTCCTACTGTCGGTAACTGCCTTCTGCGCTGTCGCCCCACCAACGGCCTTTCAATCCGTACTCTGGGAAGAACATCCGCCAGCGTACTACACGCAGCACGCCGAAGAATGGAAAGCCTATGTAAGCAATCCTTGTGCGGAGGAAAATGCCTGGGTGCACTACTACAAGTTTGCCCAGTATTCTAACCGATTTGACGAGGGCGATTACGACCTAAACGCAATTGAAAAAGAGGCCGAAGCAGCTGGAATGCCCGCCGATGGATTTGCGTTACCCTACCTCAAGTTTGCAAACAACAACGATCCGAGTACGCGCTACGAGCAGCTGCTCATTGCACACAAGGCACAACCGGACAACCCCAAGCCTTACACGGGACTGATTGCACATTACACCTTGACCAATCAGATCGCCAAACGGGACAACATCCTCCACAAACTGCAACACGTTAGGCCATTGCCCAAAGGCTTGCTGGAGTACAATTACAACCAGCTCGAATCGACAGCGGCCAACGCGATCTTGCTCACCAACGGCGATGCGGATACCTTCCCGAGCTGGGTGCTACAGACGGTGTTTAATCATCGAACCGACGTGTCTGTCATCAACTGGGCCCTACTCTGGTACGCTCCTGCCTACCGCGCGCAGGTAGCTGCCGACTTGGGCGTGGACATCGAGGCAATCGAAAATCCGACCGCCATGATGGATGCCCTGCACAAGGCTGGCCGCCCACTCTACATGGCGATGACAATAGACCTCAACCAGTTTGGCGATCACCGGAAAGATTGGCTCTTTGTCACTGGCCTTGCGATGCGCTACGAACGCCCTGGATACAAGAATCTTGACTTCATCAAGACCGCCTATAGCAACAACTGGCGCCTCGACTATTTGCGCCAGCCGTTGGCCGACAACCCTGAGCAAGCGGTGACGGACGAACTCAACCGCAACTACCTCCCGACGCTCCTCGAACTGAGAGACTTTTATGGAAATGACGAGGCGAAGGTGCTAGAGCTCAACAGCCTCATTACCAATGTTGCGCAGCGAGCAAATGTCGAGAACGTACTCTCTCGTATCACTAACGGTGAAGCCAATACTCGGCCTCGACTTGCGAGCACCAATTATGAGGTTTCGGGGCCTGCCCTGAGCTTGTCGAAGGGAAAGCGCGAAGATTTCCTTTCTGCAAAGGACATTGCAAGAAATCTCGTGCGTATTCCAGCCGGTCTATCTAAACGAGTGGCTGATCCGCTCGCTGGAAACGAAGCCGTAATGGAGATGATTCGGGACGGGAAAGACATTGATGTGCGCCTTGATGCAGACCTACTGATGATGGACACCGAGGTGTCAAACGAGGAATATTACCGTTTTGTCCAGGACATCTTATTGCAGAAGAAAAACGACTACCTCGACACGATCGTCGCTGGGAAAGTGGATTGGGCTACCGAGTTGTTTGGTGACTTAACCCGAGAGGTCGACACGAATACTGACGACAGTCGCCTACCTGTTGTCAACCTCTCTCATCGTGCTGCGCAACTCTACGCACAGTGGCTGAGTGAGGTATACAATGACGACCCAAAACGCAAGGATGGACAGAATGTGCGCTTTCGTTTACCAACTGCAGAAGAGTGGACCTACGCCGCGATGGGGGGACACAACTACTCGCCTTACCCCTGGGGCGGCAACTTCACCTTCAACGATAAGGGTTGCTTTTTAGCCAATTTTAGAACCTTCGACCTCCCGACAGAAGAGCGCGAAAAACTGAATGCAGCGTGTGAGACAGATAAGAAGCATACAGGTTGCAAATCCGAGACACTCTTACCTGTAGTGACAGATGCGTATTTCCCGAACGATTATGGAATGTACAACATGGTCGGAAACGCAGCTGAGATGATCGATACACCAGGCATCACGCTTGGAGGAAGTTGGTTAGACACCCCTGAGGAATCCATTATTGGTAGAAGCATTCAGCGCAAGACACCGCATGCGTCGACAGGCTTCCGGCTCGTTGCAGAGTTCTACGATTAACTTACTTCTCGAAACGAAATGGAGTACGCCGCACTCACGGACCGGGATCTTTTCATACGCACCGCAGCGGGCGACCAGCAGGCGTTTGCCCGCTTGTATACGCGTTATGCGCGCCGCTTGACGGCCTACCTGTATGAGCGTTGCGGCAAAGACCGTGTGCTTGCCCAAGACTTGCTGCAGCAGGTCTTTTTACAGCTCCTTGAGAGTAAAGCGTTTGCGAGCCCGAGTGAAGGTCGGGAGCGCCTTGATTCGCTGTTGTATTCGATTGCGGCCAACGTGCTCAAGAACAACTTTCGCAGTCAATCGCGTAGACAACGTCACTTGGATCAGTACTCGACGACACTTGAGCCTGCTGCAGCATTTGACGGTCTGCCGCGCCTCTCCCCTGCCCTTCTCGAACAAGGTCTGCAGAGTCTTTCGGTCCAACAGCGCGAGGTGGTTGAGCTGCGTTTCAAAGACGGCCTCACCATCGCTGAGATCGCCGACCTCCTCGACTGTTCTGCTGGTACCATCAAAAGTCGCATGCATTACGGTCTACAGAAAATGGCTGCCACGCTGCGCCCTAAACTCCAATCCCGATGACTTATCTAGACTACTTACCGGATACGCCGTACGCGGATCTGCCGCCTGCTGCACAAGCCGAAATCAGTGCGACGGAGTATGCGCAATTGCAAGTCCTGAGCAATGGTTTGGCCGAGCCTGCGGCTTTGCCGAGTGCGCTGGGTTTGGCCTTGGCTGCGAAGGTTCCTGTTGTTCCCTCTCCTTCGCTAGCGCTCGGCAAAACTTCAGGTGTGCATGCGGGATGGAGGTTGGCTGCGTTGTTGAGTATGGCTGGGTTTCTTGGCCTTGCTTTATGGTCAGCTTACGCCAAAACCGAACCCTTACCTGTCCCTTTACAACCAGAACCTCAAACGATAGAACGCGTCGTCATTCAGCGCGATACGGTTGAGCAGGTCGTTCGAGATACGGTGACACTCTTCCAAACCAAGGTGGAAATCCGAGAGGTGCGGGATACCGTTTACCTCAAGCGCAACTATCCTATTGCTGAAGTCGAGCCTGTTGATATTGATGAAATAAAAGGCGCGAGTAAGAGTCTTTCTACGGGCTTGAATTGGGGAGAGTTGACGGTGCGAGGTGATGGTGGATTTTCAGAGCGAGACTGAGTGGATTTGGTTCAGGGTTAGTAGGTACATTTCATGGATTTCAGGAAAGATCAGCTTATCCTAAAACATCGTCACTTTCTCTAAATGAACTAGTATTTCCAACTCATATAACTTGATCTTAAAAATATTCTTGTAATCCTTAGGTGTTTAAGCTTACCCAACAACTCCAAAACCTTAGCATACCACAAGTTTGCTATGCCCAAATTGATGACCTCGCTCGTCAAAAAATTGCACCATATAGACACCTGTAGGTATGCCTGCTAATGAGAGCTCTCCTGCTTTTACTGGACGCACACCTAACGATCTACCCACCGCATCGTAAATCACGACTTGAGTAATGGACGGACCATCTGTCTCAATACGCACGCTTCCCTGCGCTGGATTAGGATTGAATTGTACAAAAGCCTGACTAGGGTCTTGGGTGCTCGTCTGACCGCCAATTGCAGGAGACAGTGCAATTACCTCTAAGCTGTCGATGTAAGTGTATACGCCATTCACGTTTGCCGCTAAATCAAAACCGATACTTCCACCAGGCTGAAGGACTTCGTCTATCACATAAAAGTCATCTAAGTAACCGTTCGTCTCTCCCCAGTAGTTCGAGAAATTATTACCAAGAACATAGCTCCCTTGATGAAAGCAAACTGGATCAGCTAAATCAGATGCATTGAATATTGGCGAAGAAGCCTCGCTCAAGGCAGGAGCGAGATAATCAACCTTGTAGCGTATCAAAAGACTCTCCGCATCTTCAGGGTAATTGACTGGTGCGAAAACAACCCCTGCAGCAGTTTGATCATTAAAGCCCAACACTGGTTGATTACCGTTGTCCGAGGCTGGATTGACGCTGAATACATTTGCTAATTCTGCTCCTGCTTCTTCCATCAGAACCGTGGCCTTTTTATAAACGATCGGTCCAGATTCAAATGGAAGGGTGTGTGGCATGTCGCTAAAGCTCAACTCATACCCTGCAAGTAAATCAGTGTTCCCCGCTTCTACGGTATAGGGAAGCTTTATTGAAATCACATCCGTATTGGTAAAATCCAAGGTTACACTCGTTGAGCCAAATCGAAGTCGCGGATCAAGTGACGTAACCTTAAGTGTTGCGACGCCTGATGTTTTACTGATTCGTCTCGCCAGCAGGCGAAGGGTACCTTCATCTTGCAAGCCACTGTAGAAAGGGTCCAGTACTACAGAAAAGTGAGCAGACTGAAGCGCTCTGAAGTTTGTCAGCAAAGCATTAGCCGCCATTCCTGCCAACGTATCTTCAGGAGGAAAGAATCCAAAAGTTCGCGAGCCAATCTCTGGTGTGAAAGAAAACGAATTGCCCGTGGCAGCACCGTTATGAAAAGCAAAGTGGTCTGTTGCTGAACCAGAGGATGCGTACAAGACCGTATTGAGGCCCTCACCTACAACGTAACCATTATCTCGTCGCATCGCCTGAGCCAAGCTAAGGTTAAGGTCTCGAGGCCCCGCTTGCTGCAAGCGCTCATAACCAGGTGTGATAACCAAATTGCTATAAGAATGTACGTTGAGCACAGTCTCGAAGGGTATGGTCATATGCAGAAAATTAACTGCTGCAGCTTCAGGTTCGCTGAGTGGAGCCACACCGTGGTAGATTTCGGAACCTGTATCATTACTCGCACCGATTCCTCCCCAATCGATAACATAATTGCGGTTGATGTCTACGCCGAAGGTGCCATCCAGATTTGGACGTCTATTTTTCCGCCAAAAGCCCATTCTTCCTGGCGTCTCAGTAGTGTTGTATGCATAGCCGTCGGGGTTGACGCACGGTACTAAATAGAGTTCGGTATTGTCAAGTAACCACGTGACTTGTTCATTGCTGTCGTATTGCTCAAGCAGCCACCAGTAGAAGTACACCTGGCTGATGATGCTCATCGGTTCTCGCGCATGGGTCAATGCGGTCATCATTACCTTAGGCTTGACTTGACTTGGGAGGACATTGCTACTTAACACGTAGTGATACATGCTCCTTCCTTCATAGGTCTCATACGTATCAATAGGCAACTGATTAGAAATTAGACCTGGGTAGATCCTCCGCATTTCGTCCATCTGGTCGTAAATCTCCTCTAAGGTGTAGTACCCATTTTGGAGGGACCCCAAACTGAAATTAGCTGGTGGAGCACTGTCGAAAATGTCGTCAAACGTGCAGAAAGAATTTCTGCGCGCTGCCGCCTGCTTGGACTTAGGCTGAAGTAACCGAGCCTCTGCTACTATCCCTGCAGTCTGAAGACGATCAATATCTTGACGGAATCCAATGATGTGAAAGCTGTCCGTGGTGATCAGTAGGCCATGGTCAATCGCTATGCCTGACGCCTGAATATCCATTAAATCTATCGTACCTCGAGGGATACTAATTTCATATTGTTCTATTTGCTGTGCATGTGTGATCGCAACTAGAAATGGAATCCATACGATAAGGATAAATACTCGCTTCATAGTCTGAAATATACACCCCGCGTGACGTAAAGCGCTTTCAATGCTGCATTACGTACGTACTCAGACATTTGTGGTGGTTAAGGCTCTAAAATCTAAACGTTAGTCATTTCAGAACAGCCCATTTACAACAGGCTTATGGAACTGGCGCCGCTAAAACCATTGGCGTGCATGCAGACTGGAAATTGGCTGCGGCATTGAGTACGCTCGCGCTTATAGGCTTAGCGTTCTATTCCTATTCCGCTTCCGCCAAAACCCCAGACTCACTCGCTAATCAAACGCTCACTCCTCAAACCGTCGAGCGTATCGTCATCCAGCGTGATAGGGCTTAGCGAGTGGCTCGGGAGACGGTGACATTGTTTAAGACTTGAGTTGAAATTAGGGAAGTATGGGATACGATTTATTTGAAGCGGAAAGTTCCGATTGCTTCCACACATTAGCTTGATTATGACGAATCTAAGCATGCGAGTAAGAGTCTGCCTACGGGCTTGAATTGGGGAGAGTTGACGGTACGGGGTGATGGTGGGTTTGGGAATCGGGATTAAAGGATCTGGTTCGGCAGGCTTTGGCCTGAAGCGTATCGGTAGTAACCAAAATTTAAAAGCATCCAACATCGCTAGTTTGGATAAAACTATGAGTGCGATACCAAGCCATAACGATTCTCGTTAAGTTCAAACATGCCTGCATATACCCGTACCATCATCACCTTATTGATCATCCTATTTCCATACTTCATATCAAATTGTACAAACGCTATTATTGAAAAAGAAGAAATCGTCGACCCTATTCAATTAGAATGTGACAAAGCGAAACTATTCTCATATTCAGATAAAAAAAGGTATACAAACTTCAATAGTGGCCATACGAAGCTACGCATAAGGCCTCTTGAAGTTGACTTTTTTCCAGTTTTGAATTTTCAAATTACAAACGGAAAAGTAACCGAAATCAAGGTCCAAAGTGTTGACTCCATACAGTGTCTTAGTCTTTTAGGTCCAGCTGAAGTTTCTAAAGAAATTAACATATCAGTTGACACCTCGGATTTTACATACAAACTCTGGATCGACTCACTCTCAGACGAACACTGCTTTCGAGCGATAAGACTAAAATTCGAAAACACTTCCGAGATCAGCTATCACCTTCGTGATAGAATGAGACTGAGGCTCATCCTACAGGCGAAAAACGAATCAAATCAATGGATGGAACTGCACAACTTATGGAAAACGGGTTGCGGCCTAATGAGCTACTTACCTCCGAATCATCATCTCGCTCTTCTCCCTCCACAATCTACAATAGAAGCGTGTTTTTTAATGGACGATGGAGATTTTTATACTGAATGTAGACTCAAGTATCAGTACGACAATAGCCTCGACAGTAAGTATGGAAAAACATCTCCATTCAGTGGACGCTATGACATGATTTTCAATACTCGAATGTTAGAAAAGCCCGTTTATTCGAATACGTTCTACCAAAATATTTCAAAAGCCCGGCTGAGAAATACGAAAGAGGTCTTATAAACTGCAATTCAAAGCCAGCCAAATCTAACAATCTTTCTGACTCGCCCCGTATATTGCTAAGACGCCCCAAGTTTCGTTTCTAGGCTCTTCACTCCTCATACACCCACATCTTATTATCTAAATCAGTAAACGATATTATTCCAAGTTCATAATTGAAACGAACGAAGGATACCGGATTAGAAAAACGCGAATAGAATACGTCTTCGAATCCCCGCCCCAAGAGCTCAATATCCTCATACTCCACTTGCCACCATGACTCAAGGAGAGTCCTCTCATTCGTAACGTCTCTCAGAACTTGTGTTCGCAAACGATTATCATCATATTTAAACCAAACCTCTAAATGGTCACATATTTCTAGATTCTCTGATTGCACGTCATATACATAGACGGACAAGTCGATGTAAAATCTCAGATTTAAAGAATCATTTGAAAGATAGAAGTCCTTACTTTGTGAACCATACGTATAGATAACGGTATCTCTAGGAAAATCGACATTAAAGTACTCCGTAGAAACTTGCGTGCTTGGATTGAAACTCTCCCTTATCTGAAACGTGAGCCTATTCTCATCCCTATCAACAAACGTCACGCTATCCTTCCCTTGATAAGGAAGCTGATCTATACTCTCTTGTAGTAACTCAAAGTCACCTACCTCAACTATTTTAAACAGACTTTCAGGCCTGATCTCCTCTTTTTCACAAGCAGACCACAAAAGCCCAAATGATAGCAGGACAAACAGATTGTATCGACGACTGTAGATCAGCGACATAATTAGATATTGATATTTCATTGTTCTAAAGGGTTATTAACTGAATACAAGGTACATCGGCCACTTCCAAATCTAGAGTAAACTCGAACGGCTAAATACAAACTCAACGCTTGGGGCCAAGCTCGGGTCTAGACACCTTCAACTATGCCCCACCCCCATCTGGTACAAACTTTGACCATACTACCCAATGGTCTCCAAGCTCCACAACGAAAAAATTCAAAACAGCCTCAACATCAGCGCCTTGCCTGCTGCTCTTAGCCGATTTAAGGGCTTGCTCTACTGCTGCGTTTTGATGCTCCTCCTACTCACCTACTCAGCTTGTAGCGAAACCACACCCTCTGGCTCAACACAAGCCGATGCGGCACAAATACTCCCGAGCCCACCGGAGCAACTAAAGCTCTACGTCTTCAACGGATATATCGGGAACTACCGAACGGATGCCTTGATGAACCTCGTTTTTGAAGCAGACACCATTACCGGTAGCTACTACTACTTCAAAAACCTGGGCCGACTCGCCCTGAATGGCAAACTCAACCCTGTAAACAACGAAGTGACCCTCGTGGAGTCCTACAAGGGAAAAAGCACTGGTTATTTCAAAGGACAATTTAGCGAAACAAGTCTCATTGGAAAGTGGAGCACCAACCCGGCTTTCGATGGCGCACAGGAATTCGCACTAGATGTATTCAAGCTATCAGAAGTGGGAACAAAGCCTTCTGCAACGCTCACTGATGGCAGCTACACCTTCGAACACGGCGTCGAAATGTGGAACATGGAGGAGGAGGTCTTCGAAAATAGCACCTCAACCGACGACCTCACCGTGCGCTTTATTGACGACACCGCATTTACGTTTGACTATCGCACTTCAGGACACAATGGCCACAGCGGCCACATAGCAGGCATCGGCAAAATGCTTAACCTAAACCAGGGTGTCTTCAACGGAGAAGAAAACTGCGAACTCATCTTCGACTTCTATGACAAGAAGGCCGACATCGTAGCTTCCAACTGTCAATACTATGGTGGCCAACGGGCAAGCTTTGGAGGAAATTTCACAAGGAAATAGGAGGAGTCTGGTTCAGCAGGCTAAAGCCTGCATTGTATTGGTAGCGCCTAAAGCCTAAAAAGCATTGTTCAAAGAACAATCAATCCTACCCAATCTTACTCAAGTACTCCCGCAACCCATAACTCGCGAGCACACCTTCGCCTGTCGCAGCAGCAACCTGGGCAATCGCACCTTGACGGTTATCGCCCGCAGCAAAAATGCCTGGAACGGAGGTCTGACCGAGTCCTGTCGTTTTGATGAAGCCCTGCTCGTCAAGGTCTATAATGCCCTTGAAGTATTTGGTATTTGGAACAAGGCCAATGAAAACAAACACACCGTCTGCCTTGACGACTTCAAACTGACCGCTCTGGACATCTTTGACTTCAAGGCCCGCAAACTTGCCTTCTTCATCGCGGTGAAATTCTACAGATTCTCGGCCGTACTTCACCTCAATATTCGCCACGCTTGGAAGCTTATCGATGTACGTCTGAGAAGCAGTGAAGTGATCGTTCAGGTTGATGATCGTTACTTTCTTTGTGAATCCAGCTAGAAAAATTGCCTCTTCCAATGCGGAGTTTCCGCCACCAATAACGATGACTTCACGGTCACGATAAAAGGCACCGTCACACGTCGCACAGAAGTGGACAGAGCTGCCGATGAGATCACGCTCACCTGGGATTTTCAACCGTCGATACGTCGAGCCTGTAGCAAGAACCACCGACCTACCGAAGTACGTGAGATCATCCGTCAAGATCTTAAAGACACCTCGCTCCTTTTGAATGTCAAGCACACGCACACCAGTGCTAATGGCAGTGCCATACGTCCTCGTCTGCTCTTCCATACGCTTCATCAGCTCAGGACCAGAAATACTCTGGAAGCCTGGGTAGTTTTCGATCTTCTCTGTAATGAAGGCATTACCTCCAAGTGTTGATTTTTCCAAGATGATCGATTCGAATCGATCACGCTGTGCGTAAATGGAGGCGGTAAGTCCAGCTGCCCCTCCACCCACGATTACAGTATCATAGACATGGCTTGTGTCTTCAGCATCTACGTTGAGTTGCTTGCGCAATTCTGCATTCGAAGGTTCTACAAAAACATCGTCACCAATAAGTATGGTTGGAATTTTTCGCTTTCCATTATTGATCTTTTCGACAAAGGGGATAGACCATTCCTGCTCGTCGATATTGATGTATTGGAAGTTAAAATTGTTATCGCGCAAAAAACCTTTAGACCGCTGGCAATCTGGACACCAGTCGGCTCCGTAAAGCACGATGCGTTGATTGTCATTGATCCCTAGCGAAGATTTAGCCTCCTCCACCGAAGAGTTATTGAGCTGCTGCCCATTAACCACGAGCGTAGGGAGCGTTCGTTCCCCACCTTGAAGTACCTCTAGCGCAGCAGAAGCTTCTTCATTCACATCAACATCTACGTAGTCGTAGTCAATTGCGTACTTGTTCAGCAATGCCTGTATAGCTTTAGAATTGTCACACCAGTTTGCGCCGTAAAGTTTGAGGGTTTGCATGATTCGAATTTTAAATGTTGTTGTTTGAGGACTAGCCGATTTAAGGGCGACACCATCTTGACTGAGGTGCGATGCAAATTTGACCACTTTTCAAGCCACTCTAACGGTCTAATCATCCCACTTTCTTACCAATAGTTCCCTAAAAGAGCGGCGTAGCCTCTAGGAACGGGAATACAAAGGTCTCAGACCAGCTGACATCAGATACTGCTCAATCGCGACCTCGGTATTTTCAATGGAGAAGGAAGTCGTAAAATGAAGGATCTGGTTCTGCAGGCTTTAGCTTGCGGCGACTCAGTTGTCACGAATGGCCAATAACCATCTAGTACCGTTAGAACAGATAAACCTCGAGAAGGGGAAATATACCAACCTCGAACTAGGATCGTTACATTAGAACATGCCTACGCACGCCCTTTCTTTATTCATCATCCTCTTTAGTTTGTTCTCCAGCTCGACCTTAACAGCTCAAGTTTTCGAGCATAAACATGAAGATTTTATAGAAAAACATCCTCAGAATATTTTTATTGGAGACACCTTATATATCGTCACAGTATCCGGGCTAAATGTGAGAGTTGAACCAAATACTAGTTCTAACATAATAGCGAAAGTAAATTTCAATGAGTACGTAATCTTCAAAGAAGTAACACCACTGTATGCATCCTTTGAAAACAGACAAGGGCAATGGTTTCTCGTAAAAACCAGCATAGGCGCTGAAGGGTATGTCTTCTCTGGTTTCACGTCGAAAGTGAAATTTCCCGAAAATTTAGATGTTGAATGTTGGCGAATTGTAGGATTTAACGAAATACTTGGAGTGGACCTGAATGCTCCAGTCTCCTCAGATGGAGTTGCTTACGGTGGACACTTAAGAGCCAACAAAGAGGCTTATTCCATTGAAACCAAGTACTACGGAAACGGGAATAGCATTTCTTTTTCTGCAGGATATGAATGGTCCTCCTATACCGTAGAATCATACTTCATATCCACAAACGATGTACTCAACTATTTAGACTACTACATCAGTTTAACTGACAAGAAATGTGGAAGTCAAAAACACTTCAAGCGACCTGAAGTAATTATTGAAAAGGGTAAAAACCGTCCTTATTCCTATACCATTAAGCTTAGGGCCGAAAATGGAATCTCATTTTCTTGCATAAACGTAGGCGACAAAATAGTCGTAACCTATGGTACAGAATATGGATGGTAAAGCCAAAAGAACAGACATAGAAGTTAGCTGGCTAGATGTTGTCAAATTCGCTTGAGGCCAAGCTTACGGCACCGACGTCGACACCATGCAAAAACATTCTTCACCCAAGTAGTGCGTACACGCATTACCAGCAATGAGAAGAACCGAGCTGATGCTTTACAAGTCATAAAAATTTGCCACTCAAATAGAAAGGCCCCACGGTTACCCGCAGAGCCTCTTCCAATTTAAATTTCAGACTGACGTTGGCTAGTTCACTTCTGAGCCATAAATCTTATAACGCTCTTATATCCTCACCACTCTTCTCGTTATCTGCATCGCACCACTCTGCATGTTGATCAGGTAAATCCCTGCAGGCAATTGAACAACGTCTATTTCGTGTCGATTCAGCCCTTTCTCAGAACGATATTCAGTCTCATAGAGAACTCGACCATTAAGGTCCGTTATACTGATGTCGAAATCGGAAACCATGTCGGTGCTAAAGTCCAAGAATAGCATCTCTGTTACAGGGTTAGGGAATATCCTGTTCATGCTAAATCCAACTTCTTTTCGCTGCAGGTTTATCACTTCGGACATCTGATGCGAGCCGTCGAAATCGATTGACTTGAGGCGGTAATACGATGTAGACATGGGAGTTTCATCTATAAACTCATACGCTTGTTCTACCGTAGAGAATCCAACCGCAGCGCGTTCTCCAAGGACTTCCCAGGTCATTCCATCTGCAGATCTTTCTACAACATGTCGCTCCGTATTCTGCTCTGCGCCAGTGATCCACGACAAAACATTGTTGTCACCTATTTCTTTTCCTTGAAAAGAGACCAAGGTTACTGGAAGAGGTGCTAACGAAAACTCTTGCAAACAAAAAGCAACGTCAAAGTCAAAGGTCTGAGAATTAAAAATTTGGATGAGCAGATCATCTCCCACTGACCATCCTGAAAGGGTGGCTAAAGTACTAGACGTAGTATCTGTGAAAAAATGACTAAAACAATTGGTTGTATTTCCACTACTTGCATCTATACAATCTGAAAAAATTGCTATCCCTCCACCGCCGGGAGTCTTCGCAGTAAATTTCAATGCATCTGTACTTGCAGTCCACGTAAACCATCGGTCCTTGCCAGGTGTAGAACAAACCGCTGGGACGCCACTATCTGTAGTTCCATCAGTCGAAAAGGAGAATATAAAACCTGCAGTGTTGCAACATGCGCCTGCTAGTGCAGGTGTAATAGGAATCGCACCTGAGCAAAAATCATTTACTGGTGGTGGGGGTAACGTAAACTCTTCCAGGCAAAAGCTGATATCCGAAGCCTGCCCTGGAGAATCGTAGAGTTGTATGAGTAAATTGTCACCAACATTCCAGCCAGATAAAGTACCATTTACAAGTGTTCTCTTACAATCAATCTCTACCCCTGTATTCGCGTCTGCACAAGTCGAAAAAATTGCAATCCCTGGATTACTAGGAAAGAGACTTGTAAACGCCAACGCATCACTTGTCGCTGTCCACGTAAACCATTGATCATTGCCGGGATTAGTGCACGTAAAAGGAACCCCACTATCTGTTGTTCCGTCGCTGGCAAAGGGAAGTATAAAACTTGCAGAGCTACAACCGGTGCCTTGAACAGCTGGTGTTATAGGGATCGCACCTGAACAGAAATCGTTGACTGGTTGAGCTCCTAGATGTCCAAAAACTAAAGACACCAAACAGGTAAGTAACAGTATTCTATAGTTGTTCATCGCCCAGATTTTAATGTTGGATTATTGTGTATTGAATAGCGATCCAATACACAACAAAAGTAGAGGCGCACTCCTTGAGCGTATAACAAGTAATAGTGCAAAATGCTATAACAATTCCGACGGTACTTGTACAAAACCGACAGGAGCGAGCCACTCAACGATATAGGCTCGTAGCGTAAAAAGGCTATAAACACCACCCTAAAACACTGCTTCTATTACAATAGTAAATGCTATTTTAAAACAACACCTTGCCATCCAATACGATAAACATAACACACTTGTATAATTCAATTAAACTATCGAAACTACCCTTTCCAATAAGAGTATTTATAACGGCTCATCTATTTTCGAATTGAACTCGGAGGCTTTCCAAACTCTGTTTTAAAGCACTTCGTAAAATAAGACACGCTATTAAATCCTGTTGCGTATGCACTCTCAGAAACACTAAGACCATCACTAAGAATAAGATCTCTGGCACGGTGCAAACGAGCAGATCGTATTACTTGACTAGGAGACTTATTGGTAATTAACTTCAATTTACGTTGAAGCTGTCGCTCGCTAAGTCCTAATTCATCGCATAAAACCTCTATGCCAAATGCGGTGTCGTCTAAGTGATTTTCAATGCATTGCAGAACATCCTCTAAAAAAGAATAATTCTGAGGCGTTGAAGCCGACACTCTATTGTTCGCATACATAGACACCATACGATCTTCAACAGGATTAGTAACTACTTGATGTAAGATGATAGGATTATCTACACCTTTAACCTCCAATGCTCCTTTCGATTCTGTTTCTAAACCAGAGCCGTACAGTAAATTTTTAACGCTCTGAGTTAACAAAAGGCCCTGATCAGATGCGCTTGCAAGCACCCGCCGAGCAATATAGATCGCAAGCCCCCCGATACTATCTCGCATCGTAATACACTCTCCTGTGTGCACTACAACTTTTATTGGAAGATTTAGTGCTTCTATTTGTTCCTTTAAATCTAAGCCACAATGAACAGCCTTACTAGGTCCATCAAAAGTAGCCATTGCACCGCCTTCAAGCTTCTCAACTACCCGGCCCCGATACTGCTTTATGATTCGTTCCAACAGCGTCTGATACTTGTCTAGTAGTTGCACCCATTTCTCTTCTCCATATGTAAAGAAGAGCGACTCACTATCCATAATCTCAACACATAATATTGTCGCTAATAATCGATCGTATTTTTCTTTAGGCCTAACACCTGTCAGAAATTCTGTTATTTCATTTAGAACCTCTTTGGTATTACCTACCCAAAATAAGTGGTCCTCTCCTTCAAACTCAACAAGTTTGGACGACTTAATTTTATCATGAATAAATCTTCCTTCTTCAATTTTAACATCGACATCATTGGTCCGCTGCATCAAAAGCGTAGGAACCTCAATCGTGTCCAAAATGTCGATGATGTCAACCTGAGTATTCAATTGTGTCAAGACTAGTGCAGCACTGGGACTTGCACCTGATCTAAAATAACGAGCCAACCAATCCATAAAGTCCTGATTGCTTGCCATCGAAGGGGCAAGAGAAGCAAGCTTCATGTCTCCAGACCCCCAACTCTGCTCAATCGTGTCATACACATCCTGACGCTCTTCGTCCGTCGGCGCCCATGGATAATCCTTCGAATACCTTCTTTTGGCAAAAACACCAAAAGTGATTAGCGCTTGCGTGCGCATCGGATAAGTTGCTGCGAACAATGCTGAAACGGACCCTCCTTCCGAATGGCCGAAAAGCGCTGCCTTCTCAATCCCAACAGCATCCATTACCGCACGAATGTCATCCATTCGCTCCTCTAAAGTTGAGAGTTCCGATACGCGATCCGAAAGCCCCGTACCGCGTTTGTCAAACAAAATGAGGGTAGCAAATTCAGCAAGTCCTTGGAAAAACGATACCAACTGCGGACTGTCCCACATCAAATCAATGTTAGACACCCAACCGGGGATATACACGATTTTCTGTTCGCCTGTTCCAAAAACCTGGTAAGCCAAGCTTATGCGCCCACTTTTGGTATACTTCGTTTGTGGCTTAACCATTTGAGTTGAGGACTGAGTTAGCTTTCCAAACAACCAAATTTAAGCAAAACATCAACGTAGAGCCTTTCTAAGCTTGCGGATTCTGACGAAATTGAAGAGGATATTGAACTGGTTTAGGCAAAAAGCGCAAGACTTAGCTAGCTAAATCGAGCATTTTTAACCCGTTCGACTTCGCTCAGGGCAGGCTACCAGTTCAATATGATCCAATTTTTAGTCGAATTGGGATTGCTTAGAAAGGCTCTTACTGTCTAAGGCACGAAAATCTTCCGCACCAACGTCGAACTCCCATACCCTCCGCGTCCGTTCCCGTCGTGAATTCGGCCACCGCCAATCATGTAGGCGGACTTGCCAATAACGGCCGTCGACACCATGTAGAAGTTGTCCTCCCCTAGATATGCCGTACACGCATTGCCTGCCACGATTGGGTAATCCTCAAAGGTGAGTTCATTGTAATCGAGCGCCTGGATTTTACCTAGGCGATCGCCATTCTCAGAATGCTGAACGAACGTCTGATTGTTGACTACAAACGAATAGCCTACGTGCTGAATGCCTGGGATCACAGCTCTAAATTCACCCAGCGCTGTATTGTACTCCACAAGCGGACCTTCATGAACAGCATAGTAAATCCGATTATTCGCACTCCATGAATGATCAACCTTATTGACGTTGTCGACATACCTAAAGGCGGCTTTAAATATCCATTCTTTGGTGTCTAGATCGAGCGTCCATAAAGCTTCATTTGCCGGACCGATAATCAACTCTCCGCGCGAAAATTGAATCTGCGCACCTTGGACACTTACGTCACCTCCAGGATTGACACCCTCAGAATCAGCAACCATCGTCAACTCATTGGTGCGCAGGTTGTGGCGATACACTCC
This sequence comes from Saprospiraceae bacterium, assembly GCA_045110575.1. Lineage (GTDB taxonomy): Bacteria > Bacteroidota > Bacteroidia > Chitinophagales > Saprospiraceae > CALDTK01. The sequence continues at coordinate 17,734 of JBGCGF010000091.1, forward strand.
CATGAACTGGTCCAACATGTACACGTCATCTCCCACTTGCACGCTCGCACCAATATTCAACCCAACTCTAGGGGCTGTAGGTAGCGTAGGAGCAGGTAAAATGGTCCACTCATCGGCAGCTGGATTGTACTTGTAGTTCTCAAATCGGTACTCCAGCGCATTATCGTAGTTGGCCCCATAGAGCACGTAAATTTCGCCATCAAGCACTGCTGTTGCAGCGTATGCCCGCCCCTCAGGAAGTTCGGCCACCGAACTGATCGTAGGTACCGCCACATCTAAAATTTCAAGCGAATCATACACCCAGTTGCTCTCGCTACATGGATTGGTGATCCGCATACCGATGCGGTTGAATTGAGGCGTTTGGTCGGTCGCAACGAACTGAACAAACGGCTCAGTTGTCGTGACGGAGGTTCCAAGCGGCTCGCCTAAAGGAGAGGTCATTCCAGTCGGTAGTTCCCATTCAAACGTGCGATCTGTTTCAAGCGAACTGTAAAAGCTAAACTCCGCTACGTTTGGGCCACCGATATAGGCAAATTTGCATTCACTACCCAGGCCTACGGCACCCGTTGGGTTCATCGTTAGGATATCCTCCCGCAGATCTACAATTGGTGAGCAATCACTCTCTTCTTCAATCAACCCACAGGCCGAGAAAAGGAGTGCCATGCAAATGAAGAGCGCAGATGTATGTGGTTTTGGCGAAAGCATAAGACTAGTGGATGAAAACGCGATGAGATAACGTGCTACCGTCACGGAGTACGGCTAGGATCGTATAGACACCTTTCGGCAAAACGGCTGTTGACACGCCTGTTGACTGAAGATTCGTCGGTCGTTGTTCGGCTACCTTTCGGCCTGTGATATCGAAAAGTTCAATTTGATTAAACCTGCCTGACGTTAGTTTTAGCGCAAGCTGATTGCCTGTCTGAGAGACTTCTAGCTTAGGGGCTTTCGCCAAAACACCTTCCGATGAGCTCACCCCGTTTGGAATCTGTACGGTTGTACAAAACTCTGCCTCACAGTAGTTGCGCGACCGCGATCGGAGACAGACCGTATAGTTTCCATCAGATGAATAGGTGTGCGTAGGATCATCCAGAAAACTGGAATTCCCGTCACCAAAATCCCACTCAAAATCTATCGCGTCGGCACTCGAGAAATTGGTGAATGCCGACGTTCGCCCAGCAGCACTGTAGCCAAACCCAGCATTCACTGAACAGCGGGCGATGCGCATCGGGCCTATGCTTCCTGTGCGGACAGGAAACGTATTAAAAGTGCCACTGAAATTGCCTGCAGTACCGTGAATGAGAAGCGTATCAGATCCAGTTTTGTAGGATTCCAAGTTGAACGCTTGTAACTGCTGACCTGTAAATAGATCGGTGAATCGAGCCTCGAACGTGACAGGATCGAGCGCACTCAACGTCATTCCTTGGAAGATGCCCGTAACACCATCGCCGACGCCACCAAGCACAAACAACTCGCCGTCAATCATCTTGATGTCGCGTGCGAAATGATTGATAATCGGCTGCTGTCCAATGGCTGGAAATACATCGATGACCTGCCCTGCACGGTTGATCTTGAGTACACGGAGGCTCCTCAAAAACGGGCTATCCGTCTCGTAAGTAATTGCAAAGGCGAGGTTACCGTCAGGAAGCTCAACCATGTCTCCACTCGTATAGATCTTATCTAAGTCCACTCCAGCACCTGGCTGTATTTCGACATTGGTAATCGCCGCTGTCGCTGGGTCGAAGGTGAGGTAGTCGTACCTGGTATTGACCACGTGCAGCATTCCGTCTGTGGTTTGTGTACTGAAAAACCCTTCTACAAAATCGCTGAAGACCGAGTCAAAACGAACATTGCGGCTACTGTCAAATTGGGTAATACGCAGCTGTTGAAATTGATTGCCTAAGGCATAGACACTACCATCTGGCTGTGCAATCAAGTTTTGCCAACTGTCTTGCACGCGCACCTCGGAAAAGGTGTGTCCCCAAATCATACGGCCACTGGCTGAGAAGTAACCGATGATCGCATCATAGCTCCCTCCTCCCTGCTGCAACACTGCGCCACAGGATGCACTATCAGGTGTGAAGGCGGTACCTCCAGCGTAAAAACGACCGTCTGGCAAGGCGACCAAATCTCTTAGTCGAGCCTGTGAGCCGCCGCACTCAAGGAACCGCGCAGAGAACTTAATCTCATTCTCCGTCGTGCTTGAAGACGACACTGAGTTGCGTAAGTAATAGTAGTCGCCGTCTGCTCCAAGAATCGCTTGGGTGCCTAGACCTATTGGCGTGACCATCATGTCGACGGGACTGTACGTCTCGTTAAACTGAGCGAAGGCCGTCCCATAAAGCGCTATCAAAGCGCCGATTAGCATTGTACGAATCATTGCAAACGAAACTAGGATTGACGTCTAGCGTCTGCTATGGGATGAATGTCCCATTCTGTAAATGGAGGGCAGGTCTAGGGCCAAGGAGAGCGCCTATAAGCCTTCGATTTTTTAGGATTAAGCCGTGGAGCGTCTACCTTGCCAAAAGTCCAGCAGAAGATCTGCTTACTCATGTCTCTCCTTGGACTTGGGAAAGTGGCGACGCTAGCAATTCAATCCGTTCGAAAATGAATACGACCATTCTACCCGTAGACTTAAAACTAGAATCGACTGATGCCATTCAAGTATTCAACTACACTACGAGAGAGGATATCATAAAGACAAAAATAGAGCTTTCCAAAAACACGATTAGCTTTTTAAAGGTTGGAACGAAGGAAGTTATCGGTGATGACAAAACCGCACAGATTGACAATCAACGGTTTCTAGTCATGAAAGCGGGCCATTGCTTAATGACCGAAAAAATATCCAACTCCAGTAATATCTATCAGAGCATTCTCCTCTTCTTTTCGGACGACGAAGTCAAGTCTTTCTTGACGAGGCATGAACTATATGCAAATAAAAGCATAAGTCAAAAAACGTTCTACGCCTTTGATTATGATACTTTTATACTACAATTCGTAGACAGTCTTGTCTGGATCCTATCACTTCCAAAGGAGACTCAGCAGCAAATGCTCAAGACTAAGTTTGAAGAGATAATGCTCTACTTGGTCCACCAAAATGGAGCTGACTTCCTAAATGCAATCGTCCAAAACACAGATGACAAAACAGTCCGACTAACGAACATCGTGACCAACAACAGGCTCAAAAAACTGAGCTTAGAGGAGCTTGCCTTTTTATGCAACATGAGCATATCAACCTTTAAGCGAGCCTTCTCAAGTCAGTACCACGTGAGTCCAATGAAGTGGTTTACAGAACAGAGACTCAAACATGCCGCAACGTTGCTTCGCGCGAACAGCAGCCGTCCAATAGATGTGTATGAAGCGGCTGGCTACGAGAACTTTTCAAACTTCGTCCAAGCTTTCAAGAAGCAATTTGGGCAAACACCGAAGCAGTACCAACAACACGATTGACCTTTTAGAAATACTTTTTGGACGCTCCTCATACGCGCTTCAAGCGTAGCAGGCACAACTTTGCATCACTGAGTCACAGAGCCACACTGGCCGATTGACACTTCAACTGATCGCAACGTTCAACCTATGAGAAAGTCCATTCCCGTCCTACTGTTCTTCCTGCTAAGCACCTTAAGCATGTTTGGTCAGAAGACGTTTACACTAACAAGCAACACACTCGGAGGCAACGCAACGAGTGTAGAAGAATTCAATGGCTTCGGCTGTACGGGTGACAATGTCTCACCTCAACTCAGCTGGTCAAATGTGCCTGAAGGAACCAAGAGTTTCGCGATAACGATGTATGATCCAGATGCACCTACGGGAAGCGGATGGTGGCACTGGCTCGTATTTGATCTACCAACAGACGTAAGTAGTCTCCCCGCAAACGCAGGAAGCACTGATGCAGGACTTATGAGTGCAGAGGCTATTCAAAGCATTACCAACTATGGTGCTCCTGGCTATGGTGGGCCATGTCCTCCTGAAGGGCACGGGATACACCAATATGTCGTAACGGTGCATGCACTCAGCGTTGATAAGCTTGGACTAGACGCAACTACCAATCCGGCTATCGTTGGATACTATCTCTGGAACAATACGATTGCTAAGGCAAGTATTGTATCGTACTATGAGAGAAAGGAATAGGTAATTTGAAAGGATGTCTTTCACTGCATGTGGTTTGAGTGATCGAGAGCGCATCAGTGAAAGACTTCTTTTCATTTATTCTTCGTCTTCAATTAATGCCAAGAACCGAGAGTTTCTGACCCCGAAAGTCGAATCGATCGCCCTCAATCTTCCCAATCAGCGCCTCCCCTATCGGAGCCTCAGGAGAGATAACAAACACCTGCCCACCATCAGCAAGCTTCAATTTCCCAAACCCAACCGCAATGAGATAGCGTGCACCGTTGCTCAACGTGAGCAGGCTTCCAACGGCTGCGCGTGAAGAGGGCTTAATGCGGCTAGCAACTTCAATAGCTATTCGCTGCTCCTTTAAATACATGAGCTGTGCACCAAGACGATTCAACTCTTGCTGCAAGCGCTCACGTCCCGTCTCGAATTTATCTCCTGCCGAACTCTTTGAGTCGTCCGCTTGCGACTGTTCGGTCTGCACGATTTGCTGCTCCACTTCTCCGATGCGCGTTTGAAGCTTGGCGAGTGCTTCTGCTATTATTTCGGCTTTTGTCATCGTCCGCAAAGCTAGCAACCGCTTGCCCACGAAAGCTCCGCAAATGAAACGTGGCAAAAGAGGGTGCTACTATTCCGACCGCTTCAAGATCATCCTTATCTGCCCCATGTGATTCGCCTGGTGCTCCATGACATGGTACCAAGCCCAATGGTTGTTCATTGAACTCCCTTTCACCATAGACTTGAACCACTTATCGTCCTTGGTTTTAAGCAACCGAAGTGTTTCGGCTCTCACTTCATCCCATATATCCAAGTAGTAGCTGATGGGCTTACCCACAAGCTCATCACGAGCGTTGTCTCCTAGGTTCTGGGCTATGTCCCATTTCGCCGACTCTTCTGCATTGAGGACACGGTTTTCGAAAGTGTAGACCTGATAGTATTTCTCTGTTGCGGCCAAGTGGAGAATCATCGCTCCAACGCGGTTGGCATTCTCATCCAGTAGGAAGTCTGTTTTCGCTTGAGATATACCATACACGCTGTTTGTCACGCGCCTTTTAAGGTCCTCCAACATCTCGACAGTTGATCCTATCTGAGGCGAATATCCCTTACGTGGCTTAATAGTGTTTTGGGCAGATACCGAGCTAAGTATTAAGACGGCCAATCCTAATTGAAGCGTAAAGAGCAGGAGTAATTTTTTCATTATCAAGGGGGGCTGATGGTTAAAGAAGTGAGACATGTTCTTCGTTAAAGAACATGCTCGAAACGCTTGACTTCTCTAAGCGAGAAAGGCCATGAAAATAAGATGCAAAATTGAAACTCTTATCTTGAAGCACTCAACACAGCCTTACAGACCTATCTGTCACAACAAAAAAAGCCCCTCGTCTACATTGATGAGGGGCCAAAACTTCTGGGAATTGGTCGATGGTTACATCGGCCACAACAGGCTTACTACTGCTTGTCGACAAGTTTAGTGCCTGCATCTCACAGATGAACAGCAGAAGCTGCAGAAGCTCTCTTTGTCTACCCCAATGGACCCCAAAAGGCCTATGGTTGCTCACTTGTCTACCCCGTTTAGAGACATGTCCACGTCCCAGTATGTGTAGTTTGCGCCATCCTGAAGATGGCAGAATAGCTATTGCAGTTACTCATATCAGCTCATGAAAAATTTACTCCTTCTCTTACTTTTCCTACTCTCTACACCTTTGGCATTCGATGGAATTAGCCAGCAAGAGGGCGGGAAGTACACAGGTCTCATTACCAAACTTGATCGAATTTCCAAGGACTTGGAACTAAATTCTGAGTCGACATACAAAGCGACACACGACTTATTCTCGAAGTTTCTTGAAGCTAAAGACTCATCGTCTGCAGCAATAGTGATGTCTCGACTTTCAAGCTTCTACAGGAAGTTCAATTCCTTTCCAAGAATGATCGAAGCTACAGATTCTGCAATCTTACTGCTTCCGCAAAAACCTTTACCCGAAGTAAGATTCTGGGTGCAATTGTCGAAAGTTGAGACAGCAAATTCGCAAGGGCATGCTGCAAATTCACGACGATATGTAGACACGCTCGGGGCAATTCTGACAGGTGTAGACGATACACGCAAAAGACTTGCTTACCTCATAAGGGTTGGCTACACCTGTAGACTTGAAAAACAGTTTGCTGCTGCACTAGACGTTATAAGAGAAGCCGATGCTCTTGTGGGAGTTGAGGGTAATCCACGTTGGAGGGAATCCGTACACAAACTCGCTTCAGCTATTTACGGCGCAATGGGTAAAATCGAGAAAAGTGATGAGCAAGCAAATCTAGCTCTTGCATATATAGACAAACAAAAACGCCCCATATCTGCTGCTGTTCTAATACAGTTTCTAGCTTTCAATAGAACCTATAATGGAGATCATAAGCGTGCTCTAAGTATACTTGATTCTGCAGAAGCTTTACTACAAGGGCTTAATGCGCCTTATAAAATCTTACAATTTAAATTGAACAGAGGAATGATTGTCGGGCAACTTGGAGATTGGGAAAAGGCCAATGCAATATTTCTAGAAACACTCGCGCTTTGTGAGGAAAGCGGGACAAACCCTGCTCAATCACTTTACTGGCTTGGAATAAGTTATCGAGGTCTTGAAGACTATCCGACCGCAATTCAATACTTAAAGAAATCTGTTGATGAGTCGCTTGCAAGGAAAGCAATGCAAGAAGCAAGCAACTGCGCTAGAGCAATCTCTGAATCATATGAATGGAAAGACAATCATAAGCCAGCTTTAGAATGGTATCGTAAGCATATTGAATTTCGTGATAGCGTCACCACCGCAGACTTTGCCATGCAACAGGAAATAGCTGAAATGAAATACGAGGCATTCCGGACGAAACAAAATTCAAAACAGGTTTTGGCGAAAGCTCAACTCGTAAAACGAAACAATCAACTTCTCGCTTCAATTGTCATTGGGCTTTCCTTGACAGGTCTTATTGCCATTTATGCATTTCGACAACGCCAACAATCTATTAAACTGAAAGAGATCGAGGCACAGCGTAAAGCGTATGAAATGAACCAAAAGAACTTGAATCTCAATCAGCAACTCAATGTTCAAGCACTTACATTAACGCAAAAAAACGCCTTACTAAAGTCTCTCGAAAGCGACCTTTCAGGCATGCGAAGTGGAACCAATGCGACCAATGCACAAGCCATTTCAAAACTGAGTAGATCAATTAGAAATGACCGCACGGAAAGTAAGGACTGGGAAGTATTCATGTCGTCTCTCAAAGAGATGCACGGCGACCTATTTAAAGCCCTCCAACAACAGCACCCTAACCTAACAAGTAACGACCATCGAATACTGGCTATGGTAAAGCTCAACATGTCCACCAAGGAGATGGCTAGAGCACTATCCGTTTCAGATGCAGGCGCCAAAAAAGCACGCTACCGTATTCGTAAAAAACTCAACTTAAATTCTTCGATATCTCTAAGCTCATATCTAATCAAGTTAGAAGAAAGTCAGAGTGTCTAATGTTTTAAACACACCTCTATCTAGACAAAAGCATTACTGACATATTACTCCAATTACAACCACCTCTTTCTCTTGAAGAAAATCACTAAGGCAATAGCCATCACGGCCATCACGCCTAGTAATACAAAGTATCCGTTCTTATAATGCAGCTCCGGTATATTTTCAAAGTTCATACCATATAGCCCAGCTAAGAACGTAAGCGGAATAAAGATTGCCGAAATAATAGTTAGCACCTGTATCACCTGATTCATCTTAAAGCTAACCTCGCTTAAGAACAAATCTTGCAGACCATTTAACATATCTCGGTAATTCTCGATCGAATCAACCACTTGGATCGTGTGATCATATAGGTCTCTAACAAATATCCGTGTCGAATCATGGATATATTCACTCTCACTTTTCGAAAACCTACTAATTGCCTCTCGCAGCGGTGCTACCGATTTACGAAGCACCATAAGCTGCTTTTTCAAGTCATGAATTTCGCCTTTGTTTCGAATATCCTGACTAGATAATAATCGATCTTCTAATCCTTCGATTACCTCTTCCACGTCGTCAAGTACAACGAAATAATTATCTACTATTTCGTCAATCAGTGCATACGTGAGATAGTCTGAATCTCGCTGATGTATCCGGCCACTAGCACTCTTGACTCGCTTACGGACTGCTGCAAATAAATCAGTTCCTGATTCTTGAAAGGTGGCAACAAAACCTGGTCGAAAATAGATCGTAACGTGCTCTGAGGTTATCTCCTTTGCGGCTTTGTCGAAAGCAACTGCTTTCAGCGTCACAGAGTTTCCCTTATCAAATTCTTGAAACTTTGGGCGCTGGTGCACATCAGCAATCCCTTCCAACACTAGGGAGTGAATCTCAAAAGTCTTACCCAACGCTTCAATCCATTGGGCATCGTGAATTCCACGCAAGTCGTACCAATCCAACAAACCATCCTTTGTAGGACTAAGCTCTTCAGACATGTGACTGTCCAACACCATATCCTGAAGGTGCTTATCGTTGTATTGCAGGTAGTGAATCGCAAGTTGATCGACCTTTCGATCGCCAGTAAAGACTACTGATCCTGGTGGTAGACCTGATTGCTTTCTAGAATGCTTCATCAGTGTTGGTCAATTGTACCACAAGTTGAACAAATTTGTTCAATCCTAATATGGTCCACGAATATTAGACGCAATCTCAGAACGATAGAATTCGGCAAGTTCAGCAAGTTTTGCTGGCGGTAGTGGGGCCAACTCCTTAACCGCAGCGTTGGCGCTTATTTGACTCGGACGACTTGCACCTGGAATAACTGTCGTTACCGCCGGCTGATCTAACAACCACCGAAGGCCCAATTGTGGCAACGTATAGCCTTTCGGCAAAACCTCGGACTGCAGCTGACTGGCCAGCGCCACTCCTTTCTCAAAAGGCAGGCCGCCAAAGGTTTCTCCTACATTAAAGGCCGCACCGTCGCGGTTATAATTGCGGTGATCTGTTTTGGCGAAAGC
>JBGCGF010000092.1:0-49282 GCA_045110575.1 Saprospiraceae bacterium
GTACCAGACTTATTTAGCTCTGTTTAGGTATGATATAAGGGGTTGCTTTTGGCAAAAGTGCGATTGTTGACTGATTATCAGTTACTTATCCAAAGCAACAGGCTCGCCATGAGTTTAACCGGACAGCAATGATTTTGAATTGGATAATTTTGAATGCCGAGATGTGGACAGGATGTTGTGCCTTTGGCGCCAGGAAAGGTTAGCCTGTGGCTAACCAATTTTGAATTTTGAATTAGATAATTTTGAATGCCGAGATGTGGACAGGATGTTATGCCTTTGGCGCCTGGATAAATCCCAAGCTACCCGTTCGACTTCGCTCAGGTCAGGCAGTAGAAGCAACGCACGCTAATGCGGTTATCATTCTAGGCGCGGGCAGGACAACATCGTGAGTGAACATCCAGCCCTGCGTTCTCTCCACCTCAGGCTACCCTGCGATAAAATGGTATTGTGTTCCACCCTGCTAGATGTTCCTTGCGCTAAAAAAAGGAGCGTAGAGATCCATCTCGATACGTCACGAACATTCAAAATTCAAAATTTGAGCTGCATAGCAGATCAATCCAATTCAAAATTAGCTTGATTGCAATTGGCCATCAACCACCCCTTCATGCTTAGTGCAGTACTCAATGAAGTCCGCATATGCTGCATTGTGAAGGCGCAGCAGCTCTATGTTGCCAAAAGTGATGACACGTTCCTTAGCCCTGGTCAAGGCGACGTTCAACTTGCGATCGCGGGATTCGTGGTTCAGTGAACTCAGTCGCGCAATGCTTCGGCCTTGGTTTGCGCAAAGCGAGAGAAGGATGATTTTGTACGACGAACCTTGATAGCGCTCTACCGTGTCAATGTTGACCAAGTCCCATTCTGCATCCAGTACGGAGTCACGGATCGCCAAACGGATCCGAGCAATCTGTGCACGGTAAGGCGTGATTATCCCAAGCTGTTTTGGATCTAGCGTCTCGTGCGCATGTTCCTTGATACGTAGTAGGGCTTGAATTACTTCGACGACTGCTGCCGCTTCGTGTTGATTTGTTCGGAACGCTTTGTCGGAAAGGTCAACCTCCGTATCAACGAAGACAAAGCTTCGCTCACAAATCTTCCGCTCAAGTAGGCTAGGGGAGTCACTCGGGAGCGGGTAGGCGTTCGGTAGTTGTTGCCAATCTCTGCTTGCTTCGGTAAGTTCTAATCCTCTAAGCGAGCGGTCATAAAAGGCATGATTGGCGTAGTCTGCAAGTTGGGTGTGCATGCGACCTTGCCTGGTCAGTTGTCCAAAGGCCCAGTCCCAATTTTCGATTTGACACTTGAGGTACAAGCGCTCGAAAAGGGAGTTTCGCATGTCGATCAACCCGATACTACGCAGTTCCTCGTCTTCAATTTTTGTTTGCTGCTCAGGTTGAGTGACGACTGCCGGAAGCTGGCGATGGTCTCCGATGAGCACCGTTCTAGGGAATTTTGCCACTAGATTAATCATCGCAGGTTCGAGCAGTTGCGAGGCCTCATCAATGATTAAGCGGTCAAATTTGACGAGTTCAAAGAGTGACTCACCTTTGCCAAGTACAGAACTAAAGGTTCCGGTAACGATCCGCTGGTTTTGCAGCAGCGAAATGATTTCGTCTCGACGACTCAGGTTCTTAATCCTGTTCTGCAGTAGCTGACTTGAAAACTCAGCATCGCAGCCAAAAGAAGAGCCAATTCTCACATAGCGTTTGTCAATGTCACCACCGATATTGCTGATGGCTTTGCAGATTTCATCAACTGCTCGGTTAGTGAACGCGAGTACGAGCACTCGCTCGGTGGACTTGTTGACGAGGTGATCGCATAAGTGATGCAGCATCATGCTCGTCTTTCCTGTTCCTGGAGGTCCCCAGAGTACGTAGTAGTCGCGAGCGTTCAAAATTTGCTTGAAAATTTCCCCTTGCTCCTTCGTCAGAGCAGTAGGGATTCGGATGTTTTGAGTGCCTGGTTTTTCTGGAGCGCGTAACCCTAGGACGAGCTTTCGAGCATGTATTGGCTCTGCTGCAAACTCGGCCAAGTTGCGGTAGAGGCGTGTAAACGAGCTATCGAACAAGTCTGGCTCAATGTTCCATTTCGGTAGCTGTTGGAACGTAGTAAGGTCTGGCTGGCTGGCTCGCAGGCGAACATCTACTCGATCGTCCGTCAGTTTTGTGATGGTGCCTTTGTAGACCTGACCGTGCAAGATTGCATGCTTCCGAGAGTCGCCTGCGTACAGAACGATAATGTCTCCTCTTCGGAAGGAGGTAAGTGATATGTTCTCTGCTGGAGCGGGCGGGCGCTGGAATCCAATGACAGGAAAGTCATCCTTAGTCGCTGTAGACATGACGCTGAGGTCATGCAGGATAGCATAGCCTTCAAGCTTGTTTTCTAGGGTTTCGCTCCATAAAATCGCCTGTCCTCGTAGTCGTTCTTCAGTTTGGTTACCAACCTTTGCTAATCGTTGCTCTCTTGCAATGAAGCCCGTAAAGGCTCGGAAGTATTTCTTTTCGAGTGAGGTAAGGTTGGAGAAGGCCGCGTAAAACTGCTCTAGTTGAGTCTTGACAAAGCCATTCGCTGCAGGATAACGTTCAGGTGTTAGCCAGTCCAGCGGGCATGGCTCTCCAGGCGTCGAAAGTGCGAGGAGTCGCTCAATCGTCATCATTTTATTTCGGACCGCTAGCGCTTCAAATTGCTGCGTCTTAGTTGCAGGAGCATAGCGAAGCGGGGTATCCTTCTCACTTGAATAGAGGATGTAATTGCGAGGCCTAACCTTGTCTTCAAATACAGCCTTGATGAGTAAGTCGTAAAGCAGCGTTTGCACGTAGTGCTCTTGGTTGACCTTGTGCTCATTCGGGCGGAAGATTTTGCCACTTTTCAACTCAATGATGGCTGCTTCTCGGTTTGCTTTCGGTGGCTGAAACACATCAAGACGTCCTTGAAGTCCGTAGCGTTCGGCATAGAAGGATGGCTCGACGACGACTTGCTCACGATCGATAGATTCAATCGCGAAGTGCTTGTCTAAGCAAGACTGAATTACGGTGTAGTGCCCTTGACAGCGTCTCATGAGGTCTCTCACTTCATCGTCAGATAGTTTGGCGAGTTGCAGCGGATATTGGGTGAAGACCTCTGCAAAGCTTTCGCGAAAACTCCTGCCTCGACCGGTGAGCGCCATGTCGAGGAAGTGGTTGGCCACGTTTCCGGCAATCATGGCTACAGAGCTGCGGTAAGGAGTAACCCTTCCGAGCAAGTACTTCATTGGTTCTGGACCTGTTGCGTCGAAACACTTTGAGACAGCGGTAATATCAACCAAGAAATCTGGATCGATGATCAGGTGACCAGGGACGAGTTCGCCTTCTGAATCAACTTCAACTGCGAGAAGATTGACCTCTATAGGGAGTTCGAAATGCTGCTTTAGCATTCGAGCTGCGGGCTTAACAAACTGCTCATTGAATCCCTCCCTACCGTAATGAACAAAGTGATCCATGCTCGGATCTTCTTTTAGTCGTACGCGGAGTTGCTGTTTCGCTTCAAGGTCTTCGAGCACGATGACACGAATGTGTTGTTTGAACTCAGCTACAGTGTAAGACTGGAGTTTGAACGCCTCGTAGTCGCTCGGTAGATACTCCGAAAGCTCTGGCGGACAGGCCAGTTTGATCACTCCTTCAATCACATCTAGGATTGCTTTCGCACCTAACAGCAGGATGTGTTTTGGCGAAAGCCGAGTCTCTTTTTCAGCTAAGAAGAGTGAAGCTTCGCGCTCAAACTGGTGTAAATAGTAAGTGAGCTTTGGATTGAGTTGTGCCGCTTGTGACACGTAATGCATACGTGCGAAGTGATTCGAGAAGTTCTGCCCCCCATCTTCGGTAAGGTCCATGAAAAAAGCTTTCACCTGTTGGCGCAACTGGGCGATGCGCTTCTCAATTTCGACCTCTTCAAACACAGCCCATTTTACCACAGACTGGTATTGACGACCGACGTCGTTCAATAAAAAACTCTCTGCAAAAGGGGCGTGCATAGTGCGAATTGGTAAAGCTTCTAAAGCTCAAACCTAAAACAAAAAGTTGATACTTGAGGACGTCAAAACAGAGGAGGTTTCTGCTGCACAAATTTTATGCCTTGAACCTATAATCTACTCTTCTGTTATCCCACTCAACTCCAGCGGCAAGACGATAATCTTGTGCGATTGTGCAAGGACAGCTCCTGAAGGTAGCGTCTTGTAATTCCCCCAACTAGCCTCAATGCCGCCAATCGGAATGATTTGCGTCCACATTTTCCAAGCCGTCGGTAGACCTGCTTCGTCGAGTATCCAGAGATAGCTGTCACCTGGGGTAACACCTCCGCTGTCATAACTCACCATTAAGGCATCATCTCCGTTGGGCAGTGTCACTAAGCTGCGACTAGTCCCAGGATCTCGAATCTTGTAAGGTGCAGATAGCCAAAAGCTATCGTTGCAGAAGTAACTCCATGCTGATTGAACCAATTGATTTGCCTCATCACCGGTCAATTGCTTTCCGTTAACGAAGGCCGCACCTGTTACTGACTTGGTGTGAAGCTTAACAAGGACATCGCCCCACATCACGTCTACACTATCTTGGGCTTTGTTCCATTTGAATTGATGTCTCCCTCCAAAATCCCATGAGATGACCTTTGTGGTATCCCAAGCAGCTAGGTTGGTTGCACGTAGCATTTTGTCTGCAAGTGCTTCAGCTTGAGGTCCTTGTACCCCTTCTGGTTTGGTTTCGTCTAGCACCAAATAGGTTACTAAGCCTACAAGTACAAGGAATAGCAGTAGGCCAACTATCCATTTTAGAAATGTGCGCATATTTAGATTGATTTCGTTGTTCAAGTCGTGCCACTAGGATACGTCAACAAATGTCAAATGAGCTTGGCTACTCAGCATTTCCCAACATCTATGATACGCGGCAACATTATCCTTGCTACTTCATGTGATATAAGGACTTTGAATGCTATATTCCCGTTTTGGAGGTTTAGCTTACGCTCCGTTAATCAGTTGACAAGTATAGTATGAGTAAAGTTTCAGTGTTCGGACGTGACATCAGTGCGTCGATCGTCGTTTTTCTAGTAGCTGTTCCTCTTTGTCTTGGAATTGCAGTTGCAAGTGATGCTCCACCTCTTTCTGGTATCATCGCAGGTATTGTTGGTGGTATTGTTGTCGGTTTTGCTTCTGGCTCCCGACTTGGTGTTTCCGGACCCGCAGCCGGTCTAGCGGTCATCGTCGCCGAAGCAATTACAGGCCTTGGTTTTGAAACCTTTCTAGCAGCAGTTGTGCTCGCAGGAGTCATTCAGGTGCTACTTGGACTTGTGAAAGCTGGGGTTGTGGCTTACTTCTTTCCCAATGCAGTGATTAAAGGAATGCTCGCTGGTATTGGTGTCATCATCTTTATCAAGCAAATTCCTCACGCTTTTGGATACGACCGTGATCCAGGAGGTGATTTTGCTTATTTCCAGAAAGATGGCCAAACAACAACCTCAGAGCTGTTCAACATGCTCGATTACGTGAATCCAGGTGCGATCATCATTACCGTCGTTGGACTTTTACTGATCATCGGTTTCCAAACAGACTTCATCAAGAAGAACAATATCCTCAAGCATGTCCCCGGTCCGCTGTTGGCTGTATTGTCAGGTGTAGGCTTGTTCATTGCATTTAAGGATACAAGCCTTGCCCTTGGTGACGGACATACAATCTCTATCCCAGTCTTGGATTCGATTTCTGAAGTAGGCACCTTGTTGGTCTTTCCAGATTTTTCAGCTTTCGCCAAAACCGAAGTTTGGTTGACCGCACTCACACTTGCAATCGTCGCAAGTCTTGAGACGCTTCTATGTGTAGAGGCAACCGATCGCCTCGACCCTCAACGCGAAGTTACCCCTGCCAACAGAGAGCTATTTGCTCAAGGCCTTGGTAACATCGTAAGTGGCTTTATTGGAGGACTGCCAGTAACTCAGGTAATCGTGCGTTCATCGGCCAACCTACAGGCTGGTGCCAACACTAAATCTTCAGCGATTCTTCACGGCTTTTGGTTGATCGCGGCCGTACTTCTTTTCCCAGTAGCAATGAACTACGTGCCTATGGCAAGCCTTGCAGCTGTATTATTAGTAGTCGGCTATAAGCTTGCAAAGCCAGCAATTTTCGTTGATCAATACAAAAGAGGCCTGTCTCAGTTCATTCCTTTCGTACTCACAGTCCTTGCGATCTACTTCACGGATTTGCTTACAGGAATAGGCATCGGCTTGGTAATCTCAACACTATTCTTGCTTTGGGCCAACTTTTCAACGCCATATTTCTCAGAGAAGCGTCGACATAGCGAAGGTGAGACCCTCGTACTCGAGCTTTCTGAGCACGTTAGTTTCCTAAACAAAGCCAGAATCCGTCAGACACTGAATGAAGTAACCGACGGCTCTAGCATCATTATCGATGGAAGGAAAGCCGTTACGGTGGATCCAGATGTAATCGACGTAATTGATGACTTCCGCATTCACGCTGCTGATCACGACATTACGTTTACCTACCTCGGTCCGGAAAATCAAAACACGCCTAAGGGGCGTGATCCAGACATCGCACTGAGCTCTTCAGGCAAACCAGAAATTTAAACCCTACACAACCTATACATGGAACTTCAAACGATTTTCGACAGAAACAAAACTTGGATAAAGTCAAAGCTTAACGAAGACGAAAAGTACTTCGATAAGCTAGCCGCAGGACAAAGCCCCCAGATTCTTTACATAGGTTGTTCAGACAGCCGTGTTACTGCTGAAGAGGTGATGGGAATGGGCCCTGGAGATGTTTTCGTACACCGTAACATCGCTAACTTGGTTCCAAATGCAGACCTCAACGTGATGTCTGTCATTGAGTATGCTGTAGAGCACTTGAAGGTTGACCACGTTGTTATCTGTGGTCACTACGGCTGTGGGGGAGTAAAAGCTGCCATGCAATCTGCGGACCTAGGAATTTTGAACCCTTGGCTTCGCAACATCCGTGATGTGTACCGCACGCACAAGGATGAATTGGAAGCAATTACTGACGAGACGGCTAAGTACCGCAGGTTAGTTGAGCTAAACGTGCAAGAGCAGGCGATCAACGCAATTCAAACACCAGTGGTACAAAAGGCTGCTAAGGAACGTGGAATTACTGTCCATGGCTGGGTGTTTGACCTTGCTTCGGGAGAAATCATAGATTTGAAGCAAGACTTCACTTCCATTCTTTCTGGAATAAAACCTCTCTACGAGGTAGGATAAATAAAACCCCATGTACCGCTTGCGGTAAATGGGGTTTTTAATTTTGTATAAAAAAAGTGCACCGCCCCTCCGGAAGGCCCTCTAGAGTGACGGTGCGAAACATAATCTAAAGTGATTTAGACTACATGTTCATTGTCAGGTCACTCATGCGTGTGGTGAATACATCACACGCTGGGTAGACCTCAGTCGTGCAACTTGGCATGACGGTTAACTACAAACCACTCTCATATGAGTAGTTTTCGAGTTACTGATTTTGTTTGAAAACCCCGCATCTTGGAGGCTGAGGCTTTGGAGGATTTCGGATTTAGAAACGGCTTATCCCTATTAAATTAAGGCAGCTTATTCTAAAAAATGAAGCATCTGGGGAGTGCCCGAATCTGTTTTGATTTCATCTACTGTCGCTAGTCTAAACACTCTCCGTATGACTATTTACTTTGGGAGGTATTCAAATGCAACCTAAAAAATTTTAGGCATAAAACTTTATTTATATTTGAAATGCTCAACATAACTAATTCTTATGACCTTTACCTTCCATCAGCTTCGAGTTTTCGTATAAGTCGTTGAACACCAAAGTGTTACGAAGGATGCAAAGGAGTTGAATTTGACCCAGCCAGGCGTCTCTATTCAGTTGAGAAACTTTCAATCTCAGTTTGAGATTCCGCTAACTCAAATTCTATCAAGGAGGTTGGTTGTTACAGACTTTGGAAGCGTCATTGCTAAATCCGCGCAGGGCATTTTAGATCGTGCCGAAGCAATTGAAGAAATAAGCTTGTCTTACAAGGGGGTTTTGGCTGGCCGATTAAAAGTATCGATTGTTTCGACTGCAAATTATGTGATGCCTTTCTTGCTCTCTGATTTTCTAGTGCAAAATCCCAATGTTAAGCTCCAGATGGATGTCACTAACAAGGCCAAAGTGACAGAGAGTATTGCCAAGAGTGAGGTTGATTTCTCACTGGTGTCCATTTTGCCTGAGGGGCTAGATGTCGCAAGCCTCCCTTTAATGGCAAACGAACTGTATTTGGTCGGTAGCAGTACTCAAGCGATTAGTAAAAAGAGCACAAGCGTTAAGCTCTTAGAGCAGCTACCCATTATTTTTCGAGAACAAGGCTCTGGTACTCGACTTACCATGGAGCGTTTTATTGATGAGCATGGCCTTAAGGTGAAGCGTTACCTTGAATTGACTTCAAATGAAGCAGTGAAACAAGCCGTCAAAGCAGGTTTGGGCTATTCAATCTTACCTCTTATGGGCATACGCCAAGAACTCACAAACGGAGCACTAAGAATTATCCCTTTAAAGCACTTTCCCATTCGTTCTACATGGCACCTCATCTGGCCCCGCAAAAAGAAGTTGTCTCCCGCTGCTGCTAGGTTTTTGGACTACATCGAAGCAGAGAAAGACCAGATAATTTCGTCAAAGTTTAAGTGGTACAGCGACTTTGAAGCGTATCAGGTGACGGACTAGAAATTTGCTTGCAAATAGATTTTCCAAAACCTAAAATTTCGTGCTGAGTACCTGCTCTCGTGTATGTACGTTTGTACCTTAGCTAGAACCCCTCCACCGATGCGCGTTTTCCTCTCCATTTTATTCTCGATATTCCTTCTGCTTTCGCCAAAACCCCTGTTTTCACAGGATGGCATGTCCCAAGCTGAGACTACGTTGAAAGATGCGGAAGCAGCTTTCGAACGCGGACGTCCCGACTACATCTTGGCTCGAAAAGCAATTGAGCAAGCGGAGCTGACGCAAGACCTTCGATTGAAGTCTCGCGCCTACGGCCTGCAGGCTAAGCTCGATTCATCTGGACGACGCTATTCTAGAGCACTCCCCAACTACCTAAAGTCTCATGAGTTGAGACTTCAGGCAGATGAGGCAGATGCCTCAGCAGCGCTCGCTGCAGCGGAAGCGAAAGCGAAAGCCTCTGAATCGGCCCGTTCCACAGCCATAGCCTCTCAAACGAAAAGCGAAGAAGAGTTGGTGGCTGCTAAAGCGGCAGCCCGCTGGAAGTACCTCACTGTTATCGGAATCTGCCTTGCTATTCTAGCCGCTGGTGTGCTTGGCTTTCTTGCAACAGTTAAGAAGCTACGTGACGATGTGAAAGCAGCAAACGAAGCACAAGAAGTAAGCGATCAGGGTTTTGCGAAAGCACGAACAGAGCTTACCGAAAGCTCATTCGCTTCCTTGAAGCAGTTGCGTAGAATCTTCCAGAGCTTGGCTGCTAGAATCTCATCGGATACAACAGCCACAACAACTATGGTTGCAGCTCAGAATGCTGCACTAGGATACTTGTCTCAAAGCAGCTTTGACCAAGGAGATACGCATGAAGTAGCCATGGAGGCATTCTTCTCGAAATTCAACCCAGACCTAACAAAACTGCTTAGCGCAACTTCAAGCACAAAGCTCAACGCGAATTCAATGCCTCTGCGCTTGCCTTTGGATCAAGCTGTACCTGTTGCACTCATCTACACAGAGCTTGTCAGCAATGCATTCAAGCACGGTGGCAGTCAAGTGGAAACCAATTTGACCAAAGAAGGCTCAAATATCTCGCTATCAGTTACTGATAACGGATCAGGGGGACTCGACGCCGTAACTAAGGCAGAAGGCCTTAAGCTCGTGAGCTATTTCTCAGATGCGATCAAAGGAAGGTTAGACTATCCTGATTCGAATACTATTCGTCTGCGCTTCTCTAGTTCGCCGCAACGGGCATTGCCTGGAATCGGCTAGCGCTCTTTCGCTTTAAAGGGAGTGGTCCCGGGTGGAATCGAACCACCATCCCAGGCTCCGGAAACCTGTATACTATCCGTTGTACTACGGGACCAACGATTCCTTTTGAATCTGGTGCAAACTTACGCGAGCAAAAAGGACTGGTCAAACAAAAAGGACGGTTTTTTCCACGAATGATCATCTACTCATTCTTTTCGAAAACGACTTGTTCAAGAATCCTGTCACATTGTGGCTAATGCACACGATGTCAGTAGCCTAAATTGCTTTCTCAATCTACTTTTGCAAATAACTACCTACGCTTTCCCGCGTTATTCCTCCCGATGGCAGAATCAATATCAAGCGCTCAATCGACCGATGCTGAGGCAAAGGATCAAAAACCGAAGGTCAGTAGAGAGCAGCTACGCGATGCCCTTGGCATTTTCAAGTACATCAACCCTTACAAATGGTCATTGATCATAGGTCTACTCTTACTGTCGGTAAGCAGTTTGGTTTTTATGGCCTTCCCGTATCTCATTGGTGAGATGGTCGATACCGCAAGTGGTGACGGAGAACTAGGACTCACCATTCAACAGCTGGGATTGTTGTTGTTGGTTGTCCTTATTTCTCAATCGGTGGTGAGCTATTTCCGAGTGCTCTTGTTTGCTCAGGTGAGTGAGCGTGGTATCGCTGACGTGCGTAAGGCGGTATTCGCCCGACTATTAGCACTACCGATTACCTTCTTTGAGAAGAATAGATCAGGGGAGTTGATCAGTCGAATCACAGCAGATGTCGAGAAGCTTTACAGCGCATTCTCAATAACGATCGCTGAATTTTTACGTCAAGTCCTTATCCTCCTGTTCGGTATCACCTTCATCATGATACGTGTGCCGAAACTTAGCCTAATCATGTTGCTCACCTTCCCGATAGTGGTCGTTGGTGCAATCTTCTTTGGACGGTATGTTCGTAAGCTGAGTAAAAAGCGTCAGGAAGAAT
Source organism: Saprospiraceae bacterium (assembly GCA_045110575.1). GTDB lineage: Bacteria > Bacteroidota > Bacteroidia > Chitinophagales > Saprospiraceae > CALDTK01. The sequence continues at coordinate 10,934 of JBGCGF010000092.1, forward strand.
TGGCGGAGACCAACAATGTCCTGAGTGAGAGCATACAGAGTATTCAGTCGGTCAAGGCATATGTCAATGAGTGGTTGGAGCGGAAGAGGTACGGTAAAGCGCAAGATCGAACGGTTGCTGTCAGTCTAGGTTATGCTAGAGCAAGAGCAGCTTTTAGTGTATTCATCATTACGTTCCTGTTTGGAGCCCTGTTCTTCGTAATCTACCAAGCAGCGCTGATGGTGCAGGCAAAAACATTAGATGCAGGTGATCTTCTAGAGTTTGCGCTATACACTGCAATTCTTGGAGGAGCCATTGCAGGCTTAGGTAACTTCTACACGGAACTAGTCGGTGCAATCGGTGCTACAGAACGCATTCGAGACATTCTGCGCGAACCGACGGAGCCAATTGATATAGCAAGTCTAGAAGAAGGTCAACGGCAAGTGAAGGCAATGTCAATGGAGGGCAATGTGTCTTTCCAGAACATCAATTTTAGCTACCCGACGCGTCCAGACATGCAGGTGATGAAAGGACTATCGCTCGACATCAAAGCTGGTGAACGAGTAGCTCTTGTCGGCCCTAGTGGCGCAGGAAAATCGACCATCATTCAAATGTTGCTTCGTTTTTACGAAAACTACGAAGGCTCCATTTTAGTAGACGGCAAAGAGATCCGTTCGCTCGATCTCGCAGGCTATCGTTCTAACCTGGGCATTGTGCCACAGGAAGTACTGTTGTTTGCCGGTACTATCGCCGAGAACATCAGCTATGGTAAGCCAGATGCCACAAGAGCAGAAATCGAGAAAGCAGCCGACGAGGCCAATGCGCTGGAATTCATTACCCGTTTTCCAGAAGGATTAGAAACGATGGTCGGCGAACGAGGCGTAAAACTGAGTGGCGGTCAACGTCAACGTATCGCTATTGCCAGAGCACTTCTAAAAGATCCGACCATTCTCCTACTAGATGAGGCTACGAGTAGTCTTGATGCTGAAAGTGAGCGTGTCGTTCAAGAAGCACTTGATCGACTTATGGAAGGCCGCACAAGCATCGTCATCGCCCACCGCTTGGCGACGATTCGTGACGTTGACCGCATTTTCGTTATCGAAGACGGTCAAGTTGCAGAAGCAGGAACCCATGACGAGTTAAGCAGCCTTCCTGATGGATTGTACAACTCATTGGCCAAGCTCCAGTTCGAAAACGTTTAAGCTTCCACAAATTTGGTTTTGGCGAAAGCTGAAGCGATCTTACCCACGATGAAAAAACCAATTCTGATCTCGGGAGCAGTACTCCTTGGTTTCGTAACCATGATTGGTTGGTCTTTCGAGCTACCTCGGTTAGAAGAAACCGTAGGCGCATATGACTTGTTGTTTCGAGGCGCTTTGCTGGGCTTAGTGCTCGGTGCTACAATAGGCCTACTGCTCGCAGTCAAAGAGCGGTCATTGATCTCCAAGTTTCAGTCTTTTGCGACCGCGCTCATCTTATTTACCCTCGTCGTTTCTTTGCTTGGGCACTTTACGAATCGCACATTTCCTAGTGGCGAGCCGAGTATTGAATATATGCCGGTCAAGCAGGTAACAGCCACTTGGAAAGGCAAAGGGGTGACGAGACAGCAGCTTAGTTCACCACCTGACGGTTACTACATTTTCGTAGAAACAGATGAAGGAACGATTCGTCTGTTGCAAGAAGGGCGTACTCCGCCGGACATTGGACCAAGCAGAACGATAGAAGTAATCAAGGAGGTTGGATATTGGGGCTATCCTCGTTATTCTATCTCGCTAGAAGATGAGTAAGTTGCAGGCACATGTCTGATAATAGAGCTACTTCACCGGTATTGAGTCCGGATACCGTCCACCAAGATGTCTCGCTACGATCGCTCAATACCTTTGGTTTAGAAGCGAAAGCTGCTCGGTATTACCGTGCGACATCGGTCGAAAGCTTGAAGTCCATTCTTTCAGAAGAGCAGCCTACACTTGTGTTGGGCGGAGGCTCAAACCTACTGTTGACGAAGGATGTACCTGGATTGGTTCTACATGTCGACATCCGTGAACGCCGAGTCCTACAAGAACGTGAAGGCTGCGTGCTTCTTCAAGCAGGCGCAGGTGAGCCTTGGCATGACTACGTGATGCATACCATCGAACAAGGATATGGAGGCTTAGAAAACCTTAGTCTTATTCCTGGTGTCGTTGGTGCTGCACCTATCCAGAACATTGGCGCCTATGGCGTCGAATTGAAGGACCATTTTTCTGGCCTGAAGGCTTTGAATCGTGAAACGCTAGAAGAAGAGTTTTTTGATGAAGATTCCTGCTCTTTTGGCTATCGCGATAGCTGTTTCAAGCGGACTTTAAAGGGGAAGTACATCATTACTAATGTGCGATTCACCTTGACTGTCGACCAACACGAGTATAGACTAGACTACGGTGATATTCGAGCTTTCTTGGGAGAGAAAGAGCAGCAGCCTAGTCCTCGGTCGATAAGCGATGCCGTTGTAGCTATCCGTAGAAGTAAATTACCTGATCCTGCAGAAATCGGGAACAGCGGTAGTTTCTTTAAGAACCCTGAATTGTCAGAAGCGGCATTCTTAAAACTTCAAGAACGTCGTCCCGATGTACGGTTTTATGCCCTTCCGGGAAAACGTTTCAAAGTCCCTGCAGCTTGGATGATCGACCAAGCTGGTTGGAAAGGCCATCGACGCGGAGCAATCGGTGTGCACGACAAGCAGGCCTTGGTGCTTGTCAATCATGGTGAAGGAAAAGGCGCAGACCTTTGGGCACTCGCGCAAGAAATCCTTGCGGACGTGGAGGCTAAGTTTGGCGTAAAGCTGGAGCCTGAAGTGAATGTGATGTAGGGAGGAGGCGACCACTTAATTGCTGGACCCACTACAAGATCGCTGCGCTACAAGAGGTCCCGTGAAGCGAGGATTATCGTACTAAGCACGGGATTACGATGTTGTCCTGCTCGCGGCTGAAGTGTAAGCCGCGTTAGCGTGCGTCGCTCGGACGTAGCTTGGGATTTATCCCAGCGCCAAGGGCACAACATCCTGTCCACGTCTCGGCATTCAAAATTCAAAATTGTCCCAGCGAAGCGAAGGACTAAAATTCAAAATTGTAAGGCTACGCCTTACTAGCCCTTGTCATCTCACGCTTACCAGGAGGTCCTTTCAATCGTTCGATGGTGAATCCAGCCGCCTTCATGTCTCGTTTCACTTGCCCTTTGGCACAATAGGTAACGAGAACCCCACCGGGCTTGAGCGCCTTGTGCATCCGCTCAAACATTTCGATGGTCCATAATTCGGGCTGCGCCTCAGGAGCAAACGCGTCATAGTAGATCACATCGAACTGATCGGTATCAGTAAGCTGTTCGAACTTTTCTTTGCGCTTTGTGACTTCTAAAGAAACAGCCTCTTTGCTCGTTTGAATGGCCTGGGTTTCTCCGTTCCATTCGATTGCATGCATCCGATCATAGAGGTCGACTTGCCCTGAATCCCATTCGAGTAGGCTAGGGTAGTCGAGCGCTTTCAACGTCTCTGTTGGGACCGGATAGGCCTCGAGTCCAACGTACTGCAGCTTTATGTTTTGCTGAAAAGCAAATAACAAGCTTGCAATGCAATTGAGACCGGTACCAAAACCGATGTCTAAGACGCTCATTTCGGTCTGGTCGATGGCTTGATACCTCAGGCCAGCCTCAATAAAGACGTGCTGGGTTTCCTGCCATGCGCCGTAACGGCTATGATAGCTTACGCCAAAACGTTCACTGAAAAGTGAACGAGACCCGTCTTGAGTTTCGAAAATGCGGTGACCTTCCACGTACTAAACGCTGATACCTGCAATAGCCGCAGGATTAATGTCTAGGTGAGAAGCATCGTGGATGGCCTCGCCTTTAGAGACAACAATCGCTTGAGGTGACTGATGCTGCACACCTAGTGTGGTAGCGATGTAGTTGGACACATCACGATGACGCAGGAGGTCAAGGTGGTAATAGTCGAAAGATATCTGGTCTCCTTGGTAGGCACGATCAACCCTAGACTTGGCCATACTGCTGATGGGACAAGTAGTAGAGTGCTTGAAGATGACTACCGGACGTGCAAAAGAGGCCTTAATCGCTTGATCAACGCCTTCGATGCTATTCAAAGATTTAAATTCTGCCATAGAAGACAGAGAACCCTAGTCGAGCGTACTTGGTTGCTCAATTTCTAGAGAAAAATCAGTTGGGCAGCCGTAACCACGGTTGCAAGCAGTAGTTGCTACAACGCTAGCGATAAGTACGAGAGCGTAAAGGAAGTTGCGGGATTGCTTTTTCATCAGATATGTTCAGTGTGCGAACGTGTGTTGTAAATGTACACAAATCAGCACGAATGCCTTTTTGCCTGGTTTACAGGGGTTAACTAAGTCAAGAACTGTACCTAAGAGTCTTTAGTATGTCCGTGTAGAAAATATCCTAGCATATTTCATTGTGCTTCAATGATTCAATTTAGATAGAAGGCTGTCGTTTCCAGTTTGGGCATTACATTCGCCGCCAGTAACCTTCAGCTGAAATTTTCCCTACTATGGCTCGTAAACTTGCCCTCCGTGACGCTCTTCGTGAAGCGATGATTGAAGAAATGCGTCGTGATGAATCTGTCTTCCTGATGGGAGAAGAAGTCGCGCAGTACAATGGAGCATACAAAGTGAGCAAGGGAATGCTTGACGAGTTTGGTCCAAAGCGTGTTATCGATACCCCTATTGCTGAGCTTGGCTTTGCAGGTATTGGTGTTGGAGCTGCAATGAATGGACTTCGTCCGATCGTTGAGTTCATGACGTGGAACTTCGCTGTGCTTGCTTTCGATCAGATCGTAAACAACGCTGCTAAGACACTCAGTCAGTCTGCTGGACAGTTCAGTTGCCCAATCGTTTTCCGTGGACCTAGTGGTTCTGCAGGTCAACTAGCGCAACAGCACTCACAGATGTTTGAGGCTTGGATGGCAAACACTCCAGGTCTTAAAGTGATCAGTTGTACGCACCCTGCCGATGCGAAAGGCCTCCTTAAGAGTGCAATTCGCGACAATGATCCGGTTTGTGTAATGGAATCTGAGTTGCTCTACGGCTACGAAGGTGAAGTTCCTGAGGGCGAGTACCTCGTTCCGATTGGAAAGGCAGCTGTTCGTCGTGAAGGAACAGACGTGACATTGGTAAGCTTCAACAAGATGATGCTTCCTACCATGGAGGCAGCTGAAAAGCTTGAAGCAGAAGGAATCAGCTGTGAGGTCATTGATCTCCGTACGATTCGTCCACTCGATCACCACACCATTGTGGAGTCAGTGAAAAAGACCAATCGCCTTGTTGTAATTGACGAGAGCTGGCCATTCTCTGGTGTTAGTGCCGAGGTTGCTTACGAAGTTCAGAAGTACGCTTTTGACTACCTCGATGCTCCTGTGACTCGCGTCAACTCTGCAGATACAAACTTGCCTTATGCTCCGACATTCGTTGAAGAGTACCTACCAAACGCTGCAAAGATCATCCGCGCAGTGAAGGAAGTAGCTTACGCTGGTTCGTAATTCAGCCTTGAGCTAAAACTTAAAAAGCCCTGTTTGGTCATCATGACTAAACAGGGCTTTTTTGATTTCAGAGCGTATGGTCTATCCAACTATGGAGTAACGATCCGCCACTTTCCTTGCTTCAAATCTCCAAGACGGTGGTTGTCTATTTGACGTCTGATGAGGCGCAGCACAGGAAGTCCCACAGCTGCACACATCTTACGTACTTGTCGGTTCTTTCCTTCTGTGATCACTAACTCGATCCAAGCGTCAGGAACAGTCTTACGCACGCGAATAGGTGGTACGCGTGCTTCGAAGTCAGGAATGTCGGTAAGAAGCTTCGCTTCTGCTGGAGCCGTCTTGTGGTCACGCTTGTTGACGCGAATAACGACGCCGGTACGTAGCAATTTTAGTTGCTCGGGTGTAGGATCGCCTTCTACCTGCGCATAGTAGCGCTTCTCGATTTTGTGACGTGGATTGAGTATTTGGTCGACCTTACGCTTTTCATCGGTAAGGAGTAGTAGACCTTCGCTATCACGATCTAGTCGGCCTATCGGGTAGACCTTCTTTGGCAAGTCGAACTCAGCCAAGGTCCGCTGGCCTTCAGCTTCGGGCGTAAATTGAGAAAGGACGCCGAAGGGCTTGTGAATGGCTATGAGCATGGTAAGAAATTGACAAACGTGACTAGAGTAGCTGTGAAAATTAAGCCTACACGTTAAACAAGAAGTGCATTACATCACCATCAGCAACGGTGTAATCTTTTCCTTGAACCTTGAACTTACCAGCCTCTTTGACGGCTGCTTCAGATTGGTGCTCTTCGTAATCGGCATAGCCAATAACCTCTGCGCGGATGAATCCACGCTCAAAGTCAGTGTGAATTACACCAGCAGCTCCAGGAGCTTTGGTGCCACGGACAATCGTCCATGCACGCACCTCTTTCTCACCTGCAGTGAAGTAAGTGATCAGGTCGAGTAGGGTATAGCAAGCGAAAATCAGGCGATTTACACCCGGCTCCGTAAGTCCCATCTCTTCGAGGAACATGTCCTTCTCCTCTTGGTCGTCAAGTTGGATGATCTCTGCCTCGATGTTAGCGCAAACGAGAATAACCTCTGCCTTCTCATCCTTTACAGCTTCCTTGAAAGCCTCTGTGTACTTGTTTCCGTTCTTAACGCTGTTCTCATCCACGTTGCAGACGTAAAGAATCGGCTTACTGGTAAGCAACTTCATCTCTTGGATGAACTCATCTTCCTTTTCGTCAACTTCGAAAGAGCGTGCTGGGTTGCCTTGCTCCATGTGCGCCAAGAGACGCTTACCGAGTTCAGCAGAAGCAATAGCTTCCTTGTTACCTGTTTTTGCCCCTTTAGCCAGCTTGTCGATTCGCTTCTCAAGTACCTCAAGGTCCTTGAAAATGAGCTCAGTGTCAATGATATCCTTGTCTCGGACAGGGTCAACCGATCCATCAACGTGGATCACTTGATCGTTGTCGAAGCAGCGCACGACGTGACAGATAGCGTTCACCTCACGAATGTTGGCGAGGAACTGGTTGCCCAAGCCTTCACCTTTACTCGCACCTTTGATAAGGCCTGCGATGTCCACAATCTCGATTACTGTAGGTACAACCGACTTCGGTTGGACCCACTCGGTGAGCTTGTCCAAACGTGTGTCAGGTACAGTGATGACCCCTACGTTAGGATCTTTGGTTGCAAATGGGTAGTTCGCAGCAAGGGCCTTTCCAGCCGTTAATGCGTTGAAAAGGGTTGATTTTCCTACGTTCGGAAGTCCGACGATGCCAGCCTGTAGTGCCATGAGTTTTCTTTTTAGGCTTGCGCCAAAACCTGTTGATCGGTAACCAGACGGGTTTGTGGTTTTAGCGAAAGCGGCGCGAAAGTAAGCCTTCTTTGAAAGCTAGAGGTACACTATCTATGAGCTATGCTTTTTGGTTCGTCAAATCCCCCACCTACAGGCACTGAAAAGGAGCCTTGGTCCTCTTGGTTAGATCGTGCTGAGCGCGAAACCTGGCAAATGGAACTGCTTCTCAGTGGTTTCGTGATCCTATTGCTGGCCCAAGCAAAGGATCCATTGTTCCGCTGGTTGGAAGTAATTGACGCAAATGCTGGTGTTGACGACCTAGGTGAGGCGATCGCAATTGGAGCTAATTTGTTACTTCCTAGTGCATGGCTGGTCCTTTTCTCATCGCTGATCTTCGGTGTAGGGCTTCGTGCTCTTTGGATCAGTGCAATCGGACTTCGATCGGTTAGTGGTGAAATTGAGCTGGAAACCTTGAATCTAGCACCTCGCTTTGAGAAATTTTTAAGTAGAAGGGTCCCGGCCTTTGATACGTATATCGCTCGACTGGAGAACATTTGTTCGATCGTCTTTGGACTGACGTTCCTTACGGTATTTGCTCTTGTTGGAGCATCAGTATTAGCGCTGATTTTCCTATTGGTGTTGCACACTGCGTCTTCTTTCTTAGGGCTGTTCTACGAAAATAGTGATGACTCTAAAGGAGCATTCCTCATCATCGTATTCTCCTTTATAGCAATCTTTAGTTCTGTCGTACTTGTCTATGTGATTGACTTTTTCTCTGGTTCCAAATTGAAGCAGAATGAGTCTTTCGCTAAGGTGTACTATCCTGTATATCGCTTTCTGGGCTGGCTGACCCTTGCGCGTATCTACAGACCTCTGTACTATAATTTTGTAGACAACAAGATTGGTCGATATGGAATTTTAGCCATCATCCCTTATGGGATTGTGCTTCTTACTCTCTTTCAATTTAACAACTCTAGCTTTACTAGTCTTCTTCCTGGAGAAGGAAACTATGCCTTTGGATCTGCGAATTTTTATGCGGATACGCACGATGGCATGAGCATGTCTAATCCAATGATCAGTTCAAATAACATCAAGGGCGATCACATGGAATTGTACTTCCCAATGGGTAGCAAATACTACCGCGCATTAGAGGAAGCATGTGAGAAGGAATCTGAATCTTATGAGAAGCTGGTTTACATTTCTACTTCAGATACCAAGAGGTTTAAGCGATACACAGATTTCGTAGACTGCATTAACTGTGCGTACACCTGTATCATAGACGATACAGAGATTAATATGCCTAGAGGAATCATCATACAGAATCCTGTTAATGGTGAGTCTCAATTTATGACCACCATCAACATTGGATTTTTAGCGCCTGGAGGTCATGTCATTCGGATTGAGCCAAACTGGGAGACGGACAGACCATGGGGCTATTCAGAAACGATCCCATTCATAAAGCGGTAGTTCAACTCGTCAGAGGTGAATCCGTCATGAACGGGTTGGCTGTGTAAATTACGTCCTATGCTATTTGGTTCGTCAAATTCAACATCATCAGATTCGGAAAAAGAGTCTTGGTCAGCTTGGTTAGACAGAACTCAGAGAGAGTCTTGGCAGATGGAGCTGCTTGTCAGTGGTTTCGCCATTATTTTATTGATTCAGGCCCAACACGCTATCAAAGGATACGTTAGCCTTCTCATCGCAAATGCAGGTAGTTCAGATCTTTCTCAAGGCTTGTCGATAGCTTTTGGGTTTATCATTCTCGCCGCCGCTGTATTTGGAATTACCAGCCTTGCTTTTGTTGTTTTACTGCGCGCACTTTGGATTGCTGCAATAGGCGTCCGTTCGTTTAGTGGAGAGATTGACTATCAAGAGTTGAAGCTCAGTGGTCGCTTTGAGCGCTTTTTACAGAAACGAGTAGGACCATTTGATACTTATATTCTAAAGCTAGAGCGTTTGTGTTCTAGTGTTTTTGCGTTGACGTTTCTAGTCATCTTTTCGTTTGCTGCGCTAGTGCTTTTTCTAACCTTTATCGGCCTTTGTGGGGCTGCTGCCTTTGCACTTTTTGGCCAGAATCCCGGAACACCCGTAGCTGTTCTACTGATCGTATTATTGGTACTCTACGTCCTCTCAGCACTCCTTTATGCGATCGATTTCTTTACAGGAAGTAGATTGAAGAGGTCTGAAAATTTTGCAAAGTTTTACTTTCCAATCTATCGATTTTTTGGTTGGATAAGTTTAGCAAGGCTGTATCGGCCCATTTATTATAACCTAATAGATAATGGTTTTGGTAGACGAATTGTCTGGCTTTTAATACCGTATTGTTTTCTAATGGTAACGTTTGGTGTTTTTGACAACAGCCTTTCGTCTCCACTAAAGCCCACTGTAGACAGCTTTGGAGTCATCGACAACAGGACGAGTAAGCATTTTATGGAGAGTACCTCTATCCCGAGTTTCCCAATACTTAGTGATCACATTGCTCGCGAAGCTTTTTTAGAACTCTATATTCCTTTGTCCCATAAAATCTATACGTACGCCGAGGAAAATTGCGTAGAATCTTCTGAAGCATATTTCGGGATAAATACGCGTGGTAACTCTTCACCTTTTGAAGGGCATGAAGTAGATAAATACATCAGTTGCCTCACTGATGATATGAACCTGAAACTTGATGGTGCAATAATCCCGCTACCAGATTTTGTATTCAGTCTCTTTGAGCAAACAGAAGTTGTTGTGCTCCTTGGGTTGGTTCCTACAGACTCATTAGTGAGAGGTAAGCACTTACTTGAATTAGAATTAGTCCTGGAAGAGAACCCCGTTACATTAGCTCACCTACCTTTCCTAAAGCCATGAATCACCTAGCCCACGTCCATTTAAGCGGTCTTGATCCAGAGATCCTAGTGGGCAACATCAGTGCTGACTACTTGCGCAAGCGCGAGTGTCTCGAGCTTCCGCTAAAACTCCAAGAAGGTGTTGCACTACATCGCCACATCGATCATTCTACGGATAACCATCCTGAAATCAAGGGCGCTTGGGCTGTGTTACGACCAAGGCACGGCAAGTATGCCTCTGTGATCTTTGATATCTATTGTGACTACTTACTGGCCTCCAGGTGGCACGAATTCGAGAGCCAGCACATGCAAGTCGTAGCTGAACGGGCCTACAAAGCAATTCAAGAGCAAGGGCAACACCTACCAGAAGACTTGTTCAATCGTTTCAAGCGAATGATTGAATCGGACTGGTTACGACAGTACGGGACGTATGAAGGGCAAGCCTACGTCTTTGAACGCTTCGGTAAGCGACTATCCAAGCCTGAACTGTTGGATGGAGTCATCGATACGCTACGTACCAATGAAGATGTTTTTGCGAAAGCTTTCAAAGCCTTTTATCCTTGGATGCAGGCGAGCTGCAAAGAGATGCTGGGCCCTGTGCAGTAATAGAATGCTTAGTCCTCCAGAATGTCATTCCGCAGGACTAAGTATTTGCTCTTACCCTTCGAAGTGCAGACTAATCGTCAACGCACGACTCAAGACTTTATCAAGTACGAGACTTTGTCGGAGACGGTCATCATAGATGAGTACGTTTCCAAGGCCATGGCTAAACTTGATCTCAGGTGAAAAGATGAAGTAAGGGAAGAAGAATTGCATTCCAGTTCCTACTTCTAGCTGAAAGTCACTAGGACTGAACTTTACAAGTTCGTCAGCTTGATTGGACCTCGCATCTGAGGCAACATCATAGCTATACTTCACACCACCAAGAACGAACATGCGGATATCCTTCCAGGGTTCACTCTTGTAGCGAACCTGAACAGGGAATTCCGCAAACACGCTAGAAATTTTTCTAGAGCGCGTCTCTTCATCTTGGTATTTGTACATGATGCTGCGACCCGCGAAGGCTAAGCCCGGCAAAAACCTGATGTCAATGTATTGACCGACTTTTAAGTTGGTCACAATCTTGAGGTCGAGTCCTGGATCACGGTCTACCGTGGTCGAGAAAATCGAATCGTTGCGGATAAAGTCCTCCGAGTGGAAGAGCTTATAACTCGAACTGTTGTACCCCAGCGTGATGCCGAAGTAGTACGGTTTTGAAGAGTGATCGCGAAAATTGTAACTCCCTCGAGTCTTTTGTGCGAACATCGCACTGCCGATCAGCACGAGTAGTGCTGTTAAGAGGAGGGTACGGTTGCCGTGTATACGGTGCATATGCCTAGAGTAAGAGCTTGCCAGCTTGGTTTCACAAAGCCAGCAGATTCAAGCAGGTTTCCAAATTCTTTGCCATCTGGGAAAGCTTGCACGGATTCATATAGGTAACTATATGCTCGTGGGTCGCTGCTCCAGACCTTGCCGATCCAGGGAAGGATGCGGCCAAAGTACAAGTTGAACGCTTGTTTAAATGGAAACGTACGTATTCTGCTGAATTCTAATACAATAATCTTGCCTCCTGGCTTAATTACCCGTCTCATTTCACTTAAACCGCCAATTGTGTCCTCAAAATTCCGAACGCCGAAGGATACGGTAGCGGCATCAAAGGTGTTATCTGGGTAGTCGATGGCTTCACTTGCTCCTGTAATGAGCTCGATTTGGGATGAAAGAGCCTTCTTGTTTATTTTTTCCCGACCGACTTTAAGCATGTCGTTGCTGATGTCGATTCCGAGGACGCGGGCATCTTTTCGTTGCTTGATAATTTCAAGCGCAACATCTGCGGTGCCTGTGGCCATGTCCATGACGTATAGTCCTGGTTTTTGCGGAAGCAGATTTACAGCCTTTTTCCTCCAAATCGTATCTATACCGAGCGTCAAAACTCGGTTTAAGACGTCGTAGTACTGGCTGATGTTGTCGAACATGCGTTCGACCTGCTTCTTCTTAGTCTCTTCGCCCTTTGAAGCAGCGGAATCAGAATAAGGATTGACGTGTATACTCATAGCTCGAGAGGTGCTTAGGATTAGTTACAATCCGAAGTCCGTGTGGGTTGCAAAAGTAATTGGATTTTGCTCGCCTTCGACGCATGCTTCGCCAAATTTTGAATTGGCAATTTTGAATGGTGAGCGGGTCTAGCTCGCCTTCGGCTCATTTTTATCCGATGCGAATTTCTCGCTAAGCGACCTGTGGTCTTCGCAAAGGTGCTGAGGACGCAAAGTCGAGAAGCTCAAGCTGTTCGCGTGGTCCTTTATAGCCTGGCAGCTTCGCTGCTTTTAGGAGAGCGTTGTGCAGGAGCGTAGCTATAGCCATCTCGTGATCCTGTAGCGTAAGCGGTCTTACAACGAAGTGCGCCTGCAGTGAAACGGTCCTACAATGAAGTGATCCAGTCTCTTGCGAAGCACAGGATCTAAGCCTAAAAAAAGCCCTCCCCGACACTATGGTCAGAGAGGGCTACAATCGGGATTATATAACTTGCTCTACGAGCAGGTCTAAGTATTCTTAGACCTGCTCAAAAGCGTCTAGTGCTTCACTAGTGCTCGTACCTCACTAATGCCATCTTGAGCGATTGCACGCAGGTAGTACGTTCCTGTTGGAAGTTTGCTAGTGTTCAATTCGTGGCGGCCAGCTTGATATGTACCGCTAAGCACCACCTTGCCGTAGCTGTTGATGAGCTCGTACAGAACATCACCTACTTCAGCCGTAGCCAACTCTACCGTTAGCATCTCTCCGACCGGGTTTGGATAAACCTTCGTCATGAGTGCTGCTTGCTCTACAGAGAGAAGTACCACTGAACTGCGTGCATCCTCCGTCGCAGGTGCGCGGTGAATAATACGGTAGCTCACATCTCCTGTAGGAGCGAACTTATCTTCGTAGCTGTAGTCAATCCACTCTGCTAATCCTTCTGCATTTACAGAAGAGATCACTTCGTAGTCATCGTTCTCGAGCATACGCTCAATGTCGAAGTAGCTGCCTTGAACAAGACTGATAGCTGACCAAGAAACCGTATTGGTTCCTGACTGGCTTCGTCCAGTTGTCTGGCCAATTTCACCTGGTCCGAAACAGTTGAGCGTGTTGATCTGAAGGCTATCTCTTCCTACACAACCATCTGCAGAGGTAACATTTAGGTAGATTAATCTTGCACCAGTAGTACCAAAGCTTACACCTGTGATCGTCTCGCCTACAGCGGTAGGTGGAGATGCGTCAACTCCAAAGTTCCACTCGATAAGTGAAGTAGGATCCGTATTATTTGCAGTCACCGATAGAGTCGTACTCAGACAAAAGGTCGTGCCACCAGAAGGAGCAATTTCTGCTGTAGGTAATGGTAGTACTGTTTTAGTAATCACATTTGAAGTACCCGAGTAATCAATACATCCATCAACTCTTGCCAAACGGATATAAGATACCGTTGAAACTAGTGAACTTGGTTCGTAGATAACCCCTCTCGCTCCATTGATTTCTGTCCAATTCGGATCGTTGGGTCCTCGATAGCTTGTTGTATTCGAGCGAATCCACTGGTATTGCGTGGCTCCGGTTGGAGCACTCAGAGAGGTGATCGGGTTCGGTATCTCTCCTTGACAGACAGACTCGTTACCATCAATCATTCCTGGGGTATCAACATCAGAACAGTCCTCATGGAGTCCCATGTCAATGAAGTCAATATCTGAACTTGCGGAAGTAACTACGATATCCTCAGATCGTTTTGTGATAGGATCGAAATCGTTGTCGATATTGTCATCAGTTCCTTGATTTAGAAGAGTGAAGACAAAAGTAGAAGCAATTGAAGATGTACTCTCATCTGCCTCGACGTAATAAGTGCCTGGAGCTACATTATTAAAGAAGTAGTCTCCTTCCTCATCTGTAACCGTAGAATTAATTTGGATCCCATCGGTAGAACGAATTAATCGAACGGTCACCCCTGGGATAGAAGTTTCAAATAGGTTCTGAATTCCGTCGTGATTCTCATCGTACCAAGCACGATCACTAATCACGATTACACTTTCTCGTGGAATGTATCCCGCATCAGTATCGAAGTCACCTACTCCATGAGCGGTGATCATTCTGTTGATTGAGCCTGTAACAGGGTCGATATCACTATCGAGCGCCGAATCTGCACCTTGGTTGACAGGGCTGATTAGGTGGTCTTGACCCGGTTGGAGTTGGAAGATCAAGAAGTAATTACCCATCGGAATTTGATCAAAACGGTAAGCTCCATCGATAGCAGAAGTAGTTGTGAAGTTGATACTTTCTCCCATGAAATCCGTTCCAGAAAGTGTAATGGAAACTCCTTCAAGTCCAACTTCAGTGGCATCTTGGATTCCATCACCATCTTCATCCTCCCAAACAAAGTTAGAGACCATCGATGGCTCAACCATTAGGGTATCATGCGTACATGTGCAGCCGTTTGCATCCGTTACTGTAACGGAAACGTTACCGCCAGGGAGTGTTGCCGCATCTTGATTCGTATCTCCATTAGACCATGTGAAAGTATATGGAAGTGCACCTCCAACAGCATCTACAGAAGCGGTACCGTCTGTTGCTCCAAAACGACTTACGTTGAAGTATGTATTGAAGAGTGATGTTGGTCGAGCAGTACATTCTAATTCAACTGGTTCAGTGAACGTGAAAGACTGTACAGACTCACAACCTGCAGCATCAGAAACGGTAACTTCATAAGTGCCAGCTGGTAGGTTCGCACGATCTTGCGTCGTAACGAGATCGTCCCACATGAACGTGTAAGGAGCGAGTCCTCCAGTTACGGTGAGGCGAATTGCTGCTTCAGTGCCACCGAAGCAATCAAGCTCGTCTACATCAGACGCTACAACAGGGCCAGTTGATAGATTATCAACGATAGCAGTAGCTGCTCGAATACAACCGCGGTTGTCAGTGATTGTAATCGTGTACGTTCCACCTGCAAGGTTAGATGCTACGTAGTCCGTTTGGTCTGCGCTATCATCCCAACGTAGGAAGTAAGGAGCCTCACCACCTGTTACACTCACTGTAGCAGATCCGTCCATTTCTCCTGGACATGATGCTGGTGTTGTGCTAGTAGTGAGTTCCATTTCTGGAACATCAACTACCGTTGCGGTAGCTTGGAAGAGACATCCTGAGGCATCTGTTACGTTAAGTTCGTAGTTGCCGTCTGGTTGATTTAATAGTGTCTGTACGTTAATTTGTCCTACCGGTCCCCAATTAAAAATATACGGAGGAGTACCTCCTGTAATGTTCGCAGTTAGCTCTCCTCCGTCTTCGCCACATACAGGCTGAATGACGTCAATCGTTGCTGTTAGCGCGTTTGGCTCAGCAAGTGTAATTGACTGTACCTCCGTACAGAAGTTTGCATCCGTTACCGTAACCTCGTAAGTGCCAGGACCTACGTTTGTTAGGTTTTGAGTTGTTGCGCCGTTGCTCCATGCGAAGCTGTAAGGTGCTAGACCGCCAGATGTTACGTTACGGATTTCAGCATTAGCTGCGCCGTTACACGTTACATCATCACCTTCAAGAGAGATGTTTAGTGGTCGTGTATTGTCAAGGGTTACAGTCACAACTGCCTGACAGCCGTTGTCACTGGTAACCGTAATTTCGTAGTCTCCGCCATCAAGGTTTGCAGCAGAGCTTGTTGTTGATACGTTTGGTGACCAATCGTATGTATATGGAGCTGCTCCACCAGTAAGGTTGATATCGATAGCACCGTTTGCTTGGTAGCACACTGGCTGTGTTACGTTTGCCGAAGCGGTCAATGTCGGAGCTGGATTGACGACAATTGACGTCGTCGCTGTACAACCGTTAGCATCTACAACAGTAACGTCATAGGTTCCACGCGGCTGATCGAGTAGCATAACACCAGTATCACCAGTGCTCCAGAGCACTGATTGGTATGGTCTAACTCCGTTTGAAATAAGCGCTTCCAAATCGGCGTCAACAAAGTCGCAACCATCGAATTGAGCGTCAACTGTAATGAGCACTTCAGGTGGCGCATTGATAGTTACTGTTTCGATTGTAGCACATCCGTTTCCGTCAATGATTTCGAACTCGTAATCACCAGCAGCCATTCCTGTACGGATCAAGTCAGTACTTCCATTGTCTAACCATTGGTAGGTGAAAGGACTAGTAGCATTGATAATTGTGATCGTTGCAGAACCGTCTGTATCACCAAAGCAGGTAACGTGAGTTGTGTCTGCTTTGAGTGTAGGAATCGGAAAAGCACTAACGGTTGCCACATTCGACCATGCGCCAGGCTCAGAACAAAACTCACGATTCGCAACGCGAACGAAGTAAGTCAGCTCGTTGAGTGCTGGAGGATCGAAATAAGGAGTCGTTACACTAGATGCAACTGTCCAGTCTGGACTTCCTGGTACATATACATCTGTTGTTGTACTCTGGTACCAAGTGTAGCGCATGCCATTAGATCCACCTGATGCACCCACAGTGTTGCGAATGAGTGATGGATCAAAAGGAATTCCGCAAGCTGTTTGGTCACCGTCGATCATACCACCGTCGGTAGCATTGTCACAGCAATCAATTTCAACAACAACGTAATTACTCTCACCTGCATACTCCGAGCATTCCTCACGACGTGAACAACGCATGTAGTACGTTGTCTGGGTCACAGGCATTGGCGTGTACTCAGGTGTAGTAGAACCCGGGATGATTGCCCAACTCACTGGCTGAGCGCCAGCAGGGTCGGAGTTTGTCATCATCCATAGGTATTCGATCGCTCCTGATCCACCTGATGGAGACGTCAAATTGACGATCATAGGTGCTTGAAACGAAGGATTGGCGCAACCCTCGACATCATTGCCGATAGTTCCGCCGTCTGTAATGTTATCGCAGGCAGCAGATGCTACGGCGAAACCGTGATAGTTACCTTCTAAGTCGAGGTAGCTCCAGTTGCTTGGGGATGCTGCAGAACTCTCAGCTAGGCTGAAAAGTGTAAACAGTCCGAAAGCGAGTGCGGCCTGGAGAAGACGTAATCGTCTACTCATTGTAATGTGATTTAATTGTAGAACTTGTAGTTTCCCGATTGGGCACCTTCACAATAGCTTCCAATTGCAGAGATGATTATCAAGGGTTTTCTTGAAAATTTGGTGCCAAGACCCATTCGGAACCGGTAACGAATGCCCGTCGAATGGTAACTATTGCCCGTTTTTTGGTCATGCGGCAGCTTTCGCCAAAACACATACTGAAAAAATGATATGCATAAGTAGAATGCAGCTAGAGTGATGCCCTGAATTCAGTGTTTAGATTCCGCCCAAACCTAGATTACTTAGATGTGTTTAATAAATATGTGAGTTTGTGCTCATGTCAGTGCTGGGTGCAGATTTTCAGGCCTTTTTAGGTGCCGTAAAGTGTCCTGCAGACAGCGTAATGACATTGTGCTTCTGGCCTTTATCTCTTTTTGGTGGAGCTATTACCAGGATGCATATCCCTAAGGCCAATAGATCTGAACTCCTTTGATTCTAGTTGTCGTCCACATCAGCTGCAGAGGTCTATGGCTTACGTCCTCTTCTTCCCACATCTTCTAGCTCAATTCTTTGAGATCAGTACCTTTCAGCTGTGTTTACTGCCCTCTATCGCTCCATTAGCGTTCTGCTAATCTTCTCTCTTTCCGTAACTGTGGTTTTGGCGCAAGCTCCTGAACCTGACGCGACTACAGTCCCAAATGCGACGCAAGACGAAGTAGAGCGGCTGGATGACGGCAGCTTAGAAGCAGAAGATGGCGAAAGCGCCGCTGATTTGGAGCGCATCTCAGAAGCGCGTGCATACTATGTGCAGCATCCGATAGACCTTAACTCGGCTACCCGAGAGTCCTTTGCGGCCCTCAACCTTCTCAATCCTTCACAGGTAAATGCAATCCTTGATCACCGCGCGACTTCAGGCGACTTTATCAGTGCGCTAGAATTGCAATCGGTAAGACTACTTAGCATAGATGAGGTCCGCATACTGATGCAGTATGTCACGGTCAAAGAAGGCGTAGCCAGCGCCGTGAAAACGATTAAGGCTCGTATCAAAGACGCAAGTGGCTATCTCGCAACCCGAACGGCCTACCAGACAACCACACAGAATACGGACAATTGGCTAGGGCCACGCTTGCCGCTATATATCCGTGCAAGGTGGAGTGCTGGGCGCCAATTTTCAGCCGGAATAGTTGTCGAAAATGACGCTGGTGAGCAGTATGGTGGACCAAACAATCCATTGCTTTTCGACTACGTCAATATGCACTTATATGCAGACGAGCTGCCTGGTGTCATCAAAACAGTTGCCCTCGGTGACTATGGTGTTAATTGGGGGCAAGGCTTGATTACGTACACCGGATTTGGAACAGGTAAAGGAGCTTTCGTCATGGATGTGCAGCGCAACCCGCGTTGGATAATTCCGCATGCTTCCGTTCGAGAAGTAGGTTTTTATCGAGGTGCTGCGGTTGCTGCAAAAGTTGGTGAGTTCAAGTTCATGGGAATGGCCTCACGCACTCGTCCAGATGGAGCAATCGATACGCTTAGTGACGATGAGTTCGAGTTCTCATCCTTTCGCCTCAGTGGATTACACCGAACAGCAAACGAAGTAGCTGGACGCAGATCTAACACCGCCACCTCTTTTGGAGGAGCAGTGAGTTGGGATAAAAAGTGGGGTAGAATCTCCCTTCATCACCTTCAGCATCGTTTTGAAGTACCCTTTGTTCAAGGAGGTGCTCTCTATCAGAACTTCAACATCGCAAGCGATCGACTACAGAATACGAGTCTAGCTTGGCAGACCTTTTTAGGTCCTGTCAGTTGGTTTGGAGAAGCTGCGGTCGATGTCAATAAGGAGACAGCACTGTTGACGGGAGTTCAGATTGGACTAGATCGTAAGACCGACATGAGTATCGTTTATCGACGCTACGATGTAGGCTATCGGACGCTTTACAGTAATGTATTCGGTACAAGCCGCAGACCTGAAAACGAGGAAGGAATCTACTTTGGCGTGCGCATGCAATTAGCTAAGCGCTGGGTGCTACAAGGGTTTGGAGACCTATTTGTGCATCCGTTTGCTCGCTTTAGAAGCAGTACGCCTACCTCCAATCAAGATGGGCTACTTCGTGTTACCTACGACAAGCGCAGAAAGCATAGTGTCTATGTTCAGGTTCGTCACCGTGATAGTGAGCGTGATTTGAGTCGTTCTGAGAGCACAACCCTCCGTACCATCGAACCTTACGTGCGCACTTCAGCTCGAATCCAAGGGCAGGTCAACATGAGTAAGATGGTGACGTTGCGCGCCCGCGTAGAATTTGCCCGCACAAATGCCGCTGGACGGATAAGTGAAGGAACAGTCGTGTATCAGGACTTGATTCTTAAGCCATCAAATGTGCCGCTAAGTCTAACAGCTCGTGTTGCTCTAATCGATACTGACGACTACGAGAGTCGCATCTACGCATACGAGAATGACCTGCTTTATCGCTTCCGTATTCCTGCATATTACGGTACAGGATACAGGAGCTATGTGAACCTACGCTGGCGTCCAAACCGAAAGCTCACAGCAGAGGTTCGTGGTGCACTTGGGCGACGAGAAGGAGCAGATGACCAGATTGAGGTTGCGACGCAATTGCGGTATAAGTTTTAGAAAGATCATTTAGATGGCGGCATCTGAGCTCTGCTCAGGCCATTTTGGAGTGGATGCCAGAACCTTCAGATCAAGCCCTTCATTTTATTTGATCTTTAGTGATCAAACTACAATTCAATTTGTAAAACTATAGATCTGACGGTTCGAAGTACAAACATCAACTCCGCTCATACATCAACTCCGCTCATACAGCAAATACGCCTTCCGCATCTCTAAGTACTGCGCAAGCTCATCTGCATAAGAAGCGCGGTACGCTTCCATACTCATGCCTGAGGTAAGTGCCTTTCGCAACGCGTCCGTTCCTGCACACTTGTCGAAATGATCGTTACGGTTAATAAACGGTGAGGCGTCTGTTTTTGCCATCATCTCAGCAACGAACTCGAAATCAATCTCCGTTGGAGGAGCGGTTGTTTCCACTCTCAAATCGATGCCTCTGCAAGCTTTATTCTCAAGTTTGGGATACTTAGAAGCAGCTCGTGAAGTCGGTGTAAAGGCGAACCCACCATCAACTTTCAGTTTTGGATGCCCGATTACTTGAAAAGGGAAGTCTGTACCTCGGCCAACGCTTATAACGGTGCCTTCAAAAAAGCAGAGCGTAGGGTAGAGGTATATACTCGTCTGGTTGGGCAAGTTTGGAGACGGCTGAATCGGTAACTCGTAGACATCTCCGACTTGATAATCAAGCACAGATATGATGGTCAGCTTGGCTTGTTGTCCTTCGGTTAACCAGCCTTCACCGTTAATCATTTGTGCAAGCTCTCCAACCGTTAGGCCGTGTGCGACAGGAATAGGATGCATTCCAATGAACGACTTAAATTTTGGTTTGAGAATCGGTCCATCTGTGAGTTGACCGTTTGGGTTTGGACGATCCAAAATGAGGACAGGAAGGTCATGTTCAGCTGCAGCATCCATCACGTAATGCATCGTGGAGATGTAGGTGTAGAAGCGCAGACCGACATCTTGAATGTCAAAGACGATGATGTCCAGGCCTTCAAGCATTGCTTTGGTCGGCTTTTTTGTTTTGCCGTAGAGCGAAATAATTGGAAGCCCCGTCTTTGTATCTCTTTGGTCTGTTACTTTTTCGCCGTCGCTCGCTTCTCCGCGGAAACCGTGTTCTGGTCCGAAAACCTTCACCACATTGATTGCGGGGTCGGCATGTAGGCGATCGACCAAGTGTTGGTCACCGCTAGTGGAGGTATGGTTGACGACCAAGCCTACACGTTTGCCTTTTAGTGCTTGCTGCACTTTGCCGTACTGATCGGCCCCAAGAACTGGGGTGCGAGACAATACCACAGGGCTATCGGCTTTAGCTGTGCTGCTCTGAGCTTTCGCCAAAACCTCAGCTGTAGCTTGTGCATCATTGGCTGAATTACCACAAGAAGTACAGAAGAGTAGTATAATTCCTACAAAAGCTTTTAAGTTCACGTTGTCGTATTTGAATGACGAAGAAACACTAATCAAACTGCTTGAAGCCACTGTGGCGTATTCAGGCTAGAATACAGAGCCAGATTAAGGGTTCATGTTCTGGCGAAATTGATAGTGTTTTGGAGCTGATTTAGGCGAAAAGCGCAACGAATAGCTGGCTATTTCAAGCATTTTCAACGAAGAGCAGGTCGAAAACATCCAATTTTTAGACGAAAAAGCAATTCTTAACCTGGCTCAAATGAAATTTGCTGTCGTAGATCTAGAGACCACAGGGTTGAAGGCTTCAAGACATAGAATCACGGAGATCGCAATTATCCTTCACGACGGAGAGAAGGAGATATCTCGGTGGCACACCCTGATAAATCCAGAGGTGGTGATCAATACCGCGATTACTGAGTTGACAGGAATAACGAACGACCTCGTCAATACGGCACCTAAGTTCTATGAGGTCGCGAAGCAGATTGTAGAGCTTACCGAAGACTATGTATTTGTCGGACACAACGTTCGCTTCGACTATACTTTTCTAAGGGAGGAATTCTCTAGACTGGGATTTACCTACACCCGCAAGCAGCTGTGTACGCTTCAACTTGCTCGTCGCGTATTTCCTGGCGGCAAGAGTTATGCGCTTGGGAAGCTTTGTAAGAAGCTCAATATTCATCACCAAGATGCCCACCGTGCAGTGGCTGATGCTCAAGCGACCGCCGATTTGATGAAGCTCTGCTTGGCCCGAGATCAGCAGGAGGTAACGGAAGGCGATACCCTGAAGAGTACCATGCGCGAAAGTCTGCTCCCCGGAGGGATGAGCATGAAGCAGATCCTCAACCTGCCCGATAAGTGTGGCGTGTATTACTTCCTCAACAAAAGGAAAGAGGTCGTGTATGTCGGGAAAAGTCAAAACATACGTCGCAGAGTGCTCGAGCATTTTGGGCAGAAAGACGATAAGGGGAATCGCCTCCATAACCAAGTTCGCAGCATCAAGTTCGAACTAACAGGTTCGGAGCTCGTCGCGTTACTTTTTGAAAGCCACGAAATAAAGAGACTCTTGCCGCCTATCAACCGTGCACAGAGAAGGCGCTATTTTCCGTACGTCTTGCATCGCGTAATTGACGATAAAGGAATCGTTCAATTAGATGTATGTCGCATAAAGGCAGGAGAAAATTTGAGTTTAGATGTAATCGCTGAATATTCTTCAAGTGGTAAGGCCAAAGGAGCACTCCAATTTATTCAACAGGAGTACGATCTCTGCGGGCGGTTCGTCAATTTGGAAAAAGGAAAAGACGGAACCCCTTGCTTCCATTATCACCTTAAGTCTTGTCAAGGCATTTGTGCTGGCTTGGAAGATGTTGAAGATTACAATGCGCGTGTCGAAGAAGCAATCGAGCACATCAAAACCGTTTTTGGTAAGGACTTCTTCGTTATTGATGAAGGGCGAACGTCTGAAGAAGAAGCCGTCATTCTTGTAGAGAAAGGTCGCTATCAAGGATATGGATATCGCCTAAAGCCTAAACGTCGCGTCAAAAATCCTGATCAGAAGAAATTACGTGCAGTGATCGAACCGTTCCGAGGAAATCCAGAGACCGCTAGGATTATTAAGCGGTTTGTGAGAGAGGGCGATGTGCAGGTTGTACCTATTTGAAAAGCCCACGGCTTCCGCACTCCATGCGTTTGAGCTGCTGTTCTACTCACTCTGTGAGTGGCTGCGAAAAAATCGTGTCGCCCAGCCCGCTTACCCAAGACTCCGTCCCGTCAAAGCAAACTGGCCTACCACATGATGGACCTCCCGGCCCATTGCGATCAGTACAGCACACATATAGCTGGGCTGCCGTTCGACTCACTCTGTGAGTGGCAGCGTATGTGACCTTATAGATTATCCGAGGCCCGCGCGGAGCACGGAAACCGCCTCGGTTCCCATCCAGTTATGCAATCTCAAATCCCATATCCTATATCTCAAATCCCACTCACAAATTCATAAGTTCTTTTCTCCGCCCACGTCCAAGGCACACCCGGCAGATCAAACCCTACGTGACCTCCTTGCTTGGTGTGCTCTAAAAATACCTTGTCATTGGTTTTGGCGAAAGCTGTATCATAACAACGGCCACCAAGCATCGGGTCGTTAATCGCTTGCACAATCAGGGTTGGTGCAAGCGTCTTCTCGAGGTGATGTACAGGACTTACGTCGCGGTAAAAATCTTCAGGAACCGCATCTTCAGGATATCCGTGGAGCGGCAATGAAAATGCACGGTCGAAAGCATCCCAATCTCCGATCTTATCCAAAGTTTCAAGACCGGGGATGTCGTGTTGCTTTGACTTCGCTTGTAGCTTGTCACCTAAAGATTTCCAAAAGCGTTTGCTGTAGAATTTTCCAATTGGAGTCTCTAGCGCTTGAATGCTATCACCCAGCGAAAGTGGACTACTGTAGGCTACGACAGCGCTGAACAATTCTTGAGCTTCCTTAGGGCGACGAGCGACCAAATTGAGCCCGATGTTTCCTCCCATACTGAAGCCAACATAGGCCAGAGGAAGGTCGGGATATGCCTGTTTTAGGTGGCGTCCAACTGCTTCCAAATCAGGATAATCACCGTGGTGATACATGCGACGGAGACGGTTCAATTCGCCAGAGCAACTTCTAAAGTTTATAGAGCAAACTTGCCAGTCACGTTTACCGAAATAGTGCGCCATTCCACGCACATATGGCCGGTCGGCACTGCCTTCAAGACCATGTCCAATGACCAATAATCCGTTCTTACCAGTAGGGTAGGAGTGGTCTAAGTCGAGGAAGTCTCCGTCGTCCAATTCAAGGCGTTCGCGACGATACGAGATCGCGGGGACGGACCTGAAAATGTTTGGCCAGACGGTTTGAAGGTGTCCACCTCGTTGTAATAGTGGCGGCCCTCCGTATTTGCTTTGAATGATTGGCATCTAGAGGAGTCTTAGTTCGTTTCGATAAATTCGAAATAACCAGACTTGCGATTTTTACGCACGTTGTCATGCGTGAAAATCTGACCGTTCATGGCCACATAAACACCAGGTTTCATGACTTGCGCGAAGCTCAGCGCAGATCCTAGGTTGAAAAAACCGTCAGAAGAGTTGCCGAAGGCATATGGCACCATGGCACCCGTGAGAATGACAGTCTTGGTCGAAATATCCTGCTTGGCCAAGTAAGCCGCCGTTTTTACCATGGTGTCACTACCGTGGGTCACCACGATATGGTCTGCTTCACAGCGCATAACATTGTGCGCTATGATTTCACGGTCAGGATCGGTCATTTCTAGACTGTCGATCATCATAAGTGTGCGCACGTTGTGCGGCACGGTACATCGTCCACGTTCTAGCATTTGGTTGACGCTTGTCTCACCAAATTCTAGCTTGCCAGAGATGTAGTTGTAGTCCTTGTCGAAGGTGCCTCCTGTAATGAAAATCTGTACCATAGTCGTGCTGAATGGCTGCAAAACTACACGACTTGTCGGCAGGAAAAAGGCCTTACCCTCAGCTCACCTTACCACTTTGTCTGCACAGGATGAACTTTAAAGATTGAAAATCCTCTTAAAAGAGTGAATTGAAGTTTTGATGGAAAAACTGTTCGAAAGCGTTAAAATTATGAGTAGATCAGAATTTTCATTTATATTCACGTTAGTAATTTAATTCTTTAACCAAACACATAAGTATGTTCTACTCTTGTATTTTTTCTGTTAGAAGCTATTTTTCAATAGCACTTGCTTCACTTTTTGTGATGTTTCTCGCTTCCTGTGAAAAGGATACTTCATTCACTTCTCTTCAGGACGATGCTCCTTTAGAGATTTCTGGTACAACTTCATTAGAAAATCGCAACGCTGACTGTGGCTGTACAATCATTTGGTCTGACCCAGATGGACTAGGGCCAAATAACGGAACGTCTGGCTGGCACATTGAACTTTATGCTTACAATGGGCAACAATATGATCCAATTCTTAACCCTGTAGGTAAAGGTGGCCTAGTCTATAATTCAATGAGTGATCAAGTATCCAATCCGAACTTTGGTTTTGAGCCTTTTTCATTTCCAGCCGAATCTAGCCTATGTTGGGTCGCCAGTATAACCGCACCAGCTGATCCTAATGTTCAAGTGGTCCTTGATTGCGGGGGAAATGAGGTTTGTTGGAATATAACCAATAGCACTATTTGTGGTGAAACTTCATATAAAGAGTGCTTGGATTTGGATGCAGATTGCAATCTCATTTACAATAATGCAACAGGTTCCCCAGATGATCCATTCGATCCTTGTACAGACCCTGGGTTCAATGGTTATGGTCCATGCAGTTAATTAAATTGATTCCAGCGCTTGCACTACTATTAGTAGTGCAAGCGCACTTTTCTAGCGTTTGCGCACAAATTATTGTTGTAGATTCAAACATTGATACAGTTTTTAACTCTAATTCTGATAGTCAAGGAATTAGCCTGTCTCCAATAGTTAATAGTTTTTTTGATGTAGAGATCGAAGAGACGTTGATCGGAGTAAAAAGCCTTTCATCCTTCAGTTTTGATTTAGATCCCCAGGTTGAATTAATCTCGCACCAAAGCGATAGACTAGGCCAAGGGTCTGCTGCAACCTTTTGGGTTCCAGAAGGTGCTACGCAATTAATCACTCTAGGAGCTGTTGCTGTTGATACTCGCATAATTATTACCCCTAGATCTTACTCTTGTGATCTAGGGCTTGTCATTGATACGGCGAATACGCTCATTCAAAATTTAGAAGCTATTTCAGCAAGTTTTCCATTCCGTACTAAAAATTATGGTTATGATAATTGTATATTGAATGACACTTTACAGGATTATAGATTCATTGAATTTGATACTTTACGAAATGAATACTCAGATGGGACCTTTCGTTCTGAATTGTATATAAATAACGATCCTAGCTTTGATCGGATGTGTGAACCCGGGAATTCGGTCCATATCTTTTCTGATTTCCAGTTGAGAGGTCATAACCGTTTAATGCGTGGTTCATGGTCTTTTGGCAAGACGGAATGGGTAAATCGTCACGGTCCATTCCAAAATATAAGTAATGATTCACTTAGTGAGCCTTATTTCGAGCATCCAGAATTTACAGCACTTTTTTCCTCTTCTTTTGGAGCACCAAATGGTTGGATGAATCTTTCCTCAGATACTTTGGCTGGGCAATATATAAGCGTGTCTACAGTAAAATGGCCGCTAAGAGAATTAATAGTTAGAGTTAAAGGCGGCAGCGTTGGAGATAGTTTAATTGCTTATTGTTATAAACAAACACCTCGGTTTTCTGCTGTGCCACTTGATACTGGAAATTTCCGTTTTCCGATCAATCCATTTATAGGCTCAGATACAAATTTTGTAGGGCGTTTTGGTCCACTACTGTTGAATACGAAGCATGATCGATATCATACATTAATGATCGAAGGAGCGCCGATTAATGGGACAAGTGTTGGAGATGGCCTTTATGTTATAAAACACATCAAAAAAAACCACGCCGGGCCAGATCTATACATCGCCTATGACGATCTATCTGGTACAGCTATGGAATGGCAAGCCATGGGCATGCTTCCCGATTCTTCTTGGATCGGACTAGACGGCAAGATTCCATTTATACAGCCAACCTTTAGCGATGCTCGAACTCAAATTGAGAGTGATTTCGGTGCTTTGTATTACAAACACGATTTTTTATTTGATGGGAGAAACCTAGCTGATACTGATCTAGTCCAACTTCTGCGGACAACAGATCGAATGCAGACAGCTATCGATACAACATCATTATATAATACTGGTGGTGGATTATTTCGAGGTACAGCTTGGTGGCCAGATATGGCTCGTACAAACTTCCGCATTGCCGTAAATGGTGAATTCGAACCTTTAATAAGCACAGATTGCTGGATTGCCAATCTTCAGGGTGATCGATATAGGCAATGGCAAAGTGGCGCCACACAAGACACATTAAGTGCTTTCAGCTTTGATAGCTGTGAGTTGGTAGAGCTACCTGGAAGGACCTGTGATTCTCCTTACGTTCTCGACAGTCTCTTTACCTCTGCTTCTGGCTTACGCACGATCATAGATACGCGTCTTGGTTTGCAAACGGATCCGCCTGCTGATCTTGAATTCCTATCAAGAGAAATTGGTGTCATAAAAGGAAAAGACTACGGCATCAACTTTAATGGTGGCGGAAGGTGGCTTGAATTTCAACCTATTCAGTCTGGTCGCTACGAACTGAGTCTAGTCGGAGAGCCAGACTCACTACTTCAGGGAGGACTTCCAAAAGCCGGAATAGCGTTTTTTGAAGGTTTAGCCTGTGATGCAGTTAGTTCTATAACTACAACTTGGTCGGCTGGAGCAATTGGACTAGATACCGTCAAGTCAACAATCTTTCTAAATGCCGATAGTACTTACAGTGCCTATGTCATTGATCAGCATAAACTTGGATCTAGACTCAGCCTGGGTGTTCAGTATATAGATGCTGACACGTGTAGAAGCTCAATGTTCAATTACCCTGCGATCGATACGCTTTTATGTATAGGTGACTCACTCACACTGCTGCCAGGATTAGGCTTATCGGCAAGCTTGGACTATAACAATACAAGTTGGTTGTCTTTCTCAAACGCGCCAAATTCAAGCGTTTTTTTCAAGGAAGATTCATCACTGGTTCGTCTTTGGTCTCATAGCTCGTCTCTTGATTCGATAACCCTTGTTGCCGGCAGTGATCTAAGTGAAGGCGTCCACTATTTTCAAGGCGTCTCTTGGGCTGGCACGCATAGTCCTTGGTTGCAGCGCATTCGGGATGAAACAGATGGTTGCTCATGGCGAGGAGAGATTGTAAAGATAGAAGTGAGTGATCCTGAGCCTTTGAGTTTTACAATCGATTACATCGCTGACAGCATTTTTGTAGCGATCACCGGAGGCAGTGGAAGTGTTTCCATCAGTTGGACGGATGGACTTCAAGGGGCTCGTCGATCCGCATTCTCGGATACATCGACGGTTTCTTTTGTGATTTCAGATGCTAACCATTGTGTCGAAGACGTAATGGGGTCTGTTACGACTATGGTTAGTTCTACCAAAGGGTTAGGCGATCAATTTGGCCTATCAGTTTTTCCAAATCCAACTAAAACTGGACGCCTAAACATTGTGGCCTCTGAGTCGATCAAGCATGCATCAATTTTCAATAGCATTGGTCAGCTTATACTTGAAACACAATCAGAAAGCACGGAAATTCAACTCTCATTACCAGCGCAGGGCTTATACAGGATAGAGGTAATTACCCTAACAGGTAAGCGTCAGATTCGATCAGTACTTATGCTTGGCCAGTAAGGTCGTCGGTTACCTCAGCTCACCTTACCACTTTGTCTGCACAGGATGAACTCGCGTACGCATCTGGCTTGGCCTTGAAGACGAAACCCATGCCTAGGATGTAACCCATCGCATCATTAAGTGCCTTGTTGCTCTTAAAGCTAGGGTCAGTATTGATGTCGGCGTGCACTTCGAGTTCGACGTCATATTTGTCTAAGAGATCGCAAATGTTGTAAGCTATTTCAACCGACCGACCTACCTCCAAGATCATGCGCTCTTTGATGCTCATGTTGGCAGGCATGTTATAATTGGTGAGGTACATAAAGCCACCTTTCTTTTCGCGCACAAAAACAATCACAGTGGCGAACTCTATAAGTTCGCGTCGTTTTTGAGAGTCCGTCCCGATGCAAACTTTAAGTTTGTGGCCTGCCTCTTTTTCTCGGATAATTGTGCGTTCGACTGCTGCAACCAAATCGCCTTCGATTGTTTGTCCGTTCAGACGCCTCCATCGCATTTCTTTAAGCGTATTCATGTCAGGAAGATACGTAGTGTATTGCTATTGAGTCGATTTGCAATATGAAAGACGTGTGTATGTTGTTTTGGTGACTTCAAAAATTGTTGTTTATCTCTAAAGCGGAAGTAAATATTGTGTGGTTGAAGCGTGACCTGCGTCTCACTGATCACGAGCCCTTGCAGCGAGCGATTCTGCAGGGGAACCCTTTGTTGATCCTGTATATCTGGGAACCCGAGCTTTGGGAACAACCCGATTATGATGTCCGTCATGCACGCTTCATTCGACAGAGCCTTGCAGATATGAATGCGACTCTCTCACGCTATGGGCTGGAGGTGATCGATTTTTATGCTGAAGTTGAGGAGGTCTTCTCGTTTTTGAATCAGCACCTTTCGGTAAAACAAGTCTTCTCGCACCAAGAAGTCGGAATCGATTGGACCTATCGACGAGATATAAAGATGGCTGAGTGGTTCAAGCATTATGGCGTCAAATGGATTGAGAGCCGCTATTCTAGCATCACGCGTGGCTTGCGAAGTCGTAAAACGTGGAAGTCGAGTTGGAATGCTTACATGTCAAGTGCGCCGTTACAGCCTGATTTTGCTTCCGCAATCCCACTAGTTAGCGGAACTGGCTCTGCCGGATCCGAAGCAATCAATGATGCTATCCAAGTCTTCAGGTCATTACACCAACTCCCAGAGGAATGGCTGATCGATGATCCACTCTTTCAGCCTGGAGGTCCTTCAGTTGCGCAACGATATTTAGCCTCTTTCCATGGGGGGCGAATCAACAAATATCAAGCGAACATCAGTAAACCTGCTGCGGCACGAATGAGCTGTTCTCGCTTGAGTCCATATTTGGCTTGGGGTAACATCTCTTTACGAGAGGTCTTTCAGGTCACCATTTGGAAAGCAGGCAAGAAGCCAAGTCGGAATTATGTTTCTGCGTTAAGTCGACTTCGGTGGCGAGATCATTTCATCCAAAAATTTGAGAGTCATTCCGCTTACGAAATCTCTAACCTCAATGCGGCTTATGACACGTTAGAGCAGGAGTATAATGCTGAATTCTTCGAAGCGTATCGAACGGGCCAAACCGGCTTCCCGCTTGTAGATGCAGTGATGCGTTGCGCAACAGCCACAGGGTATCTCAATTTCCGGATGCGGGCCATGGTCACTAGTTTTTGGATGCAGATCCTTTGGCAGCCATGGCAACCTTGTGCGCACTTGCTCGCAAGCCTTTGGTTGGATTATGAGCCTGGCATCCATTACCCACAGATTCAAATGCAGGCAGGTGTTACGGGCGTCAATACCATCCGGATATACAATCCTGCGCTCAACAGCAAGAAGCATGATCCAGATGGGGAATTCATCAGGAAATGGGTGCCCGAATTAGCGCCTCTTGAAAGCGTTGATATCCATGCTCCCGCAGAAGCTCCTCCCATGAGTTTAATGCTTGCAGGCGTCGAGCTTGGAGTCACCTACCCGTATCCGATTGTCGATTTCAAGAAGGCGTATCGCTATGCCAGCGATCAACTGCACGGAATTAAGAAAACGACAATTGCTAAAAGAGAGGGCCAAAAGATCTTGAAGAAGTTGGTGAATCCTGGCAAGCGTTGGGCGTGAGTTTAGCTACGCTCAACTCCTGTACTGCGAACCACTGGTTCGCAGTAACGCTCGCATATAGGATATGCAGTAACGCTTGCGCATCGGAATTCATTCAGCGGTAGCAGTAATATTTTTACTGCGAACCAGTGGTTCACAGCACACACGCGCACACAACACAGCCCCGCCTTTTCGTTACTTATACAGTAATATTTTTACTGCGAACCAGTGGTTAACAGCACACGCGCGCACACAACACAGCCCCGCCTTTTCGTTACTTCCGCAATAAATTTTTTACTGCGAACCAGTGGTTCACAGCACACGCGTGCACACGTCACAGTCCCGCCTTTTCGTTACTTACACCATGCTCCAATATCTGCGACTCGCCACAAGCGCACTCTTATCCTTTGTATTTCTATCCCTTTCCTTTACTACTCAAGCCCAATCCGATCCTGATCGCTGGGAGGCTTCGTGGATTACACACCCGACGGAGAGCGGGACGGAGTATGGAGTTTATCATTTTCGAAAGGTGTTTCAGTTTGGAAAGTCGATAGACACTGTGAAGGGGGGCAACTCACTTCGAAGTAACTTGATTCAAAGCACTACAAATTGCTTTCCAGCAGGAATTAATTCGGATTTGTCTTACCTGAAACCTCTACCACAGGATGAGGCAGAGTCTCGTTTTTGGAGTTCAAATCGTAAGGTTTTTGTTCGTGTCTCAGCTGATCAACGCTACATCTTGTATGTGAACGGTAAAGAAGTTTCCCGGGGACCAGCGAGAGGTGATTTATTGCATTGGCGTTATGAAAAGATCGACATTAGGCCTTTCCTAAAACGAGGAGAGAATACGATATCGGCCACGGTCTGGAATTTTGGGGATCATACGCCCTTAGCTCAGATGAGCTTGGGGACTAGCTTTATCCTAGAAGTCCTGCCGCAACGAGCAAAAAGGAGGAACGGAATAGATGACCAAATGTGGTGTCATCAAGTTGAAGCATGCTTAAAAGCTCGCCTCAACACAAATTCCACCTGGCAAGTCCTTCGCATTTCAGCTTATCAGCCTGAAGTTGCGACCGAACTCATCAAAAAGACCTATGCCGTAGTCGGACCTGGTGATCGTATAGACGGAACTAAATATCCTTGGGGTTGGAAAATTGGAGCAGAGGATACGACCCGCTTTCAATGGGTTTTAGCCCGTTCGACAAGCTCAGGGCAGGCTGCTGAAAACAAAGGCAACGGATATGGTGTAGGAACCGCAGGAACTCGATTCTTGGTGCGGCGGGAGATACCAAAAATGCGCACCTATGAGCAACCGTGGGGACAGGTGCGTCGAAGTAAAGGGATCACTAAAAAGAGTAAAAGGCCGTATCTCAGGAACTTCTTCGTTGCTCCAAATACAACCGCATCGGTTTTGCTGGAAAGCGACGAAATGCGCATCGCTTATCCGAAGCTCACCACGAGTAAAGGCAGAGGTTCCCGGATAGAAGTCATGTATCAAGAAGCGCTTGTAGATGGTGATGGGACGAAGGGCAATCGCAGTGAAATCGAAGGTAAAACGATGCTCGGACACAAGGATGTTTACTTACCCAACGGCGGCGCCTACGAGACCTACGAACCGCTTTGGTACAGAGCTTACAGATACATACAGATCGACATTACAACGGGTGATGACACGCTTTTCATAGGAGGAATGCATGCGCAGGAGACCGGCTACCCTTTTGAGCAGAAGGCTTCAGTAAGTGTCAATGGCACGGATACTTTTCAGGTCAACGACATCTGGAGAGTAGGGTGGCGCACCGCTCAACTTTGTGCGCACGAGACGTACATGGATTGCCCGTATTATGAGCAGCTGCAGTACGTCGGGGATACAAGAATTCAGGCGTTGATTAGTCTCTACGTATCTGGAGATGATCGATTGATGCGTCGAGCGATCAAAGATTTTGACCAGTCTCGGATGTACTTTGGGTTGACGCAAAGTCGCTATCCAAGTAGCCAGTTGCAGGTGATTCCGCCGTACTCGCTGTTTTGGAATACGATGGTGTATGATTACGCTATGCATCGCAATGATCCTGGCTTTGTAAGGGAAATGTTGCCGGGAGTTCTCGGTGTTTTGGATTGGTACGATGCGCGCATTAATCGCTACGGTCTACTCGAGCGAACGGATTGGTGGAATTTCGTCGATTGGACCGAGGAGTGGCCTTGGGATAATGAACGCAGAGAAGGTGGCGTGCCTCCTCAGGACATCGAGGGGAATAGTCTGCTGCTTACGCTTCAGTATGCCTACGCGCTTCGTTTGAGTGAGGAGATTTTTCGTTGGCAGTCTGATTCCAAGAGTCAAGCTTTCGCCAAAACCCTCCACACGAGAAGGATGAAGCTTCTCGAAACCATTAAGAAGCTTCAGCACAAAGACACTGGGCTTTTCCCGGACTTACGAGGTGCGAACGGGTATTCGCAGCACACGCAGGTTATGGCTGTGCTTGCAAGTGTAGATGCACCGAAGTTTCTTTCGAAAAAGGAGCGTCGCAAGTTGATCGAGCAAACCCTAGAGCGTGATGACCTCATTCAGGCCACTTTCTACTACAAATTCTACTTGTTCGAAGCGATGCAAGCTGTTGGATTGGGTGATCGCTACTTCGAGGAGCTACAACCTTGGCGAGATATGCTCGACCTCGATCTAAAGACCTTTGCTGAAAAGCCTGAAGAAACCCGCAGTGATTGTCACGCTTGGAGTGCTTCACCAAACTACCATTTGCTAAGTCTGGTTGCTGGCGTGCGACCAGCAAGTCCAGCCTTTAAAGAGGTGATAATCAGACCGTCACTTGGGGAATTGCAAATGTTCTCTGCTACAATAGCGCATCGGTCAGGTCCGATAAAAGTGATGTACAAACGCAAAGGGAAAAGCGGGCTCATAGCTGAGATTTCATTACCTGAAAATACGAGCGGGGTGATCGAATGGAACGGGAAAGACAAATTATTAACGGCAGGCGAACAGACGGTCATCTTCTAGTAAGTTCACAGCATGAGTTTAAGCACACTCGATTGGGCAATCATTATCGGCTCCTTTGTCGTCTCTTTAATTATTGGTGTAGTTGCAAGTCGAAAGGCAGGCAAGAGCAGCAGTGACTTTTTCCTTAGCGGTCGAAGCATGCCTTGGTGGCTGCTTGGAATCTCTATGGTGGCAACTACGTTTGCTGCAGATACGCCTAACCTCGTCGCGGAGATCGTCCGTACCAACGGCGTTAGTGGTAACTGGGTCTGGTGGGCGTTCTTGCTCACGGGTATGCTCACCACGTTTGTGTACGCTAAGCTCTGGCGTCGATCTGGTGTCATGA
The DNA here is from genome assembly GCA_045110575.1 of Saprospiraceae bacterium. GTDB lineage: Bacteria > Bacteroidota > Bacteroidia > Chitinophagales > Saprospiraceae > CALDTK01. The sequence continues at coordinate 44,884 of JBGCGF010000092.1, forward strand.
CGGACCTCGAATTTTACGAGATTCGATACAGTGGACCGGTAGCTAAGTTCTTGCGTGGGTTCCGTGCGTTGTACTTAGGTGTGGTCTTCAATGTGCTCGTAATGGCGGCGGTCTGTCTTGCCGGTATCAAGCTGAGCGCAGCTTTGCTAGGCTTGAGTCCAGTCGAGACCTTGCTGATTGTAGGTGTCATTACGGTTGCTTATTCAGCCTTGGGTGGATTGCGAGGTGTGATCCTTACGGACTTCTTTCAGTTCGGTCTTGCGATTGCAGGTTCGATTTGGGCATGTTTCTATGTCTTGGGCTTGCCCGAGATCGGAGGACTTGCAGAGTTGGTTTCGCACCCGAACGTTGTCGGTAAGCTTTCGATGCTTCCAGACTTGAACGATCCTAAAATGTACGTTCCATTGCTACTTGTGCCGCTTGCGGTGCAATGGTGGGCGAGTTGGTATCCAGGTGCAGAGCCTGGTGGTGGAGGCTATATCGCGCAGCGCATGCTTGCCGCGAAGGATGAAAATAACGCCTTAGGAGCAACGTTCCTCTTTAACATTGCGCACTATGCACTCCGTCCTTGGCCATGGATTTTGATCGCCTTGGCGAGTTTGGTGATGTACCCAGAGCTTTCTGATTTGCGCGAAGCATTCCCTGAGTTGGCGGAGAACCAGATCAAGAACGACCTTGGTTATCCTATCATGTTGAAGTTACTTCCTGCAGGTCTATTGGGGCTTGTCGTTGCAAGTTTGATAGCTGCACTCATGTCCACCTTGAGTACGCACCTTAACTGGGGTTCTAGTTACTTGGTACATGATTTTTACGTTCGCTTTATGAAGCCAGACGCTACCCAAGGGGAGCAGGTTTGGGCCGGTCGTATTGCTACTGTCGGACTTATGGTCTTGGCTGCACTAGCTGCCTTGCAGTTTGAGTCTGCATTGGACAACTTCAATATCATTCTTCAGATTGGTGCGGGTACTGGACTCATTTTCATCCTTCGTTGGCTCTGGTGGCGTATCAATGCGTACAGTGAGTTAGCTGGTATGTTGATCAGTTTCTTGGTTGCGATCTACTTCGCAAAGATCCACGAAGCGATCGGCGGCGCGCCTCTAGAAGGCCACGTCGAGTTGCTAATTGGAGTAGCGATAACCACTGTTGGTTGGGTAGCGGTGACCTTCTTGACACGTCCTACAGATCCAGCCGTACTTCAATCGTTTGTGAAGCAAGTCGCGCCTCCTATGATGGGGTGGAAGCAGTTTGAAAGTTCAGCGCTCGCAACAGCAGAGACGAGTAATCTTGGCGGTCAAATCCTTAATGCAATCCTTGGTGTGGCGATGACGTATGCGACGCTGTTTGGCGTGGGATACATGCTTTATGGCCAGATGGGCGCAGGTGGTATTCGCATTGCTGTCGCTGTTGCTTGTGCTGCTGCGTTGTGGGCTAGGGTGAAGAAGTAGGAGGGGGCGCAGAAGAGATCTAGTTTTTCCCTTGAGTACTTAGTTTTATTTGGAGCTTTCGAAGCTCTTGTCTACTCGAAAGATTTAAATGTGGTGCGTTCTATACTATTCTGCTTTATGAGGTGTTTTTGTAGCGAATAAGTTAAACTCTTTATTACTCTAACTAGTAGAGTTTTTTTTAATAGAAACTAAATGAAATTAGGTTCAATTTTAGTACAAGGTATGCTACTCGTATTCCTAGCACTAAATTGCTCAACAGCTAGGGCTTCGTCTCTAAGGCTACAGGATACTGTGGTGAATCAAGGAGTGATTACTGCGGATACAATATTTTGGAAAGACTCTGTCAGCATATTCGAAGATGTTGTTCTGCAGCTGAGTGAATCTTCTGTTTGGATTGTAGATTCATCTGCACACGTTCTCATTGAGGGCGAGCTTCAAGCAGTTTTAGGTAGCCAACTGAAAATTTCTTCATTTGATGGGGAGTCTTTAGATGGAAGGACGATCTTTAAGGTTTTCGGTAGTGGCAGGTCTTTGAGTCTTCAAAAACTTTCTGTAATTGGTCTTAAATATGTGAGTCCTGACTCTGTAGTTATTGATACTTTTAGTAATGTCAATCTATTCGGATTTAAGGAACTAACATTGGACTCAGTTTTCATTGAACGAAATGGTTTTAGTATTGATCTAAACTATGGGAGATTTGGAGGTTACGGTGCAGTGAAAATTTATGGCACAGAGACCACAAGAATTGGCTACGTATATTCTGTAGATAATAGAGCCATGTTTAGGGCAGCAAGCCTAGGCTTGTATTATTGTGGAGGCTTATCAATATTGGAGGGCTTCTTTGCAAGAAACATTGCTATGGATACTTTTATAACCACTACTGGGGGCGTTCAAACGGGTTCTGGTGGCGGAGGTGGAGTGTATACCGCTTTTCTTAATAGTGTAGAAATTGATCGCTGTCTGTTTATTAATAACAATGCATTTTTTGGAGCTTGTGTTATAGCCGCAGATACATTATTGTTAACAAATTCTGTGATTTTACAAAATGCGGATGGCCTGCTAACTTCATTTGGGAGTAATTTTAATGAAACTATGCACGAAGTCGTCAATTGTACATTCTACCAAAATGAATTTTTTGATTTGCAGGTAGGCAAGCAATTAGATATTTACAATAGTGTTGTCGTAAGGAGTAATTTAAATGACCGCTTTAATGCGAGGTCTTTATTTTTAGGGAATGCACCTTCTCCTCGTTTTCATAATTCCTACCGTAGCTTTGACTGTGGTCAATGCGATGATTTGAGCGGGAGCGGGGTTGAGTTGAATTCTAAGCTTTTTCCTTTGCTGGACTCAACGATTCGGATAGATGAGACGATGATTGATCAACTTATTCCTTCTAGTTTTAGCATCCTTGTAGACGCAGGACAATCTTCTGTAGTAACTACAACGCAGGATGTATATGGCGAAGATCGGATACAAGGTGCAGCTGTAGATATTGGTGCATTTGAAAGTCCATTTGTGGTTTCAGTAGTTGAACAGGGGCCAGGTTTTGATTTTAACTTGTATCCTAATCCAGCTGCTACATATTTCGAAATTTCTGCAGCTGATGAAATGTCGGCGGTTAGGGTATTTGATATTTCTGGTCGGCAAGTTGTTGAATATTCAGCGCTGAGCGTTCGAGATGTGCGCTTACCTCTCCCAGGTGGACTTGCTTCTGGCTTATACAATGTGCAGGTATGGTTTGTATCGGGAGGAGTTTATTCAAAACCAGTTTTGATTCATTGACTTCCTTGAAGTGGCATTTTGGCTGCTTCCACTATTTCTCAAGAACTCTACTTTTGAATGTAGTGACCTCTGTTAGGTCTTTTTGTTTCTGCTCAGGTTAAATTTGATGACGTCAGACAGATTCTGCCGTACTTCAATCGTTTGTGAAGCAAGTTGCGCCTCCTATGATGGGGTGGAAGCAGTTTGAAAGTTCAGAGCTCGCAACAGCAGAGACGAGTAATCTTGGAGGTCAAATCCTTAATGCAATCCTTGGTGTAGCAATGACGTATGCAACGCTGTTTGGCGTGGGCTATATGCTTTATGGCCAGATGGGCGCAGGTGGTATTCGCATTGCTGTCGCTGTTGCTTGTGCTGCTGCGTTGTGGGCTAGGGTGAAGAAGTAGGGAAGTGGTGTGGTCCGACCGTTTTACGGTCGACCGTAAAACGGTCGGACCACAAATTCTGACTACATCTACTATTCTGGAAACATCATCGTCAATTGCCCCTCTTTGTCGTAGGATTCTATTTTAATTGGGCCATCGTTATTGCAGACTTGGAGTATTGTTTGATGATCGGTGGGATAGTAACTGATACTGTAGCTACCGTTGGGTCTGTAGTTAACGTACTCGCCAACTAGGTAGCCCATCCAGTACTCGCCTTCCCAAATTTTTGTACCGTTAGGACTAGATTGAGCATGATGCCCTTTACTAAAGCCATCAACTTTTGGCGCAAAGATCGATGTGGAGTAAAGTGTGGTCTCGCGTCCATTTTTAAAGTTTGCCACCTCCGTCACATTGCCTAAAGAATCATAGTTGACTCTTTCGCCGTGCTTGATCCCTGCTCGATACTCTATTTGCTTTGTTACTCGGCCTTTCGAATCTAGCCATAACTGCCTACCATTTCGCTTTCCATTTTTATAAGGTGAAATGGTAACGGGAATCGATTGATGATGAGAAATTTGTAGGGTTATCTCATCATTTGAATCAAAATAGAACTCATCAAATAAGCCGACCCACACCTGTCCAAAACAATGATTTGACTGAGCGTATTTAAAAGATGAGCGCGAGTAGAAGTTCCCTAAGTTTAGGGTGCTATCACCTCACACCTCGCGCTCACCATGAAAGTAAGTCTTCTTTGCCAATTACTTGGCGTAATAGATAGAGAACTTGTTGCTAAACAAGTATCCAAGCACA
>JBGCGF010000093.1:0-5792 GCA_045110575.1 Saprospiraceae bacterium
GTGCTAGGAAAGCAAGAAGCATTCGTAACCAAGGTCATTCTAGAAGAGGAGCGTTCATTCCTAAGAACACTCAGTTCTGGTCTCGACAGACTTGATGTTTTGGCGGAAGCTGGTGACATCAATGGCGAAAGTGCATTTGAACTATACGACACCTTTGGTTTCCCTATCGACCTTACCCAACTCGTCGCCTCTGAGCGTAATGTGAAAGTGGATATGGGCGGATTCGAGAAAGCTTTGCAAGCTCAAAAAACGCGAAGCCGTGCCGCAGGAGAGCGTAGCGTTGGAGATTGGAACATCCTTCAAGAAGGTCAACCGGACTTCGTAGGCTACGATCAACTCTCAGCTGAGGGTGTCCAAATCCTTCGTCAGCGTACGGTGAAGACCAAAAAAGGCAAGACTTTCCAAGTCGTCATTTCGACCTCACCGTTCTATGCAGAAGGTGGTGGCCAAGTTGGTGATCGTGGAACCCTCAAAGTAGGGGAGGAGACCATCAAGGTCCTCAACACAACTAAAGAAAACGACCTCATCATATTAAGCGTCGATAAGCTTCCAAGTAACCCAGAAGCCGCAACAACGGCGCAAGTAGACGTTACGCGACGTGACAATACTGAGCGTAACCACAGTGCTACTCACTTGCTTCATGCTGCACTTCGCGAGGTGCTAGGCGATCACGTTCAACAACGAGGTAGCTTGGTAAACGGAGACTACCTGCGTTTCGACTTTAGCCACTTTTCTAAGGTGAGTGACGATGAGTTGGCGAAGATTGAGGTCATGGTCAACGAACGTATTCGTCAGACGATCGCGCTTCAAGAAAATCGTGCAATTCCGATTGCTGAAGCTGAAGCTGCCGGTGCAACCATGTTGTTCGGTGAGAAGTACGGCGATGTGGTGCGTATGATCACCTTCGATCCAGCTTTCAGCCGAGAGCTCTGTGGAGGAACGCACGTGTCTAATACAGGCAGTATCGGTCAATTCCGCTTTACGAGCGAAGGCGCCGTTGCCGCAGGAATTCGTCGTGTCGAAGCCGTTACGGGTGTCGGTGCAGATGCTTACGTAAGCGAGCAAATCACAACACTCGGCGCGCTAAAGGCGGCACTCAAAAACCCGAAAGACATTGTCGGACAGGTTGAGGCGTTGCAGGAAGAAGCTAAGAACCTTCGCAAAGAAGTTGATCGCCTCAAGCAAGCAGAAGCGGCCAATTTAGGTGACGCTCTCGCAGAGCAAGCAATCGATCACAACGGCTTCAAATTTCTTTCTGCTAAGCTTCCAATCGACGACAGCAAAGCAGCCAAAGGACTTGCGTTCCAGCTCGAAGAGAAACTCGCTCCGGCGGTTATTATCCTAGGTATCGTTAGCAACGGCAAACCACAGGTGCTCGTCACGATCAGCAAGTCATTGACAGAAACAACAGATCTGCACGCGGGCAAAATCGTCAAGCAACTCGCGGCTAAGATTGGTGGCGGTGGCGGTGGCCAAGACTTCTTTGCAACCGCTGGCGGTAGTAAAGTAGATCAACTCGATGCGGCGCTCGCTGGCGCTAAGGAGTTGGTGTAAGGAAATGGATTGTCCTGCGGAATAATTGAACCGTCAGATCTACCGAAAACATAAAATTGAAAGCAGGCATTTAAGCCTACGTTCAATCAAGTGTCATCGAAGGATTTGACGGTTCTTTTTGTTTTATGCAAAAGCAATGTCCATACACTCCTTAATGAGCACAGCAGCTTCCGCCAAAACTTCAGGCGTGTGTGCTGTACTGACAAACCCTACCTCATAGCCACTAGGGCCTAGGTAAACGCTTCGCTGAAGGAGTTCGTGGTGCATCACTTTGAAGCGCTCCATTCCTGCTGGATTGATTTGATCCGCTCGATAAATACGCTCACGGCTGAAGCAGAACCAGAAAATACTTCCGATACTAGGAACGGTTAGTTCGTAGCCTTTTTCATCGGCGTGCGCTTGTATATCGGCAGCAAAGTCGACCGTCTTTTTTCGAAGATCCTCGTATACGCCAGGCTTCAAAACCGTCTGGCAAGTCGCATATCCAGCTGCCATAGCGACTGGGTTTGCGCTCAATGTTCCAGCTTGGTAAACTGGACCTTCCGGAGCGACACTTTCCATGATATCTCCTTTGGCGCCATAGGCACCGACCGGCATTCCTCCACCGATGATTTTACCATAGGTGATGATATCTGGTTGGATGCCATAGTGTCCTGCTGCTCCAGTGAAGCCTACTCGGAAACCAGAGATCACCTCGTCGAAAATGAGAAGTGCACCGTGTCCATAGCAATGCATACGTAGGCACTCCAAAAAGCTCTTGTCTTGAAGGAGTAGTCCGTTGTTGGCTGGTATCGGCTCAATAATCACGGCGGCAATCTTATCGCCCATTTCTTCGAATGTCTTGTGCAGTGCTTCAGCATCGCCAAGCGGCAAAACGATCGTCTTCTCCACAAAACTTGCAGGTACTCCTGCCGAACTACTCTCACCAAAAGTGATCAAGCCACTCCCTGCTTTTACAAGCAATGAATCGACGTGGCCGTGGTAGCATCCTTCAAATTTGATGATGTATTCACGGTTGGTATATCCACGCGCCAATCGGATGGCAGACATCACTGCTTCGGTTCCTGAACTCACAAACCGCATGCGGTCGATGTACGGGTTATTGTCAAGAATCAACTTGCCAAGTGCGTTGCCAGAAGCAGTAGGTGTACCAAAGCTGGTTCCCTTTTCAACGGCAGCGATTACAGCTTCACGAACTGCTGGGTTATTGTGGCCCAACAGCATCGGACCCCATGAGCAACAGAAGTCTATAAATTTATTTCCGTCGACATCATACAAATGACAGCCATCTGCGCGGTCGACAAAAACCGGCGGTCCACTCACACTTTTGAACGCACGCACCGGTGAATTCACTCCTCCAGGGAAGAGGTGCTTTGCTTCTTCGAAAAGTTTAGCTGACGTATCACGCTTCAATAGGGGAGTACCACTCATGCCGCAAAGAAACAACTTGCCTGATGTGTTTCTTGTCAGATTTCACTAATTGAGAATTGATATGATTTAAGGCGCTATTTCTATCTCAAATCCCACGTCTCAGCTCCCAAGTCTCACATCTCACGTCCCATATCTCTATCAAGTTGTTAACCATTACCGCAACCCAATGTGTAAAGCCTGCGTATCCCTGAAATCTGGTAATCTTTAGATTTGCATCACATGGACGCCTTTTCACGATCGCTTGCAGCCGCAGCATTAGTTGACGGACAGCATTTCACCCTCCCTGGTTTCGGAACCATCGAAGGGGTGTACATCTCTGCGCGTATCGATCATGGCGCTCGCCGTGTCGAGGCTCCGAGGCTTGAAGTCCGATGGGATTCAGAAGAAGATCCAAACGCTCAAACCTTCGCCGCTTTACTCGTAAGTACAGGAGCAACAACCTTCGAGGCAGAGGACATCGAGAACAAATGGCTAGATGCCCTCACCACTGGAGATTCTATTCAGGTGGGTGATTTAGGTACTCTTTTGCCAAATAAGGCGGAAGGAACGTGCACGTTTGAGTCAAACACAGCAGCACTTGCAGCAGCATTCTCAGGGAGTCAAACCGTTACTTTAGAGCCTATCTCTAAGCGTGCGTTGCCCGATTCACCAGTTGCGCCAGTCGTCGCTATTGACACGAAGAGTCAAGGTTCAGCTTCCGCCAAAACCAAAGACTCGTTTGTACGCAAATTGATGCCAATGGCCGCTGCGGCAGCTATTGTTGTGCTTGGCGTCGTCGCGATTCAATTTTTCAGCAGGAGTTCAACTATTGACGCGAACGCTGGTAAAGCCGTTACTGTAAATCAGGATAGACTTAATCGGTCCCCACGAGAAGAAGCAACAACTGCAGATCTTCCCATGGAGCGAATTGGAGAAATCTCACCTTCTGAGTTCTCTACTGACGAGGTGGTCGCTTACGATAATTCATCTCTTATTGATGACAGCCCAATCGGGTCGATAACTGAAGAACTGTCTGCAATACCAGACAATGGTCCGTTCGACCATTCGAGCGCGATTCCTTCATCTAGGGATACTCAAGTAGTTCCTTCCTTCGATCCTGCTGGCTTAGCCGGTTTATCAGAAGACGAAAGCATGTTCACTACTTCTGAAATCGATGTTGTCATCGTTCTCGGAAGCTTCAGTAACACAAATAACGCAGCTCGACTCACGGAGAAAGTTGCAGCAGCAGGGTTGATTCCTTATGTAGATCAACCAGGTGACCTTACCCGAGTGGGCGCCACTTTTTCCGTCAGCAGTGAAGCTGAAATAGAGGAAGTGAAGCTTCGAATGCAGAAGCAATTCAACTCAACTGCTTGGGTTTTAGAGTAAAACCACCCAGTATTTAGCATTTTCTGGCCTAGGCTTTGCCTACTTGTACGATAACAACCATTTCTACTACGGAAATGGGAGAAGCGTGTTTTGCCTTTTCGGCAACGCGTTTGAACAACGTACAGATGAGAATACTACACACACTCAGCGCATTTGCGCTACTAGCACTATGTGCATTTACTGCTAATGCGCAATCTGAATCGCGCGATCTCGAACCGGAGCAACGCAAAGTTATTCCTCGCAACGACCGTTTCGTGGTTAGTGCAGGAGTCGGCCTAATGCCAACGTTTCTAGTTGGTGGCTCACAGGATCGACCTGTTATTCAAGGTACTTTTCAGTACTACCTCAACGATCGAATTGCTGTAGGTCTTGGTTACGCAAATAGCGAAAGCACGAGCGAACCATTCAATGACTTTGAAGGGGTAACCAGCTGGATGACCAGTAATGTAACACATGTTGGCGCTCGTCTGAGCGGTACAATCGTCCGAACAGGCCCTGTTGAGTTTTACGGTGGACTCCAACTCGGTGTCAATACAGTAAAGGCAACGTACCGTCATGACTTCCCAGAAGGACTTGTTGTTGAGAGCGAAGAATTTTACCTCGCTGAGCGTCCTAATCCATTCGGCCAACCGCGTACACAAATGAGCACCATTGGTTTCTTTGGTGTTTCGGTTGAAGTACTACCGCATGTGCACATCATGTCTGAAGTTGGCAACAACCTCTCACTTGCCATGGCAGGATTGGAAGTTCGCTTCTAAAAAATCGACTTTTGAAAAGTCGAAAGGGCCTAGTACACATACACGTGTACTAGGCCTTTTTGCGTTTGGGGCGGTCCTGCGCGTGTCCTGCCGAACCACTGGTTCGCAGGACACGCGCAGAAATAGCATCACCTTACCAAAATCAAACTCCCTTCCACCAATTCCTCGCGTCCATCAGCATATCGAATCTCACCTAAATAGGCAAAGCCGCCAGGATTTACCGGCGTACCACGCTCATTTCCATCCCAAGTAGCGAGGAGGCCAAATTGATTGACAGTACACGGGCAAGTGCTCTCATAGACCTGCGTTCCCCATCGGTTATAGATGACGAAGGAAAGCAATTCTGCACCCGTAGGCAGAGCGATTTCAAAGAAGTCATTGATCCCATCACCGTTAGGAGAAAAGGCATCAGGAGCACTAAAGGCTTCCATGATTTTATCTTGTCGTTCAATGTCGATTTGAGCGCTAGAGATACAAGGTTGTTCTCCAATATCGACTTGTAGCCTTCCGGCAAAACCTGCGACCACTGCTATACTCGGACAGTCCGCACAATCCACAGCGCTAGGCGGCATCCATAGGAAAGGATATTGATCTAGGCTATCGGCATTGATCTCCAACAAGGCTTGCGTTGCGAGCGTCGTATCCGATGGCAGTTGCAATATTGGCGGAGTTGCCTGCAGG
>JBGCGF010000094.1:0-14281 GCA_045110575.1 Saprospiraceae bacterium
TACGATGGTTAGGTCGATATTTGGATAGGCTCGTTCGATCGTCTTGCGAGCTACCAATTGATTCATTTTGTGGTCCTCTGCGAGGAGTAGGCGAATAGGTCGATTCGGATCAATCTCGTATTCGCGTTCAGTTGGAGGTGCAGCTTCAGCATCTGCTGAGCCAATACCAAAGCGCATCGTAAAGCTGAAGGTCGAACCTTCGCCTAATACACTTGTAGCTCCAATTTTTCCGTCAAGTTGCTCGACAATGTTCTTGGCAATGGAAAGACCGAGGCCAGTTCCTTCAAAGATTCGATCCTTGGTACGGACGCGTGTAAAGCTTCCGAAAACGGTATCAACCTTATCTGCTGGAATTCCAATACCTGTATCGGAAATAGAGAACTTGAGGTTAACATCGGTTGCTGTCTTTTCAAGAACCTCCAAGTGAAGTCCTACCGCTCCTGTATCTGTAAACTTGATCGAGTTACCGACCAGGTTGTACAGCACTTGATTTAAACGAAGCTTATCTCCAATAAGGAGGTTCGGAAGGTCGTCCGGCATGGTGCGTTCGAACAGCAGGTCTTTTTCTTGCAGCTTGTACTGCATCACATCAAAGAGGTTGTCTACCAATTCATTGATATCAATCATCGTATTCTCAAATACGATTTTACCATTCTGAAGGGTCGAAATCTCAAGGATGTCATTCACAACACCAAGCAAGATTTCACTCGATTGTTTGATTGAGTTGACAAGTCCATGCTGCTCCTCTTCCAGATCCATCTGGATTAGAATGTTGGACATGCCCAAAATTGCATTCATTGGCGTTCTCATCTCGTGTGAGATGGAGGCTACGAATTGCTCTTTCATTTTTGCAGATCGCTGAGAAAGCTCATGCGCTTTACGCAGTTCTTCGCCTACTCGACGATCTGTGATATCTTGAATGATACCTTGACAAGAAATCTTCCCGTCAACCTCGGAATGGTTTCCTTCTATTAAGGCAAAGCGCTTCACGCCATCAAGCTCAAAGCTGATCTCTTCTGTGCAAGAGCAGCCGTTGCCTTCGTTATTGTTTTTTAGCCATTGGGTGATGATGTGAAACGGAGAATCTGGCTGCTGAACTTGATCAAAAAGGTTTAAACCTCCTTCAGCCCCAACAATACGCAATGCTTCTGGTGAAGCGAAGAAGTAATTGTCATTTGGTCTGAATTCCCAGTTACCGGTCTGAGCAAGTCTCTGCATTTGTGCAAGTCGCTTGATCACTTTCTTTCTTTCGATAGAAAAACGAAGGCTTTTTGCCAGTTCGTCAGAGTCAAACTCACCTTTTACGAGGTAATCTTGGGCACCAAGCTCTACAGCCTTGAAACCGATTTCACGATCTTTAGTACCAGTGAGAAGAATAACGTTGTCGTCTGGAAATTTTTCCAAAACGCGAGTCAACGTCTCAAACCCACGGCTATCAGGAAGATTCATGTCTAGCAGTACCGCATCATATTCAATGTTGCCTGCAAGAGCCTCTAGGCCTTGGCCTAGCGTCATTTGATGATCAATCCTACAATTGATGTTCTCACTCTCTTCTAGAAGAATTTCGACAATGGTAGCATCCGCCATGTTGTCCTCAATAAGGAGTATGGTCGGCGTGTCAACGCTAGCATTGGTTGCTTCCGAAGCAGTTGGAGCCATAGGATTTGAAGTATCCAAGGTGAAAAGCATAAGATCCGAGCTTAGTTATAGGACCTTTCAAAAAGCAAATAAGATGCCTAACCCCGCGGACGGAAGGCAAATTGGGCACCTTCTGCCCCAATAACGAAGAGACAGTACTGTTTTCTTGCGTCTGAAAACACTTCGCGAAACCCTTTTACACGGTCTGCGCGCATGATGTTTTTTGTCGCCAATTCCTCCAAGGTAGTCATTCGGAGCTCCCAGTTCCCAGGATTAGCTTCAGCAATCAGGAGTGCACCTATCTCTAAGTCTGCGCCACGTTGCCAAACTAAAATAGGATAGTTTGTTACTCCTTGATCGAGCACAGCATCGATAGCACCATCTATTTGTTGGGCATAGCGAGCAAGTGATTCGTCTATCTGGGTAAGGTGCGCTAAGGGTTGAGCTTCTGACATGCTGCAAAGGTCGTAAAAAAGAAAACCCTGAAGCGCATTTGCGTTCAGGGGCATTTTAAGGGTGCTTCTCAAGAGTAGAACCAAGGAATATTCCGAGGAAACAATAGAGGAAGGCCAGTACTATTTGGTGTTCAGCTCAACAATGGCTGAAGGATATCCATTTAACTCTGTGTAAGTTGTTCGTAGGCTTTACGAGCGAGTAGGGCAGTAGCGAGAAGGAGGGTGTAGGTTAGCGTCGCCGTCATTTAGGTAAGACTTGTGTAAGGGGGGGGCGCCCAGTGTTGGTTCAAATACAATGGCAAAACGTAGTGAGTAACAAGAACGCTGCTTCAACAAAGCAAAAAAAAATCCGGGACTATCTCGATGAACTTGTTCAACGTTTTGAACGACCTTCATTTATAGATGTCGATCCCATATCGGTTGCCCACGTGTTTTCGCGAAAGCAGGACATTGAGATAGCAGGCTTTGTAGCAGCATCTTTTGCCTGGGGGCAACGCCCAACGATATTGGCCAAATCAAATGCTTTTCTCAAGCGTATGGGAGACAGTCCCTATGAGTTCATTATGAACCATGAGGAGAAGGACCGAGCAGTATTTGAGGATTTCGTACATCGCACCTTTCAGCCACTTGATGCCCTGTATTTCCTAGACAGGTTGCAACGCCATTACCGACAACATGATAGTTTAGAAACGCTATTCTCGGACGGTCTAGCCCGTGATGCGATCGATGTTGGAGGAGCCTTGAGGCATTTTCACGATCAGTTTTTCGATGTGGAGTATGCTCCTCATCGAACCCGCAAACATGTGGCTACTCCATCGCGCAAATCGAGCTGTAAACGTCTCAATATGTACCTACGTTGGATGGTACGACCAGCAGCGAAAGGGGTTGACTTTGGCCTGTGGAAGAAAATTGACAAACGTCAATTATTGCTGCCTTTAGACGTGCACGTGCAGCGTGTAGCAACAAGGTTAGGCCTGCTTTCGCGAAAACAGGCTGATTGGCAAGCCGTACAAGAATTAACGGCGGAGGTCCGAAAGTTTGATCCTAAGGATCCCGCGAAGTATGACTTTGCGCTCTTTGGACTTGGGGTGCTAGAAAAATATGGAGAAGGAAAAGACCTTCTTTAGCTGGCTTCGATCCTAAGTTCTTGAACGGTAGGGGTACCCGTGCCTCGCGCATAGATGTACACGCGATAAGCCCTTGTTTCAGTTTTGAGGGTACCGATAACGTAGGATCCGTCCTCTCCTGTAGAGGTGCCACCGTGGACACGCGTGAAGGATTGAGCCGGATTCGCAAGGAAAAAAGCAGCAAGCTTTTCTTCTGCATCTGCTTTTGGCAAAATATCATCGACCCCTGGAAGAACGAGTTCGACCGTCTGGTCAAAAAATACTCCGACCGCTTTTGCGTCTCCTTTCGAAAGCGCTGAAACCACTGCATCCAACTGAACGGGCTTGTCTACAGCCGTAAAAGGAAAGAGGAAAGTACAGGCGATTAGTAGAAAAGTATTCATCGTACTGGGTTCAGGGTTCGTGCTTCTGACGTAAGACAACGTCTGAAGTAACGCTTTGCCTGTAAGCTTATGCAGCTGTTAACAACATTTATTCAAGAGAAACGCTACTTGACAGACCTTCTTAAGTTTGCAATATCCATGCGACCTTTAGCCTTTTAAACTTAGCTCACTATGACTCCTACTAAACGTGCTCTTCTCGTTATTCTTGATGGATGGGGATTAGGTCCTGATCCTAAAGTAGATGCGCTCGCGCAGGCTGATACCCCCTGTTTTGATGGGCTAATGGAGTCGGAAGCCAACGCTGAACTGGTTACTTACGGCGAAGAAGTAGGTCTACCTGAAGGCCAGATGGGCAATAGCGAAGTAGGGCACCTAAACATTGGTGCTGGTCGTGTCGTCTACCAGGAGTTGGCTCGGATTAACAAGGCGATTAAGGACAACACCTTAGCCAGTGAACCAGCGTTAAGAGCAGCGTTCACCGAAACCACAGGAACAACCGCGACGCTTCACTTGATGGGCTTGCTCAGTGATGGTGGTGTACACAGTCATATCGACCACTTATTAGCCCTTTGCGATGCTGCAACGAATGCAGGTGTTGAGCGTATTCGCATCCACGCCTTTTTAGATGGCCGCGATACCGATCCACATGGTGGTGCGAAATATATAAAGCGAGTTGCTGATCACATTAAAAACCAACCCGCTGAGATTGCTAGCCTAACAGGGCGCTACTACGCAATGGATCGTGACAATCGATGGGAGCGGATTCAGGTTGGATACGATGCCTTGGTCAATGGAAAAGGCGAGGAGACGACTGAGCTAATCGAACTGTTGAAGAAGCGATACAAGGCTGGCCAAACGGATGAGTTTGTGCACCCCATCATCCATACCGATGAAGACGGAAAGCCATTTGGCAACATCAGCGATGGCGATGCTGTGATTTTCTTCAACTTCCGCACCGACCGACCCCGTCAGATCACCGAAGCACTAACGCAACGACCACTCAAGGGCACTTCCGATGGAGTCGCTTTTGACATGAAGCCTAAACAGCTTCACTTCGTCACGATGACCCGTTACGATGAGGCGTTTAAAGGATTGCACGTTGTGTATTCTAAGGATGATTTACCAGCGACCTTAGGTGAGGTTTTGGCGAAAGCTGGAAAGACCCAACTCCGAATCGCTGAGACGGAGAAATATCCTCATGTCACGTTCTTCTTCAACGGTGGGCGCGAAGAAGCTTTTAAAGGCGAGTCTCGCATCATCGTCCCTTCTCCAAAGGTGGCGACCTACGATTTGCAGCCCGAAATGAGCGCCGCTGAATTGCTAGGAAAACTCACTGCGCACATGAAAGCAGTACAGCCAGACTTCGTTTGCGTCAATTTCGCGAATACGGATATGGTCGGGCACACTGGTATCATGTCGGCAGCAATCAAGGCTGCTGAGACGGTTGACGGCTGCTTGGAAGAGCTTTTAGCTGTCGCCAAAACAGAAGGCTACGACACCATCATTATCGCCGATCACGGTAATTCTGATGTGATGAGTAATCCAGACGGAAGTCCAAATACAGCTCACACGACGAATCCGGTTCCAGTAATCTATGTTCCTGGAAGTCCAACGGGTAAGCAGGTGAAAAATGGTAAACTTGGTGATGTTGCGCCAACAATCCTTGAAATTGTTGGTGTTGCTCAGCCTTCAGAAATGGATGGAAAAAGCCTTTTTGTATGAGAACTCTAATGGTGCTTTTCTTGCTCGCGAGCCTGTTCTCTTGCGCTGGTGTTTCGACCGACGGTGACGCGTCCGCCTTAGATCCTGACTTCTTCAACCTCATCGAGTTTGTTGCGCAAGAGAAGGAGCGTCTTGCAAATACGCCGATCACCAAGACGGTAATCGTCAATGGAAGCAGCGAAACGCAAGAGATTGCAAAAGTTGATTGGGATTTAGAGCTAGCCCCTTTCGCGCAGTCGAACATTGATCGACCGGGGATTTGGGATTCTTATTCAGTGGATACGACGAAGGGTTGTGGCAATCGATACACCCTTGCTTACACGGCTCTTGATTCAAACAACTTCACAAAGTCGATCAATCTACTTTGGTCAGATGTAGCGCTTCCGCTGGATAGCTTGTTTGCCCTTTCGATTGATAATGGCTTCAACAGTTTTATCGCAAATACCGGTCAGCGACTTGTTTGGTGGACGGGTGGTTATGAAATTATGAGTGTCCAAGACGCTATTCTTTCTGATGGACGTACGCTGAGTATCGAAGGTATTTGGGACGCCAAATCTGCTAATACTTGTGTTGAACAGCTGCTAGAGAACGGGCTGTAGGATGTGGGTAACCTGGAATGAAGCATGCGGTGGGACACTTTGGTTTTCACGTGAGGTAAGCGCTTTTCATGTTCTGATTCGGTCGACGGTGCAACGGTCGGACCACAGCATCTTAAGTGAGCGTCGCTAAGGCTACGTCCTTAAAGCACATTCAAAATGGCTGCTGATGAAATCTGCAGACATCCCGTAGAATTGCGGGATCATCCAATTCAAAATTCAATAAAGGCCCCAGCCTTTATTACCGCGTAAGCACGATATAGTCTCGCAACACCTGCCGCAAAAACTCCAACTGTCGCTGCGGAGGGACTTCGAGTTCAAGAATTTTGGCAACCCTATTGGCCGTCGTATTTATTACCACCTTCAGCGAATTGGCGCGTCTTGTTTCCCATTTTACCATGACCTCCTTGATGATCAAAGCCTGTTGTATGTCCAACTTGATTGCATTTGGGTACATCACTTGGTGATCGTCCGTGGTTTTGATATTGAGGATATCGTTGAGCTGATACAGCGATCGTGCATTGGTTCGAATGACGACCGTTTGGGCAATACGATCACCGACTCGTTGATTCAAAGGACTACTAGCTGCGGCAAGAAGTCCAATCGCGCCAGTGCCGAAGCAAAGGATGAAGTCAAGCAAGAGCATTGCTGACCTTAGGCCGTAGGTCTCAAAGGTAGGAGGAGCTCCATCTAAGCGAATCGTTCGTAAGCCCAATGCACGCTTTCCTACGGTTTGTCCTTCAAAAAAATACTCGCCTAAGGCGAAGTAGCACATGAACAGAATAATAGGGAGAAAAGCACCCAGAAATAGATTGAGATACCCATCGTCACCAACGATCCAGACCAGCAGTACACCAAGCGCAAATGAAATCAACTGTGAAACGATCATTATGATCACGAAGTCAATAATAAACGCAAGCGAACGTTCCAGAAGCGGAGCCAACTGATAATTAATTGACACATTGGTCGGGCTCCGTATGGCGAGTTCACTCATCGTAAATAGTCTCTTCTTTAGTAAGGTATCGTAGAGGTCTAAACGCCTCGATTCGTTGCTAAGGTAGGTTCGAGAGGTATTTTCAACCCACAAATATTAAGTAATCCTGAATCTTACGAAATGATGTAGTACCTCTGGTCTATATTTCCTTATACCAACCTAGCTTAGCGCAGCGTGCCACTTAGAGAAACCACCTTCATATCCAATAACGTAGAAACGTGGCGGAAGCTCGAAATAGAGCTCCTCAAACAGCGCCCTGATCCTGATGTCTTGCGTGACCTTTACGCTGCAGTCTCAGATGATTTGAGCTATGCACGTACGCATTATCCCAACCGATCTGTACGCTCCTATCTTAACCATAGGGCCGCAGAGCTGAGCTTGTCGCTTTACAAGAATGACAAGGGCAGTACTGGGTTTGCTCGTTTTTGGAGAGAAACCGTGCCACTCGAAATTTACACCCAACGCAGGCCGCTGCAGGTCGCGCTCGCGATTTTCTTACTCGCCTTTGCGATAGGGTGGTTTAGCTCAGTAGTCGACCCTGCATTTGCGGAACTCATCTTATCTGAAGGGTACGTCTCGATGACGGAAGAGAACATCGCGAACAACGATCCAATGGCAGTCTACAAAGACGGCTCAATGCTCGGAGGGGCACTCGGAATCATGGGTAATAACCTGATGGTTGCGATGAAGTGTTTTGTGAGTGGCATCTTTCTCGGTATCGGTACACTGATGATCATGATCTACAACGGCGTCATGGTCGGTAGCTTTCAGCAATTCTTCTTTGCAAGAGGTGTAGGCTGGGAAAGCGTACTTGGAATTTGGACGCATGGTACGATTGAAATCTCTTGCATCATCGTCGCCGGAGGAGCAGGGCTTGTGCTTGCCAAAGGCCTAATCTGGCCAGGCACACTCTCACGATCACGTGCCTTTCAATTGTCCGGCTTGTCGGGTCTTCGCATCATGGCTGGTATCGCACCACTCATCATTCTTGCTGGAATTATTGAAGGTTTTATTACTCGACTTACGGACATCCCTACGGTTTTACGAGTTCTGTTTTTACTCGTCAACCTCTTTTTTGTCCTTTACTTTTTTGTCATCCGCCCATACCAAGTTGGTCGTCAAACGGAGCGCGCGCCAGAGGATTACGGAAACCTACCTCCCGACCGTCCTCTAAAGTGGGAACTCTATGCAGAGCGATCGACGGCACAAACCTTCTTTGAAAGCTTTCGCTTTTTTGGAAAGCGCGGACTCAATTACTTCTTGGCAGCAATCGTCTTTGCTATTGTATCCGTGGTGGCGATCGTCTACTACTTCCCGATCTCTCCCTCAGATTTTGAATTTCTCAATCAGAATCCGATAGGTCCGGAAGTGGCTGCGTTCTTTAAAGGGTTGTCGATGCAAAGTGCGGCTATCGTGACTGGACTATTCCTCGTCGTCCTTCCTACCTTGACCTATTTCATGCACCTTCAGTTACCTGGATCCAATCCAGATTTGGAGAAACGCCTAGCAACGATAGTTGGGTTAACAATCCCATGGCTCATTCTAGGGTTGCTTACGTATGTAAATGTCATTGTCGTTTTCGTTTTCTTGCCCTTTATCATGTTGTGGATGCGAGGCATCACCTACCACGGAGGCAAAGTGGGTTTAGGCCTTCGAAAAGCCAGCAACTTGTTTGGAGGGGAGTTTGGATCGGTGATGCTTTTCTTCGCAATGTTGACCGGCTTCACGTTTGTGCTGGGGCTTATTGCTGAGGTAGTGTGGGGGCAATTTGGATTGCAGTTCATCATGTTCAATATCCCTTCTTCTTGGTCTGTTTATTTCGATACGTATATGGCTGTAGTGGCGGTGAATGACCTCGCTATACTCATCATCGGATTACTTTTCTGGGTACAAGGCTATGGCTTGCTTTATCACAGCTTAGCTGAACGATATACTGCTGAAGGGCTCATACAGCGCGTCGAAAAAATGCTACCCGTTTGATCGTTTCAGCTCGCCAAGGTTGGACGTTGTTTTTGTGCTCAGTAATGCTCTTAGCATTGTTGTTCTCTAGTTGTGACGAGCAGCGGGAAGCCACGTATCCTTCAGAAGAAGAAATTTATGAAGACTTCTTTGAAGAAGAAACAGTTGAAGAGTTTAACGGCGACGTCGAGGAGGAAACCCCTTTTGAAGTAGATCTAGAAGAATACATCTACGAAGACGAAGCAGAATACGAAGAGAGTAATCTTGCACCTCCTGCCCCTGAGTTAACTACTGTGACTCCCGCGGGCGATGTGATTGAAGATGCCAAGTGGGATGAAATAACAGAGGGCGTTTCCTACGAACGAACTGAAGAGGAGAAGCCTGAAGAACGATCAGATTTTAATCCCGGTTTCAATTTCGGAAACGGCTTTGCAAAAGGAATGTCAACGGTTGCATGGGTTTTAGTCATCGCACTCATTGTTGGGTTTATCGTTTGGCTTATCGTTCGAACCAAGGTGGACACTTCGGTGGATAAGGTGCGCGACTTTACGCTTACAGATGAGCTTCTCGCAGCGAGCAAGGAAGAACTTGCGGATGCGCTTACGCAAAATTTGAATCGTAAGGACTACCAGGCAGCCATTCGTTATCGATTTGGTCAGCTACTTCAAGCGATGCGCAAAGAAGGCTTACTTGTCTGGGTGCCAGGGCGCACCAACGCAGAGTATCAGGGAGGTCTTAAGGCTCCCTTTTTTAGGCCGTTTGGGGTTTTGGCGAAAGCTTTCTCCTATGCGCTATACTCAGGTAGAGAAGTCACGCTTGACCACTATGAATCCTTTGCAATAGATACGGATGCTTTTCTAGCCTTGTTGTCTCCGCTTTCGCCAAAACCCAACCAACGATGAGGAAGGGGGCACAGATATTAATGTTTTTGGGAATCCTGCTCACCGTAGTGGGTTGTGGTGACAACTGGATTGAAACGTACAATCCGGACTCTGAAGAGCCGTATGGAACGGCTCTACTTCCGAACATTTTGAAGGCTAGGTACCCTGATGCGCAATACCAAAAACTGCCGCGCAATTGGACTTCCGACGGAATGAGTCCAGTCGATAGCACGCTATATGTGGCCATCGGTAACGGAATGCCTTACACGTTTACAGAGGCAGAAGCGCTCGCCGACTTTGTCGAAGAAGGCGGAGAAGCCTTCCTTGCAACCAAGGAGATTTCTAACCTATTTCTCAGTCATATCGTTTCCGATAGCTGCCTCGGTCAAAAGGACTTTCTGCCTCGCAATTATCTTGATTCACTCGAACTGGTCGAGAGCGCAATGGGGACTTCGTTCTTAATACCGGTCATTAGCAAGCACCCAGGGGCAAGAGGAACAGGTAATTATTTCGAAGCCGCCGAATACAGCTGTTTGTTAGATGCTGAGCATCTACTTATGATTCAACACGACACGTTGGATTATGCCGTTTACCACGATGATGTGCGAGCTGGCCAGCCTATCATGACACGTTTTGCATACGGTGAAGGACACGTAACACTGCTCAGCTATCCGATGCTGCTCACCAATGTGTTTGCGACCGATTCACTCGGGCGAATTGCAATGGAAGAGGTTCTAGGATTGCTTCCTGCAGATGTCTCTATGATCGCTTTCGATTACCATCGACGCAGTTCCGAATTCGAAGTGACGAAGGACAATTTGCCAAAGGAAGACAAAGGCGAAAAGGACCAGACCAATATTCTCAAACACGTTCTCGCTAGGCCACCTTTGGCTACTGCTTGGTACCTGCTTTTACTCGGGGCGATCATCTTTCTTGTCTTTGGAGCGAAGCGTCGTCAACGTCTCATTCCACTTGTTCAGCCTCGAAGAAATACAACCCACGAACACCTCGGCAACATCAGCCGACTCTACCTTTCTCAACCGGATAATGCCTTAATGGCCAGTAAGCAATTCGCACTTTTTGAAGCGTATTGCAATCGGCGATTTGGACTTAGGCCGCTCAATAACGACGCGGATTACGAACGCTTCAGTAAAATGGCAGGCGTAAACGTGCAGTATCTAGAGACGCTCAAACGCTACCAGTCAACGGTAGCCCGAAACCAAACCATCAGTAATACAGGATTCGTATCCATAGTACGCATCTTACAAGCCATCTACAAAGGCATCGGTCGCCGATTTGACTAGCTAGTACCAATTTTTGATATGCAAGAAGATCAACCAACACCAGAGGGTCAGCAAGATCCAACACCAGCTCAGGGACCACCATCTCTGCCTCCGTTGCCTGCATCACAGCCAGCAGCAGCTAGTGCTGGGACAAGCAAGGTGCAGGACTTGGCGCTGCGTATTCGTGCAGAGCTTCAACGAGCAGTTGTCGGTCAGTCAGATACAATCGATTTCGTAATCGCAGCACTACTCGCAGACGGACACGTGCTCCTCGAAGGAGTTCCGGGTGTTGCAAAGACCATGGTTGCGCGTCTGCTCGCGAAGGTGATCAAGCTTGATTACTCACGAATTCAATTCACGCCAGACCTTATGCCTTCCGACTTGTTGGGTACCAATGTGTACAACATGAAGGAGAGCAACTTTCAGTTTCAGGCGGGACCGATTTTCTCTCAAGTGATTCTCATTGACGAGATCAATAGGGCTCCTGCCAAAACTCAGGCTGCGCTCTTCGAAGTAATGGAAGAAGGCCAGGTAACAACCGATGGCGTTACCCGAAAGCTTGACGATCCGTATATCGTCGTGGCAACGCAAAACCCTATCGATCAAGAAGGAACGTACCGTCTACCGGAAGCCCAGCTTGATCGTTTCCTCTTTAAGTTGACGGTAGATTACCCAACGCTGGAGGAGGAGAAAGGAATCCTGCGTCGATTCCGCAAAGACTTCCGTCACACTGTAGAAGACGACCTTAAAATGGTCGCAACTTCGAAGGACATTCTAGAAGCAAGACAAGCGGTTGAGCAAGTTCACATTGAAGATGGACTGCTCGATTATATCGCAAACCTGACGGTCGCAACACGCGAAGATCCGGGCATGTATCTCGCTGCGTCTCCAAGAGCCAGTCTGTCCCTTCTCCAAGGCGCTAAAGCGATCGCAGCGATGAATGGGCGTGACTATGTTATCCCTGAGGATATCCGTCTGGTAAGCCTTCCAGTGTTGCGTCACCGCCTGATGCTCACCCCAGAACGTGAGATGGAAGGTGGAGACCTCGACACGACCATACGTACACTTATAGAACAGACAGAAGTCCCACGCTAAATAGCCCAACTCCTTGACCTCCAAGAAAAACATAGAAGATAATCCGCAGCCGCACCTGCCTTCCAACTGGTGGGCGGACATGTTCCTGTGTACCCGATTCTACTATGTGTGGGGCGCTGGGCTCATGCTTTGTACTACTGGTTTCGTCTGGTTACCCTTATTGTATGTCGGTGTAGCTTCAGTTATTTTGTTGGTCTTGCTAAGCATCTTGGAGTACATCCAAGTTACGCGTGCGGCGAAGCAAATTCTTGCTTCCAGAAGACTTGATCCAAGGTTGAGCCTGGGAGATGATAATCCGGTATCGATCCGCATCATCAACAACAGTAGTCGTGATCTTTTTCTAGAATTGGTCGATGAACTTCCTGTCCAGTTTCAAGAGCGGGATTTTGGCGAAAGCTTCCAACTCGCTGCTACTTCTGATCGACAGGTTAGCTACACGTTGCATCCGACAGAACGGGGCGTTTACCTCTTCGGAAAGCTCTTACTCTTTGTTGGTACCAATTTAGGTCTCGTACAACGGAGGCTCGCCTTTGGTGAGGCTACAAAAGAGGTCGCCGTATATCCATCGATCATTCAAATGAAGCAACAGTTGCTTCGCGTTCGTCAGCTTTTGAGGCGAGAGGGTAGTGAGGTGAAGCAACGACGATTTGCACGCTCGTATGAGTTCGATCAAATCAAAACCTACGTAGCAGGCGATGATTATCGCTTGCTTAATTGGAAGGCTACTGCACGCTCAAACGAGCTCATGCTCAATACCTATGTGGAGGAGCGTAGTCAGCAAATCGTAGCCTTGGTCGATACTAGTCGCACGATGCTGTCGCCTTTCGATGGGTTGAGTCTACTCGATTATGCCGTCAATTCTAGCTTGGCCTTGCTCAACGTTGCACTCTTACGCGGCGATCGAGTCGGTCTACTGGGCTTTGATAAAACCATTCATACACGCGTTCCTCCGGCAGCTCGTCCAGAACATATGCGTCGCATTCTTGAGGTGCTTTATCGACAAGAATCTACCGACCATGAACCTGATTATGGCGCCTTGTATCAGTACGTGCGCCGTCAAGTGAAAGGGCGTTCATTGCTGTTGTTGTATACCAATTTCGAAACGACTATTTCACTCGACCGCAACTTGCCGGTGCTCCGTCAAATGGCGCGTGCGCACTTGCTCGTCGTCGTGATAATCGTCAATTCCAAGATCTCAGAGGAACTGGTCAATACGCCGAATACGCTAGAAGATGCTTACCTCAACACCATCGCTGGAGAGTACGAGGCGAATCAAACGCGGATTGCGGCAACGTTGCGAAATGCGGGCATCCTTGTGATGCGTACAACTCCACAAGAGCTTACCGCCAATGCCGTGAGTGAGTATCTGAGTGTTAAGGCTTCGGGGCGTCTGTAAAATAGGTTAGGGGTTGTTGAACCCTAGCCAAACAACATCTCAAACAGCTTGAACCTTATACCTCTATTCATGAAATGCGAAGCATGAAAGAATTGAGCTGAACCTTGAATCACCTATCAGAAATTGTGTAACAATAAGGATCGGTGAAGAGCCCCGAACCTTACTTACAGCACCACAAATTCCGTCCGTCTATTCAACGCACGTCCTTCAGGTGTGTCGTTTGAGGTCATCGGTTTGCTTTCGCCAAAACCCTTGGACTCGAGACGACTGGCGTCAATTCCATTCTTGATCAGAGCAGCTTTTACTGCTTCTGCACGTCGAGTACTTAAGCTCAGGTTGTCTGCAACATCACCTACGTTGTCGGTATGACCCTGGAGACGAATACGCATCGAAGTGTTCCCTTCGAGTAAGGTTTGTAGCTGGTTTATCTCAGCCATACTCGCTGGTAGTAAATCTGCTGAAGCCGTTGCGAAAAGGACATTGCGAAGTACGATAGGCTTTGCCTCAACTGTTGTTGGAGCCGCTTCCTCTTTGATTGGTTGGAGCAGAATGAGCAGTTCAAACGGTTCGTTAGCGCTAGCGGGTTCGGTCAGTTCAAAGCGATCGGAGTAGAACAAATATCCAGGCTCTTCAACGGTCAAGGCATAGGTTTTACCGGAAGGTAGAACGGCCAAGAATTCACCTTTCTCTGCATCAGCACGGCGCTTCAGGAAGGGTTTGTCATTCGCGGCATCTGTAAACAGTGCAGCTGC
>JBGCGF010000095.1:0-12672 GCA_045110575.1 Saprospiraceae bacterium
CGACTTGGCTGACCGTAAAGCGTAACCTTCATGGCCTCGATATCGCTTTCTAATTTAACGATTGTCGGTAATACAGAACCTATACTCTTCTCTTCTGAGCGAAGAATTGATTCGTGCATATTCTTGACCTCTTTCTGAAGCTCTCCGAATCGTTTTCCTTGCATTCGTTGGTCTGAACGTGCCTGCTCAAAAGTTTTGGCGAAAGCTGAAGCAACCGCTGGAGTAGCACCTGCGATACTCCCTTCACGAAGTCTTTTCACATCGAACTTGATTGGTTCTCCAAGTTGCGTTTCAACGCCATTGTGCATTTTACTTAGGGACGCTTGGTAACTACCAGGCAAAGCCCAGCGACCACTCGGACGACCTTTATCACCTCGGCCTCCCTTGCTCTCTCTAACTGGAAGCATGGAAGAATGACGTAGATCCCACGCAATACGTTGGATGCCTTTCTTAGCCGGTGCCTCTATTCTTCTGACAACGTTTCCAGCATCATCTGAAACTGTTAGCCAAACGAGAGGACTCTTCTCAAGGCGCTCTACTTCCATTGCATCGTATCCTGGGAATGGAATATCAGAACCAGCCTTATTGAGCTTCTTTTCAGCCTCTTTACGTTTTGCTTTGGTAGACTTGTATTCGTCCTTCAGGTAGTACGTAAAGACCGCTCCGAACTCTGGATTCTTCGCAGCGTAGTGACCTGTTCCAATAGAGCCTCTACCTCCGTTGGTCAATACATTACGCGGCTGAAATAGATCTGCATCTCGCATAGGAAGCAACGCAGCTTCCTGCTGAAGTAGATTTTTATCGATAGCGCGAAGTGCAGAGTAATCATCTAACACATAAATCGAACGACCAAAGGTTGCACATACGAGATCGTTCTCACGTTTCTGGATGGCCAAATCTCTGAAAGAAATCGTAGGTACGCCTCCTTTTAGTTGCATCCATTCTGCGCCACGATCTACACTGAAGTAGAGTCCAAACTCTGTACCCAGAAACATCAAGTCTGGATTAACGTGGTCCTGTACGATTCGCCAAACGAGTGTCGTGTCAGGAAGTCCCTTTGTGATTGAACGCCATGTAGAACCGCCGTCCGTCGTCTTATAGAGCATTGGGCGATAGTCACCTTCCTTGTGGTTGTCCATCGCTACATAAGCAGTCTTAGCATCGTGGAGGTCAGCTTTAATGTCGTTGACAAATGCGCGCGCTGGCACACCTGATATACTTCCGACTTCCTTCTTGTTCCAGTTTGCACCAGCATCGGTGGTTGTCCATATTAGACCGTCATCGGTTCCGACATAAAGACGATCTTCTTCGATCGGAGATTCCGAAATAGAAGTGATGGTACTAAAGTTGGACATTGCGTAGACATCCCACGGATTATCATAGCTCTGCTTGCGTCCCATGATTGGAAGGGAGAGACGATTATCGTCACGGGTTAGGTCTTTCGAAATAGCCGTCCAATTGTCTCCTCTGTCCTCTGATCTCCACAAACGCTGTGAAGCAAAATAGAGACGCTTTGGACTGTGTGGGCTGACATAAATCGGCGCATCCCAGTTGTAGCGCTCGTAAGACTCTCCTGCTGCTGGTTGCGGACGAATGCTCACGCGATCACCTGTCACCATATCGATACGATTTAGGTACCCTTGCTGACTCTGCGCATAGATGATGTTCGGATTACCAGGCTCTGTAGCAGGTTGGTGGCCGTCGCCTCCGTTTACGATTTGCCAGTCTCCATTCTGAATACCGGTGGTGTTGTCTGTTCGTGACGGACCGCCTTGACTACTGTTGTCTTGCGTACCACCATAGATGTTGTAGAACGGCTCAGCGTCATCGAGAGCAATCTTATAGAATTGAGAGATCGGCATATTTCCGAAGAATCTCCAGTTTTCTGCCATGTCATAGCTCTCGTACAGACCACCATCCGTTGCTACCATTAGGTAGTCAGGATCGTTCTTCTTAAAAGCCATTGCATGATTGTCAACGTGCTTTCCTTTGTTTTTTACCCCTTCCCAAGTTTTACCTCCATCGTTAGATACTTTGAGGTAATTATTTGAAAAGTAGATGCGGTCGAAGGCGTGAGGTGAAGGATACAGTTCTTGGTAGTAGTGTGGTCCTGTTCCTCCAGCGATAAGATCGCTCATTTTAGTCCAAGAAGCTCCACGGTTTTCGCTTCGGTATACACCACCTTCTTTTTGCTCAAGCTCGATTGCTGCATACAGCACATCTGGATTTTGCGGAGAGATCGCAAGTCCAATTTTACCCATGTTAACCTTCGGAAGTCCACCTTTCAGCTCTTTCCATGTCAAGCCGCCGTCTTCACTCATGTGAATGCCAGAACCAGGTCCGCCGCCCATATAAGCTGCAACGGTACGGTGACGATCCCAAGTAGCTGCGTAGAGACGCTTAGGGTTACGAGGATCGATAAGGAGGTCGGTTGCACCGGTCCATTCGTCATTGCCGAGTGTACGCTTCCAGGTCTTGCCACCGTCTACGGTCATGTAGATACCTCGCTGACCGCCTTTGCTCCACAGTGGTCCTTGTGAGGCAACCCAGACGACGTCACTGTTGCTAGGATGAACGACAATTTTAGAGATGTGCTCTGAGCGCTTTAGGCCCATGTTTTTCCACTTCTTACCGCTGTTTTCAGAGAGGTAGATACCATCTCCCCAACTGAAGTGGCGTCCACCAGAATTTTCACCAGACCCTACCCACACACGCTTGGTATTATTTGGATCGATGGTGACACAACCAGTTGAGTAGACCTTCTGGTCATCAAAGACTGGCATGAAGGTCGTTCCTGCGTTTTCTGTTTTCCAGATACCGCCACTACCAACCGCGACGTACCACTCGGATTCGTCTTCTGGGTTGATCGCGACATCTGCGATACGACCCGTATAGAAAGCGGGGCCAATAGACCGAAGCTTTAATCCTTTAAACGTTGAAGCACTCCAAGGCTTGGATTCTTTCTTACTACCTTCTTCAGCTTGCGCCAAAACAGAGGTTGAAGAAATGAAAAGACACAAGGTGCCAAATAGGAGTAAGAAACGTGAGATTTGCATAGTGGCCTCAATATAGGCCATGTTCAATTCTCAAAGCAATCCACCTTATGGGTAACGGTATCGGCGCTCATTTACAGCCAAAATGGCCAAGGCGGCTAGACGTTTTAGTTCTGAGAAATGGTCGTGACTGGAACCGAACTTGGACAATCATCGTCATCGCAATCTGCCAATCCATCTCCATCGTCGTCAACTCCGTTTGTACAATTTTCAGGGCACGAAATAACTTCAACATCTGCAGAAGCTGACACCGCTATAGAAATCGGCTCACTGATATTTGCACAACCAGAAGCATTGGACGTTGTGTAAGCGTAGAGCTCATACACGCCCAAATCAGCAG
Source organism: Saprospiraceae bacterium (assembly GCA_045110575.1). Classification (GTDB taxonomy): domain Bacteria; phylum Bacteroidota; class Bacteroidia; order Chitinophagales; family Saprospiraceae; genus CALDTK01. The sequence goes on from JBGCGF010000095.1 coordinate 3,394, forward strand.
TACTGTGAATTGTCATTGAACTCCCTGAAGCAACCGACACTCCATTTCTGTACCATTCATAATAATTCCATGGTCCAGCAACGGTAACGGCATCTGCACTAAGCGTAACCGTCTCAGAATAACAAGCGGTCGTTTTATCTGGAGCAATACTTACCGTGTTGCCACATAGACCAAGGTATATTCCATCAATGGCCATGTCGTTTCCTTCCGTACCGCTTACATTATTTGTAATCCGTAACTCTGCTGTAGTCGCCGAACCAGAATTCCAAAGCCCACTTACTTGAATCCAAACACCCTTTTCTGCGGTAGTCTGTTGAGGTATTGAGAAAGAAGCTCCTGGTAGAAGTATACCGTTGACGTAAAAGGAAAAATTTGGATCAGGAGAAACCTCACTATAATCAAGCGTAAAGATATTTTTAGCCCACGCGGAGAAGACATAATCTTGATTCGGACAGATATCGATAGTCTGTCTCCATAAGTCATCATTGACACCTGTCGCACCACTAGGATCAGCAGCTAGAAAGCTTCCGTTGATTGGATCATTACGTTCTACTCCAGCCCAAAGGCCCCATACATTTGCCATGGTGTTGTCGGTGACGATACTATAGTAGCCATATTGACCACCTGAACCCCATGTTGAATATGGTGCAAAATTATAGTCCGTTGCAAATCCAACATTACCGTCGTCAAACTCTCCATTGACCACTAAGTTTCTGCCAAGAATACCACACTTACTTCCAATACAATCTTCGCTTGCATTTACAAAGGCGTGCTGGACTCTCGGACAAGATTTCGAAGATGTGCGCAAAGCGATCTCATAGATACCTATCCCTACAGCCGTTGAAAAAGTAAACGGCTCTGATGTAATTGTTCCAGATTCTATTAAGGTAGTTACCCCATTAACGAAGCTCGAAAATTCGTATTGCATATTTAAAATACTACCATCAACTCTAACGGCACCATCATCATTCCCGCAGGTAGTATTTGTAGCTAGAATGGTAAACAAACCTGGAATTGGACAATCGGTATCGTCATCGCAATCAGTAAGGCCGTCGAGGTCATTGTCGATTCCATCATTACAAATCTCAACCAAACAAAGTGCAACAGATGGGTTTTGCCAATTTGTATTGCTTGGATCGCTATAGGTCGCAGTTGTCACCAAACCATTCACTACATAGACATTTGGCGTTCCTGAACCAGCAAACCCATCTTCATCCGAATCGGAAATATTTTGCTCGATCGTATCAAAACAGCCATCACCGTCTGAGTCTAACTCGTAAGCATCTATGATTCCATCAGGAGAATTTTCACTATCAGCAACCGTATAGTTTATGACATCGCTGTCTGAAGATGTTTCAACTGAATTGTGTAAACCATTGGATCCAAAAGTAGCGTTTGACCCATCTATGATTCCATTATTGTTCGCATCTGCTCCTGAATGCCCAGCTTCGACTAAGTCGAAAATACCATCATTGTCACTGTCTAAATCAAGTTGATTTGGAATTCCATCACCGTCGGCATCACAAAAAGAGTACTTAGACCTAAGTGAGACATCATCCAACCTCAAGTCGTTTCCATAGCATCCTGCTGTCAAGTTTACAAGTTCTAGCGTAACGACTCCACTTGTCGAACCTGAAAACCAATCCATAAAGAACTTCTGCCAAACATCTGGACCGTCAGATCCTCCCGTGATTCTATCCAGGTTAAAACCCGCACCGAGACTAGATCCATTAATCTTAAATTGAAGGTTAGGATCCTCTTCTATTACCATTATCCATGCTGAAAATTCATACGTCGTATTTGCTTCAACTGTGACTTGCTGCTTCCAGTATGATTCTCCTACGATATCATTTGGATCGACGTATAGAGAATAACCCGAACCAGATGTATGGTCAGGTAGAGCCATAGGTAGACAGGGGTCCCAAGTAAGGTTGCAAGGAGATGGAGATATAACATTTGCACCAACTCCAATTGGATCCGTAATCAATGTTAAACCAGAGGGGGTGCTACCAGTATAGTTGAAATAAGAACTACACGACCCATTTCGAGTAGCACAACCCGAGATAGCTACCCACCCCATTTGCGGGCAACCTCCATTCGTAAGGTGGTAGTTATTCATTCCCCTACTAAAGTCTGAGGTCCAATTTGCATAACCGTTCTCAAAGTCACCGTTTACAACTAGCTCCGGACCGAGCGTGTAATCTGTACACTCTACTAAGTCCGGTATTCCGTCATTGTCATCATCGAGGTCACACAGGTCATTTATTCCATCGTTGTCATTGTCACTGCAACTAGTACAATCTGCACAGTCCTCACAATCTACAAGTCCATCACCATCGTCATCAATACCGTTGTTGCATATCTCAGGTGGAGGTCCAGCCGAATATGAAACGGCATCAATTTCGATATCGCCCGACCCGCGATCAAAATATAAGTATCGTGTAGGTACTTGAGTGACCTTTGTTACGGTAGTAATAACCGCGTTGGCTCCTGCTGCTTGCCCATTAAAGCTGAATCCGCTTGGTGAACTTTGCATAGAGGTCGGCAAACTCGTTCCGTTTGGGGCCTCCCAAACATCACTCACAACCGAACCACCTCTTCCAGAAATGTAGATAGAATAGCTTGTACCGGTTGGCAGTTCTTGTGATAGCGTGAGAACTAGATAATGACCAGCTGAACCAATCTCAGTAGTTACACCATCAGGTGCTCCAGTTGCATTGGTTGCAGCTCCATTTTTAACAGCTCCACTAGCAGAAACGGCATACTCCAAGCTCAATAAGTCCACTGCTCTTTCTGAGTCTAGCGACACCTTTGGTTCAACGGACGCCTTATGCCTTGAAGACGAAGTGGAATTAAAATCTCCCTCTAATGGGTGGCCAGCTGAGAATGAGGTCCCAAAAGTTAAAACCACCAAGATGGCTACTAAAGCCGGTTTTATTTTCGAATGCATGAAGAGAACTTGAAGAGGTCTAAGTGTAAAGGGACTATAGACAAGTCCTTTACCTTTTCGCATTACCAAATAGCCTGCCAAGCGCAGGATATTAAGACCGAAATCCGGCCTAGTTGTCTATTTTTCACAACATTGAGATTACGCGACAAAAGCCCAATAAAAACTAACATGCTGACTCTTAGCACTTAGCTATCAACAATACTTTCACGAGCTGCAGCTCAGCATAGAGCAACCAACTTTACTTCTCGCCCATTCTGGACGCTTGTCGAACCATTTCTCCATTTCTCGCTGCTCATCATAGGGTTTTAGCGAAAGCTCATAAAGCTCCTTTACCAAGTTAAAATCTCCCTTATCGGCAGCATCAATTGCGAGCTGCACCATATAATTCCGCAACACATATTTTGGGTTAATGGCGTTCATTTCCGATTTCCGAAGTTCATCAACCCGAGCCTCTTTGCGCAACCGAATACCATAAGCAGTAAACCATTCCTTCCAGCGAGCAAGCACATCACCCTCTAGAGAATCTGGCGCATAAAAAGCATCCCGAACTGTTTCTAGCCCGTCCTGAGCGGACTCTTTTTCACAATCTGCTAGTCGTCGGAAGAAGATTGTCATGTCTGTTTCGACAAGTATAAGAACCTCTTTGAGCTCAGCGATCAAATCTGCATCACGCGGCTCAACGCCTGTCAAGCCCAGCTTTGAGAGGTGCATTGCGTGGTCGCGAATAGCAAACTCGTTCTTATACCACTCTAGCGCGTCAACAAAAGGCTTCTCCTCTCCTACTAGGACATATAGCGCGTTGGCCAGTTTGTGTAGGTTCCAAAAGACCATTTCGGGTTGGTTACCATAGCGATAACGTCGGTGTTGACGATCGGTCGTATTGGGCGTCCAATTGGGATCGTAACCTTCTAGCCAGCCGTATGGGCCATAGTCAATGGTGTCGCCAAGGATCGACATGTTGTCGGTATTCATGACACCATGCACGAATCCAACTCGCTGCCAGTGCATAACCATCGTCAGCGAACGCTCACAAACGGACTTAAAGAAAGCTGCATATCCTTGCTTCGCTCCCGCTTCAAGATCAGGGAAATGGTGTCGTATGGTATAGTCTACAAGGCTAGTTAAGGTTGCCTGATCGCGATTGGCCGCATGAATTTCAAAGCTGCCAAAGCGCAGAAAGCTAGTAGCAACTCTACACACGACCGCTCCTTTTTCATACGCAGGATTGCCATCGTACATGACGTCGCGAAGAACATCATCTCCAGTAAGCATTAGGCTTAGCGATCGACTGGTTGGTACACCAAGGTGATACATGGCTTCGCTACACAGGTGCTCGCGTACCGACGACCGCAATACTGCCAATCCATCGGCTGTGCGAGAATAGGGCGTCTCTCCTGAACCTTTAAGCTGTAAGGCCCAACGCTTACCTGCATGTGAGACCTCGGCTAGGTTGATCGCTCGACCGTCACCCAACTGGCCTGCCCAATGCCCAAACTGATGCCCACCATAACACATCGCATACGGACTGCTGTTCGGTAAGAGTTCCTTCCCGGAAAACACCTTGAGAAATGCATCGCTATTCAATTCCTTTTCCTCGATTCCAACTAGGTCCGCGGTTTTGGCGGAAGCATGAACCAGAACAGGCTTACTCGGGATACGTGGCACTACAGTAGAAAAGCAAGCTCCTTTTACCTGACGGCGCTCATTGGTCGTTAGAGGATCTGCAGGCAACTCCTTAGAGAAGTGGTCTTCAAGTTTTAGCGAAAGGCCCTCGCGCTCTGCGAGGATCCTCGCAGAGCGGGACTTAATCATGTGTTATGGAAACGCACGAGGCAGGAAGCGGTTAAGTGATCACTTGCTGAAAGTTGGGATTAACCAGCAGAAGAGGCAGGATGGCACATTTCACAGACCATTCCTTTTAGCTTGTTCTTTAATTCGATTCCCTTCACGTGCTTCGTGACAAAAGCCTGGACAAAAGCATAGTTCTCCGTTCCTCGATTAACCTCTACTTGAACGTCTTTTTGGATGTCCCTCACCAGCTTGCCGTACTCTTGTGAACCCCAACAGTTAGGACACACACCTTCTGGAACAGCATTCGCCTGCTGGTTAGTGTTGTTTTTAAAGAAGTCTAGTACGTTATTGAAGAGGCTCATGATGATTGGTTTAAATGATTGAAAAGTTGACTCGAATAAAGAGAATGCTCTCTATCTGTGATTTCTTAAAGGTAGATCAAACAGGCCCCCACTGCTTTGCCCTTCCTTCCTGAGACCTTATCGATTCTTCCTCTCCAGCATATGATTTGATCGTTTTTAAATGGTTTTCAGGCATTTCGCCAACTGTGCTGGTTAGCCATCACTCTTCCATTTATTCCCTTTAGAAAGGATACTTCAATCGTTGACCTCTACCATTGTAAGTTCGCAGCGCTACAATTGATCAAACATGAAATTCCCCACCCTTCTCTTCGTCGCTCTTAGTACCCCCTTGTTCTGGACCTCTTGTACCTCAAGCTTAGAACAGGAAGAAGCACCGAAAGTCGAGGCCGAAGAGATCGCTCCGAAGAAGGTGAATAACAATGCGTTAAGCGATGCTCAACTTGCAGACATCAAGACGATTCACGCGACATTCAGTGAAGTCTATCCAATTTCACTCGACGAATCGATAAAGAATTTCAAGAAGGATCAAGATCCGAATAGAGAAATTACGATCTGGATGAAGATGGTAGAGACGTTCAATGCGCTAAAAGCCAGCGGAAAGTACCCGAGTATCGAGCAACAGCAGGAAGTGTTCAGTGTAATCCTAGCAAGTACGATGATGCCTCTTGAAAAAATCAAGGCGGACGTTGAGCTAAACTACCTAGAGGGACCTGAGATTGAACAAATATCAGAGCTTTTCATGTCAAGTTTCAAAACTGCTGAGTAAGCGAATTTCAAGGCTCTACCGCTGAGAAATAGCAATAAAAAAGCCCCCAAGAAAAGCAGCTGATTCAGCTACTTTCTTGGGGGCTTTTTTATGCGTTAGCTTCTTTAAAAGCTAGACGTAAGGAGCTTTAACGCTTTACAAACGTTGAAGTACCGACGCCTTCAGCTGTTACTACACGAAGGATGTAAGTACCAGCTGCAAGGTCTGCAGTAGATACAGTGTTGGTTGCCATCACTGCGTTACTCAATACACGTTGCCCATTGATGTTAAACACCTCTACAGACTGTACATCAGTGCTAGACTGAATAGTAAGGTCTGCGCTTACTGGGTTAGGGAAGAAAGTAACACCTAGATCGCTTAGATCTGTAGTTCCAACTGATCCTTCAACCTGGATATCGTCAAAATATACCGTAAAGTCTGCGCTTCCGTTTCCAACAACACCAAGATCGTAAATGATCGTGACACCTGTGTATGTACCACCGGTTAGCCCAGTGAAGTCGAACGTAAGTTCCTCCCAAGCATTTGCTACCGTAGTCATCATTGATACTTCTACAGGCACAGCGCCTTCAAGCTTCAATAGTACTGGAGCACCAACGCGGTTAGCATGCGTTTTCATAGTGATCGCTGTAGCTGTACCAAAATCAATGTTCTCTCCGAATAGAAGTGTAGATCCACCAAAATCTGCTCCTGCATTCTTTACCATTGAACCTACTCTATTACTAGTGTTGACACCTGTAGCATTTGGGTTATCTATTACCGTTGCCAATCCACCTCCGAAATCACCGAAGCTGTACGTTAAGTTAGAGTTCTCGAAGTCTACAGGAAGAGCTACTACTGGTCCTGAGATAGTAGTATACTCGATATCATCGAAGTGAATTGTAAAGTCTGCACTTCCATCACCCATTACTCCATTATCGAAAATAATAGTTATTCCAGTATAGGCAGCAGCCGTGCGGCCAGAGAAGTTGAATGTAACCTCTTCCCACTCGTTTGCTACTGTTGTTCGTGCAACTTCTTCTGTAGGAACAGCGCCTTCAAGTTTGAAGGTGATAGGAGCGTCTACACGTGTAGCGAAGACCTTCATTTTGATTCCGTTGTTTGAACCGAAGTCTGTAGGGATTCCCAATGCAAGGGTACTACCAGCGAATACTTCTCCAGCAAATTTTTCAACTCGTGCAACATTCGCACTTGTATTGATGCCTCCTGGAACAGGGTTTGCGATTACAGCTCCTACACCTCCTGCAAAGTCTGCAAATGCATATGTAAGTGTTGTTGACTCGAAGTCTACAGGTACGCCTACACCCGTTGCAACAGCAGTCGTAAGCTCGATATCATCGAAATACATCGTGTAATCTGCAGAACCATCTCCAACTTCACCTAAACGATAGATGATCGTAATTGCAGCAAAGTCCAAGCCTGTAGCTCCAACTGCAGAGAAGGTCAATTCTTCCCATTGATTTGCAACAGTTGTAGTTGCAAAAATCTCTACAGCAGTTGTTCCTTCTAACTTAAAGAGTACTCGCTGTCCTACTGCGTTAGACCATACTTTCATGGTGAACGCATTGTTTGTTCCAAAGTCAATTGGACCTGCAAGTGCAAGTGTAGATCCGCCAAAGTCCGCGCCGGCGTTCTTTACCATAGAACCGACATTTGCGCTGGTATTAATACCGCTCGCATCTGGGTTAGCAATCACTGTTGCTACGCCACCATCAAAGTCAGAAAAACCGTAAGTGATTGTAGTCGACTCAAAGTCGATAGGCAAAGAAACCTGTGCCTGTGCAGCTGTCGCTAAAACAAATAGCGCTACTACGAGTGTGTAAATTGTTTTCATTACAAAAGGGGTTGTTTGAGAAAATAAATAGAAGGGTCTCGACCTTCTCGTTTGTGTTTATTACGATACACTTAGAAAAAACCGAATTCCTCTTACCAAGGAAACGGGCTATTCTCATTAGTGTTTATTTGAACGTTGTTGTCATCATCAAAATCAGAATAGAGCAGAAGCATAAAGCCCCCAAGAAAGCAGCCATTCCATCTGCTTCTTTGGGGGCTTAACTATGCCCTAGCTTGTCTACTAGAAGCTAGACACATGCTTAACGCTTTACAAAAGTAGAAGTCCCAACGCCTTCAGCAGTGACAACCCGAAGGATGTAAGTGCCTGGGGCCAAATCAGCAGTAGAAAGAGTATTCGTCGTTACTACTACGTTATTGATTACTCGCTGACCGTTCATATTGAACACCTCTACAGACTGAACGTCAACACTTGACTGAATCGTGAGCTCGGTGCTAACAGGGTTAGGAAAGATCGAAACACCAAGGTCAATGAGATCTACCGTATTACTTACTTCTGTAAGCTCGATATCATCGAAGTACATGGTGTAATCTGCAGAACCATCTCCAACCTCTCCCAATCGGTAGATGATTGTGATTGCAGTGAAGTCCATGTCACTCAATCCTTCAGCAGAGAACGTTAGTTCTTCCCACTCGCCTGCTACTGTTGTCGTATCGAAAATCTCGACCGCATTCGCGCCCTCTAATTTGAAGAGTACCGATTGGCCAACTGCGTTAGACCAGACCTTCATCTTGAACTCGTTGTTCGTGCCGAAGTCGATTGGATCAGCAAGCGCTAGTGTACTTCCTCCAAAAACTTCTCCAGCTCCTTTTACCATTGAACCAACTCTTGCACTTGTATTTATCCCGCTTGCATCTGGGTTTGGAATTACTGATGCTACGCCACCTGCAAAATCAGCCCAACGGTAGGCTACCGCTGTAGACTCAAAATCAATTGGCAAGGTTGGCGAAGGCAATGCAGATGTGCTCAACTCAATGTCATCGACGTACATCGTAAAGTCGGCTGTACCATCACCAATCTCTCCCAAGCGGTAAATGATCGTGATTGCTGTGAAATCTTGCCCGCTGAGTCCAGAGGCTGGGAATACCATTTCCTCCCATTGGTTTGATGCCGTCGTCTGAGCTGAGATTTCCACCGGATTCGCACCTTCTAACTTGAAGAGTACATTTTGGCCGACAGCATTTGCCCAGACCTTCATCGTGAATTGGTTGTTTGCGCCGAAGTCGATTGGGCCAGCAAGCGCTAGCGTACTTCCTCCAAAAACTTCCCCAGCTCCTTTTACCATCGAGCCTACCGTTGCACTCGTATTGATGCCACTCGCATCTGGGTTAGCTATCACGCTCGCTACGCCTCCAGCAAAATCTGCCCAGTTGTAGGCAACTGCTGTTGACTCAAAGTCAATCGGCAATGTCGGAGCAGAAAGTGCGGACATACTTAACTCGATATCATCGAAGTACATCGTGAAGTTTGCTGAACCATCGCCTACATCTCCCAAACGGTAGATAAGTGTGATCGCTGTGAAATCCATCCCGCTGATACCTGGTGCGGGGAACGTCAGTTC
>JBGCGF010000096.1:0-3332 GCA_045110575.1 Saprospiraceae bacterium
GATGGCATGATGTGATAAAGGTCCGCTAGAAGTGATAAGCGAACAAGGATATAGCGTTCACATTAGGCACAAGTCACTAAGGAAATATGTTGACAACCGCGCGTTCAGTTAAGATGGGAACTAAACCACCTGAATAGTTACGTTAAGGCAGCTTTTTCAAAATTTGATTAGCAATGCTCTTAAATTTTCAAAAGAGAACGAATTCCCAATTGTTCAAGTTACGGCAGAATTTGAAGTTCCTAGGAAGGTAAATGTCCGTGTGTCAGATAATGGTATTGGGATTCCTGATTCTCAGTTAGAATCAGTATTTAAATTGTTTAGTCGCGCGAATAATTCATTTTCCTTTTCAGGTGCAGGAATTGGGCTTTCACTTTGTAAAAAAATATGCCTGAAACACGGTGCAGATTTAGTAGTAGAATCTGAAATAAACGTCGGATCTGTTTTTTCGATCCTTGGACTGGAACTAGACGGTAAAGGTAGCCCTTCAGTTTTTGATGTTGAAATAGTTGACCATGCCTCAAACTAGTTTTAATGTAGATGTATTAAAAACGGCTAGGGTTCGAAGATCTAAAGGGGTCAAGGATGTTACGTTTGCAACTGGTGGAGTGACTGTCGTGGGGGTTTTATTGACCTTACTTCTCGGCGCTCCTTTGTCGTATACGATTATCTTATGCCTTGCATCAATAGCTTGCTTTTCAATGTCTATCGTAGTCAATGAAAAGCGCTTGGTAATGGTTGAGCGTGCCTTTGTTTTTTTTGGGATATTTATTGCCTTTGGGATTTCATTGGAGGTTGATTCCGTACTCTGCTTGTCTTATTATATTCTTCCCGTTTTGTTTTTGGGATTTGTTGAAGGGAATCCGGCGTGGAGAAAATTTTTGCTTGGATTTATTACGATTTTTTTCTTAGTTAGCTATGAGTTGATGGACGATGAGTTTATGAGCGCTGGCGGAGGATTAGTGTTGCTGATTGGTACTATTGACTCTGTGGTTGTTTGTGTGGTATTGATCTTGATGGTAGTTTATTTTGCTCGTACAAATTACTTCGTTTTTGATCTTGCTGGTACTGTTTCGAAACAGGCCGAAGAGCGCTTGGTAAAGGCAAAGAATATCCATGAAAAATTGCAAATTCAACAAGTGAATTATCTCGTTGCTCAAGAGCGCGATTCAAGGGCGGTAGAATTGCACCGTAAAAGAAGATCTGTCTTGAGTGCGAGACAAGAAGAACTTGAGCAGTTCGCCTACGCCGCAAGCCACGATCTCAAAGAGCCTGTTCGAACGATTAAGTCCTTTATTCAAATTGTGCGTAAGCGCTTGCCAAAAGAGCTAGAAGCAGAACTTGATCTTGGGGAATATTTTGAACTCGTTGCAACGAATTCTGGAGCTATGGATCGGCTTTTAGAGAGCCTTCTAGATTACAGTAGGGCGATTGGATTGTCAATACGGCCTGAACCGTTGCATCTGGGGCTGCGGCTTCAAAAAATTCTTGAACAGCACAGTGGCGTTACGACTCAACTCACTGCAGACTCAGGGCAAGTAGTCTTTGTAGATCCTATAGTGCTTGAAAAAGTGATAGAGATCATTGTCAGCAACGCGAAAAAATTTTCCACTGAAGGCCTGGACCCAGTATTGCACATTGAGGTTTTGGAGAATGTTGAGCTTAATTACACTAAAGCGGAAACGTATAATGAAAGTGATCAACGTCGTAATAATGAAGCAGGTGATCCTCAATCATGTATCCAACTTCAATTCTCAGACAACGGTATCGGAATTTCTGAAGAGTACCATCAACGCGTGTTTCAGCTCTTTCAGCGCCTTCACAAGCGTGAAGAATATGTAGGTGCAGGAATCGGACTTACACTAGCTCGCCGACTTCTCGAAAAGTCGAACGGTTCAATATGGATCGAAACGGCCCAAGATGGCGGGACATGTGTTTGCGTGGAGCTTCCTAGTTATCCTTTGGATCTCCCAATACTTCAATAACGCCTCCGTCATCAATGCCAAGGCGCACGGCTGAAGTAGTTGAGGCTTGTCCAAGGTTCTCGCCGAGCATTTCTTGCCCACTGACTATATAGACAATGTGATCCTCTGTAATCGTTGCTGCAGAAGTGCTGATCTCATCGTTTTCGATGTAGCTACCAGCAATCACGCGGTTCTCAACAGGGTTTCCCATTTTGTCGAAGGTGGCTAGGCGGTAGTGGTTGTGCAGCAATCCGGCCTTCCAGTATACCAATGCGACGTAGTCGTTCTTCTTGAACTTAGCCACAGGTAAGATTTCGGTGAACTCATCGAGCTCAGCTTCGAGTGGCGCTATCCACTCCGCCATCAAGGCTTCAGGAAGCAGCATCGCTTTGGTTTGAAACTCGCGATAGCTGAGTTCGCCAAAGTCGAGTGGCAGCTTGGTCTTAGGAAAGCAATCGGTGAAGTCAGTAAAAGCCATAGATCTCGCTAATCGTGAAGGCTGCTCTTTGTGAGAGTAGCGTATTGGAAGGCAAAGGTAAACGTTGCTCTCGTGGTTTGGTTGCCCCCCCCTCTTATTAGAGGTACAAAGCAGTAACCAAACCCCAGAATTTGAGTAAACAAGTGTAACATTGGCTTCCCATTGCTTACACTCATTCCAAATAGTGGAAAGCCCTGTATAACGGTCTAAAGCTTGTCTAGTTTTAAACCTCAAGGCTGGCTACTTTCGCCGGAAGCTACAAACGTCCTTCAAGCTATGAATTGGTTTACAAATTTTCTCACATCGAGCATCGGCCAAAAGGTCATCATGAGTTTTACAGGACTCTTCTTGATCACTTTTTTGCTTGCTCACCTGTCTGGTAACCTCCAGCTCTTCATTGATGATGGAGGAGAGGCGTTTAATACCTACGCGTATTTCATGACGACCAATCCGGTGGTCAAGTTCTTAAGCTATGGCCTGTATGCAGGCTTTTTGCTGCACGCGATTCAAGGGCTTGCGATTTGGGCAAAGAACAAGAAGGCACGCGGTGGCGCCAAGTATGCTGTCTCTGCGCTCAACGCAGCAAGCGGTCACGCACCCAAGCGCGCAAGCGCGCACGCTGCTCTCCTAGGAACGATCATTCTTGTGTTCTTAGGCATTCACATGGGCGATTTCTGGTTCAACATGAAGTTTACCGATTCACTTGCAATGGTGACTTACCCAGGTAGTGAACATGCTGTGAAAGACCTTTACACGAAGGTTATGGCAAGCTTCAGCCAGTGGTGGATCGTTTTGATCTATGTGATCTCCATGATCGTACTGGCGTTTCACTTGATGCACGGCTTCTGGAGCGCTTTCCAAACGCTTGGCCTTACGCACAAGAAGTACACGCC
>JBGCGF010000097.1:0-18566 GCA_045110575.1 Saprospiraceae bacterium
TTCGACTAAAAATTGGCTGATTTTTCACTGGTTTTCGTTAAAAATGCTCGAAATAGCCAGCTATTCCTTGCGCTTTTTGCCTAAATCAGCAATAAATCATCTCAATTTCGCCAGAATCCGAATTCCTAGACACGCTCTAAGGAAAGCGCTTTAATGCATCAAGCTTTGATTTCCTGAGCTTGTCGAAGGATCAAGTACCCGCGAATTGCATAAACACAAGCGAATGACGGAGGCGAACCGTCAGATCTCTGATTGAATAAAAGTTAGTGGATGCGACGTGAGCGATATGAGAGATTGCCATGTTCCCGCAGAATTGCGGGACGACTCACAATCACGAACAGATTTCTACGTCGCACGGCTACGCCAGTTACAGTCGAAATAACAATTTTACTCGACCCACGCCAAGTGAAAAAGTGCATCACCTTGACTGATGACGGGGCTGTTGTCATGACCGATGATGAACGCCTTTCTTGGTGATACGACTTCCTCTTCGTGAATGCCGTAAGGATCGCGCAAATAGCCGAGCGTTTGGCCTTCTTCGACCCAGTTACCACTCGGTACGCACCACTCGAACAAGCCTGCTTTAGCGGCTCTTGTCCAAGCACTTTTATTTAGGAAAATGGTATCCGGTTGGGTTCTGACCCGTTCGACTTCGCTCAGGGCAGGCTCCATTCGAGAATCAGAATTTTTAGAAAGCATATTGTGCGACTCGAGCACGTTACGAATGCCTTGCAGCGCAGATTCAATGCTCGGACCGTGAAGGCGAAGGTTTTCACCGCCTTCGAAGATGATCATGGGCTTTTCCATTTCAAGGGCCGTGCGCCGCAATGACCTTGGAATTGTTGTTGATTCGAGGGTAACAGGCGCATGGAAAGCTTTCGCCAAAACCTCTGCCTTGGGGTCCTTCGGGGTGTAGCGAATTTGAGGGTGGTTATGGTGTGCCCAACCGCCGGTATGAAAATCGATTCCGAAATCAACGAGCGGCAAAACCTGCTTGGTGATGACGTTCGCTACCCTACTCGCTAGAGATCCGTTGGCGGTGCCCGGAAAAGAACGATTGACGTCTTTCCCATCAGGAACATCTCTTGAATAATTGAGAAACCCGTAGACATTCAGCAAAGGAATCGCGATGACCGAACCACAGTTGAGATGTCGTAAAAGACCACTGCTTACTGCACGTCTGACGATCTCAACACCATTGATCTCGTCACCGTGCACACCTCCAAGCAGAAGAACCGTCGGACCGGGTTTTTCGGCCCGAATAACGTGCGCTCGTATTTTGATAGGCGTTCCAGAAGGCAATTCACCAACGTCTAAATCGACGAGGGAACGTTGACCTGGCTGGCAGCTTTCAAGTAGGTTTTGCATTGTACTTATCGGTTACGTGCTCCTCTCTCGAGTTGTTTTATCATTTCAGCGGAAACGCTCATTCCTGTTGTGCCTTCGATACCCTCTAAGCCTGGAGAAGCATTGACTTCCATTACTAGCGGTCCACGATGCGAACGTAAGATGTCGACACCTGCGATGTCCAGCCCGACGGTTTGAGCGGCCAGAATTGCGACTTCCTCTTCTCGTTTTGAAAGCTCAACGGTATTCGCAGAACCTCCACGATGAAGGTTGCTACGAAACTCCCCTGGAGGCGGAGTGCGTTGCATGGAAGCGATAACTCTGCCACCACATACGATGACGCGAATGTCTTGACCTTTTGATTCGGCGATGTATTCTTGAACGAGGACGCCTTTATTGAGACCAGCGAAAGCATCGAGCGTGCTACGTCCACCTTTTCGATCGCGAACCAGAATGACACCTGAGCCATGTGTGCTTTCTAGCAACTTGATGACCAACGGATAATCTCCTAAGCGCTCGGCAAGTTCGTCGAGTTGCTCAAGATCATTGATCATGGCTGCTTTCGGCATAGGCACTCCAGCGGCTACGAGCGCTGCTTGGGCGCGCCATTTGTCCCTCGCCAGCAACAAGGCATCGGCTTTTGGAGACACGTATGCTCCGGCCTGCTCAAATTGCTGCATGAGTGTAGCGCCGAGGGGCGTAAACGTTGGGCTTATCCGGCCTATAACTGCATCGATATCTGTAAGTCGATCGTCCTCAAAAAAGAGCGTTGGACGCCCTTTGTCGATGATCGAATTAATCATCGTGTAATCAATAATCTCTACGAAGTGACCAGCCTTTTTAGCGGCCATAAAGAGCGACTGCGTGGAATACAGAAAATTGGCTCTTGACAGTATGAGAATGCGCATGGGCAGGGGAATACGAATTGTTTTTCTACTCTTCGACCAACCGCAAGGAACGGTCTGACCACATTGCAATGTACTTTGCCCGTCCATGAATGAAGGCGATAATTCTAAAGCAGCATCTGTTCAGGTGCTAAACGACCCAAAGACCATTAATGGCTGGGCCATGTTTGACTGGGCTAATAGCGCTTATGCACTGGTGATTACAGTTGCCATTTTTCCTGCATATTACTCGAGTCTGAGTGACGGGCCGGTAGAGCTAATGGGCAGATCGTACAACCTTGCGAGTCTGTTTTCTTACGCCATTTCAGCTGCGTATTTATTGTTAGCGGCTGTTTCGCCGCTACTTTCTGGTATTGCAGATGCGAGCGGAAGAAAACTTGCTTTTCTACGTGGGTTTACGATCGTTGGTAGTCTAGCCTGCTTGAGCATGTGGTGGTTTGAAGGACTAGACCAATTGGGCCTAGGAACGTTGCTGTTCATGGTGGCCACGATTGGCTTTTCTGGCGCGTTGGTGTTCTATAATGCCTTCCTACCACAGATTGCATCCGAGGATCGCTATGACGCGGTGAGTGCCCGTGGGTTCAGCTTTGGCTATGTAGGAAGCATCATTTTACTCGTTGGGTGTCTCGTCATGATTCTCAGTCCGGGATTGATCGGCCTCTATGATGGTACCGACGTTGACCTGATCGCTGAGGCGACCCGCACGGCTACACGTATCTCCTTTGTATTGGTGGGCGTTTGGTGGCTTGGGTTTGGCTTGTTTTCGTTTACAAGATTGCCAAAAGACGATACGTCTAAAGTTGAAAAAGGCTGGTTAAAGGCTGGTTATCAAGAGATCTTAAAGACCTGGAAAGAAGCTCGAAGTCAACCTGCGTTGATCCGTTTTTTGACGGCATTCTTCTTTTACAGTGCTGGTGTTCAGACGGTCCTCTTCTTGGCGAGCACGTTTGCTGAAAGCGAGCTGGCCTTTGACACGACGGAGCTAATCAAAGTGGTGCTTTTACTGCAAGTGGTAGCGATTGGAGGTGCATGGTTGTTCGCGAAAGCGAGTAGTAAGTTTGGTAATATCAATGCGCTCTTGACGATGCTAGCCATCTGGGTGGCCGTTTGCTGTCTCGCCTATTTCGTGACGGAGAAAACCGCCTTCTATGCTATTGCGGCGTTGGTAGGACTCGTAATGGGCGGCATTCAAAGCCTAAGTCGCAGTACGTATTCAAAGCTGATTCCTGAGGATACCGAGGACAATACGAGCTACTTCAGTTTCTATGACCTTTTGGAGAAGCTGGCGATCGTTATTGGTACGTTCAGTTTCGGTATGATCAATCAAATCACAGGCGGCATGCGTGCGAGTATGCTGTCACTAGTGATCTTCTTTCTCATCGGAGGCATTCTGCTTTGGACGATGAAAGGGAAGGTTAAGAATAAGCGTGGGGTGATTGATGCTATTGGATAGAATTGCCAGTTGCCAGTTGATAATTGATAATGTTCATGACGCTCGGTCAGGACGCACCAAACAGCGATGCGATAAATTCCCGTCTACCCATTCGGCTACGCTCCTTAGTTGTATTTAATCCACTAGACTTTGAAAAATTAACAGAGACTACCATTCTACTCCAATTTTGCAAAACCGACTGACTTTCTATAGGCATCAGGCGATACGCCAACCTTCTTCTTGAAGAGACGGCTGAAGTAGAATTCATCTTGATACCCCAAGGCTCCTGCGATTATTTGAACGGGCTTTGAAGTGAGGTAGAGTTCACGTTTTGCTTCAACCAGAATTCGGTTTATGATTAGATCTGAGGTTGTCTGATTCAAGTATTTTTTAACGACTGTTCCTAGTGCTTTTGAACTAACAAATAGCGCGTCTGCATATTCTTTAGGAGAATGCATGGTCGCAAAATTGCTATTGATTTTATCTACTAAATTCTGTAAGAGTTCCGTCTGGCTATTTGCTTGGAGTCGGCTATGCTCAAGGTCAAACGACTTCTTTTGGCGTACGGCCTCAATTAAGAACACTTTCAGAAAGGCTACCAATACTTCGTGTTGAGCCAAAGAGTCTCTATCCATTTCAGCAGAAATGTGCGTGATCAGACTTGAGAACAACTCTACTTGCGCCACTTTCAGAAAGGGCAAACCGCTGAAGTTATGAAACAACACTCCTTCTGTACCTATCTCATTTTGATGACGATAGGTGCAGAAAAAATCGGAGTGAAAATTTAAGAGAAAACCGGCGCAACTAACTTTTGAAGTCAGCATAAACGGCTGATAAGGAGAAAGGAAAACCATGTGGCTTCCTTGAAGCTCGTGCTTCGAAAAATCAACTTTTATCGTAAAATCTCCTCCCGTCACTAAAATGAGAGAGTAGTAACTTTTACGTTGAACGTGATCAAATTGTGAAAGATCCTGAAATTCTTCAAGCCGAAAGGCTAATTCACCATTTTGCTTGTTGACAATTATTTGCGCCATTTTTTTGAGAAACTGTATTGCTTACACTTTCGTGAAAATAATTATTGGTGGAGGCCTTTTAACCTCCACCAACATACTCGATTTATTTCGAAGCCAAAATGTCTATTTTCTGGATCGCAGACACTTCGAATCCTTCTAAAATTACAGGAGCGTTCTGTATAAGTGCAGCTGCAACTTTTCCGTTAAGGTGCGCATCACGTCCTTTGTCGTCGGCAAACGTATCGATAATAGCAAAGGTGTCTTCTGCTAGTTGAACAGCATACCAAGAAACCGTTTCAGGCTCGTCTTTGACGAGTTGTTGTCCTACGAGAAGGAAGCTTTCGAGGTCGACAGTTTTGCCGGCCTTCGCCTTCATGATTACAAGTAAGCCTTTGCTCTCCTGCCCTGCCTTGAATTCAGAAGCGGTTAGATCTACTGCTTGGATGTGAGTGTTGACATCGAAATCAACAAGCAAGTCTTCCGCACTTCCCAAAAGCGCTTTTGCTACTTCACCAGATAGGTGTGCCTGTCTTCCTTCTTCAGATTCGAAGGTGTCATAAATGCCGAATGTGTTTTCACTGATTTGAAAGGCGTACCATGATCTAGTCAATGGCTCCTGATCCACCAATGGCAATCCACCCAATAAGAAGTCTTTCACCGCTTGCTCCTTTCCTTGCTGAGCGGTCATGGTTACCAAAAGTCCGATTTTTTCTGTTGCTGAAGTTTTCATGTTGTATGGTTTAGCTTGTGAAGTTTCTAGGTCAAAAAATGCTTGAGACTCACTTTCCTTCTTCGTGCGCCTTTCTGGCAATGCAAAGATGCAGGCAGTGCAGAGCCTCTGGAATGGACATTCATCCGTTCCGCATGGACAAATTTCCCTCGACCACGTCGATATGTGGTGACCAAATGCGCGAGCCCGCAGGAAGTAGACCGCACGTAACTAACTGGTTCGGTGCACGAAAGATGAATCTCAACGTTTGTCCGCGCCAAAATTATTGATAAGCTCGATTGCTTATTTCGATACCCTTGCGCTTAACTGAAGGGAGTAGGTTTTGGCGAAAGCGGAAGGTTGGTAGGGGCTGAATGGAAGCTTGTGCACTGCACACTAGATGTAAAAATCGACATCAGCAAGTTCAGCTTCGGTATGATCGATCAAATCACTGGCGGCATGCGTCCGAGTATGCTGTCACTAGTGATCTTCTTTCTCATTGGAGGCATTCTGCTTTGGACGATGAAAGAGAAGGTGAAGAATATTGCACCTCCCTACAAGAGCGTCCCGAAATTCGAAATTCAAAATTTGAGCTGCATAGCAGTGAACCCAATTCAAAATTCTGATCTAGTCCACTAGATCACTAACCCCGCTCGATTTGGATGCAAAAATTAGAACTGATTGAACCGAATCGTTCAATCAAGGTTTTAAGTTGATACAACACTACAATCAATAAATACTGTTCCCTTGAAATCACTAACACTATCTTTTTCGTGCTTGCTTTTAGCTCTTTGCCTGGCAACGCCAGCGATTTCTCAAGTCCAGCTTGACTTGGAGACAGGTTCGGTCTTTACAGGTCGTAATGATGTTCGAATCTCAGGAAATCAAGGAACGCTGTTCTCGCTATCGAATGACCTAACGTCGAACTCCACTTTTTTCTACCGTTTGAGATTGAATTTCACCATTGATGCGCGCCACACGTTTTCAATGTTGTATGCGCCTCTTGAAGTAAAATCAAGCGGAAGCATTGCAAACGACATCGTCTTCAATGGTCCAACCTTTCCAGCAAATACGAAGCTTGACGGTACCTATAAATTTAATTCATATCGATTGACCTATCGATATAGATTAATCGAAAGAGAGAACCTTCTCTTTGGATTAGGTCTAACGGCCAAGATCCGTGACGCAAAGATCGGACTAGCCTCAACTGATATAGAGTCGATAAAAACTAACGTAGGCTTTGTGCCCATTATCAACTTTAGGCTCTGTTGGAAGATGAATGAAACGTTCGGACTACTCCTCGATGGCGATGCGCTCGCCGCTCCACAAGGAAGAGCAGAAGACGTCAATCTGGCTTTAACGTATACAGTCGATGAGCATTTAAATTTCAGAGCTGGCTACCGTATTTTAGAAGGTGGTGCAGACAATGATGAAGTTTATAATTTTTCCTTATTCAATTATGCATCCGTAGGTGTTACGTATACTCTAAATCCACTCTAACAATCTTTGAGTATATAAGCTCAGTGCAGCAGAGGCGCACCACTAATCAGCAATCTCTCATACACAGCCTCGCGCGCTCAGCACAAAATTCGACCATCTAGCACACGCAGAGACATCGCAGAAAGCCAAGGAATGAAAGAAGCCTCGGCCTTGGGTATATTGATCATCAATCCCCCTGCAAGAAGGATAGCCCAATAACGTTTTCAAGACGGCACTGGACCTTTCCCTTCTAAAACCGTCTCTGATGAATTTTGCCACACGCTTCTTCTCCCTTGTTTTAATTCTGGCCTTTCCCTTCTTGGCAATCGGACAGATTACATCACTAACCGATGCAGCTGGCCTTAGCGAAGGCACCTATACCTTCAACTTTGGTGACGGTGACTTTCAGGCCTACGTAGACGATGAGGGTTGGATCTTATGGATGCAATACCACCACGCAGGTGGGACAAATCCAGCGTTGAATGTAATTCCTCCAGGAAACGACCTCCCTATTTATGACAACAGCCCACTAGGCACCGACCTAAGTGGGGATGCGAGCAAGTGGGGTCATGGAACACAAGACTTTGCAGGCAGTATTCCTGATGCAGACCTTTGGCTACGCTGGGAAGCAGAGACTTCTAACCACTCTAGAAAGATACATTTTGAAAGCCCTGTGCTTGGTAAATTTCAAGCTACCTCGAACGATGATTTCACCCCTGACATCACGTACAAGAACATTCACAGGGCAGATCACACTGCCGAATTACCTGACAAGGCTGGAGGTGGTTCGCAAAGGAATTCTGCAAATGAGGCACTTATCAGTGGCCCGTTTTGGAGGTTTAATGTGAACTCATGGGAAGTCAACACCAGTGGACGCTGGAACGTAGATGATGTCAGAAACTCTGACGGAAGCCTTATCCTGTCTGAGCACAGTACGATTCACCGGGTATGGGTGAAGCCGGTTCCATTTAACAGCAGTGTGCTACTTACCGCGCTAGATGAATTACAAGCACACATCAACGGGGTTCAGACACTTAGCGAAGAAGCATTAAACCAGCTCACGAACACGATCTACATCTACTCTGGGAACTTAGCAGACAGTGAAACGCTCATCGCGAAGGCGCAAGCGGTCGTCGTCGATTACGACACTGAGATCGGTCCGCTATTCACCACACCAACTACCCAAAACGGATTTAACAAAGACCTTTCTGTGGCTCCTGGCTTTGGAGTTGAACGCGCAATGGTCGCCTTGCAACAGGGACTCTTCGACTTTGTATTTACACCTGAGGTTCTGACCGATTCCCCGCAATTCATTGACGGGATTCGATTCAACTCATGCGTGAGCTTCCCAGGAGATGCATTGCCGCCTTTCGATCCGAGCGTAATCCATACCACTTCTATACGCGCCAATTTTGCTGACCCTGTCGGCATAAATCCCTCGTACAACATCAACGGAGATGGGACCGAGCATGCCTTTCGCCCGACCGGCCTCTACTTGGCTCCGGGCAGTGTAGCGACGGTTACCGTTCCGAGTAGCCTGGTTGGCAAAGACTACTACATCCGCGTCGGTGCACATGAATGGGATCTCAACTTCAAGCCTGTTTTCAAACGCCTCGATCGAATCTCAAAGAGATTCCCAATTGAGTCGACCACCATTGAAGTGTTTAATCCACTTGGAGGCGCCATCGGAATCCTCGTTCCTTACGGAGCTACTGAAGGCATTTTAGAAGTAAGCACAGCCAACGTAATCGAAGCACCTTTCTATTCACTAAAGTCCTTCTATGAAACGGCAGACTTTGCAGCAGAACTAGACAAGCCGGCACCGTGGGCTGTGTTTGAGTCGGATAACGTGATGTACACCATCCCGAAGCACTCAATCGTTCCAGGTAAACACGACCTAAGGAAGACACTTCAAGATTGGGACAAGTCACTGATAGCGATTAATACGATTTCGGGTCGTCAGCCGACGGCTGATAAGCATGACCTCTACATGATCTCCGATCTGATGATCCGCGGAGGTGCCTTCTCGATCGGCTACCCGATGTCTAACAATGAAATCCGCTACGCTTCTGTACCCGGGCCGGCCAACTTCATTGACGGTCCTGGACCTAAATACGAGGTCAATTATCACGAGTATGGGCACGCCTACAGAATCTCGAAGTTCCCAGGAGAGGAAGAAGCAGCGGTCAACTTCCTGTATATCATGGGGCTCAACTTCGGCTTAGGGGAAGATCTAGAAGAAGCGGTCAAATTCAGCTTCGTGCCCAACACGTATGACATTGACAATAGCGCTATTCACCGCCTCGTCTCGAATAGTTTTGGAACAGAAAGAGACTTTAGCAACTCTACTACCAATGAAGTAAGGTACCAGCACAGAGGGTATGCACACTATTTCGAAATCGTAAAAATGCTAGGCTGGTGTCCACTTAAGGAGTTCTGGGAAAGTGAGTTTACCGACTTTGAAAACGGGACAGACCACGGCATCAATTCCCAAGCCATTGATAGCAGAATACTCCGCATGTCGATAGCTGCGGATACTGACCTCCGTCCGCTGTTCCATGTCTTTGGCATCTTACCGCAAGATCCTGTTGCCTTGCAAAATGCATTCGATCAGAATGGAATTTCGGCCTCTTCAATCGTTTACAATAGGCTGCAGGAATACCTCGATCTCATCCCTGCGGACAACGCTGAGTTTGCAGACTACGCTCGTGAGGTGTATCCGAATGTGTTCAGCGCGGGTCCTTCTGCAAATCAAGATTTTGGAGTTGGCTGGCACTACCAAAAGACACTTACCTATGACGCGACTGAAGCACAAACGCGAACCACTTCGTTACAGGCAATTATAGACCAGTACTACCCTACCGGACAGCCGACCGTCGTCGTCACTACTCTAGGCTGCTGCATTAGTGAAGCGGTCGTCATTGAGCTTATTGATAATGAGATAGTGATATCAGGCGCTATACCACCTTACACGGTAACGGTCGACACTTCAGGCACAACTCAAACGGTTACGGTAATGGACGCAAACGGTTGTGTCACGACCGTCGACTTCGCGGTTTCTAGTTTGTATGAGCGTAACGCTATTGATGTGCTGATATCACCAAATCCAGCTTCGACGTCGATAACCGTTCAGCTACCAGAAGGAAACTACAAGATTGAGCATGTAGCCCTCCTTTCCATCAATGGGCAAGTCACTAGAAGCTACCCGAACGTAGATTCATCTATAGACATCACTGACGTTAATGAAGGCCTTTACATTCTCCAAGTCGTCTTAACCGATGGCTCGGTGATCAATCAACGCGTCTCGATTTTGAGGTAAATGGAGGTAAGAACAGCTTTTAGACCCCGCATTCGCGTCTGATCGCTTGTTCACTTCTTAGAGCGTGTTTAGGAAATCCAATTCGACTAAAAATTGGCTGATTTTTCACTGGTTTTCGTTAAAAATGCTCGAAATAGCCAGCTATTCCTTGCGCTTTTTGCCTAAATAAGCAATAAATCATCTCAATTTCGCCAGAATCCGAATTCCTAGACACGCTCTTAAACTGAACGGCTCTCTTAATAATGAAGAGCTCCACCCGGGCGCACACTGTGCTGGGCTTCACGTCATCAGGTTGAATCAGCTCTAGCAACATTGACCTTCAGCTTTCGCCAAAACCTAGGTTCTGCACCGTGGGTTTTGGCGAAAGCTTCTTGCTAGGGAAGTAATTCTTACGAAACGGCGTCTAAGACATTGAACAACCTCAAAGGGCGTGTGACTTAGGTTTTGGCGTAAGCTTCTTGATTGGAGACAAGCGCTAGGACAAGACAACCAAGTTGCTGATCGTCTGCACTCTTCGAAATTGTAAGCGTTCTCGATGCCCTAACGAAAACCCTAAAAGGTGACCTACCCTACCCTACCGACATGAGGCCGATTTGCAAATGAGCAGTGTACTACACCATAGCAAATTATTAATCATGCGTTAGCTGTGTTATATCTTATTTAGGTTCTTTTCTCCCCATGCTGACAACAAAATACCCTATTGGCAAACTAGAATTAATCTGGGGTTAACATTAGACATCTTAACCTTGCAATTTCCCGGAGTCCAACCGTTTGAATCGAACGCAATCTGCTTTAATGCGAAAACTTCTATTAGTCCTCATTTTAATATGTGGCTACTCAGCTTTATCATCAGCCCAATTCATTCCTAAGAAGTTTGGACAAGGTTTTCGGATGATCGGACAGGATTCCACCTTCTACCTAAAGTTTGGCTTCCGTTTTCAGAACCTCTACACCAGTGAATGGTCACTTGCAGGAGATCAATTCTCTGGAGCCGAAGACTTTGAAACGGCCTTCTTAATCCGCCGATCTCGCTTCAAGTTTGATGGATGGGCTTTGTCCCCGAAAATCAAGTACAAGTTTGAGCTTGGGCTTTCAAACCGAGACAACAGCGGTGGAATTTCTTCTGAGTTCCGCACAACACCTAAGTTCATATTGGACGCTTCGGTGGAGTGGAATTTCTACAAAAACTTCTCTATCCTCTTTGGTCAGCGCAAGCTACCTGGCAACCGTGAGCGCGTCATTTCCTCAGGAAACCTGCAGTTTGTAGATCGCTCTCGCCTCAACTCTCGATACAACATCGATCGAGACATGGGGCTACAGCTCAAGCACAAGTTTACAGCGGGCCAAGCAGTCGTTAAGTCAACGTTTGCATTGTCTCAAGGAGAAGGAAGAAACGTGACCGAAGGCAACTTTGGTGGTTCGGATTACACCTTCCGAGTAGACTTCTTGCCAATGGGCAACTTCGCCTCAAAGGGAGACTACGTTGGTGGAGACCTTAAACGCGAACCCACTCCGAAGCTGGCGATTGGCTTGACGTATGATGCGAATCAAAACGCAGTGCGTGAGCGAGGTCAAAACGGAAGCTTCATTCAAGACTCGGACGGCAATTATGTAGGTCGAAACTTGAATACGGTCTTTGCAGATTTGATGTTCAAGTACCAAGGTCTGTCTGTAATGATGGAGTACGTCGATAAGAAAGCGGCCAATGACGACCCGTTCGTCTACGAAGGTGAAGACTTGATCGGCACCTTCTATACAGGTACCGGTCTCAACGTCTCTGCAGGCTACCTATTGAAGAGCAACTACGAGGTTGCGCTGAGGTATACAGACATCAACCCTACCGTTGGAGTTTCAAATAATGAGACCCACCACACGCTCGGATTTTCGAAGTACATCGTCGGCCACAAGCTGAAAATTCAGACTGATTTCTCACTTGTTGAGAAAGAAGGCGCAGACGATGCGTTCCTAGTCAGAGCACAGATGGATATTCACTTCTAGTTTTCGATTGACCATTTCAATCACACACGACCATTAACAGTTTAAACGAGATTCTACTATGGAATTCGGATTTTGGGACATCGCACAGATCCTCGGTGCACTAGCCTTTTTCGTCTACGGGATGAAAGTTATGAGTGACGGCATCCAACGTGCAGCCGGCTCTCAATTGAGGAACATTCTACGAAGCATGACCAAGAACAGGTTTCTTGGTGTGTTTACGGGCTTCTTGATTACCGCATTGGTGCAATCCTCTTCTGCGACAACAGTAATGACTGTTTCCTTCGTGAATGCAGGTTTGCTTTCCTTGGTAGAGTCTGCGGGCGTTATGATGGGAGCGAACATCGGTACTACGATTACCGGTTGGCTCGTTTCGATTTTAGGCTTTAAAGTAAAATTAGCGACCTACTCTATTCCCCTTTTCGCCATTGCCATTCCAATGATTCTTGCGGGCAAAGGAAAGATGAAGTACTGGGGAGAATTCCTATTAGGATTCGCGATTCTGTTTCTCGGCTTGACTTACTTGAAAGGTGCTGTACCTGATTTGAAGGGCAATCCAGAAGTGCTCGACTTCCTTGCAAACTTTACGGGTTGGGGCATTGGCTCTAGGATAATCTTCGTAATGATCGGTGCATTGGTGACCGTTGTTGTACAGTCCTCAAGTGCTGCGATGGCGATTACCTTGACCATGTGTGCGCAAGGTTGGTTACCCTTTGAGGTTGCTGCGGCGATGATTTTAGGTGAGAACATTGGCACTACGATTACTGCGGAAATAGCATCTCTGGTTGGAAACACCAGTGCGAAACGCTCAGCCCGTATCCACTCGATTTTCAATATTATCGGAGTGGTCTGGATGGTAATCCTGTTGCCTTACATACTTCCGCTCCTCTCAAATTTCATCCAAAGTATGGGCATGGGAGATCCTTATGCCGCAGATGGAATGCCGATCGGATTGTCCGCCTTCCACACGTTCTTCAACATTACGAATGTGATTGTGCTCTTGGCCTTTGTACCGCTATTGGTGAAAGCTGCCATTTGGAGTGTACCAGCGAAAGATGATGACGATGAGAGCGAAGGAAAACTAAGGTTCATCGGAACAGCCGTCTTGACACCAGAGCTTGCTACCATTGAGTTACAAAAAGAGGTGGCTCACTTTGGTGAGATCACAGCAAAAATGTCAGGTTACACTAAGACATTGATCAACTCTACTGAAGCGAAGAAGCAGAAGAAGATGTTGAAGAAGATCAAGAAGTACGAGGAGATCACTGATCGCCTTGAGATCGAGATCACGGAGTTCATGACCAAGCTTTCTAGTAGACAGATCACTCCGAAGACTAGCATGAGGCTTCGTTCGATCTTGAATATCTGTAATGATTTGGAACGAATTGGCGATATCTATTTCCAGATTTCAAAAACGATTGAGCGCAAGATTGAGGAGCAAGACTACTTCCTACCGGAGCAACGGAATAACCTCAACGACATGATCGACACCGTTGATGTTGCCTTTGCAATCATGGTAACCAACTTGAACACTCCTAGCTACGATGATGTCACACAAGATGCATCTAGAGCTGCCGAAACAGAAATTAATGTCATGCGAAATAAGCTTCGCAAGCACAATACTGAACGTATGGGTAGCGAGGATTACAACTCTAAAACAGCGATGGTGTACAACAACATCTTCTCTTCTCTCGAACGAGTTGGAGATCACATCATCAACGTAACAGAGTCTGTTACAGGAGACATCTAGAGCCTGTCTAGGAAAAATGAATCCCCTAGAAAGGCTCTTTGAGCCAGCTCAATAAAGTCCCCAAAAACTATTAGAGGCCTTAACTTTTCAAAAGGTAAGGCCTCTTTTTATAGGCAAGCCCCCCTTAACAACATTAGATAATCAGTCCCCGATGAAAGAAATATTCCAATACTTCCTACGCCTAGGATTTGTAGCTTTTGGCGGTCCTGCGGCCCATGTGGCCATGATGGAAGAAGACCTAGTAGAGCGCAAGAAGTGGCTCACGATGGAAGAGTTCCTAGATTACATGGGTGCTACGAACTTGATCCCTGGTCCGAACTCGACAGAGATGACCATGCACTGCGGTTACCACCGTGGCGGAGCGATGGGTCTGTTTGTGGCAGGGATGAGTTTCATTTTCCCGGCGGTATTACTGACCTTGATTGTAGCGGTCTTCTTTGAAAAATTCGGAGACATCGCATGGGTTGTCCCAATCATAAATGGCATCAAGGCTGCTGTCCTTTCGTTCATCGTTGGAGCCATTATCAAGCTGGGCAAAAAGGCCGTAAAGACCAAGTTCCTTGCTGCCATCGGTGTTGCCGTCATTGCTGCTTCATTTTTGGGTATCAATGAGATCCTCTGCATTCTCGCAGCCGGCGTATTGGTGTTACTCTTTCACTTGGCGAGCAATCGATCACAGTTAAATAGCAGCATCGGTCCCCTACTTCTGTTCTCTGCGGCGGCAGCGATTCCGTATTCTAAATGGAAGCTATTCTTCATCTTCTTGAAGGTGGGCGCAGTTCTATTCGGTAGTGGCTATGTGCTCTTTGCTTACCTCGATGGTGAGTTGATTGACCAACTGGGCTGGCTCACGCATGCGGACCTAGTTGAGGCCATTGCGGTTGGACAGGTGACACCTGGTCCGGTGCTGTCTACAGCAACGTTCATCGGCTACAAGCTGGGTGGATTTTCGGGTGCCATCTTGGCCACCTTGGGCATGTTTATTCCGTCATTTTTCTACGTGTGGGCGCTCAATCCGTTGATCCATAAGATGAAGAAGAGTAAGCCTTTGAAAGCCTTCCTAGAAGCCGTCAACGTAGCTGCGGTAGCCGTTATGGTAGTCGTCAGTTTCAAGATGGCGGAGAGCATTGTGATTGACTGGAAGACGGGAGTGATCTGTGCGCTTTCGTTCTTGGTGTACTTCAATTTCAAGAAGCTGAATACGCTTTGGATTATTTTGGGTGGTGCTGTGCTTGGAGGCTTACTAAGCTTTGTTTAAAGACGTGGAATATGGAATATGAGATATGAGATCTGAGATCTGAGATATGAGATCTGAGATCTGAGATCTGAGATCTGAGATTGCGAATAGGAACATGAGAAAACGCGGATTCAGCTTTCCGAAGCGGGCCCTTTTTTTGTAGAATGTGAGATGTGAGATCGCTAGTAGGGATGTAAAAGGACGGCTTTAGCTTCGCTGGTTTCAAGCTTTCGCCAAAACCTGGTCACAGTTAACTAAACCGGGTACTAGAGCGCTGCGCCAACCCGGAAAAAACGTCATTAAGCTTGAAGCTCTAGTGCATGTCGCTTTGCAAAGCCACTTAACGCTCAACCGATTTGATGAGCTTATGGAGTACATTAGCGAACGCTCTTCTTGGCGTTTAGTGGCTTAGAATATGCTAACCAACAATTAAGAAAAAAGCATCGAGCGATATGATTAAGTACTGGCTCTCTTTTTTGGTTGCGTTTTTACTTGGCTCATGCAGTGTAAAAAGCAACAGTCCGGCCGACGGAAAAATGTCGAATACAGAAACCCAGATGGAAGAATTGATAAAAACTCTAATCCAAGATTCTAAACAGCATAACGAGATTGGGATAAAACTGACAGACGCTGAAATACTAGAAGCGGAGAAAGCACTTGGAAAACCACTTCCTGAATCATATAAGTTATTTCTCAAAAGATTTGGGAATGGGGCAAATTGGCTATACACCGTAGACCAACCAATCAACGGAGTCAACATGGAATATGGCAAGATTCACTGGCTAGGTAAATATCGCGATTACCTAGAAGATGAAACCAAATCTGATGGGTTTGGAACCTTTAAAACAAACACTCTTTTATGTCTTATGTCAGAAAATTCTAATGGTGGAGCATGGGTTTGGCTTACTTCTGAGACGTCGAAAAGTGGTGAATGGCCAATCGCCTATCACGATATGAATGATAAAAAATTATATTTTAAAGTTGATAATTTCACCGAATGGATTAGACTAATGACGGAATGTAAAGGGGAAGTCATTCGAGTATTAAACAAAGGCGACAAACTAATCCTAGGCTAGTCAAAATTCACCTCCAAAACAGCATAACTAGCGCCTGCAGCGAATCGGAAGCCCAGAGAATATTATGGAATACATTCTATTTGAAGCACCAGACAATCCTTACTGTGATTTATGGCTTAGGCTTACGAAAAGCCGAAGTGCAGCACCTGTTGACAAAAGACATTAATCTTGAACGTGGTACAATTCACATACGGAAAGCCAAAGGGAACAAAGACCGCATACTTCATATAACGAACACCCTTGCAAAGACAATTGACCGATACCTCAAGGAATACAAGCCTCAACACTGGCTATTTGAAGGACAAACAGGTGGTCAGTACTCTGCAACCTCCATCCAAATGATCTTTATTCGTGCAAAGGAGGGCTCAATACTACCAGCACACTTGACTGTACATGGATTACGGCACTCTTATGCAACTCACATGGTAGAGAATGGCACACCACTCCACACTGTTAAAGAACTCCTTGGTCATTCAAGCATCCAGACCACTCAGGTCTACTTGCACACCAGCAGTAAGAAGTTTACCGGGCTTCACGATCCACTCGCAGATTTGTAAGTATTCATTGTTTATTTTGTATATACTCTCGATTTTGGTGACTTTTACTACCTTAAGGGCTCAATAATCACTGCACCTGAGCATAATCGAGACAAAACATGACTATATAGGTGGTAAGTACACCATATGGAATACTTACACTAGTTGGTGGCAAGCAAAATAAAAATACAATGAAAAAAACAGTACTAATTTTTATGACCATCCTACAATTTATTTCAATGAATGGTCAACAGATAATCATTAAGCCAGATGTTGAAACAGGAAATGATTCCTATGTTTGGTCGGGGGGACAAACAAGTAACTATGGAGATAAACAAAGCATTTTTTCATATACATGGACGAATGGAGGAAACACAACGAACATAAGAGGTTTGATAAAATTTGACCTCAACGAAATTCCTGAAGGTTCAACTGTTGAAAGTGCTTTTATCTCATTATTCTGGAACCCAACCGAAACCACGAATGGAGTGACTGAACATAGTGGTCAAAATGCCTTCTGGATAGAAAGAGCAATAAGTCCATGGCATGAAAACATAGTAAATTGGGGAAGCCAACCTCAAACTACTCAACAAAATCGTATTTCAGTTCCTCAATCTAATAGTGGCAATCAAGATTATTTAGATATAGAAATCACTCACTTAATAAATGATATGATTGCCAATCCAAATGAAAGTTATGGTTTTGTTCTAAAAATGCAAGATGAAACAACTCCATATAATAATGTAGTTTTTGCATCAAGTGAAAACAGTAATGAAAATATAAAACCAACGATTACTATTAATTATACAATTCAAGACGAGAACTGCTTAAAAATAAGACCCAACTCAATCGAAGGTCAGGATTCTTATATTTGGGATAATGGCGTTTCAAATAATTATGGCGATAACCAAAGTCTTCATTCATATACTTGGACGAACGGAGGGAACACTTCAGTCATAAGAGGTTTGCTGAATTTCGATTTGGCAAATATTCCAAATGAAGCAATTATCGAGTCAGCTAAAATCTCACTATTTTATAATCCTAATTCGACTTTGTCAGGTGTCAATATTCATTCAGGCGATAATAAATTTTGGATTGAAAGAATTACCTCAACATGGAATGAAAATACGATTAATTGGTCAAACCAACCCAGTACAACAATTGAAAATAGAGTTAATGTAGAACAATCGGCTTATGATAACCAAGATTATATTGATATAGATGTAACAAATTTATTAACTGATATTTTAGATAACCCATCGGAAGGATTTGGATTTATGCTAAAAATGCAAGACGAAAATACGCCTTATAACAACGTTGTGTTTGCTTCAAGTAATCATCCAAATTCATCTTTACATCCATTATTAGAAGTGTGTTATTCTATACTTAGTTCATCTGAAAATTTAGAATCAGAGAACTCAATAAAAATGTTTCCAAATCCATCTCAAGAATTTATTTATTTTCAAAACATATCAGAAAGATATACGCAACTTATCATTCGAAATGTTAATGAAAATGTCATGGAATCAAAAACATTATCAAATGTTGAAAGTGTTTTATCAGTTGATATAAAGCATTTACCAAGCGGAATATATTTTGTCGAATTTAATTCAGAACAAAAAGGTATAAAAACTTTCAAACTGGTTAAAAATTAAAAAAGACAAAACCCTGCCCCCCCCCCCCCCACAACAACACCACACAGCCGCCCCGCGCGCAACACCAAAACACAAAAAAAAAAAAAAAAAACAACAAAAACAGTATATTGACT
>JBGCGF010000098.1:0-4417 GCA_045110575.1 Saprospiraceae bacterium
TTGTTGGCATACTGTTGCATGTTGTGCCGAGCGCCCGGAATCAATGCGCGATGTGCAACACCATAGCTACGGAGTTTGTCTGTAACAATTTCCTTTGGTATGCCATCAGGTCTAAGAAATCTTCAAAAGAAACGCTTGACTGCTTTCGCATCTCTTCATTCTTGCAGATAGACATCAACGACATGCCATCCAGCGATGGCACGCCATCTTGATCCACTGCACCCTAAAGATAGTGTTGTTTGCCGCTGAATTTGACGAACACCTCGTCCAGAAAGTAGGTGTCGCCAAAACCCGGATGTCGTCGTTTTAGCCTTCGTGCAAACTTTGGTCCAAATTTGTTCACCTATAGTCGAATCGCCTCGTAGCTCACAGATATGTTTCGTTCGACAAGTAGGTCTTCCACATCCCGGACGCTGAGATTGAAGCGGTAGTAAAGCCAAACCGCATATTGGATGACTGAAGGAGGAAATCGAAGTAGCTAATAGATGTTTTTCGTCATTAGATGCTGACAAAGCAACTCTTAACTTGTTAGTACCCTGCAGACTGCTTGCTCTGTCGCCTAGTTGACACAAGGGATTGTGTAATACCGATATCTTAAATCCGGTCAATGCGAAGACACAGGGAAGAATTCGGTGAATAGGGATGCTCACTAACAACCGCAACCAGCAAGCGAAAAGTCGCTTACATCCACCGTAACACTGGATTAGAGAATTTGCGTTCAACTCTGGTTGGATTTCGACACCCATTAACCGTTTTAGTCGTAAAGGAGTTCTGTGATGAACTTGCATAATCCACCAAATTTTCTGACGCTTGTTTGTTTACTATTCAGTGCATTTATTTCACCGGCACAAGGCTCAGAAACGACGGTAAAAGAATTGTCTCCCTTTAAGGGGAGCACTCTACTCGGTGAGCACGAGTCTAGATTTGCATCTATACCAATACTTTCAGAGCCGATGGACGCGCAAAAGATTCCCGCTAAAATCCTGATGGAGGGAAGACTCGGTAGCAGGATATTCAGGCGTCCAGAAGGCGTCGCACCGCTTGAAATTATCAGAAGCTATGCAGACGCCCTTTCTACTGACGGTTTCGATCTGTTGCTATCTTGTGAAAAAAGCAAAAATAACTGCAAGACGAGCTACATCATCACCTCGAATTACCATGAGCTATTTAAGGCGAGGAATTACGAACAACTCCCGCGCAATTCGAAACTCTGGCTGACTTTCAATGCACATCACTATCTTTCTGCAAAAAAGAAAACCCCTAGCGGCATGGTCTACGTGGTTATCATTGCGAGTGACAAAGAAAGTCTGTACTCCGTGGACACACTGATGGTTGAATCCATGCAGACAGGTTCTGTACAGATAACCACAAAAATAATGGATGACAAACTGAGCAACGAAGGCAAGGTTGTTCTGAGTGGCATTTTCTTCGACACCGGAAAAGACACCATTACGGGCGAATCTGAGGCTTCCCTGGAAACTATTGCAACTTATCTAAGCAGCAATAGCGGACAATCCTTTTATGTAGTGGGCCATACTGACGACACGGGAAACCGTGAGGCGAATGTTAGTCTGTCTACTAAGAGAGCACAGGCCGTTGTAAACGCGTTACAAGAACAAGGTGTTAGTGCAGCCCAGCTGTCGGCTCACGGTGTGGGACCCTTTGTTCCTGCAGCCAGCAATCAGTCAGACAATGGTAAAGCCGAGAACCGACGAGTTGAATTGGTACTAAGATTGAAATGACTACGTTCTAAATCTGAAGCCCCGAAGCGCACCATCATCGCGGCGAGAATCACCCAGTGGTCAGCAATGTTGAACTTGCAGCCTGGCTACCACAACGTGGTTGCCAAATAAGTCCACCCGTAGCTAACATATAAATCAATCGCTTAGGCAGATTCTAGCCCTCCGCCGGTGATTTTGACGAACACCTCGTCCAGAAAGTGAGTGTCGCCAAAACCCGGATGTCGTCGTTTTAATCGCCGGGCAAACTTTGGTCCAAATTTATTCACCCAGAGCCCAACAGCCTCAAAGCTCACCGAAATATTGCGTTCGGCGAGTAGGTCTTCCACATCTCGGACGCTAAGGTTGACGCGGTAACAGAGCCAAACTGCGTACTGGATGACTGCAGGAGGAAATCGATGACGCTTATAGATGTTTTTCATCACTAGATGCTCCCATAGCACCACTTAACTTGTCAGTACCGTCTTCAATCCTAGATCAAGGTTCGACTTTAGAATCGGTTTTGAAAAGTTCGGTTCATTGACGTAAATGATTGCTTCTGCAGCGGTGTTCTTCGACTAGTAGGAATCATGGTGGATCTCCGATGAAACCGAGGCGTTTCATACACCTGAAACCAAATTTATACTTGATCGGTTATACGAATGCTGTTTGCCACCATTTTCTATGAGAAATTCGATAGAACATTTACGCAACGTTTTTTGATTAGCTCTGCCACTTGCGTGGCAACTTCATGCGG
Organism: Saprospiraceae bacterium; assembly: GCA_045110575.1. Lineage (GTDB taxonomy): Bacteria > Bacteroidota > Bacteroidia > Chitinophagales > Saprospiraceae > CALDTK01. The sequence continues at coordinate 2,476 of JBGCGF010000098.1, forward strand.
CTGTTCCGTGCTATCAATCGAATCGTGAATTTTTTGCGTTAACTCCGGCACACGATTTCTGACCAGCGCTTTACCAAGCCCCGCATCACCTGCAAATGTCTCAATGTGAACAGGCAGAATGAATGTTGATCTAGCCTCGCCGCCAAGTTTCATTGCCATGTTCTCAGTGAGTTCAGGATAGTAAACTGTACTTGCAAGGTCATAGAGGGGTGCGAGCCTAGTTAGCCCATCTGGCTGCGTAAGCAAGGAAAAATTCTTGGCGTGAGCATCGTGATTACCAATCACAAAATTGAAGATCACAGCATCAAGCAAGGCGTTCAAATCTAGCACCGGGAACTTAGAAGCGACACGCAGAAGCGCAAAGCAGTCTTTCAGCGTAGGACCTCCTTCGCTTTGATATTTTGTTTCCGAAGGAATACCAAGTGCCTGGCAGAAATCTTCCTGTGCAAGCCTCTGAACAGCGCCCCCATCATCGATGGTCCTGTCATAGCGCTCAATGAGCAGATAATCTTTATCACTGGTTTTGGCAATGATGGTGTTCGCAGCGCTCAGGCCAGATGCTTTAGCCAGCGCCATACAGAACGCTTCGTTGAATACTAATCCATCATAATCTTTGATGACGGGCTTTAGGATATGGGTGCTTGGTGCACCACCGAGTGGAATAGAAATTTTTCCATCTTCATAGCGCACAGCGATTTTGTCTTGTGCACCGGCCAGAGAAAGCCGAACCTCCTCAGTGCCAGCCATCAATGGCCGACGCGGCAGTTCCTCCAGAATGGTGTATAGCTCGTCATCGTTTATGTCGCGATAGGACTCATTGGCGTCTGGTAAAGGCGTGTCTTCAGGCAAGAAGGTGATGGCGCCTGCACACTCACCACCGATGTGCTCCAGCATCGCAAAGTCGTTTCGATCACTTATACCAAGAATTTTCGCAATGGTTGTTCTGTTTGCTTCCTCTGGGAGAATGCCTCCAAAAAAACCGCGGCATTCTTTTTGTTTGAACGGCTCTTCTTGCACCGGAAGAGAATGCGATAAAGCATAGGTAGGCTCACGGCCTAGCCATGAAGGGGCGTAGCTAAATTCCATCTGGCCCCCGTCATTCTGTATGAGCTTACCAACCAGTTCGTTGTGAATGTAAACATCAAGCGCCTTTGCCATCGGTTAAGCCTCACCGTTCTGTTGAGGTGCCTTCAGGCTAAGCTCGACCCCTAGTGTCTGAAGCACCGTCAACACCTTGCCTATCTGGCAGGTGGGTTTCCCCTTTTCTAAGTCGATGACAAATCGGAGACCTGTGCCAGACGTAAGCGCGAGGTCTTTTTGAGTGACACCCATCTTCTTTCGAGTGTCCCGAATGGTCTTACCAATAGTCTCGGTGGTGAGAAGCATTTGATTCAGCCCTTCTGACTATAATATTACCGAACGGTAATATTATCTTCGCATACAGACTTATTCAACCCAAATGTTACTGATCGGGAATATATAGTCGACTAGAGCCTGCTTAGACGTAAATATTACCGACCGGGAATGTTATTAGGATTATAGGTCGTGATCCACCCCCTCTGATTCTTTATCCACGAACTCGGTACCGACAGGTTAAGTTTTTTCATGGGCCAGGGTTGTACAAAGCGTTGGGTTTTTGCTCGTTGATAATCTGATCACGCCACTTTTGAAGTATTTCTCAGATAGAACGACTCCCTCATACCCACTTGATGTGAGGCGTGGGGGTTAACTTGTCAGTACCCCCCGTTTAGCTAGTGTTCTATTTGCAACCCTCCGCCCCTTGCCCGGATACCGAAAAGTTAAGTTCACCCGAACAAATTACGGCCCTCTTCAATATGCTATGACGCGGCAATTGGTTTCCAAGTTTCGAAGGATTGAGTTCGCCATACTTTAAACAGACGCCCGGACACCGTATGTCAGCAGAGATTAAACAGGTTGTAGA
>JBGCGF010000099.1:0-24811 GCA_045110575.1 Saprospiraceae bacterium
CTTCGGCTGACTTCTTCGCTTCGTCAATTAATGACCACGAAGACCTCCCCAGGTAAGAGCTCCATCTTTCAGCGGATCGCAGCTGCATCTACTACACATGGATTATTGGTTGCGGTCTTTGATGAGATGTGCCACCTTGACCTCCATGCACAGCCTCTTATGCAGTTCCTGTTCGTCCGTACCCACCTTTGTAGTCCCGCTTACTTCAGACCTCGGATCACTCCAGACGCCCTTGCGGCTTACTGGACAGCATAACCAACTAGCTGTCAGGGGACTTGCACCCCCTAGAAAACCTGTTATCTTTATAACAGGTGGAGCCCATTCTGGGCACACACATGTGACATGACGATCATGCTTCCTTAGTCAGCACGCCGCATGTCACTGAGACGTTTCCAACCCCCTACCAATCCCCCTACGCCTCAAACCCCTGCGGCGCACCCTGCACCGTCGTATACTTAAAACTCAACTTCTGATCTGGGTAGATCCGCTTAAAGGCACTCTGCACCATGATCGTTCCTTCGTGAAAACCACAGAGAATCAGCTTGAGCTTGCCCTCGTAGGTGTTGATGTCTCCGATGGCGTAGATCCCAGGGATATTGGTGGAATAATCGAGCGTGTCAACCTTGATGGCATTCTTCTCTACATCGAGTCCCCAATTGGCGAGTGGGCCCAGTTTTGGCGAAAGCCCGAAAAGAGGAATGAAATTGTCGACAGGTATGACAGACTCCCCGTCCGCTTTACTCTTAATTTTGACGCCCGTTAGGTGATCGCCGCCTTCTAGACCGATGGCCTGCGCTTCGGTAATAAGGTTGATGCGACCAGCAGCTGCAAGGTCGTGGACCTTCTCAACGCTATCGAGTGCACCACGGAAAGAGGTGCGACGGTGAATGAGTGATACCGAATTGGCTACTTCAGCGAGGAAGATCGTCCAATCGAGGGCAGAGTCGCCTCCACCTGCGATAAGGATGTCTTTGCCACGATACACCTCCGGATCACGGATGATGTAGTCGACGCCCTTGTCTTCAAAATGTGCGATGTTCTCGAGCGGTGGTTTACGAGGCTCGAAACTGCCCAAACCACCCGCAATCGCGATGACCGGAGCTTCGATGACCTCTCCCCTACTGGTCGTGCAACGGAAGGTCCCGTCTTCCAGCTTGTCGATCGTCTCCGCACGCTGACCTAACGAGTATGTCGGGTTGAATGGAGCGATCTGCTCTTCGAGGTTTTTGACAAGGTCCCCAGCAAGAATGCTAGGAAATCCAGGGATGTCGTAGATCGGCTTTTTAGGATAGATCTCAGAGAGCTGACCGCCCGTCTGTGGTAGTGCGTCCACAAGGTGGCAGCGCAACTTGAGCAACCCCGCTTCGAATACGGTGAAGAGTCCAACCGGCCCAGCGCCGATGATGAGAATATCTGTTTTAATAGCCATCTGTGGCAAAGAACGTATAAGGAAGGCCAAGGTTGGTAATCATGTACAGGAATTGCTTAGAGGGCTTGGAATATGGATACGGGGCGCCTCCAAAACTGTCAGCATAACTTCATGTTGTATCTCACGTATCCCACTATTCAAACCCGAGTACAACTCGAAGCCAAAACAGACGCCATGAAGCAGATCCTCCTATTTTTCGTGTTGCTTTCGGCATCCTTCCTAGCGGCTCAGCCTCCCTACGCGGGGACCATTTTCATCGATCCTGACATCATCACAGCCGCAGATCCATCAGCGATCGAAAGCACGACGTATTCGAGAGAAGAAGTCGTGACCATGTACGACCGAAGAGTAAACAACTGGGTAGACGTGAATGCATTTCTCTTTGATGTGGTCTGGGACGATGGCCTCACCAGTAGAGCTCAAGTGAATGCAGAATTTGGCGATGTAGCCACCGCAACGATTGAAGCGGAGAAATATGCGTTCCTGATCGGTCAATTGCCAACCTGCCTGAGAAGAGATGTCAATGAGATTTGGATCCACAAGGGCGTGAATGCTTATGGCGGAGGCAACAACTCTATCCTCATTCACACAGGTCAAAGTGCACTGTACGAGCGCGATGGCATCATTGAAGAAACCCTTGTACATGAGGCAAGTCACACTTCACTGGATGCAGACCATGCTAGTTCTGCAGGATGGATCGACGCGCAAAGACTAGACGATGAATTTATCTCAACGTATGCGCGCGACAATCCAACACGAGAGGACATTGCCGAGAGCTACCTGACGTGGCTTATGGTTCGCTACAGACAAGATCAAATCTCAATTCAAGACTTCGCAAAGATCACTGAGGCGATTCCAAACCGGCTGAGCTACTTCGACGACATCAACTGTGACCTATACCCATTCAGAACAAATACGTCAAGCGCAAAACAGGCGTATGGCCTTGACCTAAAGGTGTTCCCTAACCCTGCTTCTGAACGCCTTCAGTTTGACGGCATCAACGTTTCTCCTTCCGCAATCAATGTGTTTGACATCCTCGGCAAGAGCGTAAAGCACCTTACCGCCTTGGAAAACGGCGGCTTGAACATTGCCCAATTGCCACAAGGGACGTATTTCCTGAAGCTGGAAGATGCTGTCACAAAATTTCAGGTCAAGAGATAATGACCACCTGCCCTTCAGCAATTATGGTGCAATCGGCACGTCATACATGACACGAAGCCTCAATTACGAAAGGCCTCTTAACCTCTGATTACCAGCTTGTCTGGCTGCTTGCCCCTACCTATATCCCTCTTGAAAGCCGTCAGCCAAATTGTTTCAGCAAAGCTCCAAAATAGCGCGGCTAAAACGCGCTTATAGATACCAGCCGACACTACTCTATCAACATGCCTTCCCAGAGGCTTTGTTGAACTTAACTTTTCTACCTTCATTTCGGATCTAAAAAATCAAAAAATCTGTGAAAAGTCTCTACCTCCTTTTTTCATTTTGCCTTTTGCTCGCTTCAACCATAAGCGCCCAATCAACGTCCTCTCCTTGGACTGAAGTGAATGAAACTGATTTACTCATTGCAGATAGCAAGCCTGAGCGAATCATAACCCCCAATAGCTACAAGACTCTGCGCCTTGACGCGACTGCTCTACAACGCATTTTAACTTCAGCTCCTTCGGAAGAATCTATAGGAAACAAGGCATCCGATCCGTTTGAAGTCTTGCTCCCTTCCGGCAAAACCGAAGCGTTCCACGTGGTAGAATATTCGATGATGGAACCGGCCCTCGCTGCCCAATTTCCAAACATCAAAACCTACCACGGATATGGCGTAGATGATCCTAGTCGTAAAATCCGTCTGGATTGGACCTCTCAAGGAGTAAATGCAATGCTGCAACTTTCAGAAGGTCTGGCGTTCATCAAGCCCTATGCGAAGGGAGATACGGAAAACTACCTGACCTACTACGAGCGCGATCTACCTGCAGATACCGAGCCTTTTGATTGTACTGCATTGGGTGACACTGAAGCCGAGCCAGTTCAAGGAAAGGATTTGGCGCGCGCAGGTGACTGCCAGCTTAGAACCTATCGGTTGGCCGTCGCTACAACTGCGGAATACTCTACGGTTGTTTTGGGAGCTTCTACCGCAGGCACAGCAGCCGATGAAATGATCGTGATGAACCACGTGGTAACGAGCATCAACCAAATTAATGGTTTCTATGAGCGCGACATCACCACCCGTTGGATACTCATCGATAACCTCACGGACATCTTCTACTTCGACGGTGCATCAGATCCTTATACCAATGGAACCTCCACCACAATGCTTGGCGAGAACATCTCAAACCTCGGGGTTGTAATCGGTAATGAAAACTTCGACCTCGGCCACGTCTTAGGAAGCTCTGGCGGTACAGGCGGAGTTGCTGGAGTAAATGTTCTTTGCGGAAATAGTAAAGCCCGAGGCGTTACACAATCAAGCTCAAACGGAATCAATACGCCACGCTTTTTGAAGGTATGGTCACACGAGATGGGCCACCAATGTGGCGCAGGACACACACAGAATGAAGACTGCCAACGTAGTTCAGCAAGTGCAATGGAGCCAGGCGCAGGTACAACAATCATGAGTTACGTCACCTCCAATTGTGCCAATCAAATTCAAAATGTTCCTGACTACTATTTCCACTCCATTAGTGTTCAGCAGATGTCTGCGCGCATGCTCAGTACCGACTGTGCGACAATCATCGCAAGCGCGAACACTGCACCTACCGTTTCTGCAGGGATGGACCAAACGGTTCCAAGCTCTACCCCACTTCGCCTAAATGCAGATGCTTCTGACCCAGACAATGATCCAATGACATTTACCTGGGAACAGTTTGACAATGATGTCGCAACAGCTATTCCACCGCAACCAACAAACACGCTTGGACCAAACTTTCGCTCTTTGCCTCCTAGACTCAGGAGCGACAGGTTTCTTCCAAACCTAGCGGCAGTAATCGACGGAACAACTCCTAGATGGGAAGTCATTCCTTCAGTTGCTCGCGAAATGGAGTTCCGTGTTACAGCACGAGACAACAGTACCAATAGTATTTCTTGTACGGCCGAAGACAACATTGTGATCACGACCGTCGCTGGCGGACCGTTTGAGGTCATTACCGCGAGTTCGGCTGGCACCATCTGGTTTGAAGGAGAAACCCAAACGGTTAGTTGGGATGTAGCTGGTACCGATGCGGCACCTGTTTCATGTGCGAACGTCGACATCCTCTTATCCTATGACGGAGGAGAGACCTTCCCCGCAACGCTGGCAACAGGTGTTGCAAATACAGGTTCAGCCAGTGTGACGGTTCCTACAGGAATCACAACTACGGCGCGTTTAATCGTTAGCTGTTCAGACAACATTTTCTACAATGTATCTGAATCAGATTTTGAAATCAAAATTGCTACCGGCCCAACCTTTACCTTGACATTGCCCAACCCTACGGCAACGATATGCCCAGGTGAAATAGCAGAATTCCCAATCGCAACTTCGAGCATTGCTGGATTTACTGGAGACATTACCTTAGAAGTAGCAAACCTCCCTGGAGCTTCTGCTGCTGCATTCGGCACTCAAATCGTCGCTGCAGGAACGGGTACAACCGTGAGTATTAGCAATACAGCAGGTCTTGCCGGAGGCGACTACACACTTACGGTAACAGGAGCAAATGGCGCAGTTGTACGAAACTCAAACCTAGTACTCACCGTGCTTGAACCTGCTGGCACAGCTACACTCGCCACTCCTTTAGACGAGGCTCTTGACGTGCCTCTCAGTCCAGTACTTTCATGGGCGTTGAAGCCAAATGCAACGTCCTACGACGTTCAAGTTTCAACGAATCGTTCCTTCACAAACATTTTCGTGGATAAGACGGTCATGTCCAATTCCATTTCAATGCCCTCCGCGCTGAGAGAAATAACGACCTACTACTGGCGAGTGAGAGCTACTACCCTTTGTGGGGTTACACCTTTCACTTCAAGACGATCGTTCACCACAGCAAATTGCATCGCTCCCGTTACCCAAAGCGACCCGGTTGCCATTTCGGAAAGCGGTACACCGAGTGTCACTTCTGTGATCACCATGAATCGACCAGGTCTGGTATCCGAAATATCCATCTCTAACATTACAGGTACGCATACCTACATGCAAGACCTCACCTTTACCTTGATTGGGCCTGGAGGAAGTCCTGAGGCTACCCTTTGGTCAGGGCTCTGCGGCGCCGACAACGACTTCAACCTTAGCATCAGCGACGATGCGGTTGTCCCAGTTTCCGATGCGCCTTGTATACCTCTAGGACAAGGAGGAACATTTAGACCTGAAAGTTCTCTTGCTGTATTTAGAGGTATCGACATCGCTGGAGAATGGACCCTTCGAATATCCGACGGAGCAGATGCAGACGGAGGAATGCTCGAATCTTGGTCTCTTGATTTTTGTGAGACCTCTCGTTCAGGACCCGATGAATTGCCTGCATTCCAAACAGAAGCGATTGGAAATGTAATCCAGTTTGATTTGAGAGCTCCGATTAAAGACCACAGCGTTGGCATTGAAATAGAACGTCGTTCAGCGAATGAAAGTGAATTTAAAACAATCAAGAAGGTTGTTTCTGCGCACGACATTCAACAGCTCAATAACCACGGCTACCTCGATGCAAGTGTTGAGCAAGGGGTACGCTACTATTACCGCTTACGCCAAAACCATCTAAACGGTAATGCGGAGTATTCAGTGGTGCGCTCAGCTTCGCTCACTAGCGCTCTGAAAGGCATGCAAGTCTACCCTAACCCGGTAAAAGGTGAGTTATCTGGATTGCTCGACATAGAGGCGAACATTAGAACGGACCTCACTTTGCTCGACTTAAACGGCCGTGTTGTTTTGGCGCAGACCGCAACAGGCACACAGTTCACGATGAACTTAGACAACCTTCCCGCAGGCATCTATGTGCTCAAGGCAAAACATGTCAATGGCGAGGAGATCGTGAAGTTGGTCGTCGAGTAGCGTTCAAGGCCTTTTCATCGCAGTTGCCTTAGCCCCATGTGTTCCTTTAACGAGGAACACATGGGGCTTTTTTTTGCCTTAACATCTAATAACTAAGATATTACACACTAAACAAATAAAACTCTGATTAAGTCAGAGTAATCATCGCCAATTGATAATCGCAAGAGGTCAGCTCCTTTCATCTGCCTGCGCACTACTTGAAGACGATGAAAAGAGCTTTTTTCTAAAAACTGCTAACCCAGGCAATCTAAACAGCACTTTAGATCGTATTCTATAAAAATTACAAAATAAGCAACCGCCAGTAGTCCTTCCTGACAGATGTTTCATATCTTCATTACGAATCTAAAAAAACAAAAAACTGTGAAAAGCCCCCTACTCCTTTTTTCGTTTTGCCTTTTGCTCGTTTCCACACTCAGCGCTCAATCAACATCCTCACCATGGACAGAGATAGATGAAGCTGACTTGTTGAATGCCGCTAGCAAACCAGCACGCATCATAACCCCCAACATTTACAAGACTTTACGTCTCGACGCGAGCGCTTTACAGCGCATTCTCGCGTCAGCTCCAAAAGAGGACGAACGCTCGAACAAAGTTTCGGATGTATTCGAAGTCCTGATGTCAGATGGCAAAACCGAAGCCTTTCACCTCACCGAATACACGATGATGGAGCCAGGACTGGCAGCTCAGTTTCCGAGCTTTAAAACCTATCACGGATACGGCACGAATGACCCAAGTCACAGAATCCGTTTGGATTGGACGAGTAACGGACTTAACGGGATGCTCTACCTACCTGAAGGTTTAGCATACATTAAACCTTACGCGAGAGGCGATACAGAACACTACCTCAGCTACTTCGAACGTGCAATGCCTGCCGAAACAACACCATTTGAGTGCGGCACCATCTATGAAAGGTCAAAAGAACTCACAGCAGAAAATACTTCAGCGCGCGCAGGTGATTGTCAACTGCGCACCTATCGACTCGCCATTGCAGTTACAGCCGAATTTTCCACGGGTACATTAGGCGCCTCTACAAATGGAACGGCTGCCGACGAGACCATAGTGAACAGTCACGTAGTCACGAGTATCAATCAAGTGAATGGCTGGTATGAACGAGATGTTTCTGCGCGGTTCATACTGATTAGCAATCAGACTGACATCTACTATTTCGATGCAGCCAACGATCCGTACACAAGTTTTACGCTAGGGGAAAACCAGACGAACGTTGATGCAACAATTGGAACAGGCAATTATGACATTGGCCACTTACTCCATGGCAGTGGATTCAGTAGTAGTGGACTCGCCTCATTGAATGCACTTTGCAGTAACGGTAATAAGGCAAGAGGAAGAACAAACGCTAGCCCAGGCGGTATCACGCAGCCGAGATATTTGAAAGTTTTAGCGCATGAAATCGGACACCAGTTTGGTGCAGGCCACACACAAAACGAGAACTGCCAACGCATGCCAGATAGCGCAATGGAACCTGGAGCCGGAACGACCATAATGAGTTACGCAACTTCAAGCTGCGCTAATCAAGTTCAGTCTGTTCCAGATTACTACTTCCACTCCATCAGCATTCAGCAGATGGCTTTTAGAATGCTAAGCACCTCGTGCGCGAATATTCTCCCGAGCTCAAACTCTACACCTACTGTTTCGGCAGGACTAGACAAATCGGTACCTAGTTCTACGCCTCTACTTTTAGAAGCTTTGGCTTCTGATCCCGACGGCGATCCACTTACATACACGTGGGAGCAATTTGACAATGATGCGGCGACGGCCATTCCACCACAACCAACGAATACACTCGGACCGCAATTCCGTTCATTCCCTCCTTCTGCTGAGAACAAACGATACCTTCCAAACCTATCTGCCGTATTGAGCGGCACCACTCCTACCTGGGAGGTCTTACCATCGGTTGCTCGCCAAATGGAATTTAGAGTGACTGTTAGAGACAACAGCACCAACGGTATTTCGTGCACAGGTGAGGACAACATTGTGATCACGACTGTTGCCGGTGGACCGTTCACGGTTTCTACCGCAAACTCAGCTGGTACTATCTGGTTTGAGGGAACAACAGAAGCTGCGAATTGGAACGTCGCCGGTACAAATGTTGCCCCTGTTTCATGTGCAAACGTCGACATTCTCTTGTCTTATGACGGTGGGCTCACCTACCCTGTCACCCTAGCTACTGGCGTACCAAACACAGGAACGGCAAACGTCACAGTACCAATAGGTATTTCAACAACTGCAAGATTAATGGTCAGGTGTTCTGACAATATCTTCTACAATATCTCGGAGTCGAATTTTGAAATTAAAACAGCAACTAGTCCGACATTTACCATGACGCTGCCTTCTACGTCGTCGTCTATTTGTCCAAACGACCCGGTTTCTATTTCAATTACAACGGCGAGTGTTTCTGGCTTTACTGGAAATATATCACTTAGCGTGACAAATCTTCCAGGAGCTACAGCATCTTCTTTTGGATCACAAACAATTGCGGCAGGATCAAGTACTACACTAAACCTTAGCAACACCGGCGCACTTGCTGCTGGAGATTACACGCTAACGGTTACAGGTACAAATGGCTCAATCGTTCGGAACGCCAACTACATACTGACGGTCCAAGAAGGGCCTGGCGTATCAACCCTAGATGCACCTGCAAACAACGCAGTTGATCAATCTATTGCTCCTACGCTATCGTGGACGTTAAAGCCAAATGCGACTTCTTACAACGTTCAAGTATCTACTAGTTCGACGTTCCCAAATACAGTGATAAATGAAACCGTTAATTCAAACGTCTACACCCCTACGATCACCTTACAAGGCCTGACCGTTTACTTCTGGCGGGTACTCGCAACGACAACCTGTGGAGCTACACCTTTTTCTTCTGTGCGTAGCTTTACAACAGATGATTGCCAAGCAGTCTCAACACAAAGCAATCCTGTAACCATTTCTGCAAGCGGTACACCTACCGTTACTTCAGTCATCACGATGTCTCAGCCTGGTACCGTCTCAGAAATCTCTGTAGCTAACATTACCGGGACACACACATGGATGGCTGACATGGACGTGACGCTCATTGCTCCCGGCGGAAGTCCTTCGGCTATGCTATGGTCTGACCTATGTGGAGATGCAGACAACTTTGACCTTAGTTTCAACGATAATGCAGCATCCGCAGTAGCAGCAGCACCATGCAATCCACTTGGCCAGGGTGGAACATTTCAGCCAGAAAACCCTCTTTCGGTATTCGTTGGCATCCCAATCGCTGGAAATTGGACGCTTAGTATAACAGACGATACAGCTCAAGACGGAGGAACACTCGAATCATGGACGCTCGAGTTTTGTAATGCTGCCGCCGTTCCACTCCCCGTTGAGTTACTCTCTTTCGAAGCGAAGACGCAAGGACAAGCGATTGCCCTCGATTGGAAGACCGCAAGCGAAGAAGATAATGCGGGCTTTGAAATAGAGCGTCGCGCAGCATTCGAGAAAGACTTCAAAGCAATCAATGAAGTTGTTGCTACCGACGACGTCCAACAGGTTAACAGCTACGACTATCTCGATGCTGATGTCAAACAAGGAGTACGCTACTATTACCGCTTACGCCAAAACGATCTAGACGGAAACTTCGAGTATTCTGAGGTCCGTACAGCAGTCCTAGAAAGTACCGTAAAAGGCATGCAGGTCTACCCAAACCCAGTCAAAAGTGAACTCTCAGGATTCCTTGACGTGGAAGCAAACGTGCGAACAGACCTCACCCTACTCGATCTAAACGGTCGTGTTGTTTTGGCGCAGACCGCAACAGGCACCCAATTCACGATCAACCTAGACAACCTTCCGGCGGGCATTTATGTGCTCAAGGCAAAACATGTCAATGGCGAGGAGATCGTGAAGTTGGTCGTCGAATAGTTGGAGCACAACTAAGACAAGCCTCGTCGCCGTATAACGTGTGACGATTTTCGAGGGCAAGTGAAAAGTCAAGTACTTTTCGCTTGCCTTTGCATTTCAACCATACCTTTAGTGGACACAACCAGGATCATGAAAAGCCACACAACAACAATCCCCTCCTCGCTTCTAGCAGTTTTATTCCTCATGCTATCATCGAGCTGTACTAAAAACGACTGCTGCACAAACATCAGCACTAACGTCACGATCCACTATCAAACACAGTCCGGCGAAGACCTGATAAATAGCAGTACTGAATTCGATGAAGAAAATATAAAGCTTTACTATAAAAACGGTGAAGAGTACGAGTACATCTATAATGCGAACCTTAGCGCCCCTGGAAACTATCGGTTAGACGAAGAAAGCTCTGGCGATTTAATCTTAACGATATACCCGTCTGCTTACTATTCCAACAACATGTCTACGACACTTATCGAACTAAACGAAAACCTAGTAGATACACTTGTCGGAGAATTCAGACTCACTGACAACAGCCAAGTACTCGAGCGGGCATGGCTCAATGGCGAAGAAATGGATAGAGGATTCCTGGTTGTCAAGAGATGAGAAAACAGCACTTACAATCTGGAAGATCTTGTGGTCCGCTATACTGATTGCAAATAAGACACTTGCTGTTAACGATATGTATACGTATCATTCTTCAAACAGAAAGGCGATACTTTAGAGAAATCATGCTTCATTAAGACCTCTTAATGTCAAGTCACAACAGCAACGTGGATACAGACGATGCGTACTTCCTAGCTAGAGGAAAACGGGATGGAAAGATCTACACCATAGCATTATTCATCCACTACAGTAGGAGCAGCTGGGAAGGCCTTACGGACAACATTTTCATTCAAGCCCAGATCGTTGAGCAAGAGGACATGGAAACAGGTCAAGTTTCAGCAGCGTCCATCGATGAGAAAATCAAAAATGAAGGCAAAGAGGTGTTCCACAACATCCTCTTCGACTTTGGTAGTGCCAACCTAACGCAAGAGTCGTTCGCGATCATAGAGACGCTTTCTCAATATCTCAAAGCAAATCCTGGACAGCAATACTACATTGTTGGGCATACCGACAACGTCGGATCACTACCAACCAACCAGACGCTCTCTGAAAACAGGGCCAAGTCTGTGCTCACTGCGCTAACCAGCAACTACGGCGTCCCAGCAAAGCAAGTCTCCGCGCACGGCGTTGGGCAGCTGTCACCGCTAGCCATCAATACAAGCGAGGAAGGTCGAGCGCTGAATCGTCGAGTTGAAGTAGTGCTTAAGTAGTTGAGGCTTAAGAGTAGGCGCTTGAGACGAGCGAGAGAACCATTGTATATTCAGCAATACAACTCCCAAACCCAATAGGCGATGTCACTCCCCAGAATTGCGCTACTCGCGCTCATAGTTTTTCAGAGTTGCCAAGCATTTAGTCAGTACTACGACTTCCCGACCGTCGGCTGGCAAGAGACATTAACATGGAGCACCTTTACAGGAATCCATACGCGCTACGATGTATCCACTACGCAATACGACAGAGATACAACTATAAACAACGTTACTTATATTACGAATGGATATGCACTATTCAGAAGTGACAACGGTAAGATTTATCAAAACAAGTACAATTCACAAACTCAGACATACACAGAGAGAGTCGAGTACGACTTCACTTTAAATGTTGGAGACACACTTGTCAACTACCAATTCGACTCCGAAGACTCTGCGAGGGTAATTTTAAAAGAGCGCATCTTAAACTTAGCAGGAGACTCTGTTTGGACCATTCAAATTGAATCAAAATTCAACTTCCTTTTACAAGACACTACCTATTGGGAAGAAGGAGTTGGAGATACAGAATCCGGATTACTCAAATTTTTCGGAATTGAAACTGGGGCAATATTGGCGTGCACCTTAGACTCCAACAACAGGGCTCTCAAAATAAATGAGCGCAACACCTCTTATTGTAACTGCGAGTATGCGCACGGCATAGACAACGATAATGATGGATTTGGTAATTACATCCCACGGCTTGCCGTAGTTGATCTAGAATATGAATATCTAGCCCCAGGCATCTTCAAGAACTATAAAATGAGAAAATGTGACACACTCTACATCAAGAGCGAAGATTTAGGAGCCATCACCATCTTTAGTGAACCAGAATGTAACGGCGATGCTATTTCTGTTGACGAATTTTTGAGCGACAACGACTTCATCGTTTACGATGTGAGCGCTTACGAAAACCTATACTTCAGTAACCAATGTACGTGGGACTTCGCGCATGTTGTACTCGACAATTGCTTCACGACAGATTGCGACGATACCAACCCGATGATCAATCCAAGCGCAGTCGAAATTCCAAACAACGGAATCGACGAGGATTGCATGGATGGCGACCTGATCACTTCTGGATCAAATCAAGTAAAAACGTCACCGTTCCTTCTCTTTCCTAATCCAGCATCAGATGTTATCTACCTAGAAAGACTGAACACATATTCCTACATAGTTGAGCTTTTCGACCTTACGGGAAAACGCTTGAGCACTTACAAGGACCCAACGAGGATCGAGGTCAACGGGCTAAGTGATGGCATCTACTTTTTGAAGTTCACAAATGTGACTACCGAGCTGAGTTTTACGGAGCGATTTAGTGTGGTTCGGTAGCATCGCTTCATGTCGCGCCGAGTAACCTCAGGGCTATCTACAAGGGTCGGCACAATGCGCCTTCACGAAAGGAAGAACGCAGAAGCGCAGCTTCACTAGCTTTGCAGCTGCGCCTTCTTCAACTGCTCTGCTCATGTCTACCGCTACCATCCTCCAAAAATTTGAAATTAGGGAACTCAACCCTATGCAGTTCGAGGCCAACAAGGCCATGCGCACAGGGGCTGACGTCGTACTACTCTCCCCTACTGGAACCGGTAAAACACTAGCATTCCTGCTGCCTTTGATCGAAAAACTAGACGAAAAATCTGACGAAATACAGGCGCTCATCCTCGTACCTACCCGTGAACTTGCGCAGCAGATCGAACAGGTCGCCCGCAAAATGGGATCAGGATACAAGGTGAACGCAGTATACGGTGGACGCTCAGGCACACTCGACAAGATCGACCTCAAGCATCGCCCAGCAATCCTTATCGGTACACCTGGTCGAATAGCCGATCGTTTCAGAAGGGACAATTTTGAGCTCCGACACATCAAGACACTCATCCTCGATGAGTACGACAAGTCGCTCGAGATTGGCTTTGAAAAAGAGATGGAGCAGATCATCAATAAGCTGCCTCAAGCACAACAGCGGATTCTGACATCAGCAACGAGCGAAGTGCGGATCCCTGGATTTGTAGGTCTGAACAACCCGATCTTCATCAACTACCTCGAGCGTCGCAGTTCGCAGTTGGTCATCAAGACGCTACTCGCACCATACAAGGACAAGCTAGAGGCACTCGAAAAATCACTAGCGTTTATCGGGCACCAACCTGGTATCATCTTTTGTAACTTTAAGAACGGCCTTCAACGCGTAAGTGACTTCTTACTAGACAGAGGCATACAGCACGAATGTTTTCACGGAAGTATGGAACAAAGCGACCGAGAACGCGCACTTATCAAATTCAGAAACGGTACGAGCCAACTCTTACTTGCTACCGATTTGGCCGCGCGTGGACTTGATATTCCAGAGATACAGTTCATCCTTCACTATCATCTTCCACCACGCGACAAAGAGTTCACCCACCGTAACGGTCGAACAGCCCGCATGGGTAAAGATGGCGTTGCTTACGTCCTCGCCTGGGAAGAAGAGGAACTCCCGGACTACATCCACGACCTAGCTCCTGAGCAGCTACTGGTTGTAGAATTGGAAGCAGCTACTATTCCAGAGCCAACCGCTTGGACGACGCTGTACATTTCAGGCGGACGAAAAGACAAGATTTCGAAAGGAGATATCGCAGGCTTATTTATGAAGCAAGGCGAAATTCAAAAAGATCAACTCGGTGTGATTGAGCTTCAGCAGACATGTGCGTTTGTGGGTGTACACGATGACATTGCCAATGCGCTTATCGCCAAAACCAATAATACCAAGTTGAAGAAAAAAAAGGTGCGGATTAGTCGGACGTAACCCCCTATGCTTAGCATCATCCCGTTGGAGCTGGCAAAGCCGCGATCCAGGGACAGCGGAATCAAATTCCTATATTCAATCATGGCATCATACGGAGGATATATTTACATGCTAACCGATGACAAAAATGAAAAACTGTACATCGGCGTCACATCTAATTTAATAGCTCGTATATCATCACACTTATTAAAAGTCCACCCGCGAGGCTATGCAGGAAAACATGGCTTAACTAAATTGGTATTCTACGAATTACATGACCGAATTGAATTTGCGATCGGAAGAGAGAAACAACTAAAGGGGTGGAGACGAGAAAAGAAGAACAGGTTGATTAAAATGATCAATCCAAAATGGACAGACCTTATAACTGACAAAGGAGATGCAGAAACATATCCTGAAATAGCAGAGTTGCCCATTGACTTTGACACTAGAGGGGATGACTGGTGGTGATATGAACATCGCTTTTCCTCCACTACGTCAGTTCGTTCCTCACGACTTCCGTCGGAATGACGCTACATTTTACTTACACTAGCTGAGCGTCATCCCGTTGGAGCTGGCAAAGCCGCGATCGAGGGACAGCGGAAATCAAAAAGGCTACATTTAGATTCTCAAATCACACGTCCCCACCAAATGAATAAGTTCGACCGTGTCATATCAACCTTAGTACTCTTGCAAACGCGAAGGGTACTCAAAGCCTCCACGATTTCCGAGCGTTTTGACGTAAGTCTAAGAACCGTATACAGAGACATCGCCACCCTCAAGAATGCGGGTATTCCGATAAGTGGTGACCCAGGAATCGGATACTCTATCATGGAAGGATACCGCCTTCCTCCCATCATGTTCAATGAAGGCGAGGCAGCGGCCATGCTCACCGCTGAGAAGTTTATCGGCAAGGTGACAGACAAGGCAACACAGGTTCACTACTCCAACGCCCTGACGAAAATCAAGGCAATTCTTAGGAGTACCGAAAAGCAATCGCTTGCTGTACTTGATGATTCGATTGCGTTCTCCGCCGACAGCGCCTTAATCAACACAACGTATCTTCAAGAGCTTTTCAAAAGCATCGGATCTAAGTATGTCGTTGCGATGCAATACCAAAAAGCCGACGGTACGAACTCGACTCGGAAAGTTGAACCGATCGGATGCTATCACCAATCGAGCAACTGGTACCTGATCGCTTTTTGTCAATCTAGAAAGGACTACCGCACCTTCAAAGTGGATCGCATCGCTGAACTACAGTTACTCGACCAACACTTCGACACTAAGCACATCGGCCTTCAAGACTATATAGACCGTCAAGACGAATCTTGGAAAGAACAGCAGCAATTCCATCTAATGGAGGTCAGCTTCAATCAAACGCACGTTGAGTTTGCCGAGAAGCGTAAGTACTACTTCGGGTTCGTAGAAGAAACGGAGAAAGAAGGGGTGGTCCACATGAAATTCCTCAACTCTTCGATCGAGTTAATGGCCAGATGGCTGCTCCAGTTCGGAGATCAGGCGACCGTCACGAGTCCTCCTGCATTAAAAATACGCATCAAAGACATTGCTAATCAGCTAGTTACACACTATTCGTAAAATTTCTTTAGCTTTCGCCAAAACCTACTGACATACAGCTGTCATAGGCATATTCTACTTTTGTGTCAACGAAAACAAAGGGGGTCACCCTTAACATCAAAACCACAAAAATCCACCGTGATGACAACTCAAGAAGTAGCTAACAGACTCGTAGAACTATGCCGCGCAAACAAGCAGCAGCAAGCCATTGAAGAGCTCTACCACCAAGATATCGTTTCAGTAGAACCAGAAGGATCTCCTTTTGGAACAGTAAAAGGTCTAGCAGCAATCGCTGAGAAAGGCAAGCAATTTGAAGCAATGGTTGAGAGCTTCAACTCTTCTTCTGTATCGGATCCTATCGTAGCGGAGAACTTCTTCTCTTGCAACATGATCTCTAACGTCAACATGAGAGGTGTACCTGTACCGGTCGACATGGATGAGATCTGCGTCTATACAGTTAACAACGGTAAAATCGTAAAAGAAGAGTTCTTCTATACGGTACACCCGCAAGGATAGGAAGATTCCATCCTCAATCCCCAGAAGTTAGAGCTCGACAGACGACCGTTTGTCGAGCTCTTTTCATTTCATTTTCACCTAGACGCTAGCTCAATAAAGGAAGTGTAACTTCGCTACGTAGCGGCTTTAAAAGTAAGGGACAACTAGCCCTACTAAAACAGACAAAGTCACTCATTGAAAACAAGGCCACTATGCTGACAATTTTAATCTTAGGGATGGTCTTCGGAGCAATACTTCAATATGCTCGGCTCAATACGTTCAATACGATTAGTGGCTTGGCTACGCTTGATAATTTCTCTGTAATCAAAGCTATTTCCTTAGCGATTGGAGTTGGGATTATGCTACTCAATATTGAAATTGCATTTGGCTTTGCATCCTTCCATGTAAAACCCTTCTTCGTAGGAGGACTTGTCGCCGGTGGCTTGATCTTCGGATCAGGGATGGCGATCTTGGGATACTGCCCAGGCACGTTAGCGATCTCCTTAGGTGAAGGTTCGATAGATGCGTTCGTTGGGATAGGAGGCGCCCTACTCGGAGGCCTTGCTTACACTTTGGCACTACCTGTGATTGAACCATTCTTAGGACCGGACCTCGGTAAGGTATCCTTAAGTTCGGTGCTAGGGCCGACCACCGAATATTACGTAATGAGTTCCATTGCGGCAATTGCTTTCGTCGCAGCGTCCTTCTGGTTGCAGAAGATTGACAAGTTCAAAGGCAAGAAATGGATCGTAGCTGGTATCGCACTTGCCATACTCAACACCCTAGTTTTCTCTTCAGCACTTACGGATCGCCCAATAGGCGCGTCTACCTTTTTCCCGTTCGTGGCAGACACACTTACAGGTCTTACAGATAATGCCTACTTCGCCAAGATCGAGAAATCAGGAAATTGGCAGTTAATCTTTCTAGGAGGAGCCTTCTTTTCCGCCTTCTTAATCTCGTTAATCAGGGAGGAATTTCAATTCGTTCTCATTCACGAAAACTGGAAAAAATACAAGGGTGACTCAAAGCTCAAACGAATCGTCTGGGCGCTTATCGGAGGTTTCATCTTAATCTTTGGTGCACGTTTGGCTGGAGGCTGCACGAGCGGACATATACTTTCTGGAGGCATGCAATTGGCCTACAGTAGCTTATTCTTTGCCGTATTTACATTCGCGGGACTGTTGCTCACGGGGAAGTTCTTCTATAGAACTTCAGCCTTGAGACAGAAGTAATTTGATGGTCTAAGAAGACGTCTTTTTCTAATTCGCACCGTGGTATTCTTAGAAGTCTGCTTACTTCGCCCTACCGAAGCGACAACATGGATTCTTTCAAAACGTACCTGAAGCAGTTCCCTCACTATACGGATAGTGCTTACGAAAACGCTCTCCCTTTCCTTACGGAGAAAACGATTAAGCCTGGTGAATTCCTATTGAAAGAAGGAAGAATTGCCAGAAACATTGCGTTCATCGATCAGGGGATTTTAAGGCTATTCTACCTTAATGGTGATACAGAAGTTACCAATTGCTTTTGCCGAGAAAACTCTATCACCTGCTCTTACAAAAGCCTAATCCTGCAAGAGGAAAGCACCTTATCGATTCAGGCTATTGAAGAGTCGAAGGTGCTCTTGCTTTCTTATGACTCCCTGCAAAAGCTCTACGCGCTGGATCCGTTTTGGCAACAGATAGGTCGACTAGCGGCGGAAAGCGAATACATTACTTCGGAGTCCCATCATCGGTTTTTAAAAGACCTCTCAGCAACAGAGAGATACCTACAGGTCTTAAACGATGATGAAGAACTTCTTCAGCGGGTTCCACTCAACTACTTAGCGACTTATCTCCAAGTCGCTCCAGCAACCTTAAGCAGAATTCGGAAGAAGATTTCTCGAACTTGACCTAGGTCAAGTGATGGACTAAGGATCAGGCTGACCTTTGGTTCATGGAAACGAAAACAGTAAAAGACTCCGTAATAGAAAGCTACGGCAAGCTTGCAAAAGCAACGAGTGGCGGTATCATGTCAAAGCTCTTCGCATGTTGTGATCCTGCAGCAAATGCAGATGCGGTCGGTAAGACCATTGGATATTCCGAAGAAATCCTCAACGCGGTACCCAAGGGTTCCAACTTAGGCGTAGGCTGCGGCAATCCCTCTGCACTAGCGGGCATTGAAAGCGGCGAGACCGTAATTGACCTCGGTTCGGGAGCAGGTTTTGACGCCTTTATTGTCTCCAGAATCGTTGGAGATGGCGGCAACGTTATTGGCATCGACCTCTCGGAAGACATGCTAGACTTAGCACGAAAGAATGCGACCAAAGGCAGTTACGCGAACGTCGACTTCACCAAAGGAGACATCGAAGATCTCCCACTCGAAGACAACATTGCTGAGCACGTCATTTCGAATTGTGTGATCAACCTTTCCATGAACAAAGGAGATATTTTCAAGGAAGCGCACCGCGTACTAAAGCCCGGGGGCAAGCTATCGATTAGTGATATCGTCTTGAAAAAAGAGCTGCCGGAGTTTATTAAGAACTCAGTAGCGGGGCGCATCGCCTGTGTTTCTGGAGCAGAGAAAGTAGAAGACTATTTACAGTACGTAACGGATGCTGGCTTTCAAGACATCAAGATTGAATCCAAAGCAGAATTCCCTCTCGAGCTCATGCTGACCGATCCACAGATTGCGAAACTTGCCGAAGAAATGGACTTCACGCTCGACAGTGCCGAAGCAAAAGACATTGCCTCTAGAGTAGTGAGCATCACACTGAGTGCTGTCAAGTAACCAAAGATGAAAAGCTACAAGAAGGCCCTCTGGGGAAGCACAGAGCCTGCTGATGGGGTTCCTTCTGACCGATATCTGAGAAATTTAATTCTGATCAAGGCGAAAAGCGGAATCCTAGCTATAGTTAAGGTGAGCATTTTCAACAACGAACAGGATTAAATTTCGCGATAGTTAGGTCGAAGTATATTCCTTCAACATGCTCTCAAATGCTTTCTTCATTGGAACGAGTTGCTGCTGGCTGACTTCTCTTGCCCTTTGGGTAGGAGGAGCGGCAGCCATCGGCACCCTAGCAAGTATCATCGAAGATGCTCAAGGTGTGCTAATAGGCGTTGGCTCTACCCTATTACTCCTCAGTATGTTCCTATACTTAAAACACAAGAAGCGTACAACTTAATTTCAGAACAAGGCGGCTTCCTAAAGCTTCCGCTAAAACGAACAATCATGAACAAATCTATCTTCTTCCTAGGGTTATTACTATTGACCACTGTCCTTGCCAATGCCCAAGATGCGCCGAGGACGGAAGAATACGCCTTACTCGAACTGAGCACACGTTGCAGTAAGAGCAACCTTTCGATCACCGACAATGCGGGAGGCACGACCCTCAGCGAAGAATACAACAGCAAGCAAAGCATCCTTACGGATGACGAACGATTGCTCATCGCGATGAATGAAATGAACGCAAAAGGGTTCAAGTTGAAAAGTACAATCGTTGTGGCCGACAAGTGCACCTTCAAGAAGGCATTTCTCTTTTACAAGTCGAGGCCAGCTGCGCTTCCCTTGGCTAGTAAACAGTGACCCCGAAACTTCGAGTTGGGTAACTTGCATCCAAAGAGTAATCTCCGTTCCTCTTGGATTCTCGTTTTTCCAACCTGCCCATGCCTTCAGACCAGCTGCCTGCGATAGCCCAATCCGACCCGAAACGGCTAGAGATACGTATAGCCTTAGTTCAACAGGAACTCGAAGAAGTCCAGCAGAAGACGCGGGCTTTCGAGACGGTACTCCGCACGCGGCTCAGTGACGTAATCGTAGAAGCACAGGAGCTTCACATGCTCTACAAGCAAATCAAACGAGCAAAGAAGGACAAGCGGCTCGAACAAAAGAGACGAGGTAAGAACTACCAAGAACCTACAGGGCTGCAAAGCTCTCCAAAGAAGCAAGAGAGTGAGTACACCTTAGAAGAGCAAAAAGAAAAGAAGCGCCTCTATCGAGAAGCGATGCTCCATGTCCACCCGGACAAGTTCTCCATGAGCGAAACAGATACAGAGGCTGCCACTGCAATCACGAGCAGACTCATAGAAATCTATAAAACCGGAAGCCTCAAAACACTCCAAGCATATCACGCGCACATCTTTAGTGGCAATGCAAACATCACCTTAGGAGAAGCTGCGGCTGAAGTGCAGGTTTTAGCGCAAGTCCAAGGGACTCCACAAAGAGGGACAGCATACTTGCAATTGGAATTAGAACGGCTCGAAGCTGAACTAAGCACGGCCAAGACCAATCACCTGTACAAGGTCACGATGGAGTACAAAAATCCGCTCACGTTTGTGGACGAATTGAAAGAGTATTACGATGATCGGATCATGAAGTTGAAGAAGAGGACGAGGAAGGGATTGTAAGAATAGGATTCCGTGGATAAGAGCGCGGGCTTCCGTGCTCCGCGCGGGCGCTCTATAGATAAAAGAACTAGAAATGACACTGCGCAGAGCACAGAAGTCGCCATTTCTTTGAGAGCGCGGGCTTCCGTGCTCCGCGCGGCCGCTCTCTAGATAAAAGAGTTACAAATGGCACTGCGCAGAGCACAGAAGCCGTCATTTCTTAGAGCGCGGGCTTCCGCGAGAGTGCGGCCGCTCTATAGATAAAAGAGTTAGAAAGGACACTGCGCAGAGCACAGAAGCCGCCATTTCATTGCTTGGGCACCCAAACCCCAGGCCATATCCGACCATTCAAATCACATCCTGCTTTTAGAGGGTTATCGAGCACATACTTAAATACAATTCCATAAGTACCCGGTCGAATATATCGATCAAAGAATCCATTCGCCCATAACGAGGACTCATCTTCAGGCTTCACAAAGCCAGCAACTTTTAATTGCTTATTGGTAAAGGTTTTATGTCTACTTACAAGGAGGCCTATTTTAGCAGGCGCTATACCTGGCCATGCACTAAGAAATACGTGAACATGATTCCCCATTACGCATACTACATGAACCCTACAAGCCCCACTAGTATGCAGCATTTTCCAGCTGTCTAAAACAATACTGAGTGCTTGCGGATCAACTAATATGTAGCGGGATTGATCTTGCGCATCTAACAAAGCATCATACTGATTAAAATATTCCTCTTTCAAGACTTCAATTCGATCAACTGGAGGAGGATGCTGTTTTCTTAGATCAACGAGTTGACTAACGAGATCATCTGTAAGCCCTTTCAATGCTCCAACAGGTAAACAACCTGCCAATCGATACACTAAGTGGATAGGATGTTCACATATATACCCGTGTGGCATTTCGGCATTAGGCCAGTATAACTTCATATAAAATGAATGTAGGGAATAGAAATGGCACTGCGCAGAGCACAGAAGCCGCCATTTCATCAGCCCAACAACGACGGCTTCCTCAAAAACGTACCGATGTACACCATCGCTCCCAACACAAGTCCAGGAATGGGGATATCGCCGAGCATTATCTCACCGACCACAATACCTCCTAGATAGGAACAGAAAATAAAGAAGCCAAAGTTGACGGTCTTAGGAATCCAATAGATCACGACTACGAGCACCTCGACCAGTCCGATAGCGATAGAATGCTCCTCCAGTCCGAGTTTCCCTAAGACCTGGTTGATCTCCTCATTAGGGAAGAATTTGATCAACCCTGAGCCTAGCACCCCAATAGAAGCCAAAATGGTAAGCACATAGCCGGTGATTCGGCTTGTTTTGCTGATACCGGGTTCGTGGAAGTTGGACATAGGTTTAAGATTTTAGGCTTAGGATGCCCCGCGCAGAGCGCGAGGGTCCTCGTGCTACGCACGGGATCGGATGTCGGAAAACAACCTTCACTCTAGAGAATGGTTAGACTTAGAGACTGTTTTGGCGAAAGCTATAAATCAGCGCAGCCAAAGCACTGGCATAATCTCACATACCTTGCAAAAGGGCACCCCACACTATGGACATTCCTGCAATCGCGACCTTTTTCTCAGGCGTGTCTTTCCTGTTTTTCGGATTCACCTGTTTAACGACGGACTACATGAAAAGTGAGTTCGTCCGCTATGGCTATGCGCGTGAACGCCCGTTGACAGGTGTGCTACAGATGATCGCAGGTGTAGGTCTAATCGCTGGATTCTATGCGTCTCCCCTACTCGCGGCAGCTGCAGCAGGCGGCTTAAGCCTTATGATGACCTACGGATTCTACGTCCGTATGAAAATCAAGGACACCCTATTAATGGCAACACCTGCCTTCTCGTATGCGGTGCTGAACCTTTACCTAGCGATTCACTACGCTAATGTTGCCTAGTAGCCAATGGATGAGAAGTAGGCGATTACCAAGCACATGGTCAAAAACAGCGCAGCTGGAAACGACTTGATGATTGGATCACCGATCTTGAAGTGCATCAGGACTGAGCCCGTCAACATTGTTGCGAGCCCAATCGCTGCAGGAAACGTCAACGCTGGGTACCAGATACCTGCAAGCAGCATTAAGGCCAGACCTACTTTTATCGTTCCAATAACTTTGACAGACCACCCTGGAAGGCCATAGACATTGAATTCCTCGTTGATCGTAGTTGCGTTGCCGCCGCGCCATTTGGTGCTTTTTCTGGCTTGCACCAACCAAACATTGAGGATACTAATGACGACGATTGCACGAAGGGCGATAAGAAGGTATTCCATGGGTAGACAATTTACTTTGGTTTAAAGTAAGCACGCTGTTGAGGAATTACGGCAAATGGTTTTTGGAGGGGAACGATTTAGAGCGTTTCTAAGCACGAGTCGAGTGAACTCGACCTGGGCCGAGGTTCATGGTTCGGCAATTGGATTTGTGTTTCGCACTTCGTCAAATTGGTTCTGGGTGCAAGCGGACGCGCATTCGAACGATCTGGTTCAATCGCCGCCAAGTAAACTCTGGGCTACTATCAGGGTCGACGCTACGCGCCTTTGCGATATCGCAGGGAATTTAGACGCCTACTTTGCATGCATACATGTGTACATGCATACACGTGTACATGCATATGCACCCAATACGCTCTTGCGCCCTAGCTGCCTCTTTAGAAAATTAACAGCGTAACTTAACCACCAATCCTTCAATACTGAACCGAGTCAAAAATGAAATTAGAATTCTACAAGCATATCGAATTAGATACCGAAGCGGAGGATATCAAATCGATTCTAGAAGAAAATGACATCACGTACGAAATCTCCTCAGCAGATGTATTGATAGACTCGGCAATCGTTGGAAGTAAGAAGTTCGCGAAATACACGCTCAAACTTGCGCCTACAGATTTCAAACAGGCGAATGTGCTCATCAGCGTATTCTATGAGAACCAAGAAATACATGTCGAAGACTACGAGCACCTGAACGAGTTATCAAAAGATGAACTCTTTGACATTCTTATCAACCCCGAAGGTTGGCCAAGTGAAGCGCCAGCTGTCGCCAAAACCATCCTCAAAAGCAGAAATATAGCGGTTAAAGAATCCTACATACAATCGTTGAGAGACAAAAAGGACAGAACAAAAAGAGAAGGAAAAAGCGTCTCCTTATATATTCAACTCTTATACTTCCTCGCAATTGTAATGGGAATTTATGCGAGCCCTATTTTCACCTTAGCTGGAGTGGGAATGGGATATCACTATGCTTACGGAAAAACGACAGACTCACAAGGCACGCCACACTTTGTCTACGATGCCAAAGCGAGAAAAATCGGCAGCTACATTCTTTATGGAGGAGGGTTTATACTTCTACTTCAAATCCTCTACATAATGAGTTTAATATTCATTTAGAACGCTAAATACAGTTCTCTCTAAAAAAATAAACATGCGCCTCCTCCCCTACCTCTTCCTCCTCATCTCTATCTGGGCATGCTACAGCAACGTCCCGATCCCCGATAACCTTGAGCTCCTCCACCTATACGAAGCTGACCAAGCAGATCGCGAAGTAGAGGATATCGATTGGGGCTACGTCTTTCCGAGAGACCAACAAAGACGGGCAAGAGTAACGGAGCTTCTAGATTCCAATAAAGTTATCACCTCGGCAGATTGCTACAATGCTGCCATGGTCTTCCAACATGGCAGTGATTCTATCGCGTATGGTACGGCCGTCCGCCTCATGCGCAAGGCAATTGAACTAGATCCGTCCCGCGATAAGTCGCTACTTGCTGCAGCCATTGATCGCGACCTTGTCAGCAGAGACAAACCACAGATCTATGGCACCCAATTCTTCCAAATGATTGGTGAACCTTGGATACAACGAGACATCGATACTACACAGGTTACCGATGCCGAGCGCCTTGAATATGGTGTAAAGACCTTGGCAGAGCAACGGGAGCAGTTGAGGA
>JBGCGF010000100.1:0-37020 GCA_045110575.1 Saprospiraceae bacterium
GCCAGTCTCATAGAATACAAGTACTCTACTACCCTGCGACTTGCATGTATTAAGCCTCCCGCTAGCGTTCATCCTGAGCCAGGATCAAACTCTCCATCGTTGTGCTCGTAAGCAGTGTGCGATTCAAGAAGTCGTCTCAACCAGCAAACAATTAATTCATCGTTAGCATTCTACTGTTAATGCTGCTCACGCAGATTAACTTCCTTATTTCTCTTCCTCCCTAGTGTCAATGAACTTTATGCTGTAACAACCAACCGAAGTCGGTCATCCTGCATGCGTCTTTATCCGAACTCGTTTGTTCGAACTTCAAACCCTATCTACTACCGAAGTAGAAACAGAGCCTGTTGTATTTTTTCGCCTTTGTAACAAGGATTGCATGACTTTCGTCAGCGCTCCTGTCTTAAGCGGCTGCAAATGTAGTCAAACTATTGAGATAGTAAGAAAAAATTCACCTTTATTTTTAGTGCTTAACAGGATAATTACGTGGCCGTTGCCACCGCTTTTGTCCTAAGCGGCCGCAAATGTACACCGCATTATCATAGCACACTGCCTATTCGCAAAATTCATTGTCTTTTTTTCACATTTCGTCCGAAACCCAACGCATACAGTACTTCCAAGCTTTTTATGCAACTCCTTCTATAGCGTTCGGTACCTTTGCAACTCAATACTAGCTGCTCAACACTTATGAATCAATCAAACAGCACCACCACAAAGGTCCACAACTTCAGTGCGGGACCAGCCATATTGCCTCAAGAGGTTTTGGCGAAAGCTGCAGAAGCGGTCACAAACTTCGCGGGAAAGAACCTCTCCTTATTAGAGATGTCTCATCGTTCGCCCGAATTTGTAGCCGTAATGGACGAAGCACAAGCACTTGTAAAGGAGTTGCTCAACCTAAATGATGACTATGCTGTACTCTTTCTCGGCGGAGGAGCAAGCTCACAGTTCTACATGACCGCGGCCAACTTGCTCCCAAGCGATGGCACCGCGCACTATTTAGATACAGGCACCTGGTCTGCAAAGGCAATCAAGGAAGCGAAGAAGTATGGCAACGTAAACGTGGTCGCCAGCTCAAAGGACACGAACTACAACTACGTACCGAAGTATACCGTCCCTGCCGAAGGAGCTTACTTACACCTTAGCAGTAACAACACCATTTTCGGAACTCAACTGAAAGAGTTCCCAAATTCGGCTATCCCTGTGGTTTGCGACATGAGCTCGGACATCTTCAGTCGCCCGGTCGATGTCACTAAATTTGGTGTCATCTACGCTGGTGCACAGAAGAACATGGGTCCTGCCGGGGTAACACTCGTCATCGTGCGAAAGGATATTCTCGGTAAAGTGCAACGCGACAACCCGAGCATGGTCGATTACCGCACCCATGTCGAGAAGGGTTCGATGTTCAACACCCCTCCTGTGTTCCCAATCTACGTAAGCATGCTCACGATGCGTTGGGTCAAAGAAAATGGCGGCGTTGCCGGTATGGAAAAACGCAATGCCGTAAAAGCTGCGACCTTATATACAGAGATTGATCGCAACCCACTTTTCAAAGGAAACGTGGCCGTTGAAGATCGTTCTATAATGAATGCCACGTTCAATGTGGTAGACGAGGCGCATACCGCTCCATTCTTGGAGCTTTGTGCCGAGCGCAACCTAGATGCACTTAAAGGTCACCGTTCTGTAGGTGGTTTCCGTGCGTCGATGTACAACGCGATGGAACTTGACAGCGTAGAAGCGCTTGTGCAGGCCATGCGTGATTTCGAAACTTCACATGCCTAAACTTTTGAGCGGGCGTGGGCGCAAATCGAAGTCGGTGCTGGTACACAGTGGCGATGAGATCATTAATGGTGTAGCGATTCCTTTTGAGGTTCGCTTCGAGTCGCGGCGCAATACACGTTTTAGCTTGACTCAGAAGAAGGCCTACTTGCGGATGCCCAATGGCACCACGAAGGCTGACTTTGAAAAATCTTTTGCAGAATTTAAAACGTGGTTGGCTAAGTCGGTAGCAAAACGCCCGGACTTAGCCGATGCGCACGAGGCTACTTCGTTTGAAGATGGCCAGGTCTGGCGTTTGGGCAACTATATGTTCCGTCTGGCTATTCAGGAAGGTGATCTTCAAGGAGCTTCCGCCAAAACAATCGGTAGTCCAGATGCCGATGGTATTGTTCAGCTTTCGCTAAAACTCCCCGCAGGTGCACAAGAGAAAGAACAGGCTGAGTTGATTGAGAAGCTACTCTTCCGAATGGCAGCAAAAAGAGCGCAAAAACCAGTAATGGAACATTTGCAACAGATCAATGCGGCGCATTTCAACGTGTCAGTATCAAGACTAAAGCTCTCCCCTACCCGATCTCGTTGGGGAAGTTGCTCTAGTAATGGCACCATTTCCATTTCCTCCATGCTACTGGGCGCTCCCTCAAGGTGTTTGCATGCCGTGCTTGTGCACGAGCTTGCGCACGGCATCGAGATGAATCACTCAGATCGCTTTTGGAAATTGGTCTACGATGCAATGCCTGACTATGATGCGGCGCATGGCTGGCTGAAGGAAAATGGCGGGAAGCTGGGCTGGGAGTTGGTGT
Source organism: Saprospiraceae bacterium (assembly GCA_045110575.1). GTDB lineage: Bacteria > Bacteroidota > Bacteroidia > Chitinophagales > Saprospiraceae > CALDTK01. The sequence continues at coordinate 2,574 of JBGCGF010000100.1, forward strand.
GATGGTGAGAATTCATCTAGCAAAAGAGTAATCCAAAGAATCGATCGTATAAAGTGCTGAAATGAGATTGGGATTAAGTGCGACGAATCTGTACCCACAATATGGATCTGATCCATTGACAATATTTTCGGAAATAGTCAATTCGTCGATATTGATGTTCTTTCCAAAAAAAGATGGGCAACTTAGTCCAACATGTAGGTTTGACTTTCCGTCTCTAAATCTTACCACAATTCGCGTAGACATATCAGCATACCAGCCAACCCTACAATATTCACCAGAAAATAGATCTTGACAGGTTTGGCTAAAATTTAAAGTGTCCCTTGGGGCAATAGAGACATTGAACGAATCACGGTCGGAGTACACAAATAAATCGACCATCTCTGGTAGACTGTTAACTATTGTCCGGTTTAAAGTTCTTTCGTCTACGGGTTCTTTGCAGCTTATAAGGTTCAATGCAATAGAAACGAAAAGAAACAAGCTAAGATTCGTTAGTCGCATGGCTGACAGATACATGCAAAAAATGATTGGAGAGTACTCCTTTCTAATGGAGAATTCTGGGACTTGGGATAATTGATGTACAAAGCATTAGAACTACCTATCATAGTCTTTCGAAGACTAACAGTAATTTCAGAAAGTGAATATCCACTAACATTGTCGTTAGGCCGCTGAATACTACCAACTACAAATTGGTTATTTGTATCCATCATATCAATAAACATTGGAGTATAGCCATCTGACATTTCGCTTAAATCCCTAGTCTGCTCATTAGACCTTGTACTCATATGTGGATACACCGTTCTAACAAAAACATGCTCAACTACTTGGCCATAGCTTTCTCTTACGCATTTGTCTGAGTCACTAAAATAAACAGCACCTTTCTGTCGGTAATGAGAGAAATGGGCCAGCTCGTGAAATAAAACTCTATAGAGTTGATCAGTAGTTTTGTGCGAATTACTACTATTATCAGAAGAAGAATTTCTTGACCATATCTTCAAAGACTGTCCAATAAAAACCATCCTTCCCGTTCCTACTGTAAACTTTGTGCGAATATTTACCAAGTTCGATGGTCTCCATGGGTCAGTCATACTTTGCCCTCTCCTCATCAATTCAAACTGGTGGCTGCCATTGATCATCGTAGCACTCATGAAATGATCTGTCCAGAACCTTAAGATTGGGTTCCACTCGCCATTTTTCACCCTTGGGCCAACATGCTTTCGAACGATATTAGTTCCATCTGTGATTTTAACACGGGTTGACTTCCAAAAAATACGATACCGCGCTTTACCTCTTATGAAGCCCATTCTATAATACCCACCACCATCAGTATAATCAGATCTAGTCCTAAATACTTTTCTAGCAGTTACTTTAACGCCAACAACTGGAAGTAAATTGGCCTGAATACCTGGTGCAGAATTATCGCTAAACACTCGCAATGCCTCTTCTACTTGCACTCTACCTCTTGGGTTCCATGAACTTTTGCGTGCTTGAACATCAGGCTCATCATCATCTGGAAAATTGCATCCAATTTGGGCATAGGCCTCTTTGTCAAGATCGTATATATAAGCTTCGTACTGTCCTGAAATCTCTTCTGTCAAACCTTCCTTATTTTCACCAGGCAAATGGAGGTATTCGATTATTGTATATGGAGCTTCAATATTAGAAAGCTCACCATATTTCACCACACTATAGGCCTTATCTGATTCTTGCGTATCATCATCCGTTGGATCAAACTCTATACATTGATTATAATCCCATAGAGGGTGATCAAAGAATAGGATTGATGTATCAACGTCGAAATCCGCAAACTCTTCAGTAGGTAAGGAGAATTCTAGATAAACATGTGATGTATCTATCTGCGAATCGAGGTTAGCATACTTGTCTTGTTGCTTTAATTCGTTCAAAGCGTTTTGCATGATCACCACATTGAACGGGCTCATTTCGCCTACATCCGAATCCGTGAGAGTGCTCTCGATTTTAAAAGAAGAAGTTTTCGATTCTTCAACAGAAAAATCCTTTTCGCAAGCGTTGAGAGCTAAAATACAGCTAATTGTAGCTAATTGTAGCTAATTGTATAATGTATTTCATAGTTTAAATATACAAAATTTTACGCAGGTATCGGCTGAATAATTTTTTTTAACAGTATATGTCTCAAAACTGACAATGGAAATATTGCGAGCTAAACAGCAATTTTTCACGTAGACCTGCAGGATTACTGCATTATCGATGCAAAATTCTAATACCCTTGGGGCGCATCTCAGTAGTTACCTCTTTGTGGAGGTTGAATGTCGCTGTGTACTTACCAAGTGCTTTCACTTCTCGGACATTCTTCCTTGCATATTTAAATCCCATCTTTAAATATGCAAGGACAAACAACCATTGCTGAGCTGCACTTTATATTCTTAGTGGACACTACTTGAATCAGACACCAAAAAACAAACAGCCCCACCAGACATGACGTCCAGCGGGGCTGTTCTTTTCTTGATGGACCGCAGGAGTGGCCGACCACAAAGTCTCGAAGAGCCTAGTCTTCTACTACTTCGAAAGCGATCTCAGTAGTTACCTCTTTGTGGAGGTTGAGGGTCGCGGTGTACTTACCAAGTGTTTTCACTTCTTCAGTTACTTCGATCTTGCGACGTTCGAGGTCAACCTCGAACTGCTCGCGAAGTGCTTGAGCGATTTGTACGTTGGTAACAGAACCGAAGATCTTACCATTAGCACCCGCTTTCATTGGGATGCTGAGGCTTTGATCCTTAAGCTTTTCAGCCATTGCTTGGTACTCCGTCAAGCGAGCGCCTTCGCGAGCTTCGTCGAGTTCTAGCAAGTGCGTGAGGCGCTTACGGTTACTAGGATTGGCAATAAGAGCCTTACCGTTGGGGATGAGGAAGTTGCGAGCGTAACCGTCTTTTACATTGACGACTTCGTGCTTGTCACCCACCTTGTTGATGTTCTCGAGGAGAATAATATCCATGATGTTAGATTTTAGCGTGATTCAAAGAATCAAACTGATGAAGGGGGTGAATCCTATTTGAACTGGTCAGTTACAAACGGTAGGTAAGCAAGTTGGCGTGCGCGCTTAATAGCGGTAGACACGCGGCGTTGCCACTTGAGGCTGTTACCAGTGATACGGCGTGGCAAAATCTTGCCCTGCTCGTTTAAAAATTGTGAAAGGAAGTCTGGGTCTTTGTAATCGAGGTACTTAATGTCGTACTTCGTAAAACGGCAGTACTTCTTCTGCTTGCGTCCAATTTTCGGATTGGACAAAAACTTGATATCGTCGCGTGATGCCATGATCGTTTTGTTAAAGGATTAGGGAAAGGTTTGCTTAAGCTTCCTTGCCGCCGTCTAGGCGATCTTGAAGCTCTTTCAACTCGTCCCACTTACCGTCGACAGCGAGTTGTGCTTGCTGACCCCAGGTTCCAGGATCCTTGGTCTTGTATGTGCCGCCCTTAGCGACGAGAATTTCCTTAACCGACTCAACAGTTGCGTCAGCTAGTTGCTTGAACGTTGAGATACCAGCTGCTTGAAGCAACTCGTTGATTTTCGGTCCGATGCCTTCAACCTTAGTTAGGTCGTCTGCCTCAACAACTGCAGGTGCAGCAGCAACTGGAGCTGGTGCAGCTTCAACTGGAGCAGCCTTAGCAGCTGGTTGTGGTTTAGGCTTAGCGCCTGCAAGACCTGTAGATACTGGCTTACCAGTTTCCTCAGCGATTTCTTCAGAAACCTTAGCCTTACGGCGTCCGATTTTTCCGTCACGCTTATCTTGGTTGTACTTAACACCGTACTTCTCGAGCTTTACGGTAAGGAAACGCATAATGCGCTCGTCACGACGTAGGGCTAGCTCGAGTTCGTCGACGACAGAACCTGGCGATTGGAATTCAACACAGTAGTAAACACCGGTTGTGCGCTTGTTGATTGCGTAAGCAAGAGAGCGGAGACCGATACTATCAACATTGACAATGCTTCCACCCTTCTCGGTGAGCATGTCTTGATAGGTCTTCGCTGTCGCTTTCGATTCATCGCCGGACAGCACCGGATCGACAATGAACGTGACTTCGTATTGAGCCATGAAAAAGTGATTTTAGAACGCTTTGGACGCTCTTAGTGAATAGCTTCCTTTGAAGCGGCCGCAAATGTAGGGAAAAACCCTGAACAGATTTAGATTAATTCACTAAGGAAAAAGAAGCCTTGCTAGGTTCGAGGTTCATCAATTTCTCTTGTGCTTCACACTGCTTGAAAGTGGTTCAAGGTTCGGCAAATTGGCTCGTGCTGCGCACTTCACCAATTTGGTTCAGGGTTCATAGCAGCGCACCTTGCACCATCCAACATGAGCAACGCGAATGTTTGATGCCGAACCTTGAACCACCAATAGCTCGCAACGCTAGCTATTGGTGAATGAACCTACCTAAGGCTCGCCACCGGCATCGATCGGTCGAAACTACCAGACATCACTGGCGTCTGGCGATAGCCCGTGTATTCACGAACGCCCTCATATACGAAGCGATGTAACTCATCGACCGTTACGATCCGATTGCGATCGGTATCCGCCTCTCCTTTCATGCCGCGCATGACGTAGTGCGAGAAAACACCCGACCGCAAATTATTAGCCTCTAAGCTTACCTCTTCACTTCGGCTACTAAGGAGAAGCGCAGTACCTCCAGTTGAATTGAGGAACGCATCATATAGCCTTGACGAACTCGCCGACATTTCTCGAGCAGCAAGTAATCCTCCACTGTGACATGCATCAGCGAGCACTAGCTTATGCTTCGCCGACGAACTTGCAAGCAGCTCCTCGACGCGCTTGTGACTAAGCAGGTTGTGAATACCGTCGAAATCAACTGGAACGAAGTATCCGTCTACTCCATGACCTGAGAAGTAAAAGACTACGATATCGTCCGCGTCAGCCTGACCAAGCTTATCTGAGAGCGCGAGTTCGATGTTGGTGCGGGTGGCGCGCTCGTCTACAAGGATTTCAACTTGATCATCTGAGAGTGCACCTCCTTCTGGGCTTTTTAAGAACGCGTACATCTGGTAGGCATCATCGTCTGTATAGTTGAGCGTCTTCATAGCTGTGTATCGACCGATTCCTACAACAACGGCATACATGGTTGCCTTACCGTCGGATGCTTTGGTCGTCAACTTCAGAGGAGAGTCTTTAGTGCTAGGTTTCGCAGTTGGTGATGGTCCTGTTTCGGCATACGTGCGACGTACAAGTTTACCGTAGTCCCACACGCCGGCGACACGTTTACCGTTTGCAAACATATATGCGCCTGCGCCGTCTGGTCCAGTCATGTCCCACCCTCCTGTGTATACATCACCGTTCGTATAGTGGACGACTCCTTCTCCGCTAGGTTTCCCTTCTTCGAATTCACCTTCATAGACAGCACCATCTCTATACGTGTAGCGACCGAAGCCCTCTTCACAGAACACGGTGTTACAATCCCTGAATGGAGATGAAGATGATGTAGGCTTTGCAGTAGAAATCGTGTACTCCTGGCGATGAACAACAGGTTTGACCGGAGTAGGCTTCTCCTGACTTGCTAGTGAGTTCGATGAAACTGCACCAACGAACTTGCCAACGGCCCAGCGCCCTTGACGGGTTTTGCCGGAAGGTGTAACCAATTTACCTGCCCCGTGCTTGCGGTTATTAGACCACTCACCTTGGTAGTAAGCACCGTCGGGGTAACGCATCGTGCCCTGACCATTGAGCTTTCCTCGCTGAAACATACCAGAATAGACGGCGCCAGACTTATAAGTGTATTGCCCTTGACCGTCCATCAAACCCTGCTTCCAGTCTCCTGTATACACGTCTCCGTTATCAAGTTTGGCGCGACCTATACCATTGGCACAATTACCATCGATACAACGCGCGAAACCAGCGAACGCAAATAATACGAGTAAGAAAAACAGGAGAATCCGAACCTTCATAGACCTGACTTTAACCGAATGAACACCCTTGAAATCAGGTGAAAAGTGTAAAGTCAGCGGTATAGGCAGAAATGGTTCGAGAAAAGTCGTGCAGGAAGATATTTCACTGCAGCTCAACCTAAACGTCGCAGTAGATGATTATATTTTCTACTCTGGTATCTTTAGCCAAACTTTCCTCAGATGAAAACTTTCAATCTCCTCCTCTCGGTATGCTGTTTCAGCCTACTCCTTTCTTGTAACGAAGCCAACAAAGCAGTTGAAGATGCTGCAGCAATGGGTGATGCAGCTGTTGAAGCGGCAGCCGGTGTTGCTGGTTCAATTACAGACGCATTCGATACAGAACCAGTAGCTGGTGCCAACTACGGCGAAGGCGTTGCAGCTGACGCTGCGGTGGTTCCTTACCCAGCATTCTTAACGGCACTTGCTGAAAGAGATAGCCTAACCGCAGCGGTGAGTGGCGAGGTTACTGAAGTATGCCAGAAGAAGGGTTGCTGGATGTCAATGAAGTCAGATGTTGCTGACGGAGCAGAAATGACTGTTCGCTTCAAGGACTACGGCTTTTTCATGCCGAAGGAGTTGAGTGGTAGCAAAGTCATTGTTGAAGGCACTGCTAAGCGCGTTGTCGTTTCTGTAGCTGACCTACAGCACTACGCAGAAGACGCTGGCAAAACCGCAGCAGAGATCGCAATGATCACTGAACCAGAAGAAGAACTTGAGTTCATCGCAACTGGCGTTCGGGTACTTTAGGAGGATTTGAGAAGTGAGATATGGGATTTGAGATCCTTTAGGGATGTAACCCTGATGCTCACGACAAACGAATTCTAAAAAAAATCAAGCTGCTGGCAGCGTTTCTAATACGCCGTCCGTTTAGTGAGTAGTGTGGAACTTAAATCCTTCCCTACTCTCACGATTTTGAAACTTGACATTTGTATAGCCCGCTGGTTTGCGCCAGCGGGCTTTTTTTATGCAATTATGCCTCAGTAGACCACAGGAGCAGTCGACCAAATTTTAGTTATTGCCTGAAGGGCGAACATGGCGCTTAATAGCAGCCATGAGCCCAGGTCCTACAGCCAAACGAGTTTTTTCACTCTTGGACATAGGGTTTTGTGAAGCATCAAGAGACTTGGTGCTTTGCTGACGGGAAGTTCCCGACGGGGTTTGCTTCGTTTTCATACCAATTACGTCTTTGCGAACCGCAATTCGGTCCAGGTTTGGAGAGTAGGATATGCTCCAAGGGACGTAGATCCTGTTTAGGAAATTTGGTAGTGTTTGTCTGCGCAGTAAGCGCTTTGGGGATGTTAAATCAGTTCTAGGTCGTGCGCCGATCCGAAATTCCTTTCTTCTCTGCGTAGCCTCGAAGACGCTCTTTAAGCACATTCCGTGCTCGGTGAAGACGACTCCGAACTGTACCTATAGGTACATCGGTGATGCGGGCGATCTCTTCATATGTAAAGCCCTCTATGTCACAAAGTAATAAGACCAGACGAAAGTTTACCGGCAAACTATTGATTGCATGTGTTAATTCATCATCCAGGAGGTGTGCAAACAGCTCTTCGCGCAGGTCTAAGTATACCGGAACATTGCTCGAGTCATCCTCTTGCAGCTTGATAACCTCATCGTAATCAATCTTGGTAGGCTGATTCTGACGTTTCCGCCATTCGTTGATGAAGGCATTCTTCAGGATCCTGAACAACCATGCCTTCGCATTTGATCCTCGTTCATACCCATCAATCGCGCGGTAGGCCTTCATGTAGGTAATCTGCACTAGATCAGCTGCGTCGTCGGCATCCTGGGCCAGTCGATATGCAAACGCTGAAAGGGCGTTCACGTGCGGCAACAGCTCCTGCTCGAAAACCTGATCGGCTTCAGACTTGGGTTGGAGAGGTTGCGACATTAGGGAAAACAGGTTTGGAAGCTCTAGTTCGATAGAAAAACGGGAAAGTAGGAACCTTTTTGACGACGTGCAGGCAGAAGGTCACTCTTAACCAACGCCTAAAGCACTAGCTTTCGCCTTAATGAGTTCCTTCAAAGCCGCTATTACTAACGTCTGGCATCCATCTCGGTTTCAGGGAGCTGGCAAACGACGAAGCTACTTCGAGGGTTACTACGTGAAAATCGTTGATGCCGAGCAGGACATCGCCATGGCACTCATTCCTGGTGTGAGCTACGATGCTGAAGGAAAAGGGCACGCGTTTATCCAAGTGCTTGATGGAGTTGCGAAGACAGCAGTTTATCATCCCTTCGATCTTAAGGATTTCGCTTACGCCAAAACGGGTTTCGATTTAACTGTTGGTGAGTCCCGTTTTCACGAAAGTGGGTGCGAAGTAGTCCTTCCAGACCTTTCATTGTCTCTCAGCTTTCGCCAAAACCTCACCTGGCCATGGGAATGGTGGAGTCCCGGCGCAATGGGACCTTTTTCATTTGTGCCTGGAATGGAGTGCAAGCACGGGGTAATGAGCCTACACCATACTGTACAAGGCAGCTTTCACTCCCGTCCCGCAGTACTCCAAGATCAGACGCAAGCGCTAAACAAGCAACCCGCAATCCAGCTTTCGCCTACTACTGTCGGCTACATAGAGAAGGACTGGGGCAAATCCTTTCCGCGTGGATGGGTATGGCTACAAACCAATCACCTCGCCGGCGAAACAGAACCTTGCTGTTTGATGGTGAGTGCAGGTCGGGTGCCGTGGGTTACAGGCGCATTTCGAGGCTTCATAACTGCTATTCACTTTCGCGGACGGTTTATTCCCTTCACGACTTATAACGGGGCTCGATTTGAATTGACGCTGGAGGATGATTGCGCACGAATGGTGTTTTCCCGAAAGGGGATAAAGCTGACCATCATAGCCTTTCATGCACCTGGCGTAGACCTTATCAGTCCGATTCCTGGCGACGGCATGTTGGGGCGCGTCAACGAAAGTATGCAAGCCACCGCTACCGTTACGCTCACCGAGAACGGCAAGACGTTACTTGAGACTACCGCAAGCTGGGTCGGCTTTGAAATTGGTGGAGATGCAGCAAGCTGGAAATAGCTAGACGTTTCCTTGAGCTGAAGTAGAGCGCAAATTTTACCCTGCGAACAGGACGTAAAAACCATTCAACGGGTCAAAAGTGCAGTTCTCCAAATCCACTCCCCTGAAACAGCCATTTTCAGGCTTATCCGCACGCATTTTGCCTGTTAATAGGCACCTTAGTACGCGAACAATACAACTCTTGAAATACACTACACTTGGCCTTTCGGCCCTACTGCTACTTGCAGTGAACTGCCTGCACGCGCAAAATGACGACCCACCTGGTCTTTATGTCGGGCCTGGATCTTCGTTAACCGTTGGTCCTGGAGCTACGGTTACCGTGCTTAATGGAGACCTCCATGTTGACGAAGGAGCAATCCTCGTCAATGAAGGGAAAGTGCATGTCGGGCAAGACCTTATTGTAGACGGTGTTTTACGCGTAGTACTACGAGGTGACGATTATAACCCAAGGCATGGCCACCTTGATGTTGAAGGCGAAGCTGAATATCGTGGCTCTTTGGTGGTAGCCAAAGCACGCGGCTCACACTTCAAGAAGCAACAAGATTTCGTACTCGCTAGCTATACCGCAGGCTTTGGAACACTGACCGCAAAAGAGCTTCCAGGTGCAGAGTGGGTTTCTGAACACAGGGTATCGGAACTCGTGGTACACCTTACCGGTGAAAACCCTATTGACGAAGAGGTCTTCGGCATTGCGCTTGATGCAACGCTTCTCGAAGATCGTATACTCGTGGACTGGGTCGTGCACTTCGATTATCGCACGACTAATTACGTGGTTGAACGCTTTGATCTAGCAACTAACAACTGGGCGGACCTCGGAGAAATCCCAGGCCTCAACGAAGAAGCAGAATCGGCCTACTTCAGTACGATTGACAACGACGTTCCTGAAACTCAACAAGTGGTGCGATATCGCATTCGCTTAGAGGATGAAAACGGAATGTGGCACTACTCTAAAGAAGCTCTCGTAGCAGTAGGAGAAGCACCAGAGCTACGTGTATTCCCGAATCCTGCAACGGGTCAACATGTTCAACTCTTGGGTGTGGATCAACAGCGCGAACTGGCTTCACTGCGACTGATAAGTACGCAAGGTCAGGTGCTACGTAACTATGATGTGGTTGCACAAGACCTGCATGTACTCGAGTTACCTGCCGATATTCAAGGAGCTGTCTACTTTGTTGAAGTAGCCTACACCGACGGCGGAAGGCAGACTTGCCAAGTTGTGGTGGTGCGATAAGAGGGTAGAGCCTTAAAAAAAAAGAGACGATAAGCTTGCGCTTATCGTCTCTTTTTTTTGCTAGATGCTGCGCGCAAAAGCACACTGAACCAGATCGTGTTAATCTAGGGATAGCCTACTGCTGAAACATCGTCACCCAGGTCACTTCACGCTCATTGAGGAAACGCCAGTGTCCGCGAGGAAGATCCTTCTTGGTAAGGCCTGCAAAGTGTAGGCGATCTGCACGCTCATACTCAATGCCTGCTGCCTTAAGTGCTTCCGCAGGGAATCCACCTCGAACCACGATTGACAGACGAGAGAACTCGTCATCAGCAAATTCTGCCAACAGAATGCCTTCGTTGTCGTCACCATCTTCTGGTGAAAGCTTGAGAATCATCTCTGCTTGTCCAGGTTCAGATAGGACAAGTGTGTAGGTCTCCTTTGGTACCTGCTTCTCGAAGTGAGCTGCAATGTTTGGATCGTTACTTACGAGCTGAAGGCCGAGTATATCCTCACCAATAGGTGCAATGGCACTCAGTTGGTCGCTACCTGCAAAACGAAGCACGTCAGCTAACGTTTGTGGCGCGCCTGGCTGCTCGTCATCTGCAATCTCAGTTATGTCAAGTGTAGGCTTAACGGCCTTTGGCTTGTTAATTAAGATGTAAACGAGGTGATCCTTACGGTTGAGTGGCTTCTCATCGAGAAGAACTACATCCCCCGGCTGAACCATCATTCCTGGACTTACAACTTCACCGTTTACGGTAACGCGTCCGCGCTTCACGAGGTCGTCAGATTCTCTGCGGCTGTACTGCGTAGAGCGTGCGACGAACTTGTTGAGGCGGATTGGCTCTTCGAGCTTAGACGCATCCAAATTTGGAGGAGTTGGTGGCTTGAAGCGACGTTTTTCTTTTTGGTCAGGTGCTTGACGCGGAGCATCGTTGCGATCGCTGATATCACGCCACTCACGTGAACGGCTTGGTGGTCCATCACGACGGGGCGTCTGGCGGTAGCTACCACCTCGGCTGAATCCTCCACCTCCGCGCTCATCGCGGCGGTCGTAAGAACCTCGGTCATCACGACGGTCATAGTTTCTACGGTCGTCACGACGATCTCCGCCAAATCCTCGATCATCTCTGCGATCAAATCCTCCGCGGTTGTCACGACGGTCATCATAGCCTCCATTATAGTCGCGGCGCTGTGGACGTTCGTCTCGGTTAAAACCTCCACGATCATCGCGACGGTCGAATCCTCCGCGGTCATCACGGCGATCTCCGCCTCGGTCATCTCGGTTACCGAACGAACCGCGCTCCTCACGTGGTGGTCCGTCCCAACGTCCTTGCGGACGCTCTTCTCTTCTTTCGTCACGGCGGTCACCTCCGCGATCATCACGGCGGTCAAAACCTCCTTGACGATCATCGCGGTTGCCGAATCCACCGCGGTCATCGCGACGGTCTCCGCCTCGATCATCACGGTTGCCGAATGAACGACGCTCGATGTAGCCGCCACCATCATCGCGACGCTGTGGTCGTTCGTCACGATTGAAGCTGCCACGATCGTCACGGCGGTCACCTCCAAATCGACGGTCATCTCTACGATCACCTCCTCGGTCATCGCGGTTACCAAATGAACGACGCTCTTCGCGTGGCTCATCTCGAGATTCTCTTGGTGATGGGTAAGGGTTTCCCCCAGCTCTACGAGGAGCTTCCTCACCACCTTCACGGCGTGATCCGTATCCGCGGCCTATGCTGCGTTCTTCTGTGGAAGCTTCCGAAGATTGATTTGCGGGAGGAGCTGAACGCTCTTCTCGCGGCTCACTGCGCGCTGGGCGCTCTTCACGTTCAGCACGTTCTGGGCGCTCTTCTCTACCTGCATCACGGTCATCACGGTCACGACTTGGTTTGTCGCCCGGTTTGTGAAATCCAAAAGCCATAGTAAAGAGTTTGTTTAGCGAACTACCAAAACCTCAAGCTAATAGGGTTTCGGCGAAAGTCCCGTGCTCGCACGAGGATCCTCGTGCGAGCACGGGACTGAAGAGAAGAAAAAAGTGGCCCCTCTTGGATTTGAACCAAGGACCGACCGGTTATGAGCCGGGCGCTCTAACCACTGAGCTAAGGGGCCTACGGGTGGTTACGGATTCAGATAACGTAAATCGTCGTCTTTCCGGTTTGGCTCGCCAATTTGCAAGTACCACCTTCGCGGCCGCAAAGTTACGCTAATGAAAGCTTCTAAACCAACTTGGACACCACCGAATATTGAATGGGCTTCTGTAGGCGCAATCGTATTCGATTTAGGTAACGTCCTGATCGACTTGGACAATGATTTTTATGGAAAAGGTTGGCCTGCAGGAATCAACGCGCAAGACCTAGAAACCTTTAAAACATGGGTCGCAGAGCAGGGTTTATGGTTAAAGTATGAGAAAGGCCATGTACCTACATCCACCTTCGTTGAGCTACTATCAAGTCGCCTCCAGCTTTCGCCAAAACAAGTCACAGACTATTGGAACCGCATTTTACTCGGAATTCAACCGAAGCGATTCACCTTACTTGATGCATTGAAGGAGCGATTCCCGCTCTATGTGCTGAGCAATACGAACGACCTCCACATTGAGTGGGTGCGAAAGCATGTGATCGACCTCGGTGTAGCTGATTTTGAAACGCAGTTCTTCGAGCAGATTTTCTACTCGTATGAAGTGGGTGCCGTAAAACCTGAACCCGAAATTTATGCAGCTGCTGAGCATGGTATAAACCTACCCTCCAATCAGCTGCTCTTTATTGACGATCGACCTGAAAACATTGAGGCTGCGATGGCACGGGGATGGCAAGCTGTATTGCTTCCTCCTGAAATAGAAGTGGAAGCAGTGTTCTCGAACCTACTCGCTTAGCGTTTGATCACCCAACTCCGACCAAATTGAAGGGACTTCATGCTATTGACTTCTAGCATGTACGCTCCGGCGGCAAGGGACTTCACATCAAGTTCGGCAGCTGGACCATTTACAACTTGCTCTAGCACAAGCTCACCAGTCTGGCTGTACAGACGGACTTGGAACGTTTCGCTGCCTAGCGAAAGATGAATGGTCTCGACAGTCGGATTAGGATAAGCTGTAAAACGAAGGTTACTCGCTGAAGCAACCGTAGAGGTACCGCTGACAATAGCAATGCTGCCGTCTGTATCGAAAGGGTCACTGTACGCTGGCTCAACGTAAACGTTGTTACCTGTCAGCGTCTCTAAGAAGGCAATCAAGTTTTGCTTTTGCATCTGGGTGTAACCAATTACGCGATCCTGTTGGTTTTGACCACGCAAACGACTATCAAGGCCAATGTTACTTGGAATGGAATCGTAATGGTTGATCACATCAAGCAAGGTTGACAAACTGCCGTCATGCATGATCGGTCCATTCGGCTGGCCATCAATGCCGACCAAGTCACGAAGGGTGGGTGACCGAACGTTGCTCAGGTCAAGTTCCGAAGGGTTGGTCAAGTTGCCAGCAACTCCATTATTGTGCACTTCTGGATCTATATCGAACGCTGGCGCTCGGTGACAATTTTGACATCCACCGGCCTGAGCCCCTTGAAGAAAGAGCCTTTTCCCATTGTTTTCTGCGGTGGTAAAGTTCGAGAACGTTGCAGCTACATTTCCTGTCTCGACGAGGCCTTCATCAAACTTGCTGTCGAAGCTCTGTATACTTCGTATAAACTGACTTAAGGCCAGCTGAAGCCTTGTTTCAGTGATTGTACTGTCACCAAATACGAGAGGGAATAGAATACGATAGCGCTCTAAATCTGCAATTCTTGAAATCAAAGAATCGAGCGTGGGTTGACTTCCGCTTCCGCTAAAACCCATTTCAGCATGGTCCTGAATAGGCTGTGTCGTTTGCTCTTCAATGGTACCAGCTCGTTCGTTCCAAAATGCTCGTTCATCTTGTGCGTAACGCATATTGATGAGGCGCATAGAGTGTCTTCCGGTCACATCTCCGTCGAACCCAATACTTTGTCGGGCGGTATCTCCAAAGGCGAACGCCTGCTGGTGGCAACTTGCGCAAGAAACGGTATGGTTAAGGCTCATCGCCTTGTCGTAAAAAAGCACTCTACCTAATGTTGCCCCTTCGTTGGTGATCGGATTATTGCTCGGGGTATTGTCAAATCGCAAGTACGTCGGAAAAGGAAGTCCCTCGTAGTCAAACAAGTTATTCAAGTCGATCGTGCCAGCCGTAAAGAGCAATGAAACGAGCAGAATTCCAACGATGTGAAGCTTACGCATCCATCGAAGATAGAGGGTTTATTCAAGCCAACTGCTCGCATATTGTCAAGTACGTCGGATTAGCTGCGAAAGACTAGTTTGCTATGATCTACTTTGTGCCTGCCGTCTCATCTTCACAAGCCTTTGAAGTGACCTATTGATCTATTATTTCCGAAGTGTACTACATGGCCTGGCAACGAAATAATTCACTCAACAAGCAACGGTCAACGCCCGATCAGGCGCTAAAAAAGCTAGAGCGATATTGCTCTTATCAGGATCGGTGCCACCAAGAGGTCCGCAGAAAACTCTATGATGTTGGGTTGTACGGCGAGGATGTCGACCACGTCATGGCCAAGCTCATCGAGACGAGTTTCTTAGATGAGGAGCGTTTTGCGCGCAGCTACGCCCGCGGCAAATTCCGTATGAAGAAATGGGGCCGCATCCGCATTCAAATCGAATTGAGAAGTCGCCAGATTAGCAAGTATTGCATGAAGGCTGCGATGCAGGAATTAGAGGAGTACGACTACGAAGGCACACTCAAGAAATTGCTAGAAAAGCGATACGAGAAGCAAAAATCAGACTTGCACCCGTATGCGAAGCGCCAAGATTTGATCACGTTTGGGATGCGGAAGGGATATGAGATTGACATTATTAAGAGTGTGATCACTGAAGTGATCCCATCTTAAGATGTGAGACGTGGGATATGAGACGTGAGATCGCTAATAGGGACGCACATACAAGACGCTCGTTTGGGACGAGCAAAAATGCCGGCTTCCGTGCTCTGCGCGGTGGCATTTTTAGAGGGCCCGCTTCGGAAAGCGGAAGCCGCCCTCTAAGGCCAATACCGCTTCATCCAAGGCGCCAAGCCTTGCAGCCCACCCGTGTGGACGAGCACAATTTTACTTCCGGCCTCGAACTCGCCGCGCCAGAGGAGCTGATCGAGCTTGAGGAGCGCTTTGGCTGTATAGATGGGATCCAATTGAATACCGGTGTAGCCTTTGAAATTGAGCATCGTTTGAAGGACATCCGACTCACCACTGGCGAAGCCTTTGAGTTGGGCGGAAAGGAAGAGGATTCGTTTGAAGGCGCTTGGAGATAGAATTTCTTGAACTCTCTTTGGAATTCCTTTGTCTCCGACAACATCCATCGCGTAGATCGGACAAGCCGCTTTACGAGCCAGTCCAGCGACAGTACCTCCGCTTCCTACGGCTGCGATTATCGCATCAGGGGCTTGTCCGAGTTGTTGCTCGATTTCATGGTAGCAGGAAGCCATTCCGAGGAGACCGAGCTTGGTAGTTCCTCCTTCTGGAATCCAAGTTGCGCCATTAAGTTCTTCAGGTGCTGGCGTTGAAGTGCGCCATGCTCTGACCTGCTCTCTGGTAGCGCTGCGAAGTTCGATGCCGCAGGTTTTGGCGAAAGCCCCGTGCTTGCCCGAGGGCCCTCGTGGTACCCACGGGGCTAAACTGAGCGAAAGCGGGGATGGAATTTCACCGCGGACGTAGGCGACACCTGATAGATCAAGCCTTTCAAGCAGCGCTGCAAACGCCGGAATGTGATTACTGTGCACACCTCCGACCGTTGCAAACTGCGTCTTCCCTTGACGTAAATGCCACGCCAACTGAGGCAACAGCTTGCGCCATTTATTTCCACTAATCCGTGGATCAAGTAGCTCGTCGCGCTTTACATAAAACTCAACACCTGCTGCCATTGCCGCAGGCCATTCGACGGGCTCAAGCGGACTTGGAGCTGCATCAGATAGTTCTAAAACACGACGGTATAGATCACCCATGAAAGCTGGAGCTATGACAAGTTGTTACCGAAAACGGTATCCAGACTAAGCTCTTCAATCGCTCCAAACGAAGCGAGTGTTTCCATGTTGAGATGCTCCTTGTTACCAAGCACAAGGAAAGTGGTTGGAGTATTGTCGAGGCGCTTAAAGTAAGCTTCCAAATCAGCTGGAGTTGCTTTCAAGAGTTCTTGGTAGAGCCACTCTCGTTGGTTGGTCGTGATGCCGCGATCAAGGCCTTGGCGCCACAACCAGTAGCGAGATTGACGCAGGTCTCTCTCGGTGCGCATTTGCTGCAGCATACCTGAACGCACACGCTCAGCAGCGTCGGCATCCCATTTCCATTCTCGTAGCAAGGTCGTCATCGCATCGAGTGCAGTCTTCAGCTTATCAGGTTGCGTGCCGATAAAGGCTTGCAAGAACTGGTTGCCGTCCTTCCGGTCTGGCGTCTCTGCGTATGCATACGTAGAATACGCCAGTGCACGACTTTCTCTGAGCTCCTGAAAGATCACAGAACTGAGACCGAGACCATAAAATTGATTGAACCATTCAGCCATGATCCATGCCTTGGCATCAAAACCAGGTGCAACATGTCGAAGGGCTAAAATCTCAACTTGCACCATCGGAAAGTTGACGAACTTGACTTGATCAGCAGCGGGAACGATCACCGGAAGAGGCGAAGCTTTTTCTGCTGTCGTGGTTGTTGCGGGTAGGTAAACCTTGTCGTTTACCAAGCTCTTCACTTTAGCCGCATCGGTAGGACCGTAGTAGAAAATTGCACGCTCCATTTCTGCAAGTGCGTGCAAAGAAGCAACAAGCTCTTCGGCGCCTTTCTCCTTTAATTCAGACAGCGTTGGGTTGTTGGCCAAGGGTGCTTTGTCGCCGAATCGGCCGAATTGATTCATCGCACGACGAAGCACCATTTGCTTGTCTGTACGCTGGTTTTGACGACTCTGAGCCGTGTTTTCTACAAGGGTATTCCAACGATCAGCATCGGGTTGACAATCACGGATGAGTTCATCGAGCAACTCAAGTGCTTCTGGAAGGTGCTTATCAAGTCCGTTTACACCGAGATAAACACGATGCGCCGAAGCTTGGACTTGCCACTGTAATCCGAGGCGATAAAAATCAACTTGGACTTCAGCATTAGAGCGGCGACTGGTGCCTAGGTAACTGAGGTACTTGGTTGCAAAATTGATCCAGCGATCACTCCGCGAACCGAAGTCGAAGACATAGAGTAATTCGAAGAGTTCGTTCTCCTCGTTATCGAGGTGATGGAGCGTGACCCCATCGCTAAGTTTTTCTTGGTGAATCTCTTCGTTGAGGTTGGCAAACCGAGCTTCAATTTGACTTGGCTCTAGCCCGAGTAGCCTTTCGGCAAAACCCGAGAAGTGATCCGTCTGAAGCGGGATCGGGGTAATCTCTGGTTTGTCGACTTTCAGTACCGTTGGATCTTCGCCTTGTCGTTTATAGACCGTTACGCAAGATGCTAGCGTGAGATAGGTTTTGGCGAAAGCTTGAACTTCCGACTCACCGACTTGCTGCAGGGTATGCACTCGGTGAAGTACATCTTCAAGCTCAAGACGATGCAAGAATGCAGTGGTAAGAATACCAGCGCGACCTTGATTTGACTCAGCGCTGCGATTCATGGTGACTTCATGGTCGACCAATACAGCATCACGAAGCCAATCTGGATAATCACCTGAAGCAAGTCTTGCTATCTGTGCTTGAACAAGCGCGACAGCTTCCTCTAAGGTTTGACCTGGAGCGGGTTTGACCGTACAGCGAAACGTGCCGTACTCTGCCATTGGAGTTACGCCAGCAGAAGCAGAGAGCACCATTTGCGTCTGCAAAAGAGCTTCGTCAAAAATACCTGCTTGACGATTGTAGAGCATGCCCGAGGCCAACTGCGCTACAATCGATTCGGGTGTGCCTGCTCCTGGAATACGCCAGTGCATGAAAGCCGATTCAGCTTCTTTGCCGAACACTTCGACCGTTTGATTGGCAACCGCATCAAGTGCTGGAGCTTCATATTCAGGAATCGGCTTAGACTCCCAATGGCCGAAGGTTTTACGTGCCCACTCAAGTGCTTCCTTAGGATCGAAATCACCAGAAAGCACCATGGTCATGTTGCCCGGAACGTAGTGCTTCGCAAAGAAGTCATAGATATCGTAGTGGCTCGGAGCTTTGAGGTGCTCGCCTTTACCAATAGTCGTATGTGTACCGTATGGGTGCGGGCTGTAAAGTGCCTCGTTGGCTGCACGCATCACCTTACGGACGTCCTTGTCTTGAGAGATGTTGAACTCTTCAAAGACAGTTTCTAGCTCCGTATGAAACAAGCGCAATACGAGTCTAGAAAAACGCTCAGACTCCAGGGTCATCCAACGTCCTAGTTCACCTGAAGGAATGTCGTTGAGAAACACTGTCTGGTCTACCCAGGTGTACGCATTGGTTTGGCTTGCCCCCATTTGGGCAATCAGACGATCGTACTCTCCTGGCAAGGCAAATTTTGCGGCCTCTTGGCTTAGCTCGTCGATCTTGGCGTAGAGTAGCTTCCGTTCTTCTGGATCGGAAGTATTGCGATGATCTTCGTATGTCTTGGCGATCTCTTGCAGAAGCGGTTCTTCTGCTTCCCAGTTGCTAGACCCAATCTGATCTGTACCCTTGAAGAGCATATGCTCGAGGTAGTGGGCGAGACCGGTACTCCGATCGGGATCGTGTTTACTTCCAGCCCGCACAGCGATCTCTGTATAGATGCGCGGTTCGGCAGGGTTGGGACTCAAGTACACTGTAAACCCGTTGGGGAGCACATGTTGCTCCGCAGCAAAAGCGGGTAAAGCAGAGGCACTAGTGCCAGAAGTTAACGTTGAAGACATGGGTAGCCAACGTACGACTTATCCTTCGGGTTGTCACTCGAAGAAATTTTGATTTTTGAGTTGGGATATGAGACGTGAGATTTGGGATGTGAGACGCATATTGGAACGTACGAACAGCCTAAACTTGAACCTCATTGATAAAGTGTAAAGCACGAATCCATGCGCATGAAACCTAAAAAGCCAAATCTTTAAGAGGAATTGTCTTGCCTCCTTCCTTTATGCTTTTCAAAATTGCCTCTAGTATTTGCATGTCACGCAAGCCCATTTCGCCAGGAACAAGGTTGGCCTCTCCGTCGCGTACGTGGCGCGAAAATGCATCCATCTGCAAAGCTTGTTGATTCACTTTGGGATACTCCATAGGTCCCGCTTCAGTCTTCCCTACTTGGTTACGGTATGCTGAGAACTGATCTATTTCGACAAAGTCATTTCCTGAATAGTCTACGCGAATGTCATTCATGGAAGCACTATGACTGGTTGCGCAATTGGCTACAGCACCACTTGGGAAGCGAAGTTGGAAGGTGACGGTTTCGTCGGTTTCTGCAAACTTCTCAGCGTTGGTTTTGAATTCTTGTGCTGATACGCTAATCGGGTTTTCGCCTGCCGCATAAATCGCGCCTTGCAAGGCGTATACGCCCATGTTACCTAGTGCTCCAGTACCAGCAAGTGCTTTTTTGAGTCGCCATTGTTCCCAGTTGTCTCCCATCTGGTAGCCTGCATGACTACGGATGAAACGGACCTTATCAGGCCCGAGTTCTGCGGCCCTTTCGATGGTCGCAATCGTGAATGGATCGTATCGACATCGGTATCCAATACCGAGCTTTACACCTGCGTTTTTGCAAGCTGCGATCATGCGTTCTGCTTGAGCAGGGTTCATGGCCATTGGCTTCTCACAGATGACATGCTTACCTGCAAGCGCCGCTCGTGTTACGAACTCTTCGTGCATGGAATTAGGGAGCACGACATAGACCACATCGATGTCTGGATTGTCTTTGATCGAGTCAAAGTTCTCGTAGTTGTAGATGCTGGTTTCAGGAAAGCCGTGCTCTTTTGCCCACTCTTTTCCTTTCACTTCTGGATCGCCTGTCACTACTCCTGCGAGATAGCTATCTGTCGATATCTTCAATGCTGGTCCGAGTTCTCCTATGGAGTAATAACCTAGTCCGACGAGGGCGATGCCGAGTTTTTTCTTTTCGCTTCCCTCCCGCAGTGCTGCGGGACTGCTCGTTTCACGTGGAGCAGAACCTGCTGCACCTAGTGTACACGCTATGGGAGTTGCTGCTGTGAGGAGGGCGAGTTGTTTGAGGAAGGGGCGACGTTTCATGAGGAGTAATTGTTAGTTGGTAGTTGATAATTGTCAATTCCTTTGAGATGCTACGAGATGTTGCTCGCCTTCGGCTCGTGAGCGGTCAGACCACAAACCCTAAAATACAAGCATCTAACTCTTTGCGAGTCTTCTCACCACAGCAATCTCCTTCAGCCAGTCTCTTGCAGGTTGTGCAGGGTTACCGTTGTAGGTCACCCCTCCTTCACAATCTTTACTCATTCCTGCACGCGCTAGGGCGACGGTCTTGGCGCCAATGGTGACGTTTTGGGCGACACCTACTTGGCCGTACATGATGACGTTGTCTTCAACGGTGACATTGCCAGCTATACCTACTTGAGCAGCGAGGAGGCAATGCTTTCCGATAACAGTGTCGTGGCCGATCATGACCTGCGCATCGAGTTTGCAGCCGTCACCAATCGTAGTTGATGCGCTAACACCGCGGGCGATGTTGCACATGGGGCCGATCTCAACATTGTCCCCAATGAGGACGTCGCCACCAGTGGTCCAGCGGGTGAATTCACCGTCATTGATTTTGAAGTAAAAAGGCTTGTCCCCGATCACGGTACTAGCCCCGATACGACAACGCTTGCCGATGCGGGCTGGACCGTAAACGACCGCGTTGGCTTCGACAACAGTGTACGCTCCGATGGTGACTTTCGGTCCGATGATCGCACCTGGTTCTATGATCGCCGAGGCGTGGACGTTAGCCGTAAGCGCGATCGTTTCCTTGAGCGTGTATGGTGGACGTTCCTTTTTGACGAGTGCATCGTATGCCGAGAATGGATTTTCGAGAACGAGTATGGTTTTCTGTCCTGGGGTATCTCCGATGAGCTTCTCTAGGTCTTCGGGAAGCTTATCGATGAGCACTACACTGGCTGCACTGCGAAGTGTTGTTCGGTAATACTTCGGATGATCGACGAAGGTGAGGTCACCGACATCAACGTTGTGAATTTCGTTGACGCCATGGATATGTTGATCTGGACCGACGAGTTGAGCGCCACAAGTTTTGGCGAAAGCTGAAGCTAAAATGGGGGAAGACAAACGCATGGTGGGAAGGTAGTGAGCGCGGAATGACTTGTACCTTACCTCGATGCGAATAGTAGCGTTCTTTCTATTGCTCTCCGTCATGGCATGCAGCACTGTTTCCGATCAAAAGGCTTCAGCTATTCCTTTGGAAAGTTTGGACAAACAAGAATTACAAGTCCCACACCTCGTCATCCTTGGCAATGCGCAAGACGCTGGCTCGCCTCAACTCGGATGTACGAAAGCTTGCTGCGCTGGCCTTGATGCACATGAAGCTGCAACTAGGCAAGTAGTGAGTCTAGGGTTGGTAGATCCTGCAATCAAGCAGAGTTGGTTGTTTGAGGCGACGCCAGACCTCACCAGCCAAATCGGATTCTTGAGTCAATATTCGAATCAAACACTGCCAAATGGCATCTTCCTCACCCACGCTCACATCGGGCATTATGCGGGCTTGATGTACCTCGGCAAAGAAGCCTTGGGCGCAAAGGAATTGCCTGTGTACACGATGCCTCGCATGCAAGAATTCTTGACAGAGAACGGGCCTTGGAGTCAGTTGGTGACGAACAAGAACATCGCAATGCAGCCGATGACTTCAGGTAATTCAATTGCGCTTTCGCCAAAACTCAACGTGACGCCGCTGCAAGTGCCGCATCGAGATGAGTTTTCAGAGACGGTCGGCTATCGCATCGACGGTCCGAACAATTCAGCCCTCTTTATTCCTGATATTGACAAGTGGGAGCGCTGGGAAACCGATATTTCTGCAGCCTTGCTCGACGTCGACTACGCCCTACTCGATGCGACTTTCTTTGACGGTGACGAACTGCCTGGTCGAGACATGGCGCAGATTCCGCATCCCTTTGTAGTGGAGAGCATGAAGCGATTTGAAAGCTCACATGATAGCATTCGCAAGCGCGTCTATTTCATCCACTTTAATCACACCAATCCGTTGCTTGACGAAACGAGCGAGCAGACCAAGGCGGTCTTAGACGCAGGATACCAGATTGCGCGACGTGGTGACGTGCTTGAACTGTAAATCAGAAACTGATGGTCGCACTTTCACGTTTACCAGTTGTGATTCGATTCTTGTTTGGCGCTGCGATGCTTTTCCTGCTTTCGCAAAACCCGCCAATTCTTAATGCCCAGACCATGACGATTCCAGAAGGTGCAACCTGCGACCCGAAAACAGGATTGTGCACTCCAGCTACGCTAGAAGGGAAAACGCCTACCCTGAAATTTGACCAGGAAACGGAGGTCATCTATGTCGGTGATCCGATGTGTTCGTGGTGTTGGGGCATCTCTCCTGCGCTCAATCGTTTGCAGCTTACTGCCGCAGCCAATGGCATCGGGTATCGAATCGTACTGGGCGGTCTGCGACCAGACAATTCTGAGCAGTGGACTCCAAAATTTCAGGAGTTTTTGCGCCACCATTGGGAAGATGTAAGTACCCGAAGTGGGCAACCGTTCAACTACGACCTGCTCGAGGCTGAGCATTTTCAGTACAACACTGAGCCAAGTTGCCGGGGTGTGATCACCGCTCGAACGATAGCCCCAAGTCTAGAAGCTCGCTTCTTTGAGTTGACGCAGCATCGCTTCTATGTACTGAATGAGGATCCTGCCAAGGTTGAATTTTACAAGCCTATTTGCTTCGAGATAGGAATAGATTACGCGAAATTTTCTGCGCTCTTCGATAGTGAGGAAATGAAACGCGCTACCCATGAGGACTTCCAATTGAATCGTCAATGGGGCGTTCGTGGATACCCGACCGTCATCGTTCGCACCGGTGACAAAATGCAGATCATCGCAACGGGCTTTGCTTCGTTTGAGGACATGTGGGCAAGGGTGGAGCAGGTAGTTGAAGAGTCCAAATAGGAATTTGGAGAGGCTAGACCACTTTGTTGCTAGACCGCCTTGCTGCAAGAACGCTGCGCTGCGGGATGCTGATAGGGACGCACAGTTGGGACGCTGGCAAAAGGCGTCGGGATAAATCCCATTCTACCTCGGAGCATCGCGCGCTACGCGGCTCGCCTTTGGGACGCTCGTTAGGGACGTACCAAGGAGACGCTCATTCCTGACGTAAAAAGGGTGAAGAGCAACCAGAGAATAAGCAAATTTCCTAGTAAATACGTAGGTTAGCGGTGTATGAACCCACATGTCTTCCTTCAACTTGCCAAGCCAGACGAACTTCACAAGTCTTTAAATTTTCTGGATGACGAAGAAGTTGCTTTATCCACCGATCGAACTAGTACGGGGCTGCGTGCAACCGCTCAGGTGGGGAGAAAATCATCTCATCAGGTTGTTGCGAAATTTGATCCGGCCGGTGCGCTCACGCAGATTAAGTGTAGTTGCAGACGTGCCCAACTGGATCGTCCTTGTGCACATAGCTTGGCACTTGTTACGCAAGTTTTAAGTGAACAACTATTAAGCATTTCTTATTTCCCAAAAACAGAGGTCAACGCTCTTCCTAAGCCAGAGGACATAAAATCTGCGGAGGATATCCCGGATGAGGTGCTGTTAGCACACGTTGCAAATACCCAAGGTGAAATAGCAGATCTTCGAAAAAAAGTAACCAAACTCAACAGCACAAAGTGGCGAAACTTGCACAAAAGCCTACTTGATGGTTTGACGCTTTTATCGCACAAAGCTCTAGAAGCCTATGATCAAGGTAATCAGCCTGTGGCCTTTGTCAGCGCCTTGACCATACTGATGGAGCTAAGTTATGTTTCGTTTGATTTATGGGAAACAATGCCCGAGATGGCCGAATTGACGTTGTTAACTCAACGTGTGTACCTTTTATCCTATATGGAAATGGGGGATAGCGATAGGACTCAACTATACCCGATGGTGACCACCGCGTATACACACCTTGTACATCGGAGCGCTGTTTCAAAGGACGTTTATATGATTGATCCTGCGCATTACCTCTTCATTATCGGTAACAGTGACTTTGATTCAAATAGTCTCAACTGGCTACATGCGCAATCCCTAGAGCAACTCCCTCGACTATTACGTGCGCGGCCAGGCCTAGCAAATGGTTTGGTTAAGGCTGTTGCTGGAGGTTTGCTTCGCCATGCTAAACTCGACGAGGCGATTGCGTTAACAAAAATGGGGAAGGATGCAAGGGAAATTGCTGAAGGAGTAAGAATGTCCCTTAAAGGGCAAGGTGTTGACGCTGATTTTGAAAGATATATGGCAACGTTCTCTTAACCTTTTTTCAGGCGAGCTTCTGCACGATCATATATGTATAGGCCAATCGTGCCGTCGATAATGCGTGCTACAGCTTCGTCTATCGCAGGTAAGGGTACCAAGAACCATTCACGCGGCTGAACTTCCTGACCAAACCGATCAGGAAGCGTTAAGTCTAGTCGTGCTTGTGAGAAAAACCGTTGAAGCAAACGCTCTAGTTTCACACGGTTCACATTTGCAAGCGTGTACTCACTAACGATTTCAACGTCAGCAAGAAGATATGTAGGATCTTTCTTCGCATTGGCTATGCGCTTTTGGACACTTCCGTTCGTCACGCCAATCTTATGGATGACAGTACGGTGCTCTGCAATGACTGGATGCTCAGAAAAACTTCGGAGCACGTAGATTGTACCGCTTTCGCTATCACCCTCTTCTAAGGAATTTGAAAAAAGTGTCAATTTAGTATTCTCCAAAATGCGGCGACTCGTTTTGTCCTTATTAAGGGCGCGTTGTAAAGAGCGCATCAACAGGTTGCTCTGGGTACCGTTGTCATACACCACACGAAGTTGAGCTTCGTTTCGGCCATAGCTGTTGGTATACGTCGCCCCCTGTTCAGCAACGACAATCTTCTGCCCATCTAGAATAAATAAATCTCCTAGGTCAATCTTTGCATTTTCGCGAAAACGTTCGGTACTACAAAGACCAGCCGCAATGTCTGACTGTATTTTTTCAAATATGGGCTGCCAAAGCTCAAAGTCATGGCAAGGCTCACGCTGGGCGATTTCCTCCGCAGCTCGTCGCTCTTCTATCGAACGCACGTGCCTGAGCTTGGTGATTGAATCATCTGAAGCAGTTTCTAGTTCTACACCTAGTTTTTCCAATAATTCCGCAGGACTCAATTTTTCAGCAATTACTTCAGTAGTTATCGCAGGTTTTGCCGAAAGGCCACTACTATCAAAATCAGCCAAAATGCTACGGTATTCTTCATTGGCCCGAATCCGCTCTAGTCGAATCGCATAGAGCTGCTCAAAAATGTCTCGTTCTTCACCGTGTTGTGGTTCACGACCATGTTCCTCTACCCAACGCTGAATGTCTTCGAAGCCTGCAATAATGCGCTCCTCAAGCTTGGAGTACTTCCGCGTAGGCTTTTGTGTAGTGTCAATGCCTAAGCTATCGAGCAATGCAAAGTGCTCTTCGGTGAGATTTTCCTTAGCCATTTGCTTGCTGTTGTATCGCTGCACGACGTAAAAATTCAACCCCTTCAGCTATCAATTTCTCAAAAGGATCAGGCGAATTTAACTTAGGTAGCCGACCTCGTTCTTCCTTAAATCGAAAGGCACGCACAGCAAGAGCCGTAGCCTCCTCAAGATCTAATTTAACGCGTTTGGCAGCGATAATGGCCTCCACCTCACGAAGCCGATCCTCATCCATCGTTTTTGCAAGAATATTGTATGCCTCGCCAAAAGGATTGACCGAATCAATCAGGTCCATGTCGAGCTCTCGGACGTCTTGCGCAAACCGACGAATACCTTGGAGCAAAGCGGTATTTGCTGACCCTCCCCCATCGCTTGCCTTCGCTTCTGCATCAGCTCCATATCCTGGTTCTTCACTACCACTATCGCCCATAATTGACGGGCCATATTCCTTCGCTTTTTGTAGCAAATTCATAGCAGCGACTGCATGCTGGCGCACAGTTTCGACATCGTCAGTATCGAGGTTTGCGTACTTGTTTTTGATGATTTTACCCATGCGCACCTGCGTGAGCTCTTCAGCAATGATGTCCTTATCGAAAAGTCCACGTTTTACGGTTTCGGTATCTTGGACGAAGGCTGTAACGATTTCCTGCAAATCCTCGGAACAAATACGCTTCACTTCATCCGTTTTTGGCACTGCAAGTCCTGCTATTTCAATTTGAATCGCGCCCGTATGCGTATTGACACCTACACTTTTGCCATCTGGCTTGTAGCCATCATCACCATAGTCATATCCTTCGCTTGCTAGGTTTTGCGGATTTTTAGGCCGAAATTCAAATTGAGGCGTAAGCACCTGTTCCATCAACAGGCTGGCTGCAATAGCCTTGAGCGTATCGTTTATCGCCTCCGTTACGGCACTCTCCGACGCATCAGGTTCTGCAATTAGGTTGGTAAACCGTGCTTTGGATTTACCAGGCGCATCTCGAGTGGCTCGACCAATGATCTGGACAATTTCAGTCAAGCTAGAGCGGTAGCCAACAGTGAGTGCATGTTCGCACCAGATCCAGTCAAAACCTTCTTTGGCCTTGCCCAAGGCTATAATAATATCTACGTGATCGCGATTATATTTTTGGCTTGAATCACCGAGTGCAGCATCGACTTTGTTACGCTTTAATTTATCATCTTCTACCAAGTCTGCGATGCGAAGCAATTGACCTTCACTAGTACGCACTAGTTGGAACCCAGTTGCCTGATCAGTACCTTCCCACTCTCCAAGTGCGCTAAGAATATCTTCTACCTCTTTGTATTTTTGCTTTGAGCTTTCACGCGAATTGACATTCGGGATATGTAAGATCGTTTTCTCATGAGGTCGCAGCACTGACATCACTTCATCCAAGTAGCTACCTGCATAAAAATAGTAGCTGATATCGAGTTGCTTGAGATGCTCATATCCATTGAGCTGTTCGTAATAGGTATAAGTAACTGGAGTAAATTTGCTCTCATCTTCAGGCATTAACACCGCCTCGGCATCTCCCCGAAAATAGCTACCCGTCATCGCTACGATATGCGTTTTGTCGCGTTCGATGAGGGTACGTAGATGCTCACCGAGGACATTGTTTGGGTTAGCAGATACGTGGTGAAATTCATCAATGGCAATTAGACTTTCGTCAAAACCCTCTACACCAAAGCGCTCTACGGCAAAACGAAACGTAGCGTGTGTACATACCAAGATTTGATCACCAGAAGAAAGGAATTCACCTACTGCATCCACCTTACCACCATCGGTCCCAGCTGCGTCACATAAGTTCCAGCGCGGCTCAACTTCCCAGTCAGCCCAAAACCCAAACTTGCTAAGCGGCTCGTTGTGAAAACTCGCCCCAATACTGCGTTCTGGAACGGCAATAATGACACGCTTTAGGCCTTGGTTTTTTAGCTTGTCAAGTGCGATAAACATTAGTGCTCGGCTCTTACCTGAAGCAGGTGGAGATTTGATGAGTAGATACTGCTCGCCTCGCCGCTCGTAAGCGCGTTCTTGCATGGCACGCATTCCTAACTCGTTGGGCTTGGCAGAGGAACTGTTGCGACCGTAGGTAACAGATACAGCTGGTATTCCAGCTGTTTTAGGTTGAATATGATTCACGATATATGGATTAGCGATAGACTTCTGACCAAAGCGAGCGAGCAACTCGGCCTCGGATAATTTCTGGCCTCCTAGTTCACGCTCAATGTACCGTCCAGGTAGCCGGATTTGAAAAAAAGGCCACAGCGATGGACTCGCGTATTGCTCATCGATGTGCGGAAATCCGATAATTGGTTTGGCCTTACCCGCAAGTACACGGTTTTTGTAAGCATCTGCATAAACATACGTCCAGTTGCTGCTAGCAAACTGCAAGCGTCCTATTAACTGATCATGGAGCGTAAGCGTAAACTGAAATACTTGATCGTCTTCGGAGAGCACGCACTCATCGCAATCTGTTTCCAATCCCTGACGGTAGAAATCCATTTTAGCCTTCTCTAAGTCAGTCATTTTAGTACGTTTCTGATGCTTTCAAACCTGTGGCGCAGTAGCTGTTCTATTGCATCCATTCGAAAAGCTGAAAAGTGATCGCTTGCAACCAAATATAAGGTTTCAATAGCTAGGGTTTCTTGCTTTATCCCCGCTAATCCGTGCGCAATGTCTTTAAATTCAGGGTTGTCGCTCGTGAGTAAACGAATTAGCTCGAAGTGATTCAATTTTGATTTGCCCTTGCAGGATATCCTTGGACGTGAGTTTTCAGCATAGCTCGCAATGTACGCCTGCAAGCCGCCTTGACCCTGAAATTTGGATTGAATAGATCGATCTGTAGCATTCCAAAACAAGCCTCTAGCGCTGTCGTAGATCGGCGCCATGCGCAATGGTGCTTGGGTTGTGTCGGTAATGACTCCCCAATTGTAAAAGTGCCTATCATTATTTCCCGTTAAACAATCAAATACAAGAATCCTGAACAAGTCGTTTAAAAGCATCTCCGACCTGCTCGGAAATAGTGAGGAGACAGCAGATGATAAAAACTCATACGTAAAGGTGCCACGCGCTTGTTTCTGATTGTCTGCAATAGCTACGGCACGCTCTAGGTCCTCCATATAATGACCGCAGATCTCTGTACCGTGCATTAGGATCTCATCGCTCTCTTCCGAAAGAAAGAGTTTACTGCAAAACCATAAGGAGCTCTCGTGTTGGTAAAGCTTGACTGCATTCATTGGCAAGCCGAGTGCAATACCAATTCGGTTGATGAGATACTCCGTAAGGCACTCTACGGGATGCCATTTTTCGGCCGTTTTGGCAATGTACTTCGTCCAGGGAAGAGGATTTGCGTCACCCTTTTCTTCCTCACCTTCAACGTTGTAAATACTGATGAGTCGCTTGGGTGCTGCGCCCGTGAGCCACGCATCTTTTTCGACCACATAGCCAGCTTTATGCAGAACAGAAATTTTCTCCCATCCTGTGATGGGATCGCTGGTATTCTCCGAGTTATGGGGAGGTAATATGTTCATGGGTTGGAGATCTTGCTCCTTGCGATATGTTGCAAGATGCGATAATCTGAGTAGAACCTCAGATCCCATACAAAAACCATGTGGCTACCTCAACATTAAAGCAAAGCCCTTTTATTTGATGCATCCTATCAGCTCAATCTAGTGCGCTGTCCCAACGATCTTGTTTTTGACTTGATAGTTAGGTCTAACATTTGCAACCAGCATCCTATGCGACAACAATCATCACAAGCTCCAGATTGGCTAATTAAAAGTGCAGCGTTGAAGCGAGAGCGAGAAGTAAAAGAAGCTGAACAAAAACGAAAATGGGAAGCAGGTGCTCCAGAAAGAAAGGCAAAAGCAGAAGCCAGACGCCAGCAGCTACAAGATATTGATGCTGGAAATTATGCAATCTGGAACGCTGCAACGAAAGCTGACTGGCTACCAAGCAGCAACCTGTGGCTAACGCGCTACGCAGCATTTTTTGGTATCAGCACTGGATCTGCCAAAAATGCAGGATTGACATTATCTGATAGGTTTGGAGGCATACGAACCAACGACGGCTGGCTACTGCTCACCAATCATGGGTTTGGACTATCAGAAATCCGAAAGTCGACTCCTCGCAGAGCATACCGATTTGTACTTTGGAATGCTGTTGCTGGTACCAACGTAACAATGTTCGGCCACCTTTGGACAGTCATCGTTCAGATAAAAGGGGGCGAAGCGCTCAGACTGTATTTCGCATCTAGGGCAACCGCCATGGGTGTCTCTACTAAAATCGCCACGCTCAGTGCTGCTGCACAAACGCCTATGAATTGTCACGCTACCAGCTGTGAAGCGATGTGTCCAAGATGACGTGCTTACGGGGATTTCACTTTTTCTCCTTCTCTGTCATTTCCACATACATCGCAAAGAGCTTTTCCAGCCGCTCGGTATCGTTTTTAAAGCGACGACCGATGTAGATGCGCTCTAATACCAGATCGTTGTGCTCGTGTGCAGCACGCACTTCTGGAAACTCTTTATCCATCCGTTTAGGATCGTACATCTCTGCAATAGTCGCGGGCCAGTAGCGCTCACGTGCGAGCAGGATGTTCTTAGCACTCTCCGTGAGGTCTGCTTTATTTTTCTCAGTGAGCGTTGGAACGGGGAAGGTGTTCCAACCAAGTGTATTGGAATAGCGGTAATCGGTTTTGAGCTTACCACAAACGGTAGCAATCCAGGTGAGGTGAAGAGTGGAAGCTATGAATGATAGATTCCAAAGAGGTCCGTCATAAAGTGCGAAAGCAAGATTGGAAACAACGTCGCCAGCTGGTATGTATCCTACTGGTAAATACTCGCGACTTTCTGATGAAACGCTAGGGATGATGATGGTAGCATTGTTAGCCGTATTCATCTCTCGAAACTGATGAGGTACTTCAGCCATTTTGTTGGCTCCCTTATCACGACTTTCTAGTCTTACCTTTTTGACATTTTCCACACGAGCTTCAATAGCCTGAAATTCTAAAGCCTCCTCTACAAATTCGTCAGTGATCCAAAGACAGTATCGTAATCCACCACGAATAAATTCGGAAGATCCGTAGATTCTTTTAGTAAATTTTTGTTCAGCTTTTTTAGGTAATGCGAGTGCGTCACGTTCTGAACGTGTTAGTAGTAGATGTCCTCCGTCAACAGGTTTATTACCAAAACTCATTTCGTTGAGACCATTTAGCGGAATACTTATTTTCCCAACTTCTACCCTTACTCCTGCTACTAGATAAGCATTTATATTATCTACTTCTACAAGCTGTTCCTTTTTAGCGCCAGTGTTTGCAAATATTTTGGCTATTTCAATTCTTGATCGTGTAAGCCCAATAATTGCCACTGTAACACCTGCATTAAGACTAGCTAAATTCACCCACTTAAAGCTTGTATAAGCGAAATGGATTCGATGATTACTTTCAAATATTAAAGGCCATAAAATTGACACTTGTTGGCCTTGACAGATCGAATTAGTAGCTACAAAAGCGGATGCCTTCGGCTTATAATCAACTGCCTTCATAAACCAGCCAGCAATGTAATCTAATGATTTCCAGCTTTTCGCACGGCCAGCAAAAACAAGCTTTAAATCAGACTTCTGATCCTTACTCTGCCAAGTTGATCCCACATACGGCGGGTTCCCACAAATAAAAACCTCTCCCCCTTCATTGGCAAAGGTCATCTCAGGCTGATCGAGCGGCGTTTGAAAAAGATCATCTTCATAGGTTTTTGCCCCCCCGTCGGTTTTGCCGAAAGGCGGACAAACCTTCAACCAGTCCATGCGAAGCGCATTGCCTTGACGTATCCAATTGTCCTTTGAAAGCGGCAGAAACTCAGCAAGCGCAAGGTCTTGCCCGCGATACAGCTCGTCGGCCTGATACTCTGCAATGACTAATGCTAGACGTGCAATTTCGGCAGAGAAATGCTTGAGCTCAATGCCACGAAAATTAGTGAGGTGGATTTCAGACTTACGGTATTTTTCACCTCGTAGTTCATTGATGGTCGCCTCAATCTTGCGCATTTCTTTGTAGGCGATGACTAAGAAATTTCCAGAACCACAGGCGGGATCAAACACGCGAATATGCGCCATGCGCTTTCGCAGGTTGAGTAACTTACGGGTACTCTCGCCTGCGGCCTCCAACTGCTCGCGTAGCTCATCTAAAAAGAGTGGGTTGAGCACCTTGAGGATGTTGGGCACACTAGTATAGTGCATGCCCAGTTCAGCGCGCTCATCTGGATCAGCAACCGCTTGGATCATGGAACCGAAAATGTCTGGATTGACATGTTTCCAATCCAAATTTCCGATTTCTCGCAGGTATGAGCGGGCAATTTTTGAAAACGCGGGAACCTCTAGTCTATCTCCAAACAGGCCGCCATTTACATGCGGAAATTTATTTGCCCAGCGTGGAGTGTTGCCCGATGCTGCCCTTTGTTTTACCGAAAGGCTCATGGCCCTAAATATTTCGGAAAGGACCTCATGGGTATTGCTGCTGTCGGCGGCGCTCATGGTTTGCACCGTATCGGTAAACAAACCCTCGCCCTCAAAAATACGCGTGTCTTCTGCAAAAAAGCAGAAGATGAGCTGCGCCATAAAGTGGTTGAGGTCTTCTTGGCGTTCGGGCTTGGTCCACGATGGATTGACTTTTAATATCTCTACGTAGAGCTTATTAAGGCGACTCGTAGCCCGTATGTCAAAGGGGTTTTCGCGAATGGCCTTCGTGGTCGATATCCCAGCTAGCGTCAAGAAAAAACCGAAGGAATTAGGCAGATCGGTGAAATCGCATTGCAAAATTTCTCCCTCAATCAGGTATTCTGCTCCTAGCTGCTCGCCATCGGTAGCAAGTACGTATTTACACTTGTGCTTGGTAGTTGCTGCACTATCGCGCAAACGTTGAAGGGCATCGTTGACTGTACCCGGAGCGCATGCGAGGATGTGGATGTTGCTCCGTTGCAAGACGCCACCCTCAACGTCAGATTTATTAGTGCTTGTCTTGACGCTGCTTTGAAGTTTTTTTATGGTTGCGCTCTTACTACCGTAGGCTTCGAGAAAAGCAAATGCGAAGGTGGCTGCATCAAAAGGTGACTCTACCAGCTTACAGACCTCGACTTCTATCTCAATAGCATTCATACGCAGGGCTTAGGCCGCTAAGGTGCAAAGGATAATTGAAGAGGAGTAACATGCTACCGCTCCACCACAATCGTCCTCACAGTACGCTCTACCCCATCAGCGATGGTTATATAGTAGGTCCCAGGGTAGAGCGTCTGCACGTCAAAGTGCGCAAGTGTTCCACCTTCAGGAATTCGGGTTTTGGCGTAAGATTTACCGTCTGTACCGACGAGCTCAAGGGTCAATTCACGAGAAACGAGACCATCAACTTGAACGGCAACGAGATCAGAAACCGGATTTGGAAGCACGTTGAATTTGATATTACCAAACGCCTGCTCGCGAGTGGTACTTGTTGCGTCGTATACAGTTGTCATCTCATCGACTGTCATTACGTTACGACGCTCAAAATTGCCATAGAATGTTGGTCCAACTGCATACGGATATGCAGAGGTCCAGTCGGCATTAACCGTAGCAAAATACGCATAGGTGCCATTGGGATACTCGGGCGTAATGCAAATACGGCCGTTGTGCTCATCAAGAACCGCATCGTTGTTTGCATCGTCTACAAACTCATAATCCTCACGGAAATAACCGAGGAAATAATCGCCATCGAATCCGGGTCCAGCATCACTCGCCGTTCCGTCTGGTTTCGTTGTGCGCTCTGTGATATTGCGCAATTGGTAACCAGATAGAATCCGAGTTACACCACCTGTCCCGTCTGCATTAGCAAATCCGTAGGCACCGTAAATCGGGAAGCCATCGTATGCGTAGCCAATAAGTGGTGCGTGCTCTGTACTGTCGATGGCATAGAGTCCGTCGGCATCATACAGGTTACATACCGTTGAGACAGTTTCAAGATCGAGCTTGAAGGCACTTGGGTTTTGGTGGTGGTGGTAATTCCCCATCGCTGGGTGACCTTTCGAGCAGTCGAATCCTGGCATTTCTGCAGGAATTGCATCACGTGTCCAATCTTGTGTAGCATTCGGCCCTCCTGGGCAACGGTCGTTGCCAGGACCACCACAGAGAGATTGCGTTGTTGGATCCCAAGCGACACCATCGCGGTAATCGAAGAGTGCGACACCATTGATAAAGATACCGATGTTACCACCGACGGTTTCATCAAGTGTACCGGTATTCTGGGTAGGGTTGAGCGGAATCTGAAAAATGGATTCTTGATTTTCAGCAAAAGATGGATTACGATCCAAGAACGGACCCGTTGGGTACGCTGGAATTCCGGTTGCAGTGACATAAACGAAGTCATCAGAATATTCCACTTTCTGGCAATTGACGAGAATGCTGTTATCTAACAAATCAGAATTACCCTCAACGTAATAGGTACCTGTCTCAGAAGTATTCTGAAGCCAAGACGTAATCGCAGGATTGAGTTGTGCTTGCGCCAAAACCGAACATGCGGTAAAGAGGCAGAGGAGAAGTGACTTCATGATGTGTGTTTTTATTATTTATTCCGCGGAATGGCATTCCTCAGGACTGGACGGAAAAAAGAACGAGGATATTGATGCTTCTCTTCAA
>JBGCGF010000101.1:0-51870 GCA_045110575.1 Saprospiraceae bacterium
AAAGTGGTCGTACATTGCTGGAAGGTCGTGCATGAGCTAGGTGCATATTTTGGTTTAAGCACCTTTAAAATACTGACAGCTAGCTTATTGTGCGATCTATTTTTTCTACTGTTTAAGATTATTTAACCGTGCAACGCGTTATAATAATATTATCTGTTTTATAGTATGTCTTAGCGGGTTTTTATTGTCGGCAACTGGTTTTCATATTTTAGCCAATTTATATAAGATTTAGTTTATTCACCAGTTGTATTAGTGAGCGAGTTTCCTTCATTTGATGGAAGCTCGCTTTTTCGTTGCTTTGTAGTAGCTTAATTGCACTCCCTATGGCAACTTCATCTAGCACTTCCCCCAGCTATAAAAGGCACTTGCTGCAAGCAGACTCCTTTTGGTTAGCCTGCTGCTTTTCGATCCTTTTGGTCGTAATAAGCAGCTGTACCGATCCACTTGGCCAACCGAGTGTCGAGCTCGAGGAGCGTCAGCGTTGGGCTGTACCGCTTCTACAAACGGAATTCAGCCTTGAAAACGCTCTCGGAGGTTACGATTTCGAAGGAACTCTTCTTGATCGGAATGGTCTTCGTCTCTTAAGGCGCGACACCGTCTTTCGTCGCTTTCCTATTCGATCTATCATGTTTCCGGGACTAACAGCTCCGCTCACGGACTCTGCAACGGACCTCTCGTTAATGGACTTCGGTATAGACTTACCGGTATCACAGCTAGAGTTCCTAGCAGGACGCTTTGATTACGTCTTCGCCTCCAACGATGCAGAAGAGTTAGAAGTCGTCCTGCGTCTCCCCAACTTCCTCATAAACGGAGACACACTCACCATCACTCGCACTGTACCACCTAATGGGTCGATTAGTGGGTTCGTAGATCTTCAAGATCACATTTTCACGGTTGAGCAAACCCAGCGACTGTATGCTAATTATACCGCTCGAACACCATCAGGCGAGCCAAGGCTTTTGCAGTTTGTGATTATTCAGGTCGATCCAGATTACGTACCTAAATCCGCTACGGGCGCACTTGACAGCCTTTCGGTCTCACTAGGCACAGGAAGGGTCATCACCGATTTCTTCCAAGCTTTTGAACCTAACTCTGCAGGTCTTAAAGACGCCAGCGTTATTTTTGAAGTTGTTAACCAGACTACAGTCCCGTTCAATCTCGAATCCATACGGACGTTCGCCAATCTTCGTGACGGCACCGAGTTTGACTTTCCGACGCCAATCGATGCAGGCGTCGCAATTGCTCCCGCGCCTGCTACTGGTCAGTCAGCTAACACCAACATTGTAATCGATGACACGAACAGTGGACTCGTTTCTGCGGCGACTATGTTTCCAGACTCTATCACCTTAAACTTGGTGGGCATTGCTAATCCAGACCGTCTACCTGAAGTGTACGTGATTGACTACGAGGAGGAGATCATCGGCTCGTTCGTTTTTGATATTCCGCTTGAGGTTCAATTCGACGGATTTGCGGTCAACCAAGATTTCAACTTCGGACAAGTGGAGTCTTTAGACAGAGTTCGCGAAGTTGAAATACACTTGGCTTCTTCCAACTCGTTTGGGCTCACTGCGCAAGCGCAGGTATACATCCTTAATGATACTTTCGCAGTAGTCGATAGCCTCTTCCTTGAACCTCAAACGTTAGTAACGGCTGGATCTTTAGATGCAGATGGCAATATCATTGCGCCTGGTGAAGAGGTCGTCAACATTCCAATCAGCGATGCCACCTTTGAGCTAATCAGAGCGTTTCCCCAAGCCAGCGCACGCGTATTCTTGAATACTCCAGATGGCACTGATGTCTACGCCAAGCTTGATAACACCAATTCTCTCAGCCTTAAGGTTGGACTCAGTTTCGAATACGCTGCCCAATGAAAAGTTTGATCCTACTCTTGGCTGCGATTGCAGTTCCCGTTTTGGCGAAAGCTCAGTTAGACTTTCAGCGTTCACTCAGCTATAGTTTTGATGCGGTTATGGCGAATCCTGCTTTGCTGCAAGATCACCGTACCACCATCCGGATCGGGAGCGTAATGCAAAGTGCTTCGGCCAATTTTACGCTGAATGACATCGGTACAAATAACAATGGCAATTTCGTCCTGCAAGGTTCTCGGTTAGCAGTAAATGCTCCAGAAACCATGGAAGTCTCCGCTCGGTTTGATGTCGCTACACTTGGCTTTAACGTCCGCGAAGACCGTTACCAGTTTGGTGCGCACCATGCAATAAGGTTTGAATCTGCTGGGAATATTAATCGCCAATTAGCAAGCCTGATTTCTCAAGGAAACCAGGCGTTAGTTGGTGAGACGATTCAGGTTTTGCCGAAAGGTGAACAGATAAGCTACCATGAAGTCGGACTTCACTACGGTATACACATCAATCACAAATTCGCCATTGGGGGACGTGTGAAAGTGCTGGCAGGTTCAGCTGCTGCGCAATTCAATTCAACAAGTGGAAGCCTGAGAACGGATCCAAACGGCTATGCCATTGACTATGACTTAAACGTTGACGCTCAAACGGCTGGCTACAATATCGATTTGGATGCTGAGGACTTTACTGTTTCGGTTCAACCTCTAAAAATTGACAAAGGAATTGGAGGTGCAGTCGATTTAGGTATCGTTTATCGCCCAAGTAGGAAAATCGAGGTAAGTCTATCTGCAAATGATATCGGCGGTATCCGTTGGAGCACTGACGCTAAGAAACATGTCGCAAATGGACAAGGATCTTATGCTGGGGTAATCGGAAATGTATTCGAACCAGGCTACTTATTCAGTGCAGAAAATAGCTTAGATGACTTGCGTGAAGAGGCTGGACTTAGTTCAACGGATGAAGCTTTTATTACACAGCTTTCGCCAAAACTTCAGGGTCACATTCGCTATAAATTAGGCGATGCGACGGACCTCACATTATCTGCCCAAGGAGAAAATAGAGATAGCTTTAAAGGAGGTGGAGCACTAGGTATAGCTCAAGATTTTGGCGACTTTTTGCACGTAGGTGGAATCATTGGCTTGAACCAGGGAGAGGTTATTTACGGACTTCGAGGAAGCGTGATGTTACTAGGAGCAAAGGTGTTTGTTGCAGCAGACCACTTGCCTGGCGTCATTAATCTGTATGACAGTAAGGCCGTGCATTTTCGTTTGGGTGTTTCGCTCAACCTAAAGCGATTAGAAGTTGAGGGGAAACGTTACGGTTGGTTCGATGATGAACCTGTCACAGGACGTACAACACCTGATAACTATTTGTAATACAAGGAGTTGAATTGCACTTTTTGAACGTTTTTAAGCAGTATGACGTAAAATTTTGGCCCAGTTTTTTCAAGTGTGTGTTCATCAATGCTTCACAGCATTGTAACACTTTGAACAACACACCTTATGAAAAACACACTTTACCGCTATGCGGCGGTGGGCGTAGCCATGATGTTTCTGGCAGCCTGCTCGGACACCATCTCGGATGTCCAATTTGAAAACTGGGAGCCAGAGATTGCTGCTCCAGTGCTCGACACTCGCTTTACCTTAAGAGATGCGCTTGCTGATTCTGATTTCAGTGATTACCTCACTGAAGACACGAATAGCGCAATTAACATTCGCATTACTCAAGCGCTTTTTGATGTCGTTCCAGGTGAGCTGCTCAATGTGCCGAGTATTGTTGTCCCACTTTTAGACACGGCAACTTCGTACAACCTCGAAGACGAAGGCATCGATCTCGCAGTAAGTCGTATGGACCTTACTGGTGGTCAAGTCAAGTATATTTTCAGAAACGATTACCCAGAAGATGCAGTCGTAACAATTACTACTGCTAACTGGATACTCGATGGTCAGCCGCTGCAGCATACATACACCGTACCAGGGCTTACTACTACAGCAGATTCTGTTCAATTAAGTACGGTTAGTCTT
Organism: Saprospiraceae bacterium; assembly: GCA_045110575.1. GTDB lineage: Bacteria > Bacteroidota > Bacteroidia > Chitinophagales > Saprospiraceae > CALDTK01. The sequence continues at coordinate 3,884 of JBGCGF010000101.1, forward strand.
GTCGTTCCTCCATCAGGTGACATTGACGTTAACTATAAGGCAACCTTAACCACAGGTGTTGATGTGCGACTCACACTCGGAACGGTTAACTTTAAGGGCACTGACTTTAGTTACGCTGAAGGAAGCCTTGATGCGATCGAGCTCGATCTCGGTACTGATTCAATCGCTACCGATTACTTCGACGCCTTTGAAGTCGGGACTGTTGGACTTGTTGATCCAGTTGCACGTCTTGTTATTCAAAACGAAATTGGCGCACCATTCGAACTGATGACGAACGTTGCGTTCGCAACCACAAGAGATGGAGAAAACATAAAGCTAGAAACTCCACTTACTCAAGGATTCACGTTTGAGTATCCTTCGCTTGCAGAAGGCAGATTAAGTAAAACTTCAGAGCTAATCATCGATCGTGAGACAAGTAACCTCGTCGATGTTTTGAATAGCTTTCCTGAAAGCATTTCGCTAGGACTTCAAGGAACAGCAAATCCGGATAGCCTTGAAGAGACTTTCTTCATCCACCGTGATGCTCGACTTAAAGGTGTTTTCGAAGTGGACATTCCACTTGCACTTGAATTTAACGGCTTTCAGCTTGAGCAAGAGTTTGCCTTTGACGGCAGTTCAATCGCCGAAGCTTTAGAAGCAGCATTCCTGCTCCGAGTCGACAATGGTTTTGGACTAGAAGCTGCAACTCAGGTGTATTTCTATGATGGAAACGGAGCTTTGCTTGACAGTCTACTAGCTGCGCCAGAAATAATCGTTGCCGCTCCAGAGGTTGATCAACAAGGAGCAGCAGTAGCTTCTATTGAGAAAACTACAGAAGTAGTCATTCCTCCTTCAAAAATTGCCAATCTCGCCAAGTCTCGCTTCGCTAAAGTAGAAGTGACACTGAAGAGCCCTTCAACAGGCGCTCAATACACTCAACTCTTTTACGACAGTAGCATCGGCATCAAGCTTGGCGCACGCATAACTGTTAAACCTCTTTAAGACTACTATTATGCTATCGCTAAAACAACTTCTGGTAGGGGGAATGACACTCTTCGCCGCTACCGCAATCGCACAACACGACGTGCAACTTCCGCTTCAATACGGAATTCAGCAAACCATTTCTAACCCTGCTATGCTGCAGGATCACAAGATCTCGATTGCATTGCCTTCTGTTGCCGGAGGCTTCTTTACTCCGATCTCTGTCAATGACATGGGGGAGGTGCGCAATGGGACATTGATGATCGATCCCGATCAGTTTATTCTGCGTCTTGACGATAGAGGAAACGATCAATCGTTCAACATCAACGTCGAAACATTCGCATTCAACTACCGCCACAAAGGATGGCAGGTCGGTGTTTCTCACCGAGCTCGAATTAGTGGGGGGCTCGACCTTCCCAAAGGTCTTGTTCAGCTTGCTGCTTACGGAAACGCAAAGTATGTAGGAGAAACACTACAGCTCGCACCTAACATCAACGCGACAGCCTACCAGGAATTTGGACTGAATGGTGCTTACACCTTCAATGAAAGGTTTACCATTGGTGCACGTGTAAAGTACTTGGCAGGTTCGGGCGCTATGTCTACCACCTCGGCAAACGCTAGTCTCTACACCGATTCAGATTTCTACGAGGCAACCGTTGCTACCGACATGACCATCAAAACTGCTGGCTTTCCAATTTCCTTTACAGACGAAGGAGTCGAGACAGGAAGTCTTGACGGATTTGCAAGTGCGGGAAGTGGATTTGGAGTAGACTTTGGCGGCGTTTACCGCGACGATAAAATGGAAATTGGATTTTCTATTCGTGACATGGGATACATCACTTGGAATGGTAATGCACAGGTTCACCGATCCAATGGTGAGTACACTTTCAGCGGTTATCAAGGCAATATCTTTAATGAAGAGGGGTTTGAATTTGACGTCGCAGGTACGATTGATACGATCGTAAGTGAACTCCAGTTCGCAAGCACTGCGCAAGATTTTACGACCAAAACGCCTGCAACTGTTCAAGGCACTTTCCGCTATGAACTAGCAAAGAAGACGACCTTCAACGCAACCATGTATGCTGCCAATGCAAACTCATGGCATACTGGATTTGGTGTTGGACTTGGACAGCAGGTTGGTAAGATCCTTCACGTAGGTGCCCTCGCTGGCATGAAGCGTGGCGGAGGGTACTTAGGCGCAAATCTTCTTGTCGACTTATGGGGCCCACAGTTCTACATAGCTTGCGATAACCTACTTTCTGTGACCAACCTAACCAGTGCAAACGATGCGTATTTCCGCGCAGGTCTTAACCTTACTTTCGGTCAAATCAAGCAAAGCCGAACGGTTAAAGGTTGGTACGATGTAAAGGTGGAAGGGATAAATCAGTAAGTACTAGCCTCGAAATTCCAAAACTTAAGGCGACCGTTTAGGTACGATTGCTACACACCTTACACATCAATTTCCCCCCGCAAGTACAAGCGAGCGCGTCCACGAAGTTGGATGCGCTCGCCTTTTTTATAGATAGTGCTTAGCGTACCTCCTCTTCGGCTCGCCTGCACACATATTAGTTCTTCTTTTTCAAGCCTAGCGCTCCAATAGGGGCCGATGAGTGTATGCGCAGACCCCGTTGCCGGGTCTTCGTCTACGCCGAACTCAGGATAAAAGCAACGACTTACCACGTCTGTCTCGCCCTCTCTTGGGGCGGTTAAAATAACACCGCGTTTGGGCACATTGCGAATTGCAGCATCGTTTGGTTGGTAGTCAAGGACGTCCTGTGCTGATGCCAATACGATCATAGCATCGTCTGTGCCAACAAAGACCTGGTCAGAGCTTAGTTCGCGGCCTACAACTTGCTCTGCTAACGTGTGAATGTCATTAGCAGGCAGCGCTTTGTCTGCAGGGAAATCCATTTGCCAATAGCCATCGCTATAGGAGCACACAAGTTCACCTGATAGCGTATTAAATCGCTGAGTCGACTCTTTGAATTTAAGGACTTGATGCAGCACAAACGCCGTGGCGAGTGTCGCGTGTCCACAAAGATTAACCTCACGCGCCGGTGTAAACCACCGTAATGCACGCGCTTTATTCTCGTCTGGATGGGTGATTACGAATGCCGTTTCGGCGAGGTTGTTTTGCTCTGCTATTGCTTGCAAAGTCTCATCAGGGAGCCAAGCACCAAGCGGAACAACGGCTGCTGGGTTTCCAGTAAAAGGTCCGCTTGTGAAAGCGTCAGCTATGTATATGGGTAGGCGCATGGCCGAAAGCTACTTCTTCGGCGTCGAAAGTTCCGCAGGTTTAATTGAAAGTACGATGCCCGAATCTGGAAAGAGTTTACCGCGTTTTGTGTCAAGCGCTTTTGCACTCGTAGTAAACACCATCTCCTTTCCCGCAAGAATCGACGCAGGAATAGTTGCCGCTTTCTTCCCGAAGTTGACAGCGAACACCTGTTCATTGACCTGCCAAACGAGCATTTGTCGCTTACCAGTAGCGTCAGGAGCAAGCAGCCATTCGAAAGTTTGGATTTCGCTAAAACCTAGGTTTTGGCGAATCTTTAGATCAGCGCAGCTAAAGCTGTCAATATTTGAAATGGCCTGCCAGAGCGTTTCATTTTCACCCCACACATAAGGACCTTTTCTTCCTTTCGCACCTTCGCTGTAGTAGAACACAAATAGCTTCGTGTAATGCTCATTCGGAGCGGGCTCCGTGTGCTTATCACGTTGTCGAAACCCGAGTGAGTTATAGGAAGGGAACCGAGAGCAGAAGCAGGAGAAGAAGTATCTCGCCACATTTCCTTCTTCATAAAATGCATCGAACCGAGGGTCGTCCTTGTCCGCTGAGAAGAGGGTGAAACTTGGTAGCACTTTACCGGCTGCGGCAATGTCATCGTACTCTGCTAACAAGCGATGAAAGGTGGGATCGTGCGGCGCGTAGTTTTGCAGGTTACCTAAGGCAACTTCAGCTTCGCTCGCGTTTAAATGAGCTGTTTCTGAGCCGTAAGTCATGTAGTCATCCTCCGTCAAAAAGCTCTCTGCGAAATAGGCAAAGTGCGGATACATTTCAGCACACTTCCGTTTCACGTAGCGGAGAATGTCATAAGGATCGGCTGGGCTTTTAGGAACGCCTTCTGCGCGCGTCTGCACGTGACTCATGTCGCCACGCATATAGTCGAACCCGTATTGCGCGACAATGGCAGCATAGTGGTTAGCCACATAATTAAATGCTGCCATACGAGGGGTGTCGTGATCGATCTCCCAAGCTTGGTTGTCATCTTTGCGCTCCCAGACTTTGTAGCGTGTCAACGGACCAAATACGCGTGACATTTCTTGTGGTGCTATGAACCTAAACTCTCGCCAACGGCGACCTTTTTCATCTACCGTTACGGCCTCTTCAGTTGGGTCGAGTTCAAGTACTCGATACGGAGGAGCCATGGTCGCAGGAAGGGTCTCATAGCCGCGGTTATACAGGTAGCTGATGAGTTCATCGCGACGTGCATTACGAGAACCTACATCACCATTCCCAAAGAGAATGGTGCTAATTTGTTCTTCTGAACGACTAAAAAATGCTCGATTTGCGTCGATGTCTAACCGGCCCGTAGCAAACCCACATATGTGTGCAGCCACTTCTTCATGAAGATCAGTGCGGTGACTGAGTAGGGTAGCGTCGTCTCTTTTGAACCACTCGAACAGCCATGGATTTACAAGGACAATTTCGCTAAAACGATCTGTGTGTGGAATAACATCCAAGCCAACAGCTTTGCCTAACGCATGACAAATGTTGACGAATGCTCTAAGCTGATCATTGACATGCCGCTGACTGGGAACGATACGCGCCCAGGTTCTATCAAAGAATTCGTTGTTGATGCGCCAACTCGCCATGCCGTAAAGGCTTCCGACTACACCTGGTTCAAACACAGGGAGTAAGTGGATCGAATTGATGTGTGGCGGGAGTGTCATCACATATTTCAGCGCGCGGAGAAATCCACCTGTCGTTCGCAGGTTGATTCCCATCGACGAACTCTGTTTGAGCCACTCACCAGAGGTTTTCCCGAGAAGGGGAGAATCAATTTGTTGGTCAGGCCTCAAAGCTTTCGCCAAAACTGGCCCTAAGCGCCGATAGAGTGCATCAAGCACTGCACGCCCATCAAGGTCTTGGGTAGCACTAGGAAGGCAATCTTGTAGGTAATCAGTTTTACCCTCAGCATATGCCCGCAGGCTGCTTTTGGCAGCCCTGAAGGAAGTCGATTCTTGATGTACGTAAAGGTTGCTCACGGCCACTAGTTACGTTGATTTGCGACAATCCATCACTGTTCGAGTAAAAACCACTTGTCCGAAAACATCATAAGGTTTGACTCTACGTCGACAAGGCACCCTTTAGGGAACACCTTTAGAAATACCTCAGAGTAATAGGCTTCACTTGCTTCACGATCGTTCTCGGTATACGCAAGGCGGTTGGTGATCAGGCAAGCGCCTTCATTCATCGCATCACGCAGAGATTCTAGAAATTCGATCGAGTCAAACTGTGTAGGTACTGCATCGTCGACAAACAAATCGATGAGCAGAAAGTCAAAGGTGCGGAGGTTTTGCGCCATGAAGACTTCTGCATCGGCAACGATTGTTTCGATTGGTGACTCAAGCCGGTGCAATAAGTACTCTTCTGCGAGCTCGGCAATTACTCCATCATACTCCAACGCAGTATAGTGCAAACGATAGCCGAAGAGTTCTTCAATCATCTGTGGAACGCTTCCAAGCCCGAGCCCAAGCAGTAGCGTTTCGTCTCCTTGGAGTCTGTCCCAGTCGAGTTGCTCGAAGGCCGTTCGGAAGTTGTAGTAGTTGTCTTCCCAGCTATAGATAGCTGAGTTGGCTTGCAGTAAAAGCTTACCCTGTCTGAGGATCACCGCCAAATAGTCGGTGTGCTCGCCTTCGGTTGCCTCAAGGGTTTGATCCTTTATGAAGCTCATCCAATGGCGCCAACGAGGGTAGGGAGGTTTGTGAGACAAGGAGGATTGGTTACAAGAGCTAGCACAGGTTTTGTGCTTGGGGCGAAGTAACGAAAATAGACGTCGTTAGAGAGCTAGAAGGCCGCCTATTCTTTATCCATCTTCTTCGCCTCTTTTTCTGCTTTCGCTTGCGCCACCATTTTCTTATGACGCGCTACATCCCACTCGAAGTTCCAGTTGCTCGTATAGTCGCCTAGCGGCCCAAGACCGACTGAAGCGCGTCGCTCATTTACTGTTTCAGGATCAATGAGATTTTGCACGTACATCGAACCGTCTTTGCTGCGACCGATTTGACTCCCGTAGATCTGAGGCGAGCCTGTACGCAATGCTACGCGGTCTTCTAAAAGTGCAAGACTACTTCCTCTTGCTTTGCCATCTTCCACGGCCTTGCGCATCATAGGTAAGTACTCTTGTTGAGTTTCGATATCCGAATGCTGGATAACTAGGAAAAGGGTTGTGTTTCCCCGTTTGCCAATGATGTCTTTACCCAGCCACCCATGCTCGTCGAGTATTCCTCTGATGGTGATGAGATTTACTGAGTCGTGAAAGTTTATCTCCTTCCAGAGTGTTTTCAACTCATCTGAATCACGACCGTATTTTGTTTCGGTGTCTCTGAGTCGGTTGCGTCCTGACTGGTCTGTCTTATAGACATTGTCTAGCGCGGCGACTAACTCCTGATCAAGGTCTTTCTCTTCGATGCGCTTGTTTTCAGTTACCGTAGCGATTACTTCTTCCCACCGAGGATCATCATGTAGAATTGACAAGTCCGAATCGGTCGTCATGTGTGCTAGATTGGAATAACCACCTTTCTCAGCAATCCGAATCATCTGTTGGAACGAACTGTCAACTTCACCCGCTAACGCCCAGGAACAGGCTGCGTTATAGCGGTCGCTGGTGCTTCCTTTGTCCCCGTTTTCGCGAAAAGCTTGATTGTAGAGTGTTGCCGAACCCAAATAGTCCTTCGCACTGTAGGCGTCCCATGCTTGCTTGGAAATCGCTGAATAGTCTTGTGAGAAGGCGGTAGTATAGGCTGCAATAAGAGCGAAGAAGAAAAGTAGATATCGCATATCAAGTGGGAGGTGTGTGCGTCCTAAATATAGGAAATCGTCCATTTACCTAAGAGCCTACCTACTCCCACCTCCTCAAATCCTTCGTCAATGCATAGACATGCTCCAACACATCTTTCTCGTGCTCTGAGAGTGAGAGCTTTCTTCGTTGTTTCACTAAGTCGGCTGTTTCAAAGACCTTTGGAAGCTTGTGAGTGGTCATTCCAGCTGCACTTCCCCAAGAAAAGTCAGGTATAAAAGTGCGAGGGAATCCACTGCCAAACACATTGGCAGCCACCCCGATCACGGTGCCTGTGTTGAACATCGTATTGATGCCACACTTTGAGTGATCGCCCATGATAAGACCGCAAAATTGCGTACCGCTAGGTGTGAAGCTTTCGCTCTCATAATCCCAGATACGCACGTTGCCGTAGTTGTTTTTCAGGTTTGAGGCATTTGTATCAGCGCCCAAGTTGCACCACTGGCCAACCACGGAATTACCGAGATAGCCGTCGTGGCCTTTGTTGCAATAGCCCTGGAAAACAACATTGCTCACTTCTCCGCCGACCTTACTGTGTGGTCCGACTGTTGTGCCTTTGTAAATCTTCGCGCCCATTTTGATGACGCCGCTTTCACAAACAGCGATAGGGCCGCGTAGCATACTGCCTTCCATTACAAGACTGTTCTTTCCGAGATAGATCGGTCCGTCAGTTGTGTTTAGAATGCAAGCTTCAATACTTGCGCCTTGCTCTAGAAAAACTGGATGGTCTCCAATGACGGTGTTCGTCTCAGGGAGTTGCTGGGAATGACGTGTACCGCAAACGAGTTCTGTGTCGTAGGCGATCATTCGTTCGTTGTGCATGAACAAATCATACGGCCTATGCAGTAAGATTGCCTCGCCAACGTAGTCGTAGCCAGGAATATCATCCCCTTCACCTTCAGGATCACTAATGCGAAGAATCGCTTTGTCATCTAGTCGTGCGGCGAGTAACTCGTCATTCTGCGTAAGTGCTTCGCCTTGGCTCAACTGCAAAATCTGTTTTACCAAGTCTTTCGTCGGCAAAAGCGATGCATTGATGAAGAAGTTGTCTCTTGCTAGCGCCAAGGGATATTGCTCGGCGAGATAGTCTTGAGTAACGCAGCTTGCTTGGCCTGTAAGTAGTAACTCCCAGCGCTCGGCCATGGTGAGTATACCGATACGAAGCTCGGAGACTGGACGAAGCCATGTTAGCGGACGGAGTCCGGCCCAGGCTTTATCGTCAAAAAGGATCAGGTTACGTTTGGGCATGGCAATGTCTAAATAGCGTGCCCCAAAAATGAAAATTCCAGCCGGTGTTTACCGACTGGAATCTTAACATTCCGAAATAATTTCGAATGTGTGGCATCGAGGTCCGATGACGCAGGTTTTGGCGAAAGCCTAAAACTATGCTTCCTCTTCTTCCTCTGAACCGGCCATTTTCTTGTTGGCAAAACGAGAAGTCTGAAACTTCTTGTTGAACTTGTCGATACGGCCAGCCGTGTCAACAAACTTCATCTTACCCGTAAAGAATGGGTGTGATTCTGCACTAATTTCCAGCTTTACAACTGGATATTCAGTACCGTCTTCCCACTTTTCAGCTTCTTGGCTGCGTGCACAAGATCGGCCGAGCCAAGACTTGTCTACGCTAAAGTCCTTGAAAATGACTGTGCGGTACTCCTTTGGATGTGTATCCTTCTTCATCGATAGGTCAATTGAGCCCGCAAATGTAAGCTTATTCTTTCATACTTGAAATAGATGTTTTCAGTTAGCGGGCAAATTTCCGAAAGTGCCCCAACTTGCGAGCATGAGTTACGACCTAAGAGAGACGATAGCTGCGATTTCCACTGCTCCCGGAGCTGGAGGTATTGCAGTGGTGCGAATCAGCGGTCCTGAAGCGATTAAGATAGGTAGGGCCTGCTGTCCAGCTTTCGCCAAAACCAAACAAACTCAAGCCCGCAAGGCCATCTTCGGAGCCTGGAACCATCCCAACGGGGAACAATTAGACGAGGTTGTAATGACGGCTTTCGTCGCACCAGCGAGTTATACAGGCGAAGATGTCATTGAAATCAGCTGCCACGGTTCCGTTTACGTTCAAGGAGCGGTGTTGGAATCTTGCATTGCGGCAGGAGCTCGTCTCGCAAATCCAGGAGAATATACGCAACGTGCGTTTTTGAATGGACGGATGGACCTGACGCAAGCAGAAGGGGTCGCGGACCTTATCGCAAGTGAGTCTGAAGCGAGTCATCGATTGGCCTTGCATCAAATGAAAGGCGGTATTTCTAAGGCAATGGCCAACTTTCGTCTAAGCCTTATCGACTTTGCTGCACTCATCGAGTTAGAAAACGACTTTGGTGAGGAAGATGTCACGTTCGCCGATAGAACAGCGTTGCAAAACCAAGTAGGTGACCTACGAAATGAAATCGCTCGTTTACTGGCCAGCTTCAAAACAGGCCAAGCCATACGAGATGGGGTAGCGGTAGTATTAGCGGGCAGGCCGAATGCTGGAAAAAGCACCTTGCTCAATGCTCTGCTCGAGGAAGACCGCGCAATCGTAAGCGACATTGCCGGAACAACACGTGATACGATCAATGCCGACCTCATAATTCAGGGCGTGAAATTTCGGATTACCGATACCGCCGGCATTCGCGAAGCTTCTGATGAGATCGAAGCCCTTGGCGTTGAACGAACCTTTGTAGAAGTATCTAAGGCTTCCATTCTACTATATGTGTTTGATGTTGTTGGTCCGCAACCGGAAGACGTGACAGAGGATCTGTTGAAACTGGCTAGACCAGGTCTCGAGATCATCGCAGTGGCAAACAAGATGGACCTCAATCCTTACACCAAGCCGGAGCACTATACGAGTGAGTCGCTTACAGCCGATCGGTTTCTTCCAGTCAGTGCACTCAACGAGATGAACGTTGAGCACTTAAAGAATCGCCTTTTCGAAATGGGAGTTGGAGAACTGCCGCCTCAAGGAAGTGCAGTTCTTACTCAGGCAAGACACACCGCCGCATTGAGTCAGGCTGACGAGGCTCTAGAACGTGTTTTCGGCGGACTAGAAATTGGTCTTTCAGGAGATCTCATCGCACTGGACCTCAGGCAGGCACTTCACTTTATAGGAGAGGTGACGGGCGAAATTTCTACGGATGACCTATTGGGGGCGATCTTTTCTGGCTTTTGCATCGGCAAGTAGGCCTCCGGCCTACTTGCCAGTCCTGCGAACCACTGGTTCGCAGGAACGCTAGCTCGCAGGAACGCTAGCTTGCAACAACTCTAGCTCCCACCACCACTAGCACTACCTTAAAGCTCCAGCACACGCAATACGTCCCAGCCACATGAGTCCAATCAAATTACTTCTTACGCTTCTGGCGTCAACACTTATTCTAGCTGGTTGCAGTTCAAATACACCTGCCTCTGATGAGCCTCTTGCCGAAGCACCCATACCTCAGGCGTCAAAGGCAATTGACTCCTCATTCTTGTCCTTTGATAAAACCAGGATTGCCTACTCAGATGAAGGAGAGGGTGACCCTGTGATACTGATTCATGGGTTCATTTCGAACGCAAGCTCATGGGACAAATCAGCTCTTAAAAAGCAGTTACTTGATTCTGGCTATCGCGTCATCGTTCCGGACTTAAGAGGAAATGGCAAAAGTGATAAGCCTCAGGATCCAGAAGCTTATCAGAACGATGCTGAAATTAAGGACCTCATTGCGCTTGCTGATCACCTAGCACTAAAGTCTTATCGAGCGATAGGATACTCTAGGGGATCTATTGTACTCACAAAGCTTTTGACAGCAGAGGTGCGAATCTCGAAAGCAGTTTTTGGAGGAATGGGCATAGACTTTTCGAATCCAAATTGGGATCGTAGAATTGCGTTTGCCGATGCATTCTCAGGGCGCGTTGCTCCTACTGAAATGACCAATGGGGCAGTCGAATATGCCAAGTCTATCGATGCGGACCTCAAGGTGCTAGGCTATTTGCAAGACTATCAGCCGGTAACTTCTGTTGAGCAATTACAAGCCATACAGACCGAATCCTTAGTGATCTGTGGTGATCAGGATGTCGACAATGGAGATCCTGAAATGCTACACACTCACTTGTCGAACAGCACACTGATTCTTGTGAACGGTGACCACAACAATACCTACAAGCAGGGTAATTTTGCGAGGGCTGTCTTAGCTTTCTTGGCAACATAAAACGCCCTTAGTGCGCTATTAGCTTAGCAAGCTTTCATTCGTCAGCTAACTTACCCAGCATGAAAAATCTCTTCATATTTCTTCTCTTCATCTTTTCAGCGGGAGTATTTCCTTCTGTTAATGCTCAAGTAATGTCACACGCCCCATCTCTTGTAACTACCACTGGCTCAGCGAAGCTACATGCCGAACCCGATGAAGTTCACTTCTCGATCAACATCAATACAGAGGGAAAGGACTTGTTGGCTGCCAAACAAGAGAATGCAGCATTGACAGGGAAGGCTATCGCTTACCTAAGAAGTAAGGGGGTGGCCGACCGCCACATTCAAACGCAATACCTAAGCGTCAACGTTCAGTATAGAAATCGTGAAAAGACAGATCCTCGTTACATCGCCAACCAATCGATCCGAGTGTGTCTAGTTGACGTCTCTAAGTTTGAAGACGTGAACATTGGCCTACTTAAGGAAGGCATCACAGGAATCAACGGACCGAATTTCAAAACGAGCAAGCAAGAAGAGCTTCTCGATAAAGCACGTCTCAAGGCAGTTATTGATGCGCGAGAAAAGGCAACAGCACTGGCAAATGAGCTCGGCCAGAAGATCGGTCCAGCGTACAGCATCACAGACGTTCAAAATAACGGAGGAGGAAACCTCGTCTACGGTCGCGCGATGGCAATGGACATGGGCGAATCTGCAGGTCCGAGTATTGCCTTAGGTGAAATCACGGTTAGTCATTCTGTGACAGTCGCGTTTTACCTACTTCCTGAATAGCCTGACTTCTGCCAGCACACTGGTCGATACAAGCGTCTTTGAGGCGATTTGTACCATTGTTATGAACCAAATGTGGAAGTTTAGTGTGTAACGATTAGCTTTCGGCCCAAGCCAAAGACTTCTCAATGTTTACACAACTAGCAACGATAGACCTCGTCATTTTCGGCGCCTACATTCTCGGAATGATAGGTTTCGGAATATACATTACGTTAAAAGAGAAGACTGAGAACGCTCAGGATTACTTCCTAGCTTCCCGTGCACTTCCATGGTGGGCCGTTGGTGGATCCTTGATCGCATCCAACATTTCGACGGAGCAGATCCTGGCCATGAACGGATCAGGTTTTGAGTTAGGAATGGCCATTGCGACCTACGAATTGATGGCGGCGATTACGCTTATCATGGTTGCGAAGTTCCTTCTTCCTGTCTTTTTGAAAGAAGGGATCTATACGTTGCCTCAATTCTTGGAACGCAGGTACGATAAGCGTTCCAGGTCATTGATGTCTGTCTTTTGGATCGCCTTGTTTGTCTTCATCAATATTTCCTCTGTCCTCTATTTAGGGGCCTTAGCAATTGAAAGTGTACTCGGTGTGCCTCTGATTTGGGGCATCATCGCTTTAGTGATCTATTCCGCTACCTTCTCCGTTTTTGGAGGCCTCAAAGCGGTGGTTTGGACCGATGTGGTGCAGGTGGTCGTTCTCGTATTTGGTGGCTTGCTAGCTAGTTACTTCGTCCTCGACGCAGTGAGTGGTGGTGAAGGTTTTATAGCAGGACTTAACATTCTACTGGAAGCTGTGCCTGAGCGTTTCGAGATGATTTTTGAGCGTACAGACACCTTCACAACCACACAAGAGGTAGTTGACGCTTCAGGAAACGTTGTCATGGATACGGTAAACAACCGTCCGATGCGCGAGCCTGTATCTCAAAATGCATACGATCTCCTTCCTGGAATCGGCGTTTTGTTTGGAGGTATGTGGATCACTAATCTGTACTATTGGGGCACCAATCAGTACATCATTCAGCGTGCACTCGCAGCGAAAAGTCTAGGTGAGGCTCAAAAGGGTGTGGCTTTCGCCGCTGTCATCAAAATACTTCTACCTGTAATTGTTGTTCTTCCTGGAATTGCAGCCTACTATTTGGCTGCCGATCTCTACAAGGCCGATGAAGCTTTCCCTTGGGTGCTTTCCAACCATGTACCTACCGGAGTGAAAGGTCTTGTGTTTGCAGGACTAGTCGCGGCAGTTGGTTCTTCGATTTCATCTATGGTGAACTCTTCTTCTACGATCTTCACGATAGATATTTACAAGGATCTTATCAATAAGAATGCTAGTGAGTTACTCCTCGTTCGTGTAGGTCGAATCTCAGCCGTTGCAGCTTTGGTGATTGGTGCTTCAATTGCTCCGTTCTTGAGTTCATTGGGCCAGGTGTTCCAGTTTATTCAAGAGTTCACAGGGTTTGTAAGTCCAGGTGTATTCGCAGTCTTCTTCTTTGGTATGTTCTGGAAACGAACGACACCAAATGCTGGCTTCTTTACCATTCTGATTGCGATTCCATTCTCGTTAGGCTTAGCCAAGCTGATGCCTGATTTGCCGTTCCTTGATCGCATGGGCGTTGCATTCTTGTTCTGTGCTACAGCACTAGCTGTTATCTCAGCTTTAGGTTCTAAGAACGATCCAGCAAGCACGACTAAACCTCTCTTCCGCTTCATTCTCGCTGGCTTGCTTGCGATGGTAACATTCTCTACTGGCCTCAAAATGGCGCTTACAGGAACGGGTGCTGAGCAAACGCTGGGTTGGTTTACTACGGTCGCTTCGGTTGTGATGATCGCTATCGTATTGACAGAAAAGGGTGCCGCTCATACAAAAGCAATTGAAGTAGAGTCTGAACTCTTCAAAACGAGTAGCCTTTTCAATGTTGTCATGTATTCCGTGATGATCTTCTTGGCTGCGTTCTATGCGTTGCTAGGGTAGGTGAAGTAATTTTGAATGCTCGAGACACTGGCTCGCTTTCGTCTCATTTTAGGGCAGCCTAGAGAACTAATCGTTCGCTGGGCTGCCCTTTAACTTTCTCAGTCCTCTTACCGAAATAATTCTTACTTTTGCACTCGCTAAGCAAGATCCCGAGGCAAACGAGCTTTCAGATCGCATTTTGGTAACCTATCGCCGGTTTGAGCAATCTCAAATCTATGCAGCACAAAACCAACCGTGCTGTGGTGATGCAAACAACAACTGTATGCCAGTTTATCTCCCGCAAGAGAAGAAAGACGAAATCTTCACTAAGTACTCAGGAAGCGCCACCAACACAGGTGACACGAAAGGACAAATCGCTCTTTTCACGTTCCGTGTAAACGCACTCTCAGATCACCTTCGTGCAAACAAGAACGATCACTCAAGCCGTCGCCGTCTTCTTACCCTCGTAGGTAAGCGTCGTGGACTTCTAGCTTACCTTCAGAAGAAGGACCTCATGGGATACCGTGAGTTGATCGCTGACCTTGGCATTCGCCGCTAGATCAGCAACACCAAAAAAAGGTGCTTTCGTTTCGACGGAAGCACCTTTTTTTTGTTTTACGGCCCCCGTTTTCGAGGGCTTACCGCTTACGCTAAAACCCCTGTTTTGGCGTAAGCTGAAAAACCTCACGAATCAAGTAGGTGTAAGCCTAGCTCCTTACTTACATTCGTGCCGCAGCAAAATTGGAATTCTTCCGTATGCTGTAAGTGTTCGCCCTCCACGTGAACATTGCTAGCGAAAACGTTCGCCGGCCCCTATTACGTAACACACGATTTAACCATAATGGGAAAGCAAACTCCTATATCAGTCAGTTTCAACCTTCCGGACGGCCGGGAGGTATCGATAGAAACTGGCAAGTTAGCCTCGTTGGCTGACGGCTCATGCGTCGTACGCGTGGGCAAAACGATGCTCTTTTGTAGCGTCGTCTCTCAAAAAGAAGAGCGTGAAGGCGCTAACTTCTTTCCGCTATCGGTAGATTACCAAGAAAAGTTCTCAGCTGCAGGACGTATCCCTGGTAATTTCTTCCGTCGCGAGACCAAACTAAACGACTACGAAATTATCGTAAGTCGTCTTGTTGACCGTGCAATCCGCCCGCTCTTTCCAGACGGCTACCGCCACGATACACAGGTAATCATCAACCTCATCTCTATGGATGAGCAAGAGTTGCCTGACGCTTATGCAGCGCTTGCTACTTCAGCAGCACTTGCAGTGAGTAACATCGTCTTTGACGGACCGATCTCAGAGGTTCGCGTAGCGCGTATCAACGGTGAGTACGTTGTCAACCCACAACGCGATGCACTTGCAGAAGCAGACCTAGAGCTTATCGTTGCCGCTACGGAGGACAACGTTAACATGGTTGAAGGTGAAGGCAAAGAGGTCGAAGAGGATGCGATCATCCAAGCGATCAAGGTTGCACACGACGCCATCAAGGTTCAGATCAAGGCACAGAAAGAATTGGCGAAGCTCGTCGGTGACGCTTGTCTCGTGAAGCGCGTTCTTCCTGTTGCTCCAACCAATTCTGATATTGAAGCACTCGTTGCTGAGCGTGCAACTGCAGGCATCAACAAGGTTGCTAGTGGTGCGCTTGCTAAATACGCACGTAAAGAAGGCTTCGACGGCTTGAAGAAAGAGCTCGTTGAAGCTTACAAGCTAGAAGTTGCTGAGGACGAGGACGCATCTGCAAAGGTGAAGTTCTTCAAGTCTTACTTCGGCAAGCTCCAAAAGAAGCTCATCCGCGAGATGGTGCTTAAAACAGGTAAGCGTCTCGACGGTCGTAAGACGGATGAGGTTCGTAACATCTGGACTGAAATTGACTACCTACCATCTTCACACGGTTCTGCAATCTTCACGCGTGGAGAGACGCAATCTCTTACCAGCGTAACGCTCGGTACGAAGACCGATGCGCAAATGGTTGATGTTGCTAACGGACTTACGTTTAGCAAGTTTATTCTCCACTACAACTTCCCTGCTTACTCAGTTGGTGAGACGAAGCCAATGCGCGGCCCAGGCCGTCGTGAGGTAGGACACGCCAACTTGGCTAACCGTTCTATTCAGCAGGTTATGCCTGACGATTGGGGCTATACCACACGTATCGTTTCTGACATCATGGAATCTAACGGTTCTAGTTCGATGGCAACGGTTTGTGCAGGTTCAATGGCACTCATGGACGCAGGTGTTCCACTCAAGCGACCAGTTGCTGGTATTGCGATGGGTATGATCGCTGAAGGAAATGACATCGCCATCCTTACTGACATTCTTGGTGACGAGGATGCATTGGGTGACATGGACTTCAAGCTTACTGGTACCTCTGAAGGTATCTGTGCTTGCCAGATGGACATCAAGATTGACGGACTTCCGTACGAGCAGCTTGAGAAGGCACTCTACCAAGCGAAGGACGCTCGTCTACACATCCTCGGCGAAATGGCGAAGACCATCGAGGCTGGACGTGAGGACATGAAGCCACACGTACCACGTATGATGCAGTTGGTGATTGACAAGAGCTACATCGGTGCGGTAATCGGACCAGGAGGTAAAGTCATTCAGGATATCCAAGAGCAGTCAGGTGCTAATGTCAACATCGAAGAGATTGATGGCAAAGGACACATCACTGTCACGAGTCCAGACAAAGAGTCTATCGACAAGGCGATGGCGCGTATCCGCGACATCACGTTCTCTCCAGAGATCGGCGACGAGTTCGAAGGAATGGTCGCGACGGTTATGCCATACGGTGTATTCGTTGATTTCAAGGGTAAGAGTGGTCTCCTTCACGTAAGTGAGATGAGCTACCAGCGCATTGACAACGTTGAGGATCACTACAGTGAAGGCGATAAGGTTAAGATCAAGATCGTTGGTGTAGACGAGCGTACAGGTAAGCTTCGCTTGTCTAAGAAAGCACTCGAGACTCCACCAGAAGGTTGGACACCACCAGCACCGAGAGGTGAGCGTGGAGGTCGTGACCGTGATCGTGGAGACCGTGGCGGAGATCGCCGTGGAGGTGGTGGACGCGACCGTGACCGTGGTGGAGACCGCGGACGTGATCGTGATCGCGGCCCACGTCGTGATTAATAATTAGCAATTGTCAATTGATAATTGCCAATTACTTCAAACGCCTCATCTGGACTTCGGTCTGGATGGGGCGTTTTTTATTTGAAATTGCTAGTTGGCGGTTGGTAATGTCGAGACGCGACTGGGGTGTTGCACTGGTCGGACGAGCGGAGAGACGCTCCTTTATCGGAGTGAGTCGTTGTAAGGAATCCTCTTTGCGTATTGGAAGTAAACAGCGGTCTATTTGAACTGTATTTAATTCAAGTAGCTCTGTATACTTTTAGTAAAATTGTGATGTTAGTTTATTAAAAAAAAGAACTTTATGCGAATTGCACTATTTATTGCCTTGGCTATTTTCCTATCCAGTTGCAAAGACGATGATGGCTTCGAGAAACTCGGATGTTTGCCAGCCAATCTTCAAACAGGTGTGATAGCTTACTATCCGTTTAGCGGAGGGAGCTTACTCGATGGTTCGATATACGGCAATGACTTAACGAATTCAACAACGGCATCTGCCACTGCAGACCGGAATGGATCAACAGATTGTGCTTACCTTTTTACGAATACTGTTGCAAACCAGGAGTTTCTTACTACTTCAAGCACTACATTCCTCGACGGGCTTCCTGCTTATTCTGTATCAATCTGGTACCAACCATTAGACATCAATAGACTTGGCGGGTCGTACGAAGTTTTGGTGAATCGAGGAACAGGGTTTAGTTGTCCTGATCGAAGAGGTGAGTGGTCTCTCGGGCTTTACGATTGTAGGCGAGCTGTCTTCGCTCATAATACGTCTGTTTGGGCTAAGAGAGCTGTTGATCCGAGTGATTGTTTGGAGGAAGTTGTAGCACTAACAGATAGCTGGCAGCATATAGTCGCAACACATAACAGCGGCGTCCACAGAATTTACTTTAATGGCGAGCTTCAGGAGGAAAGAACAGGAAATGCTGCGTGCTCGAATTTCCGAGCCTCTGCAGATATTGGGGACATGTTCGTAGGAGAGAGTTTTAATGGCAGAATCGATGACGTTTTAATTTACAATAGAGAACTCACCGCGTCCGATGTGACTTCACTTTTTGGCTTGGAAGCGTGTTGTGACTAATAGGAGGATCATGATATGCTAGTTCGTATTGCGGCTAAATGCGACAGGAAACAATACTGCTGGCGCTGTAATTTCAGCAACTCGTCGAGACTTTCTCCACCTACGTCTTCTAGTTCCTCCTTTATGGCGTTGGTCCACGCTGGGTTTGGTACTTTTGAAGTCGCTTTGCGGTTTTCGAGCTGCATGGTTTCTTAGGCTTTCGCCAAAACCTAACCTGACGCATTCTTGCTGATGGGCATAAAATGGGTTTTAGCGAAAGCTGGACTGCCCTAAACACTGGGCTTCACGAACGAACACACCGCATGGATCGCAATACGATCGTTGGCTTTCTTTTGATTTTTGGAGTGATGTTGCTATGGACGCAACTCTCTGCTCCATCGGCCGAACAAATCGCAGAACAGCAACTGCAGGATAGTCTTGCTCAAGTTGCTATCACTCCTGAAGCGATTCAGGCAGCAGCAACACCAGCGACTTACGTCCCTGACACGTCTGCTCAGGGCGTAGCAATTGCTAATAGTACGTTTGGAGCATTCGCACCTCGTCCTACGACCAAGTCTTCAGACTACGTTCTTGAGAAC
Source organism: Saprospiraceae bacterium (assembly GCA_045110575.1). GTDB lineage: Bacteria > Bacteroidota > Bacteroidia > Chitinophagales > Saprospiraceae > CALDTK01. Next base: position 22,595 of record JBGCGF010000101.1, read on the forward strand.
GACTTGCTCAAGCTTACCTTTTCTAGCCTGGGTGGCCGCATTACGCAAGCAGAGGTTAAGACCTACGATAAACTTGCTGACGGCGAAAACAAAGAAGAGATTCGTACGAAAGTACTTCTACTAGAAGACGCTGCCAACGAGTGGAGCTACAAGCTCCCTGCAACGGGCGCTGCTGGTGGATACGTGAATACAGGTTCACTTCCTTTCGAAGTACAGCAATCTGGTAACGCGCTTACGTTTACAGCTCCTGCAGCTGGAGGTGGCTATTTCCAACAGCGTTATACGCTAGGAGAGGACTACACGATCGACTACGCAGTTACGACTAGTGGACTTTCAGCTGCAACAGGTGCGATCGAAGCGCTTGAGTTGAAATGGGTCAACTACCTTGATAAGATTGAGAAGAATGTCCAGTACGAGCAGCAAAACTCGCTTACGTATTGGAAGGAACTTGATGACAATCCAGACTACGTAGCAGCTGCTGGCGAAGATTCTGAGATTTCTGACGGTCGTGTGGTTTGGGTGAGTAACACCAACCAGTTCTTCAATACAAGTATCGTCGCCACCGACGTTCCTTTCGCTTCAGCGACCATGAAGTCTGCTGTTGAGGCAGAAGAGTCGGTCAACCTTAAGCGCTTGGAGACAACGTTCGCCATTCCAATGAATGCGAATGCAGGTACAGCCAACTACAAGATCTACGTCGGACCGAATGAGTTTGATCGTTTGGAGGCGATTGGCTCTGACCTAGAAGACATCATTCCTTTCGGTTGGTCGCTTTTCGGAACAGTAAACCGTTGGATCATCCGTCCAATCTTCAGCTTCCTAAGTACGTTCATCGGTCAGGCAGGTCTTATCATCTTGACACTTACGGTACTCATCAAGTTGGCGCTTTACCCGCTTACTTACAAGATGCTTCACTCTCAGGCAAAGATGCAGGCGCTCAAGCCTCGCATGGCTAAGTTGAAGGAGAAGTTCAAGGATGATGCACAGGCGCAGCAGATGGAGACCATGAAGGTCTATCGAGAATACGGCGTTAACCCTGCCGGTGGCTGTATGCCGATGGTACTACAGATGCCGATTTGGTTTGCCTTGTATCGTTTCTTCCCAGCAAGTATCGAGTTCCGTCAAAAGAGTTTCCTCTGGGCGACTGACCTTTCTAGTTACGATGTGTTCGCACAGCTTCCGTTCGAGATTCCGTTCTATGGCGACCACGTATCGATGTTCACCCTCCTTTGGGTGGTGACGACGATCATCTACACGTACTACAATTCGAAGATGATGGACATGGGCCAGATGGCTAGCAACCCTGCATTGAAGTACATGCAGTACGGTATGCCGGTGATGTTCTTGTTCTTCTTCAACAGTTTCGCTGCTGGACTTACGGTTTACCTCGTGTTCTCTAACGTGTTCAACATTGCCCAAACGGTGATCACCAAAAACTGGATCATCAACCACGAAAAGATTGAGGCCGGTCTCGTAAAGAAAAAGGCTCAACCTAAAAAGAAGACAGGCTTTGGTGCAAGGTTGGAAGAAGCGCTGAAGCAGCAGCAAGCTGCAAAGGATAAGAAGGCGTAACAAGCGTTCTTTATGTACTAGATTCAATAGAAACGACCCTGCAAGCAAAGCTTGCGGGGGCGTTTTTGGTTTTTGGGCAACATTGGCTTCCTTGTTCTGTGCTGGCCGTTGGGGGTTAGTGGAGTAGTGTAGCTGAAACGGGCTTGTCGCCGAGCTTTGGTGGAAGGGGAGTTTCCCTTGCCCGATGGGCTAGGGGACCCCATCCTCTGGAGCTCTGCGATACAATATTGACCGATGACTTCAGGTAAAAAGTGTCGCCGGTTCGGAACAGGTTACAGCAATAGGAAGCCCTAATTTTGAAAAAGTGTTCGCTTAGCGACAGTCAGGTGTTCCGAACAGCGAACAGAAAGGCGTAGTAGTGAAATCGAATATTAGGTAGGAAGAAGTGTCGCCTGTTCGGAACAGGTTGCAGCAATAGGAAGCCCTGATTTTGAAAAAGTGTTCATTTAGCAACAGTCAGGTGTTCCGAACAGCGAACAGAAAGGCGTCGTAGTGAAAATTGAATATTAGGCAGGAAGAAGTGTCGCCTGTTCGGAACAGGTTACAGCAAGTTGATGCCCTAATTTTGAAAAAGTGTTCACTTAGCAACAGTCAGGTGTTCCGAACAGCGAACAGAAAGACGTCGTAGTGAAAATTGAATATTAGGCAGGAAGAAGTGTTGCCTGTTCGGAATAGGTTACAGCAATAGGAAGTCCTGATTTTGAAAAAGTGTTCACTTAGCAACAGTCAGGTGTTCCGAACAGCGAACAGCGATGTCAAACCTTGATTTTCAAATTGATCTCACTCGACAACAGTCACGAGTTCCGAACAGCGCACAGAAAGGCGTAGTAGTGAAATCGAATATTAGATAGGGAGAAGTGTCGCCTTTTCGGAACAGGTTACAGCAATAGGAAGGCCTGATTTTGAAAAAGTGCCCGCTCGGCAACAGTCACGTGTTCCGAACACCGAACAGATTTTCGTTTCGTATGTAAATCTCGCTAGCGCCCCCATCAGCATCCAACAGCGTAGCGGTCTAGCCTCCTAGCGTAAGCGGTCAAGTTCCGTGCAAAGCACGCGGATCTTTATCCCATAAGGACATACATCGACTTCAAATACTTTCCCTCCGGAAATGTAGCTGGATGATCCACGTCGTGTGCTGTTCGTTCCAGCTCCTTCCACGATCGACCGCTATAGTTCAACGCCTGCTTTTGAAGCTCGTAAAACGTCTCCGCATCAACTCTGGCTGAACAAGAGGCCAGTAATAGGATTCCGCCCTTCTCTACGAGTGGCACAGACAGCTTGGTGAGGCGCTGGTAAGCGCGTAGGGCACCTTCGACTTCACTCGCTTTCTTGGCGAAAGAGGGCGGATCTACGATCAGAAGACCATACGTCTTTCCGTCTCTGGCCAGTTTCTCCATGACCTCGAAGGCATCACCTGCGATGGTCTTGTGAGGAGCGTCAGGGAAGTTGAGCGCAACGTTAGCACGAGCGACTTCCAGTGCCTTAGCGCTGATATCTAAGCTTGTGACTTCTCTTGCGCCTCCCGCCAATGCATGTACAGAGAACCCGCCTGCATAGCTGAAGATGTCGAGGACTTGTTTGCCTTCTGAGAGTTCGCCGACGCGCTTGCGGTTGTTGCGGTGATCAAGGAAGAAGCCCGTCTTGTGTCCGTTAATTACATCAGCACTCAACGTAATGCCGTGCTCTTGGAAGAGTACGGTCGAATTGGGCAACTCGCCATGGATGACGGCCCCTTCGGTCCAACCTTCCGGAAGGTCAGAGTGCTTTTGCACGTTCCGACTCATGCGGAGTACAGCGGTTGTGCAGCCAGTTGTTTCAAGCAATGCAGCGAGTATATCGTCGAAATACGTGTGCCAGATCATGCTGTACACCTTTACCACGATCACTTCTGCGTACACATCAGCGATCAGTGCCGGAAATCCATCGTTCTCGCCATTGAGTAGTCGGTAGCTATTGGTGTCTGTCGCCAATAGAGGTGCACGCAATGCGTGTGCCTCCGCAATACGAGCTTGGAAGAACTCAGCGTTGATACGCGCAGGTCCACCGCTGTGAAGCATCTTGATACGAATAGGGGAGTCTGGATCGTACAATCCTACCCCGATGAACTTGTTCTTCTTCCTGTCGAAGATGACGGCAAGGTCACCCGTCTTTCCTTCGCCTTTAAGTGACTCGATGCTGTCGGAGAAAATCCATGGGTGCTTAGCACGTAAGTGGCGTTCTCCTTGAGCGGTAAGTCGGACGGGAAGGTTTTGAGGCATGGGGCGAAGGTAGTTCGCTCCAAGACGTATTCGTTAGAGGATTCACCAAGCTAGGGACGACCTTATCTCGCGACGCTAGACTGAGAAGAAGAACTTCTCTAGTAGTATTTGAAACCCAATCATGCAGGCAAAGGGCAAGAAGTACTTAACGAATGATCGCTGCTTTCGCGTCATTGACTGAGGGTTGATTCTGCTCGTAAATGGACCAAGTAAAAGGAAAAATGCCACCGTGATTATTACATCCGGTATGAAGATGATCGGTTTGCCGAGGCCTACCGTAAAGAATTTTGCAGCGACGCCAGCCGAAAGGACAGCGAGTCCAATCGCAACCTTATTCATGTCAAAAGGCTTACGGTCAGCTGGGTCTGGATTTATCTCGTTGTAAATTCCAGCTTCGTCAAGAATAGTTTTTAGTTCCTTTTTCTTGATTTTTTCAAACGGAATAGTCGTTCCATCTATCGATAACTCTGTTTCGAATTTAAGCGCACCCATCTCTAGTTTGAGAGAGAGTTCTTCATGATCGATGACCGTCGTGCCCATATTTATAATCGCTCTGGAAACAATGACGTGGTCAACAAAGAGGCTCGGCTCTATTCCGTGGTCGATCGTTGCTACGGATAGGTAAATGTCTTTTCCTTGGTGTCGGGTGTAGTAGTAATTAGTAAACAATACAGAAGTTTTTAGAAATGATTAATCTATCCGTAGCAACATAAGGATTGTTATCTAACTCGAGTTAACGTCTACTTAGATTTGATTAAAAAATCTAAGTAGATTCATTTAGGTGATGATGTAAGAGAGAATCACTTCCCCTTCACCAACTTCTGTGTGTAATACTGCTGATTATCATAATCAACTGCAGTAAGCAAGTAGACGCCTGGTAATAAATGACCCGTTGAAAGTTCTGTCTTTCCATTGGTAAGACGAACACGCTCAACATAAGTCTGCTGTCCAAGCAGACTGTTCATGCTAACCGTCAACTCCTGCGAACCTGCTAACTCTATCGTAACTGAAGTTGAAAAGACAGTCGGGTAGACATTGATAGGAGTAACGTTACCTGCATTGGCAATCGAAGAAGTATTGCAAGCCGGATCTGAAACAGGTAGTACCGTAAGTTCAATTGTACGGGTTGAGTCACAGCCATTTACGCTTTGAAATACATGCGTGTAAATTCCCGAAGCATCATAACCTTCGAAACTCTCTCCGTCACAAATTGATGTCGTGATAGTGATTTCAGGGTTTGGAACAACATTCAATATCAACGTGATGATGGAATCACAGCCAACACTGTTTTCTACAATATCAGTGTAGGTTCCCGCAACAGCATGACCTCCGTATTCGTCTCCGGCGCAGATAGTGACTTCTAAAGATGACGTTGTCGTTTGCCATACCAATAAGTCTAGCACGCGCGTGTATTCACACCCTGAACCGTCAACAAGTTCATCCGAATAGGTTCCTGAACTGGTGTAGCCTCCATACTCATCACCTTCGCAGATGTTGACGGCTTCGTTTATCGTGTACGGACTACAACCACTTAGGATTGTTAAACTACCCGTTGCATCGAATGGATCAGACCATTTCTCATCGGTATAAACATTAGAACCTGTAAGCGTCATCAAGAATGCTACCAAACCATCTTTCTGGTTTTGAGAGAGGTTGAGGTTTTGGCCACGCCCGTTGCCCCATAGTTCTCGATCCAAATTGGTATTGACACTTGGGTCGAAATCTATGTCGTTGTAATGCTCCACCACGTCCATGAGCGTGGCAAGTGACCCATCATGCATCATTGGACCGTTAGGCTCTCCTGCAGGGTTGACCAAGTCTCTTAAGGTCGGTGTTCGTGTATTGGTTAAGTCGATCGCACCAGGCATACCTGCAACACCAATAACGTTGTTGTTACTTGTATTTGGATCTATGTCAAATTCTGGAGCTTGGTGACAATCGTCACAGTTGCCACCGTTGCGGGACATGAATACGTTCTTACCTATGTTCTCGAGGTTCGTGAAGTTGGGGAAGTTCGCATTCACATTGTTGTTTGCCAAGGCAAGTCCCTCGTCATACTTGGAATCATAGGATTCAATACTTCGGACAAACTGAGCGAGTGCTCTACTGATGCGTTGTTCGGTAATCGTAGAATCACCGTAGACGAAGTTGAACAGCGTCTGGTAGTACTCAATGTCTTCTAGCTTATTAATGAGGTCATTGAAATCAAGTTGCCCATTGTCACCGCTAAAGCCCATCTCAACGTGGTCTTGAATAGGCTGAGTCGTCTGTGTTTCCAAGTTTCTGGCCCGCTCATCCCAAAAGAAATTATCCTCACGTGCATATCTCGCGTTGATAAGTCTCATCGAAGAGCGGCCAGTTGTGCCGCCATCAAAACCTACGCTCACGACTTCAGGGTCGCTAAATCCAAATGCTTGCTGGTGGCAGCTCGCACAGGAGATCGTATTGTTCGCAGATAAGTTCTTATCGTAAAAGAGGACACGTCCAAGTGTTGTCTCTTCGTCCGAAATTGGATTGTTCCCTGGGGTGTTGTCTTCGTTTATGTAATCAGGTGTTCCCTGATCCTCGTAGTTGAAGAGGTTGTTCAAATCAATCGTACCAGAGAGCAGCATGAACGAACTGAACAGGAGTAGTGAACCTAGCTTCAACTTATTTTTCATAGTCTCGAATTACAGACTACTAGGTAACAAAAAACATGCGATAGGCGACAACGGCGATTATTTAACGATTCCAGGCGTTTGAGCTAGTGTAAACTTCTGCAATTGAGCCGATTGGCAGTCAGTTAGTAGCTTTAGGCTTTGTCGCCTAAAGCTCCTGCAAACCTTCGACAAACAGCTCATTAAAGCACTCTTCAAGGACTAGTTTCATGGAAGTTTGAGCAATTGTTCCCCATGATTTGCTGACATGGCGATACGCTGCTGAGCCTACAGGGTGCGCATTGTATCCGACAGCATTCGCGATAGTCTTTCCACCAGCAGAGAGGCTCATGTCATAGTCAAAGAGAAATTCCAGCGATAGCTCATCTTCAGAAATTAATTCTCCTGGTCTTGTCTTTGGATCAAGTCGATTTACATGTAGTGACAATCCTCGAGGAGGTGTTTCATCCATGAAAACTACTTCTCCAAAGTTGTCTTCTAGCATGAGCTTTAAACTAGCCTCTATGCTCGAGCGATAGTTTTCGTATCGAAATCGATCATTAAAGTAAAGATCAGGGTTTATTGTAACCGTAGAGTCTTTAATCGAAGAATCGATAATTACGAATATTCTATCTGCATCAATTCCTTGACGATTTAGTTTACGTGTATATGGATCAACAGAGAAACTCTGGAGCGGTTTGTAGATGTAAACGCAGGACCCGAAAGACATGCTTAGGATTAGCAATCCTAAAAGTGATCTAGATAAAAGCATATGGTGAGGGCTATTAATTGAGTTATTTCTCAAACATAGTCCACTGGCCGGTTGGCAAACGTTATGATACACTTAAGGTCTGAGAAATGGATGCGTTAGCTAATCTCCATTCTCTTAACCCCAAGACCAATCTTCGCTTCAACCACACCTTCAATCAGCTCAAACTTGACGTCCTTGCCGTCAACAGTGAGTGACGTTGGAGTCATCTCTCCTACATACCAACGAAGCTTGTAGCCCTTGAACGGTGGCTTGAATTTGCCCTTCGTCTTAACCGAAACTTCAGCAGATTTTGCCTTGCCAGTATAGCTGAATACGGAACGTAGGAAGCCATTCTTCTCGAAATCGTAGCTTTCACCTTTGTCCAAGTAGAGGTTAGACTCCACTTTACCTTTCGCATGGTAAATGCGTAGCTCTGGAGACTCGTTATACTTAGCTCCAGTGTGCTGACGGACAGGATCAATCTGCATCACCGAACCACCTCGTGCAAACACAGGAATGTAGTCGAGTGGGGTAGTGAGACGAGATTTTTTGCCTCCTTCATAATCCCTGCCTGATTGCAAGTGATACCATGTTCCTTTAGGGAAGTAGGTCGTTTGACTTTTCTGGTTTTCGCGTAAGCATGGATCTATAAACAAGTGCTCTCCAAATCGGAAGGCATCTGTATTGACCAGCGCTTTATCACTCGGATCGTCCATGTAGCTCGGTACCAAGATCGGCGTGCCGTCAGTATGCAGTTTCTCCATCGCCGTATAAAGCGATGGCAGCAGACGGTAGCGCCAATTGATGGCCTCACGGGTGTGCTCTGTAAACAGATCGCCGAAGCTCCAAGGTTCTTGGTCGCGACGGTCTTTTTCCATTGCTTTTTCGACCGCTTCTTTATCGGTCATCGTCGCACCATCTGCGTTGTTACCCATCGAGTGCGTGCGCATCACAGGGTGGAAAATCGCAAGCTGCATCCAACGTGTGTAAAGCTGACCGTCAGGGTCGTGGTTGAATCCACCGATGTCACTACCAGTGAGACTAAAGCCACAAAGGCTCAATCGAATACACTGGTGATTGGCCACCTGAAGCTGTCTCCAATTGGCAGTATTGTCACCCGTCCAAACGGCTGCATAGCGTTGTCCGCCAGCATATGTCGCACGTGTAAGAAGGAACGGACGCACCTTCGGTTGAATCTTGCGCAAGCCTTCAAAACTAGCTTGCGTCATCGCCATTCCGTAGATGTTGTGCGCACGTGCATGTGTACTTGGATGACCGTCCATGTCGTGCATCACTTCGTTCGGGAACGTCGCACGATTCACGCTGAAAACAGCCGGCTCGTTCATGTCATTCCAGAAGCCGCTAATGCCAACCTTCTTGTATAATTCTTTGTAAAGCTTACCCCACCAATCTCGAACTGCAGGATCGGTATAGTCTGGGAAAACGCAATCTTCCGGCCATACCGGTCCACGCATTACTTCGCCATTTGTGCGGCGACACCAAACATCTTTTTCCGTGCCTGAATCATAAACATCGAAGCCTTCCTCGGCAGCGATACCTGGATCAATCATTACGACGGTTCGCATGCCTTCCTTTCGGAAATCAGCGATCATTTTCTTTAGATCTGGAAACAGTGTTTCACTTACCGTGAAGCACTTGTAATTGTCCATGTAGTCGATGTCGAGGTAAATCGCATCGCAAGGGATTTGCTTTTCGCGGAAGTCTTTCACCACCTCACGGACGCGAGATTCAGGGTAGTAACTCCAGCGACATTGCTGGTATCCCAACGCCCACATCGGCGGCATCGGAGGTGTGCCCGTAAGCTTGCAGTAGTCCGTGCAGATTTTTACAGGATCTTCTCCAAAGAAGAAGAACATGGTAAACTCGCCGCCCTCAGCTCGGTAGCTAAAGGTGTCTTTTTGCTCTTTGCCAAAGTCGAACGTCGCACGGTGCGTATTGTCAAACAAGAGTCCTTGTCGACGATTGCCACGCTCAGCAATGACAAATGGGATCGACTTGTAAATCTCATCCGATCCTTCACTGTATCCGAATGCATCGGTGTTCCACATCGTGTACTTGCGCCCACGCATATCGAGGTGGCCTGGCTTGTCGCCAAGTCCGTGGAATGCTTCTTCTTTGAGCATCTGAAAGTCTGCGCCGATTTCGACGGTTCCTGCCATGATACTTTTTACAACTTCAGGTCCTGCAACGGTAGAAACGGTCTTCCGTCCCTTCGCGTCTGTGCTGTAAAAGCTTCCATCAGCTTTCGCCAAAACCAGCTCTCCGTCGTTCACCTTGAACCGGTAGTGATTCGCATCCTCACGAACATCAATTTTCCCCTTCTGCCTCGTCCCTTCCGGAAGCGAGTACGTTGGGGTTTCATCGAGATACTTGTGCGGAGAGAAACGAAGCCTAAGCACGTTTTTGCGAAAGCTCGCTACTTCAACAACCCATCCTGCTTCTGTTGTTCCATACCAGGTTTTGGCGGAAGCTAAAACCTCGCTCAACCCACCACAAGTCGTTTTCGTAAAGACATCTGGATGTCTCGTCATCTTATCGGTATCTGCACTATTTACGGCGTCACGACGGCTAATGTCACGGCTTTCAAGAGGGCTGGGTTTCTTAGTAGGCATAGAGGTTATTTGAGGGCAAGGATAAGGTTCTTAGCTGCAGGAATTGCTAAGCAATGCTAGGTATTCCGAAATCATGATGGTCGGTAGAAAGCTGTTGCAAAGCAAGCAGTGCAGCACTACGTTCTTCTTCCGATTGGTCCGTCAATCCAGCGAAAACGTTCGATAACGTAGGCAGTAATTGGTCCAAAATCGTCTTGTCGAAATACATCCGACCTGTGCGTCGAATCGCCCAATCTTCGAGTGTCATGACCTGTTCTTTGTCATACGCAAACTTGAGTTCGGCAATCGCTAGGCGAAGCTCTGCGCTACCTTCAGGAGGAGCTAGTTTGAGGATTGATTCGGCTTGCTTTCCGTACAAATGCAACAGGTATCCAGCGCGCCCCAAAGGCAGGTCGTTCTCGCTAAGGAAGTCTAAGATGACTTCTCTGTAGTCGATTACAGCTGAAAAATCCTTGAAGCCGTTGCCTCCTAGTGCTAGCGTCTGCGTCTTTGTTTCTCCACCTCGGCCAAGTCGATCTACCACCTTGTCCATGATGCGTTCGCTCATCTTGCGATAACCCGTCAACTTACCGCCTGCAATAGAAAGGAGCCCTGATTCAGATTCGAAAATCTCATCTTTTCGACTCATCTCACTCGCTGATTTCCCTTCTTCGAAAATCAATGGACGCAAGCCTGCCCAGGAACTTTCAATCTCATCAGCTTTCAACTCAAGACCTTTGAACATGCGATTCACGCCATCGAGTAGATACGAGACGTCTTCAGCAGTAATTCCAACATGATCTGGATCCGTTTTGAAAGGCGTATCCGTCGTTCCAAAGTAGGTTGATCGATCACGTTGAATCGCAAAACACATCCGACCGTCTGGAAGGTCGAAATAGATGCTTTGCTTTACCGGAAAGCGCTCGTGAGGAACGACCAAGTGGACGCCCTTTGCATGGAAAATGCGTTTTGCCGTAAGGCTCTTATCTTTTTTACGAATGAGGTCAACCCACGGTCCTGCAGCACTCACCACTACCGAAGCTTTAACGTCGAAAGTCTCATTGGTTAGCACATCACGCGCCTTCGCCCCGACCGCTTTTCCATCGACGTACAAGAGCTCATCGGCCATCACGTAGTTCGCCGTGACAGCACCAAGTGCGCTTGCGGTTTTGACATTCTCAACGGTTAGGCGCGCATCATCCGTTCGATACTCTGCATATACGGCACCACCTTCAACCCACTCATCGCGCAGCATTGGCTCAGCAGTTAAGGTCTCTTCACGATCGAGCATTCTGCGCTTATCGTCACCTCTAACGTCAGCGAGGAAGTCATAGACCCACAGTGCCATGTTAGTGGTCATCTTGCCCATTTGTCCGTCTTTAATGATCGGAATGAGCATCTTTTCCGGCTGTACAAGGTGTGGCGCTAGACGGTGCACGTTCGCACGTTCTTGCCCAACTTCACGCACCAATGCGACGTCCAATTGCTTTAGGTAACGCAGTCCGCCGTGAATCAACTTGGTCGACTTTGAACTTGTACCTGAAGCGTAATCGCCTTTCTCGATCAGTCCGACGCTGAGTCCTCGAGAGGCAGCGTCTAACGCAATTCCAGCTCCCGTTATGCCACCCCCAATGACGAGCACATCGAAGGTTGTTTCGCGTAGTTGCTTAACAGCTTCGCTACGTTTGGGTAAGGCTGCTTTTTCGGCGGCGGTATAGTCCATGGTTTGTATACAGGTTGGAGGCAAGATAGGTTCATAGCCTCTTAACGTAAACGTTGAACCGTCAGATCGAAATAATGATTTATTTTAGTCTATAAGACTCAGTCTTACTGTTGTTCAAGCTAAATACTAGATCTGACGGTTCGTATAGCAACCCTAGTTAAAGTACATTACCACCAAATGAAGTACGACGTTATTGCCGCCGGAGAGCTCCTTATCGATATGGTTTCGAAGGAATATGTAGATCACCTCGGTGAAGCCTACTCGTTCGAGCCACATCCAGGCGGGAGTCCTGCAAATTTTGCTTCTAACCTTCATTTTCTAGGGAAGCGAGTAGGGCTGATTTCGAACGTAGGAAATGATGCCTTTGGCAATACACTAAAGGCTTTTGTTGAAGACAGAGGTTTGACTTCCGACTTACTCACGCATTCAGAGGAGCCGAGCACGGTGATTTTCGTGGCCAAAACAACAGGTAGTCCAGACTTTCAAGTCTACCGTGCCGCGGACAAGAACCTGCGATGGTCTCCGTTTGCCAAAGCGCTAGCGATTGGGGCTTCTGTATTTCACACCACATGTTTTGCCTTGAGCGAGAACCCAGCGAGGGTGCACATCCTTCGTGCTGCTTCAGCTTTCGCCAAAACAGGTGCTACCGTCAGTATTGATGCTAATTACGCCGAGAAGGTGTGGCCTGATCGCGAACGTGCTCAGCTGGTATTATTAGATTATATCCGTCACGGCGCGATCGTTAAAATGAGCGAGGTTGATTGGGAACGACTCTATCAAGAGCCTTTGACAAAAGATAATGCTTCTGCTTCCGCCAAAACCCTTTTAGCAGCAGGAGCAAAGGCCGTCTGTTTCACCTTCGGCGCTGATGGCGCGATGGCTTTTGATGAGACTACTTCGGTGAGCATTACAGCGAAACCGATCAAGATCGTAGATGCTACTGGTGCGGGCGACAGCTTTTGGGCTGGCTTCGTGGCGGCCTACCTAGATAGGGCTGAGTTGATCGACTGTCTCAATGCAGGGGCGAATGTTGCTGCCAAGAAATTGGTCCAACAAGGTCCGTTGCGAGAGATGATTGATTATCGGGTGGGGTAGGGAATTGAAATTTCTGGTGCAGTGCAAACGGCCTATAGCGTATGATACTCTTGTGCGCTAGAGAATTATTTTATATATTGAAATCTCTAATCAGTATAATTAATTCAATTAACGATCATGACAACCCCCTTTATAACCGTTGTTCCAAACACTCAAAAGCTCGTATTATTTCTGAGCAGTTGTTTTTATTTCTGTCTCGCATCGTCGACAGCTGTTGGCCAAATCCCATGCGAGTCTTCCTAAAATTATCAGACGAACGTCTCTCAGGCATCATTAGACGAAGTGGCTGTTTCAGCAGTTTCTAATAGCTGGCAGCTTGGAGATGGTCGAATCTTGAGCGCTATTTACATTATTTTTGATGTACACGATACTGTAGTTACAAGAAGTGTTTCTAGATATTTGGACGAGGCATCTTTTGACGCGACAGTCGTCAACAGTGGAAGCCTTCCAGATGGAGACTACAAAGCTTGTATTTCTATACATGACACTTTGGGATGCTATCAACGGCATTGCACATCCTTCTCTATGCCGTTCATGCTTTCAAGCAATGGCGAAAACCCACGACTTCTGCCTAAAGCTAAAGCTCCTATGGTTTTCCCTAATCCTACCCGAGGTCAGCTGGAAGTTCAATTTAATTCAGCAGACGAGTGGTTTAAGATAACTTCCATCAGTGGAAAACAAATCCAAACAGGACGTGTGACGAATCAAAGGATGGTCATTGACCTAATTGGGTTTGCTTCAGGAACTTACTATTTGACTACCAATAACGCAGACGGAGCAGTTAAATTCATAGTTATTGATTAGGTCGGTTAAACTGACCTAATCAGTAACTACTCTCCAGCAGGGGGAACACTCTCACCAGTGAGCCCCAACGTCGGTGTAGCCTTATCGATAGCTTCAGGAGACTCGATAACGTTGCTCTCAATACCACCACGCTTAGCACGTGCCTCGCGGATTTTGCGGGCAACTGCCTGCATATCCGTAGTATCATCCGTTTCGTCCATTATCTCAAGACCAAGGAGTGTCTCAATGACATCTTCCTGTGTCACGAGACCAGCTGTGCCGCCGAAATCACCTACAACTAATGCAATGTGCTCGTTTTTCTCAAGCAACTTTTTGAGGAGAGTAGGAATTGGCAAATCATCTGCTACGGCCATGATAGGACGGGCGAAATTCTTTAGTGGTTCGCTGTCTTTTCCTTTGTAGGCTGCGATTAGGACATCGTCTTTAAGTACGTAAGATTCAATCTGGTCGCGTGACTCTTTGAAAACAGGAATACGACTAAAACGAAGATCCGTATGTGCATCTAAGTACTCTTTCACAGTCATGCTCGCTGCAGATGCTTCCATCACCGTACGAGGTGTCATCACATCTTTCACGAGTACTTCACGGAAGGTGAGCAGGTTTTGCATCACTGTACTCTCAGACTCTTCCAGTACGCCTTCACGTCGACTAAGTGTAGCAAGTGCTGCCATGTCAGTTCGACTTACGGTGACTTCGTCCTTCTCGCCTTTAAGTCCCTTAGTGATTATTGAGATAACCCACAAGAGAGGAGCGGTTAGCCACTGGATCACTTTAAGGCTTTTCACGGTGAAAGGAGCCATTGCTTTCCAGCGTGTCGCACCGATGGTTTTCGGGATAATCTCTGATAAGATGAGGATCGCAAGCGTCATTACCACAGGGACTACTGCACCTGTCATGAGCTCGTTGCCTGGCCAGACTTTCGTCGCTGAAGCACCTACTCCAATCGCTCCAACGGTATGGGCAACTGTGTTCAAGGTAAGGATCGCAGAAAGCGGACGATCAACATTGGTCTTGTACTCTTTGAGTAGGCGACCATATTCTGAGCCTGTTTGACTTTGAGTCTCTACGTAGCTCGGTGGTATCGTTAGTAACGAGGCTTCCCAGAGTGAGCAGAGGAAAGAGAAAATGATAGAAACGAGGAAGAAAATTATCAGTAGAGTCATAGGCCATGTGCGTTGGGGTAGCGCACTTAGGTGAAAGGGTCAGCAGCAATGTAGCTATCGGAGCTGAAATGCAAAGGTATTAGGTATTTTCAATCGCGAAGTTGGTTGGATCGCGAGGCTTTTTTTAGCGCAAAGCAGTACTTCTCCAGCGGTTGACATGCTCTGCATGTGCTGGTATTTTTTTTATCGCAAGGAAATCAGCTACGCTGATTGCGCAAAGGAGCAAGGATCGCAAAGCTGGATGGTAGCCAGTACGCCTGAAAACATCTAGCCCGCGCCAAGACATTCAAAATTCAAAATTGACGCTCCGAAGGAGTGTACTTCAATTCAAAATTCTTATAGCGTAACTCTAAGCCCACCATAAATACTCCTTCCTTCAGAAGGGATAATTCCAGGACCCGGATAGCCTTGAGCTCGACGTGTGAAGTACCTCGCATCAAAGAGGTTGTTCGCTCCAACTTGCGCACGGAACTTTCCGAAGGTGTAACTCATCGTGAAGTCAGCTACGGTGTAGGTGGGGATTAGTCCACGTGTGGCATCAGCAACGAGGGTTGCGTTGGTTGCGTCTGAGAAGTGCTCTGTAACGTGGGTGAATAAGAACTGACCGCGGAGGTTTTTATAGCCTGCAGCAACACCTGTTTTGAGAGAAACCGGAGGGATAAGCTCAACATTGCGACCAACGACAGCAGGTCCGCCAGTGCGATATTTACCGTTGATGAGGCTGACGTTTAAGAATGGCTTTACGGACCAATCTTTGGCTTCAGGCTTGAGCCAAGCAGCGAGGTCCACCTCACCGAAAGCTTCAATACCGTAGACGTTTGCCGCGCCGATGTTGGTGCGTAAACTCACGAGGCGTTCCACTTGAATAGGATCTGGAAGGAGGATCTCTCTTAGACCGATTCGATTCGCATAGCGGAGGAAGAATGCAGATGCATCGAAGTTCCAGATGCCGTTTGGTGAGCTTCCGCGAAAACCTAACTCGATGTTGTAGCCGCGTTCGTCAGTGAGCGTAGAATCAATGATGAGGTTAGGGTTGACCACCACGAGATCTGAGAAGTTGATCGAACGGAAATTTTGGCTAGCGTTGGCGTAAACTTCCAAGCCCTTTTTCGAACGATGCGAAAGTCCAAGTCCAGCGATCACAAATGAGCGTGGATTTGAGTTGTTTGATTCGGTGATCGTATCGAGGATTATCTCGTTTCCAGCACTGACTAAGCGACGATAATAGCCATCTGAAGCCGTGCGAATATGTTCTACTCTTACACCTGGGGTAACCGACCATCCTTTGCCCAAGTTGACAAGATGTTCAGCGAAGGCAGCATAATTTCTACTTGGGAAATCAAAGTCTGAGCTCTCTAATCTTTCAGGATTATTGAATGTGAAGTCTGCATTAGAACCATCACTTGCAAGTCCTTGGCGCGTTTGCGTCAGTCCACTGTAAAAGCGCGTACCAACGATTAACGTAGCTGGTTTGCCTGCGATGTCGTAGCGGTGGAGTAACCTGATCTCTTGGCCGAAATTGCGGTACTTCCCTTCGATAAGGTCGCGCTCGCGCATTGGATCTGGACGATTGATCGGTCCTAACTCTCCAAGTGCATCACGTTGTGCATCGAGCACGAAGGTTCGCACATTGAGTTTGGTGCGGTCACTGAAGTCGTAATCAAGGTGAAGCGCTGCAAGTCCCCAATTGACGCGGAACCAGTTACGCGAACGCTTACTTACACGAGGAGTCTGATCGAACTCAAAGTCTAGTAATCCTCCAGGCTGTTGCGCGAGGTACTGCATCTTGGTAAGCTCGATGCCGATACGGAGTTTTGGCGAAAGCTGATAATGAACGTCTAGGTAACCTGTCGACTGTTCGAAACCAGAATTATCACGCCAGCCATCGCCTCGTTTGAACTGACCAAACGCGTAGTAGTTGATCTTGCCGATCGTTCCGCCAACTGAATTGAAGCTATTGAAAAGGCCGAAGCTTCCAGCCGTCTGCTCAGAAACAACTTGAAGTTTCCGATCAGCAACACCTTCTTTCAATTTGAAATTGAGAAGTCCGCCGAACTGAGTACCGTACTGCAAGCTGGCAGCTCCTCTAACGAGTTCGATGCGTTGTAAAGCTTGTGCAGGTGGCGTGTAGTAGCTTTCCGGGTAGCCCAGCGCGTCTGCCGAAATATCGAAGCCGTTTTGGCGTGTATTGAAGTTAGAAGTTCGGTTAGGGTCAAGTCCACGCGCGCCGATACTTAGCTGTAAACCAGCACCGTCATTCTCCCAGACGGTTAGTCCAGCAACGCCTTTGAAGATCTCTCTAGCATTGTTGGTTGCAAGGTTGGCGTCGAGCTTATTTGGAAGGATGAGTTCGTTTTTGCGACCTGCGTAGATGGCTACACCATCTACATCTCTAAGGGTGACTTGCGCTAATTCGCCGCGACTCTTATCGACGACCGTTGCGGTAGAAAGTTCGAAGTTTTGCTCGGTAAGGTCAATTCGGATGTCTTTCGCTCCAACGACTAAATCGATCGTTACGGTAGAGTAGCCGAGTAGTTGAAAGGTAACGGGAATGCTAGCTTGAGCTTCAAATTCGCTCGGTACATCTTGACGGACGATTTCCAATTGAAAGCGTCCTTTCCCATCGCTGAGCGTATTGAACTTTCCTTCGAATGCACTGACTACGACGAGGTCTAAAGGATTGTTGGTCGACTTGTCGGAAATGACACCAGAGATGGAAGTCTGCTGCGCAAAGGATGTCGTAGCGAAACCCAGTAAGGCAAAAGCCAAGACCCAAATGGACAAGAATTGTAGTGACTTCTTCATCGTTCAAAAGGGAGTATCCAAGGTTTTGGCGAAAGCCCGTTTTCCTCGGCTGCAAGGTCACTATTTAGATTGATTAAACGGCGTGATCTGCGTCCGTTTAGTGCCACAAAACTCTCAACATTGACAATTGGATCGACGAAAAGATGACGGGTCTCGAAATCTGTAGCAACGTGCTTCGCAAACTGAAGAATGAAGTCTGGCTGAATGGCCATTTGCTTCTCTTGGTATGGTGTGAGGTAGTCCTGGTTATTCACCTCTGCACGTCGTCCTGTCGCTTTGTCGGTAACGGTGAAAGTTGCGTTACCGGCTTTTTCAACGAGCATTACGCGCCAACCGAATCGGTAACCTTCTTCACCCCAAGCTGCAGGGCCGGGGTAGGCGAGCGTGCGGAGAGGAAGGACGAGCTGGATGAGGAAGTAAAAGGCAAGGAAAGATGCTGTGAGGCTTGAGCCGCCTAGAAGATTGCGTTGATTTTTTTGACTTGTATTAAGGGCGGCAACAGTCAGGTGTTCCGAACAGGTTTTAATAATTTTGCTTGGTTTTGCAACAGTCACGTGTTCCGAACACAGAACAGGAACCTGCCCTTGATCAGGTTTCATATTGCTATTTTCTTCAATGTGTTGGGTGTTCCAAACTCCTGCAGAACTCCAAATCCCTGCTGCCCTCAATTCTGGGTGAGAATTCCACAGAACAACTTCTTCTAAGAACATCTCGCCACGATAACGCCAGGATAGTAAGCGGTAACGAATGCGATTTAGAAAATCCTGCTGCTCTTTCGGATTGAAGAACAACAGCGTACTCGTCATCATGATTAATGGAAACAGACCAATGTTGAACAATGACCATGTCATCATATGAAAGACGATAACAGCCGCATAAGCCCATTTGCGAGTTGGTCTCCAAAGGAGAAAAGCAACAATGGTTAAATCGTACAAACAGCCCGCCCAGCTAAGTACAAATGCCACCCATGGCTGCTTAAGTAACTGACCAACGATAGGGTAGTGAGCACGTTCGGGCAACCAGATCGCCATCGGCATTGCTTCTAAAAGCCAGTCACTGTCGACCTTGGCTAAACCAGCAAAAATGTAGACCAGCGCTAGTTGAAGCATCAGCACATGTCGATGCCATTTTGGGACCTTCAGTTGTTGTTTCACGCGACCTGAGCGAACATCCATAGAAAACGCTCGATGCGCTGGTGTAAACAGCATCAGAATCGTCAGCAGAACGACTAGGTAGTAGTGGTTTAGGTAGTTGGTCGCATCGAGCAACTCGGCATACGTAAAACTGAAAAGTAGAATCGCTAAAGACCAGCGATATCGATAACCTAAGGAGACCGCTACCGCTGAAGCGGTAATCAAACCGTAGAGCGCATAAGCAACAATGCGGTTCGGCCGAGGGATCCAACCGAATCCCCAAAAGCTAAAGAAGAAATCAGGTTCGACCAGTAAGGTCTCTATCCAACCTTCTGTCATAAAGCGAACAGCACCAAACGCTACGACAAGTCCGAACAGGATCCTGAATACGACCAAGGGCGTAATGCCTTCCAGTCGTTGCCAGAAGTCATTACGCCCATTGTCGGTAGCGATTGATATGTGCTGTGGTGAGCTCATTTAGTCGCTGTCACTTGGGTTGTCCACGTAAGTAATGGCAACACAAGCGACTGCCGGAACATCAGTTTTCAAATTGACCACCTGACGCGAAATCGCGTTGTAAGCCTCTTGAACATCGTCTCTATCTTGCTCAACGGCTACTTTTAGCGAACCGTCAATTTCGTCAAGGGTGGTGAGCATCAAAGTGTACTGAGATTCAATATCGTCAACCAAGGTTGCTGCATCTGCAGAGGGAAGTCCGCGGAGGTAGTCGGCAAGGCTTGGTAGGTTTTGGTTACCTACAACATCTGTAGCAAAGAATGCACTTTGACTAGATTTTACAGCTAGGGCCAAGAGTTCTAGCGACCTAGCACTGTAGGGTGCCTCGACCGTTTGCAGATTTGGAAAGCCTAAGGTTGTTACACCAAACGGAGTTCCTAGCCTATCACGTCTAGTGTCTTCAAAGTGCTTGCTAAGGCTATTGATGAGCACACTGATTCCGCTTCCAGCAGAAGTGCCGGTATTAATTCTAAAGTCGGCTTCTGCATCGTTCCAAACCGTTGATAGTTTAAGTACTTGGGCTTGAAAAGCGTCGATAAAATCTAAAATTATTTGAGTAGAGCCGGGATTGACTTGAAACCGTTGATGAACTTCTGCAGTCGTTCCGTTAAACAACAGATATTCTAGTGCCGGTAGTCCACGATCAAAGTTTAAAGGAAGACTTGCATCAAAACCTCTTGCATTAAAATGAACATCAACAGCAGCTTCGTCGATGGGGAAAGGATTAACTTCTAATGCTGTTTGCAATGATCCATCGGGCCCGAACGAATACGGTTCAGTTTTCATCCATTCGACGGTTAGGTCGATGAAAGAGCGCTTAACGCCTTCCAAATTTGCCTCGGAAGGAACGTCCGCATAGAATTGTGCTTTAGATTTTAATCCGTTAGAGGTTGAAAATGTTAATCCCACCCTTCTTGTAATGATTTCACTGTACCGAAAAAGCACCTCTGCTTGATCAACACTTGAAGTGCAGTTCGTACTTGTGCCTTCATCATCCGGACCGCAAGCGGCAAGGCTGAATAGGAGAAAGGCGAAAAGGAATAGTCTCATAGGGTTAGATTAAAGGGTAGCTGCCGAGCTTTCAAGGCCGTAAGCTTCCACCAAAACTCTACGTGCTTCTTCAAGTTGAGCATCTGTAGTGTTGTAGAGGTTCATTTCAGTGATCACAGAACTACCAGCAAAGCCTTCGAGCCAGCTGTTGACCTCTGTTCTGCTTATGCGTGTCGCTTCGTTAAACTGTAGTGACCATCCGAATGCAATCGCTTCGCTAATAGCGTGAAGACGTCGTGCTTGGTCGTCTGGATTAGCAAGACCTCCGTTGAGGTAGTGAATCGCTGTTGCAGCAGAAACGAGCTCCCACTTTTCTCTGACAGTGGTAATTTGCTCATCACGTACTGTTAGGTTCTTAGCAGAAATAGCAGCTCGTCCAGTAAGGAAAGCATCCATAACTGAATTGGTTTGCAGATCTGCGTCGCGATCGTTGCAATAGTCTCCCCAAAACACAACTCCATCTGTATTTGAAGGGAAATCTGTAGCTACACCGAAGTAACCAAATGCCTCATCCCAGTGATGCTCCATTGCTGTTCCTTCGCCAGGTTCAACAGTCTCATTGTCGACATTCATTCTGTCTTCTCCAAGATAAACGCTGGTTCCTTGGTAGTAGAAGCAAGCGCCCATGAGGCCCTTCTCAATGATTTGGATGTACTCAACGCCATTCTCATTAAGAACGTAGTTCTTCTCACCGTCTGGACTGGTTGAGATTCCTGCAACACCAGAAGAGGCTGGGGTAGTAGATGTACTGTTTTGAGCAAGTAGCTCAAGGTATGTGTCGAAGTTTTCGCGTACGATCTCGAACGTCTTCGAACGGATGTCCTTTTCGTAGCTACGGCTAAAGTCCGCTCCTTCTTCGTTGGCATACATTGCTTTGAGGCGATCAGCATCTAGTGCTTCACCGCTTTGAGCAGTAACCATGTAGCTCTTTAACTCGCCGAGTTGAGCCAAGCGTGAGAGTTGGCCGCCGTAGCTGACATTATCAAACGTGTAAGTAGTAGGAACCTCCAAGGTTGGAGTCACTGGATCATCATCGCCGCAGCTAATGAAGAAGAAAGAAGTGAGTAGAAGGAGAGTGAGAAGTGGTTTCATAGGAATGACTGATTTTGGTTATCCTTATCTAGACTTAGTCTAAGGTTACACAAACGTAAGCCAACATTCTTCCCCCGCCAAGTCCTGTGGAAGATTCTAATGTTAAGTTTTGGTCATAGTACTAGCGACTAGGCCGGCGGCTTCCGAGCTCTGCTCGGGCTGGCCTAAAAGTGGATGATACCAGAATGGTGCGAGACTGAACCGTAAAAAGTACCTCTGATTTTATTCTCCAGCTCGTCTACCAGCGGCATCTGAGCTCTACTCGGGCTGACCTAGTCTGCTTTAAACAGAGAAGGGAACCAACAATTAGGACCGAGGTTTCTTTAGATCGGGATTCAGAAATGCCTTGTGCAGAGCACAGAAGCCGTCATTTCTGAACCCCGATTCCTTTATCTCTTAACTACAGAGCGTATGCCTTTTCCTTCGCTCGTCTCTACCTCAATACGGTAGATTCCGGTAGACCAGCGCTGCGTTTGAAGCGACACCACAGGTTTTGGCGAAAGCTGAAACTGCTCTCTTGCAATGACACGTCCAATAGGATCAAAAACGCGATAGCTCTTAATCGGTGACTCAGCTGTAATCGTTAGCTGATCGAGTACAGGGTTAGGATATGCCGCAACCGTAATGAGGGGGCTGTTCGTCGAAACCAAGATCGTGTCAGGAGTAGTCGGTAACTGACCAACTTGTAGATCCCAGATGCCTCGGCCATACGTACCAAATCGGGCTACTGAATCAGCGCTTACCCACTCGACACTCCAATACGTTTGTACTGGCGTATTTTCATTCATTAGACTGTACCATCGGGTAGAATCAACGACGTACACATATGGTCCTGCTTCTGTAGCAGCAAACATGAGGCTACCGTCATCTGAGCTCGTGAGGTCAAAAACCATTGTATTCGGCAGGCCTTCAGCATCTGCTACAAACGTTTCTCCAGCATCCGAACTACGGTATACCGCAGGGTTGCTGTAGCCGTTTCCTGCTAACCAAAGGGTGCTGTCTTGAGCAGGTGAAGGCTCAATGGATTGGCCATACAAGTAGTGTCCTCCTGGAACGAAGTTGACGGTTTGTTCCCATGAAGTACCTCCGTCAAAAGAACGGAAGAATCGTCCATTGTCGGTCGCTGTGTACCAAGTGTCTGGGTTTTGAGGACTTGTCGCAAGGGAGCTAAGAACTCCGCCAGCACTTTCGTCTTTGAAATCAAAATTACCTTGCTGAGGCGTAACGGTACCTCCGTTTGCTTCAAAAGTTAAGACGAAACTGCCTTCTTCATTATCGACAGCGCTTCCTCCAGCGACTAACACGGCATTACGTGTTGGATCAGGGTGAGCAACCACTGGACTGAGCCATACGGACTCATCTTCTGAATCAATCTCGTACCAATCACTAAGACCGGTGAGTGGATCTTCCCAGTAGGCTACTGCTGTTCCAGGGTAGACCATCCATAGGTGCTGACCTTCCTTTGTAAACGTGAGGTGGCCGTAATCACCGCTGATTTCTTGTTCCATCGGAATGATTTCCCCGATGTTACCAGAACCCCGTTGGAATCCTTGGTCTTGCGTTCCACCAAAGATGTGATCAGGGAAGCGTGGGTGAGAACGTACGGTATAGAATTGTCCAACATTGAGACCTTCCAATCCGATGTTGTAGGTATTTCCAAACCAGTTGTCGCTGATGTAAAGTCCACCGTGGTTACTGATGATCATTACTTCGGTTCCGTCGGAGTCTGTAATGGTATTGAAGGCCATCATGTCCGCGTGCATCTTCGTCTCAGGATCTCTATAGTACTCAGCCCAGCCATTGACCTTGTCAAAGGATTGACCCGCATCTCTACTCACGAAAGCATCAACTGCACCTGCGATTACTTCTTGATTGTTGCTTGGGTTTACCGCAAAACCAACGGTCCAAGGGCGTGCGGTCAGCCGTGCCCCTGCGGTCCATGTGCGACCAGTATCTAAACTTTTGAGTACTGAATTGTCTTCAGCCAATGCGTACAACAGAAGGTCTGTGCTAGACGCTCCACCTGCGAAGCGAATTCGTTCGATTGTGAAATCGTCAAACAGCGTAGTCCCTAAGTCTTCAATGCCAGTGGCTTTGATTTCCATAAGGCTGTTCGATTCTAACGAGAGCAACATCGGGTTTTCATAGTTGTGTGGCTTCATCAGTGTGACATCGTTAAACTGGAAGCCTACATCCGAAAGGACAACTTGCCAGGTCATACCCATGTCCAGACTCTCATAGAGGTTGATGTTTTCCCAGTAGCCCATTTTCGATAGCATGTATAGGTGCAGTCCGTCTGCACGCTCAACTTGTACCATTTGTCTCGAGTCTGCCCAACCGTTAACGGCTGCTGGTATACCTGTAGATTCGGTCCAAGTTTGTCCGCCGTCACCTGAAATTAGCGGGACATTATCTTCTGTGGTGATGATTCTCAAAGAGCCATCAGCAAGTCGAATGGCCTCCAGAACGTTTCCGCCGAGACGGCGCTTCTGGTCAATGACTTCCCAACTTGATCCGTCGAGGTCTCCTTTCCAGAACGAGCCTCCCGCACTGATGGTAAACAGCGATTCAGTCTCAGCATCAAATGCGGTTGCGATTACACTTCCAGCTTGCGTACTTGAGCCGCGTTCTGCCCAGGTGCCTTTGTAGCCAGGGAAGAGTGAGTCAGGCATTATGCCCCGAGCGCTGAGGTTACCCTTCTTTCGGAGTTGTGTGCGAATCTCTGATTGGTTTGCGCGCTCGATACTTCGCCAATTTGATCCTAGTTGGCCGCCGGTGTGCATGCGCTCGATCCAGTCGGTGCGTGCTGTTCCTTCATCTCCACCTTCTTCTGCAGAAGGAAAGAGCGGGATAGCACGTTCAGATTCTTGTGTACAGCTTACGCCAAAACACGTGATGAGCAGGCTAGCGAATAGTATAAATGAGCTTGAGCGTCCAGGTTTCAGCATTTCGCGAATCTAGGAAGTATAACGTATTGATGTTAGAAGAGCTTTGACTGACATCTTGCACATCCGTTTAGAGGTCCGTAGGAATTAGTCCTTTTTGGAAATTGCCATTTGGAGTTCTGCTATGCAGGCTTCAACGCCGTCAAAAGCATCAAGGTAGAGTACCGAAATTCCGATACGTGACAGTGACCTAACGGCATGGATAGGAAGAGATTCGCCTCTAGGTCCAACTATTCCGACGAGATCAATTGCGGTTTGTCTGTCTTGATAGGATAACAGGAGGTCTAATCGCTGACCAGCAATGATTACATCCTGATCGAATACTAGATCTGGTATTTCGCGAAGTCGTTGAAGTAAATCGTCGAAGAATTGAGTGGAGGTAGAGATATCTGCCGTTGAGACCGTCTCGATATCTTCTCCGATTTGACGTAAATATTTGGAAGCGATGTTGTCCTGGTATTTCCCGTTTGGATCGAAACTGTGATACACCTTTTGAATATCTCGGGCACGGGTGATTGCTACGTTGAAAACACCTGGCTTTTCTAAGTACCTAAATGCCGCTGAGTGGCTTTCATCGGAGAGCACCAATGAAAGCAACATGATGTCTCGTTCTTCGCCTTGGAAATGAAAAGGCGTTCCGACGAAGATTTTGCAATCGTGAATTTCTCTGATGTGTATCAGCTTCTTTACTTTTCCTTCGAGATATTTCGCTTGCGCCCTAAATGGCGTCAAGATCCCGATGGTCTTCATTGAACCCCGATGGCGCATTAGCGCTATAAGACGTTTTAACTCGCTAAGAATAAAGTTGGCTTCTTTTGTATTGACTCCTGATTTGTCTTGGAGTCCTTTCACGCGTGTAGCTCTTAGTGGAGGAGTAGCAGGTTCGACGATGCCGCGCGTCATGATCTTGAGCGAGCCAGCGTAGTATGTCTCATTACTAAACTGGATGATCTCAGGCTGGCTTCTGAAGTGTTCATCAAGCATGTGGACCTCTAGACCGCTTTGGGTGCGCATCTCTGCCAAGTCAAGGATGCTTACATCGCGATAATTGAGCGGATCGCTGGGTATGTCGTCGAGTTGAAAGCGCTTTTTTAGTTCATTTTGCTGCTCTCCACTCACGAAACTGATGTGCCTAAGCTGGAAAGGATCGCCAATGATTACTACGCGTTTGGCGCGGTAGAGCGCAGGAATAGAACTTGCAATGTCCGTCTGGCTTGCTTCATCGATGATGACTAAATCAAACATCTCTTTCTCCAGAGGAAGGACCTTGTGTAGGTCTGCAGTCGTGACTGTCCATATAGGGAGTGCATCAAGGATAACATCGAAATTTGCTTCTGCGAAGCTCTTATCTCTTGCAACTCCTTTTTTCTCTGTAAGTCCTTTTGCAAAAGCTTTCAAAGAATGAAAGTTGCTATTTAGAAGTCTTAAGATTCGAGCGTTATAGGTTTGATGCTGAGATTCACTAACGATATATTGAAACTGTCGTTCTTCATCAATCATTAGAGCGGTAAGCTCGTTTAGACTTTCCTTTTTAGCGCTAATGATCGAGTACGCACTGCGCAAAATAGATTCATGCCATTTGCCGCGAGCGCTAAACATGCGTTGTGATCTATTGTAGATCGATCGTTGTCGTTTGGTCAGTGATTTTTCAAACTTCCGAATATTTTTAAGCTGACCGGATAAAAGACTTTTCTTCAGTCTGAAATCTTTGGTGTCAATTTGAGCGATTCCGATTTTATTGAGAATCCGCTTCATACGATTACGCAGGTGCGTGCGAGAAGTCGGACGCGCGGCACGAACCACAAGGTTCTTCATCTCCAGTTCGTTCTCGATTTTGTCTGCGACGACTTCTACCGCTTCTTGGTTCCGACTGACGACGAGTACTCTTTGGCCTCGTGCATATGCATGAGAAGCTATAGCTGCAGTGGTGAAGCTTTTCCCTGTGCCTGGAGGTCCAACAACACGAGTCAACGTGTTCACGTCAGATGAGAAAACGATGCGTTTTTGATTGTCGCTCAAACTTCCTTTGACCAAAATAGGCTCGGTCGTTTCTGCTACGGCCTTGATCTGGTAATGCTCTCCAGTGAGTAGCACTGAAAGCGGTTTACTCGTAATCTTCTTGTCTGCGAGAAGACTTAGTTCATGCAACACACCAAGAGAGCCCTTGACTCTAGGGATAATAGAGAACCCGCCATGCGGTAGGATTTTCGAAGCGCCTTTTTCGTGTTCTTCGACACTTGTATCAAGCGACTCATGGTGATCTTTGAGGTCGACTTGAAGGACTTCCGATTTATTTAGTTCAGCGGAAAAATGCTCGATCGCTACATCTGTCCAGCGTGCAGGACTCAGCACTGATGCTAATTCCGATGCATCTAAAGAAGATTTCTCTGAAAACCAATCCGTAAATGCTGGATTAGGCTGAGGCAGATGTAGCTCTAGTTCAGCATAGTAGATTCCTTCGTCTACGACTAAACTTGCTTCGTAAAGAACAACAGGTGCAAACAGTTCGAGGTACTTGCCGTATGGCGAACGTCCTGGAGCGGCAAGCGGCCAAAGCCATCCTACAAGTGCCTTTTCTTGTCCATCCTTATTCAGTGATTCTTCAAACGCTTGTCCTACCTCGGTTGGTAACGGGAATAGCGTTCCTTCTCGCTGAAAGAGATCGAGTGAGTCAACGAACGTGTGAAGTCCACCTGTTTTGGCGAAAGCATGACTGACGTGAAGAGCTCCAGTATCAAGCTGATAGCAACTTCGATAGTACGCAACGAGTCGATTGAGGATGGCTTTGGACACAATCTACAAGGCCAAAATCTCGGCCAAGCGCATCATTTCATCACTTACCGGCTTCGCGTCCTTGATTGCTTCGGCAAAAGGTGTGTAGGTCAATTTATCATTGACAAGTCCTATTGCAACAGCTTCTTCACCCGCAAGTAAGCCTTCGACAGCACCGTACCCCATGCGAGATGCAATGATTCGATCAATGCGTGTCGGCGAACCGCCTCGCTGCAAGTGACCAATAACAGCAACTCTGGCTTCCATTGCAGGAATAGCATCGCCAACAACCTTTGCAATTTCGGCAGCACCTCCGAACGGATTTCCTTCGGCAACAATGATGAGTGAGAATTGCTTCTTACGTTTCATTGACTTCTTGAGGAAGTTGATGGTGGTGTCTAGCGCTTCTGGGCTGCTCTCAGGTATGAGGACGCGACCTGCACCTGTTGCAACGGCAGTGCTCAATGCGATAAAGCCAGAATGTCGTCCCATCACTTCTACGAAGAAGGTTCGACTATGGCTTTCGGCTGTGTCACGAATCCTATCGACGCATTCCATTGCTGTATTGACAGCAGAGTCGTAGCCGATCGTCCAATCTGTACCACAGATGTCATTATCAATAGTACCAGGGACTCCAATAATTGGAATGTCGTACTCTTCACCGAAAATCTTGCCACCAGTATAGGTGCCGTTACCACCGATGACCACCAATGCATCAATGTCATGCGCGACCAACGAATCGTAAGCGCTCTTCCGTCCTTCTGGTGTGCGGAAGTCTTTACTTCTTGCCGTCTTGAGGAAAGTACCACCGCGATGGATAATGTTTCCAACCGTACGGGGTTCAAGTCGCTGAATATCACCGTTGATCATTCCTTCATACCCACGGCTAATGCCGTACACATGAAGGTCATGATATGAACCAGCTCGCACAACTGCGCGAATAGCGGCATTCATTCCAGGGGCGTCACCACCACTGGTCATTACTGCGATGCGTTTGATTTCTTTACTCATGCGGAGAGTTAGTGCTGCGTCCGGTGAAATTGCACCAGTGCGTCAATGGGTTTTTGTGTAATCGTCTTGCAAGTCAAACCTTCACTTGCGCAAACTTCACGTAAGATGGACTCATAGTGATGAGCAATACTCCCGATGAAGTTCAACGGCAAAGTTGACGCATTCTCGTATTTAAAAACGTGTCTGCGGAAAAACTCTGTAAAGGAATCTATCACCAGTTGCTTAATGGCTGGCCGATGAAGGTTGTCGTGTATAAACGGACTGAAGCTAGCCAAGAAACGATTGGTGTTCGACGGACCGTAAAGTCCGTTTCCAATGGACATCTTGTTTTGGCCAGTAGACTCTTCAAAATGATCGCTATCCGCCTTTGGCAGTTCGCGGTAGCTGTATGCACGAATCAATCGTTTGCCGATATCGACTCCTGAGCCTTCATCTCCTAGAAGCCATCCGAGATTGGTAACGTTGTCTATCACTTTGGTGCCGTCGTAAAGGCAGCTGTTAGAACCCGTTCCGAGAATACATGCAATGCCAGGCTCACCTTGACATGCTGCGCGAGCTGCACCAAGTAAATCATGCTTGACTTCTACGGTTGCACTACCAAAGGTGGCTTTAAGTACATCGCCAACTTTGTCTCCGCGCTTTTGATCCCAAATCCCCGTTCCGTAGTAATAGACCCACTTGACTTTCTGCGCAGGAATGTGATCAGGAGCAATAGACTCGATCACATTTCTGATTTCCGCCGAAGTATGAAGGTTAGGATTAAGTCCGATGCTATGGATGTCCGTCCGATTGCCATCGGCATCGATAAAAGTCCAGTCTGCTTTTGTGGAACCGCTGTCGGCGACGAGTAACATAGGTGAAGTTTGGATTCAAGGTAGGGCTTAGCGTCAAATGTACACTAACTACTCTTAATTCTCTCCTGGCTTTATGGTTGAATGGATTTTAACCCCTCAAAGGCGTTATTCAACGCCTTATTGTGCGCAAAGTCACAAAGAAATTAGTTTTTTTTGGCGCTCTAAATGCCCGTAGATATTGGGTTGGGCGTGCAATGTTTTTATGTAAATCCTTGACTGATAGGGCGAAGGCGCATTAGGTATTTTTAGGCTTTCGCCAAAACTTCATGTCACAAATTGGCCGAATGTAGACTGTATTCTAGGCTATTTGAAACGGCGTTTGCAATAGTCGACCCTGTAACACAACAACACACATTTTTTTCTCAATACAGTTTCGGTAGCTAAAAGGGAACGGTGACCACCTTGCCAAACGGTCTCAAAAACTCAACTATGACAAATGATGAATGAAGGGAGGGAGCTGAACACGCCCGATGATCTTGATTCG
>JBGCGF010000102.1:0-5486 GCA_045110575.1 Saprospiraceae bacterium
AATTCGGATTCTGGCGAAATTGAGATGATTTATTGCTGATTTAGGCAAAAAGCGCAAGGAATAGCTGGCTATTTCGAGCATTTTTAACGAAAACCAGTGAAAAATCAGCCAATTTTTAGTCGTATTGGATTTCCTAAACACGCTCTATTGCTCTAAGAGGGATTGGGTTTATGCAATCCAATCCCTCTTTGCATCTCATGAGCAAATAAAGCATCATGAGATTACAATTCACTTTTCTGCTTAGCCTTCTCCTTTTAGGTTTTGGCGAAAGCACACTACTCGCACAGCAAGCTATCTACGGTAACGTTACCGATGAACTTGGCAGCCCCGTAATTGGAGGAACTATCAAAATTCTACGAGGCGAAAATTTCATTACTGGCACCGCTACAGACTTCAATGGAAACTATCGTATCAACATTGACCCTGGCACCTACAACGTAGAGTTCAGCTATGTAGGCTTTAGACCAATACTCGTCAAAACAGTCGACGTACTACCAGGCGTAGAAGTTCTGCTCAACAATCAATTTAGCGACCAAGGAGCTTCTCTAGAAGAGGTTGTTGTAATGACTTACACAGTCGATCCAATGGAAGTTGATGAAACTTCACAAGGCTTGACGTTGACGTTGACGTCAAAAGACCGAAAAAAACTAGGAACAAGAAATATCAATGCTATTGCCTCTATGTCGGCTGGAGCGACCAGTGCCCAAGAAGGTGATGCCGTCAGGCTAAGAGGTGGACGCAGGTACAAGACCCAATACACCATCGACGGCATCCGGATTGTAGGAGCACAAAAACCTGGGCACAGCACCTATCGCGAACCGACACCCAAGCATTCAGGAGAAGACTATCGCTCCTTCACTGAGAACCTCTTTCAGCTTCCGCAAAACGAACCGCTCTCCACCTTTGGCGCTGATGTAGATGTAGCCGCGTATGCCAATGTGCGCCGCTTCCTCAACCAAGGCCAAATGGCTCCATCTGACGCCGTGCGTACAGAAGAATTGATCAACTACTTCAGTTACGATTACCCTCAGCCTGAAGGGAAAGACCCTGTTTCAATTACCACCGAACTCGGTGATTGTCCTTGGAATGAAAATCACCAACTCCTTCACATCGGATTGCAAGCAAAAGAACTCGATGTAGACAACCTTCCTCCTTCTAACCTCGTCTTCCTTATCGATGTATCGGGCAGCATGAATTCTCAAGATAAGCTCCCTTTGCTGAAGGAAGCGTATCGCCTACTCGTCCCGCAGCTACGTGCCGAAGACAAGGTGAGCATCGTAACCTATGCTGGCAACGCAGGCCTCGTATTAGAACCTACCTCTGGAGATCAAAAAGAGGTCATTCTTGCAGCTATTGACAAGCTTAGTTCAGGTGGTAGTACCGCCGGTGCGGCAGGTATCCTACTCGCCTATCAGCTTGCTGAAAAGCACTTCAACAAAGGAGGCAACAACCGGATTATTCTCGCTACAGACGGTGACTTCAATGTTGGAACGACGGCCAACAAATCGCTCGAGAAACTCGTCGCAGAGAAGCGAAAGACGGGCGTTTTCCTTAGTGTGATTGGCTTCGGTAAAGGCAACTATCAAGACGCACGTATGCAGACACTTGCCGAAAAAGGCAACGGAAACGCAGCCTATATCGACAACATGCTTGAGGCTCGTAAGGTCCTAGTCGAAGAGTTTGGTGGCACCATGTTCACGGTTGCCAAAGATGTCAAGCTACAGGTGGAATTCAACCCTGCCCAAGTTGCCGCTTATCGCCTTGTAGGTTATGAAAGTCGCCTCCTCGCAGCAGAAGATTTTAACGACGACAAAAAGGATGCTGGCGACATGGGCTCTGGACATACCGTGACCGCACTCTATGAGATTATCCCTGCCGGCGGAAAATCTGATTTCCTTCCTAATGTAGACGGACTGAAATATCAGAAACCAAAAGGCACAGATGGGATCAAGTACACCAAGGAGCTTGCTACCGTGCGCATGAAGTACAAGCACCCACAGGACGAGAAAAGTCAAGAGAAAGTGGAGGTGACCGTCGATGCAAGCAGCACTGCTTCCCGTTCAACAAATTCAGGGCGCACCAATACCTCTGAAGCGTTTCAATGGTCTGCCTCGGTTGCAGGCTGGAGCTTACTCCTCAAGCAGAGTGATTTTGCGGCGAGCTTCGACTACACCACGCTTATACCTATGGCCGAAAAAGCCCGTGGCACAGACGTAAAAGGCTACCGCGCCGAGGCCATTCGCCTAATGGAAACGAGCCGCAACTTGTCTACGCCAGCAGAGCTCGTAGAGACGGGCAAGTAGCAAGCTACCGCCACGTCGCCACGTCGTTGAACCACCATTCCCCGAAGCACAAAAAGCATGCTATCCAATAACGCTCATTCAAAACGGTTCAACGACGTGGCCTCCCTAAAAGCCCATGGCCAAAAATCCTTAGAGCCGAAGCACAAAAGGGAAGGCGCCACGTCGTTGAACCACCATTCCCAGAAGCAAAAAAGGCATGCTTTCCAATAATGCTCATTCAAAACGGTTCAACGACGTGGCCTCCGGCAAGCTCAATAAGCACAAGGCCTCTAGCCTAAGCAAGAGCCAAAGCACCAAGGCAACCTACCAAAACGCCTTCCTAAAAGGCAACGCAGCACAGCCTCCTACCTAAAAAGGCCTACTCTATAGTAGTCATAGGTTTCACGGATGTGATTTCGTAGTTTAGAGCGCTGTTAACGACGCATGTAAATGCCTAGCTGACAGCCCTTTATTATTGAGAAAACTACCAAAAGTGCGACACCTACTTCAACCGCTAACCCTAGCGTTGGCGCTCCTCACCCTGTGTTTTAGCGTAAGCTTTAACAGCATCCACGCCCAGAGCTTCAACTCCGCTGGACTTACAGGAGCGAACCTGAACAACCCAACCTCAATCCAATTCGGACCGGATGACAGGCTGTATGTAAGTCAACAAAACGGAGAGATCAAGGCGTTTACCGTGACCAACAATGGCGCTACTTATTCCGTCACGGCTACCGAGACGATAAACGTTATTCGTCAAGTACTCAACCACCAGGACTTCAATGGTGAAGTGTACAATGGCGCAGTGAGTCGTCAAGTCACGGGCATTCTCGTGACTGGAACGGCAAGCTCACCTATCCTATACGTGACCAGCTCAGACTACCGAATTGGCGGCGGCGGCGG
The DNA here is from genome assembly GCA_045110575.1 of Saprospiraceae bacterium. Taxonomy (GTDB): domain Bacteria; phylum Bacteroidota; class Bacteroidia; order Chitinophagales; family Saprospiraceae; genus CALDTK01. The sequence continues at coordinate 3,186 of JBGCGF010000102.1, forward strand.
CGGTGCAGATCTTGACCTCGACACCAACTCAGGCATGATCCACAAACTGACGAAAGTTGGAGGAACGTGGCAACGACTGGACCTCGTTCGTGGACTGCCACGCTCGGAAGAAAACCACGCGAGCAACGGTATACAAATAGACGGCAATACCCTCTACGTTGCCCAAGGCGGCCACACCAACGCCGGTTCACCATCAAATAACTTTGCCTTCACGACCGAGTACGCTTATTCAGGTGCGGTCCTTACCGTGGACCTCGCAGCGATCAACGCACTTCCTACCAAAACCTGGGCAGAAGACGGATCTTCTTACAAGTACGACCTACCTACACTTGATGACCCAACACGCGCCAACACAGGACCAGGAGGCGCAGATGTCGGTGACCCGTTTGGAGGCAACGACGGACTTAATCAAGCTAAGATTACGGTAAACAGTCCTGTACAGATTTACGCACCTGGCTTTCGAAATTTATATGACCTAGTCCTCACCCAAGACGGAAACCTCTATGGTTGGGACAACGGACCGAACGGCGGCTGGGGTGGTCATCCTGCAAATGAAGGCGTAGGATCTGCAACCAACAACTGGGTGAGCGGTGAACCGGGATCTACCGGTCCTGGACCCAATGATGCACAAGTCAACAACCAAGACGGACTTCACTTCATCACAGGCCAAGGCTACTATGGCGGACACCCAAATCCGATTCGCGCCAATCCAAGCGGAGCAGGTCTTTTCACCCAGAGCGGTGGTGGCGGTGGTAACGCAGGTACTTGGCGCACAAGCACGAGTGGAGCCAATCCACTTCCTAGCGATTGGCCACCAGTGCCGAACAGCCTTGCAAATCCAATCGAAGGAGATTACCAAAATCCAGGTGTTGACGATCCAAGTGTATTCACAGTTCAAGCCTCAACCAATGGCATGTGCGAATACACTTCAAGCGCGAACGGAGGCGCTCTGCAAGGAGACCTTCTTGCCGCAAGCTTTAATGGTAAACTCTACCGTATTCAACGTAATGCAAACGGCACAATCAATGGCGCTTCGGCAGTGAGTGTAATCGCTGAAAACTTTGGCTCTGTTCCACTTGATGTTACCTCACAAGGAGACAACGGAGCCTACCCGGGTACAATCTGGGCAGCAACTTATGGAGCAGACAACATCACCGTATTCACTCCAACTAGCGGTCCAACTGGTGGCTGCCAATCTGTAAACAGTAACACGCTAGACAATGACAACGACGGATACACCAATGCCGACGAGACTCAAAATGGAACTGATCCTTGCTCACAGGCAAGTACTCCTCCAGATGCAGACGGAACATTGATAAACGGCTTCAAGGTTTCTAACCTTAATGACCCGGACGATGACGACGATGGAATCAACGACAATACAGATGCATTTGCACTCGATGCAAGCAATGGCCAAAACACTGTTCTACCACTTGACTTGCCGCTCTTGAATGGTGATCCAGGAACAGGATTTTTCGGAGTTGGATTTACGGGACTCATGACCAACGGTCAGGATTACCTGAACAACATCGCCGATGAAAACAATTCAAGCACGGAGATTATAGCAGGAGGCGCTGTAGGTCTATTCTCCATTAATAATCAAGCGAACGGAGATGCATACAACGCGAACAATTCACTCAAGAATGGATTCCAGCTCGGATTCCCGTTAACGCAATCCTCTCCTGCAACAACGCTAGAAACAAAGCTTCTTGGACCAATATGGACAGGCACACCTACCAACTATCAGCAAGCTGGTATTACACTTAGCGACGGAAGTCAAGTCAACTACCTCAAGCTTGTACCTATTTATTCAGGTGGATATCTCGTCCAAGTTCAGTATCAAGAAAACGATGCGAATGTGACTGGGAACAACTTCACCATCCCTGGCCTAGAGACCGCTAGTGAAATTAAGCTTTACCTCGAAATTGATCCTGCATCAGGAACGGTACAACCAAGCATTGATATCGGAAACGGGTTGCAAGCGCTCGGCTCACCGATCCAACTTCAAGGAAACTTACTGGCGACGGTGCAAGGTTCTGCAGCGCCAGCAGTAGGTATTCTTGCGACTCCTGCAGGATCAGGCGTTTTCAATGCGACTTGGGACTACATCCGCATCAATCAAGCTACGACCAACGCGCTTGGTACTTGGGCAACGATAGACGGCAATGGAGGATGTAACGCACTTGGACAATCGGGCTCTTGTGCGCAAGGCCGACACGAAGCAAGTTATGTGCAGGTAGGTCGTAAGTTCTACCTTCTCGGTGGACGCGAAAATGGTTCGAACGTGAACATCTACGATCC
>JBGCGF010000103.1:0-7383 GCA_045110575.1 Saprospiraceae bacterium
AAGTGGTCGTACATTGCTGGAAGGTCGTGCATGAGCTAGGTGCATATTTTGGTTTAAGCACCTTTAAAATACTGACAGCTAGCTTATTGTGCGATCTATTTTTTCTACTGTTTAAGATTATTTAACCGTGCAACGCGTTACTACTACTACTACTACTACTACTGGACCGCTTTCCACTTCGCATACAACTCCCTCCACGTTACCGGAATGATGTTCTGCGCTTTCAGTAAATCAGCAAAATGCTGCGAACTGAAATACTCGAAATCCTTTTGTCGCCACGCCGAACCATACGCCTCTTGAGGAGCCGCAGCCGACTGCATTTCTGCATTGTCATACGCACAGTGCAGCAGCAAAACAGAAACCCCAGGCCCCATGTTGGTGAGCAAGTCATCGTAGGCAAGCTTGAAATTACTTTGCTTAGCACTCGAGACATCAAAAACGCGATCAACGACGAGATCCGTCGGTTGCACGTACTTGGCGAGATGCTGGCTTGTGCCTTCTAGTGATTTGCGATCAACGAGCGGGGGTAAGTCATAGTCGCGAGCAACGTTGAGGTAGGCTTGGAAAAAGGCGTCTTCCGTGTAAACCAAGCACCCCATGTGTGAGTCTAAATGGGTAGGGTTAATGCCCATGAGTAGTGCCTGATCTACCTGACGGCGCAGTTCAAGTTCCACTTCAACGGCACTGGCTGTTGCTGCCATTTCGTGGCAAAGGCCATGGAGGTAATGGTCTTCATCGAGAAGACTGCTTACAGAATCACGTCCCATCGGACCCCAGCGGTAATTCTCCCACTCGCTAGTAAGGGTAAGGTGAAGCCCTAGATCTAGCTCAGGGTGGGTTTTGGCGAAAGCTGCAACCTCAGAAACCCAAGGCGTCGGCATCATAATACTCGCCGAAGTGACGTGCCCTTCTGTCAAAGCTTTGAAGCTTGCCGCATTGACACTGTGTGCCATTCCCAAATCATCCGCATGGATGATGAGTAGTCGAGACCCCTCCGGATATCCAAGCTTATCTGCCAAGGTCTGGCCCAAGAGCAAACTTGATACTAGTAGAGAGCATAGTATGAGGAGTGAGAGGCGCATGCCTAAAACTACGAAGTCCTGCTAATCATCAGATCAGCAGGACTCCAAGTAGGTCTCAAGCAAGCTTACGCCTGCTTACTCTTCAACCGGATCACCGGACACACAATTTCCTCCAAGCTGATACCGCCGTGCTGGAAGGTGTTCTTGTAGTAGTTGTGGTAGTGATTGTAGTTGTTCGGATATAGGAAAAACTTGTCCTCCTTCGCGAAGATGTAGCTCGAGCTCACGTTTGGACGTGGTAGACCTGCATCTCCTGGTTTGCGGATCTCTAGGACATCACGCTTTTCGTAGGTCAGGTTTCGGCCTAGTTTGTAGCGAAGGTTGGTCGTTGTTTCTCGATCGCCCACCACTTTACTTGGTGAGTTAACGCGAATGGTTCCGTGGTCGGTAGTAATGATCAGGCGCACCGGACGTGAAGCTATCTTCTTCAACGCGCTCCAGATAGGAGAGTGCAAGAACCAGCTGCGGGTCAACGAGCGATATGCTGCTTCGTCGCCTGCTAGTTCCTTTAGCACTTCCATTTCGGTACGTGCATGACTCAGCATGTCGATGAAGTTGTAGACGACCACGCTCAAGTCATTGTTGAGGAGGTCGAGTGCTTTCTCTTCAAATTCGCGCGCCTTGGCAATCTGAGTGATCTTGACATACGAGTGCTTTATGGGCTTTCGTACCACGCGCTTGAGTTGCTCGGTAAGGAAGAATCCTTCGTGCATGTTTTTGCCACCTTTCTCGTTGTCGTTGAGCCACTTGTCGGGGAAGGTCTTCGCAATTTGAGCAGGCATCATTCCTGCAAAAATTGAGTTGCGCGAGTATTGTGTACTCGTTGGTAGGATAGAGTAGAAGGTCTCCTCTTCCTCAATGGTGTAGAGCTCTGAGATAATTGGCTTCAAGATCATCCACTGATCAAAGCGGAGATTGTCAAACAACACCATGACCGTCGGCATATCGTCACTTAGGTGTGGCAATACCTTTTGACGCATGAGTTCATGACTGAAGGTTGGACGCTCATCGCTTGGACTTTCCATCCAGTCGAGGTAGTTCTTGACGATGTACTTCGAAAATTCACCGTTCGCCTCTTGCTTTTGCATGGCAAGAATGTCAGCCATGCCTTCTGCTTGGCTGCTATCTAGACGTAATTCCCATCCGATGATCTTCTTGTAGATCTCGACCCACTCCATATGGTCTGGACCGGAGTTGATTTCCATGAGTAGTTCACGGAATTGCTGCTGATACTTACTCGCGGTTTGCTCGCGAACGAGGTCTTTACCTTCCGTCAACTTCTTAAGTGTAAGTAACAGTTGGCTAGGCTTCACAGGTTTGATGAGGTAATCGGCAATTTGACCGCCAATCGCCTCTTCCATGATGTTCTCCTCTTCCGATTTGGTGATCATGACGACCGGCAGGCTTGGGCGAGCGGCCTTGATTTCTGGAAGAATATCTAATCCCGACTTACCTGGCATATTCTCATCTAGGAATACCACGTCAAAGTTTGCATGTTCTTGCACTTCTTCGAGTGCATCGTGTGCATTCATGACCGTCACGACTTCGTATCCTCTTTTTTCGAGATAGAGTAGTTGGGGCTTGAGGAGGTCGATTTCATCGTCGGCCCAGAGAATACGGAGGTTTGACATGCGTGGTGGGATTAAGATTATGGTTCTTAGGCAGTGCTAAGGTGTTAAGATCATTATACAGCAAGGATACTGGGAGTGGTGGACTTTTTTGAGCGTTGCTGTCTTAGCAGTGCTGATCGAAAGATTCACCTTAAACCTAAACTGTGCTTCTCTTCAACGCAGAAGGTGTCGCCTCGGTGCGTAAACGATCAACTTTTTCTACGGAAGTATCGAAAGATGGTACAAACAGGCTTCTAGAGTGCTTGAAATCGACCACAGGTATAGAGGCCACCCGCTTCAGGTCATTGAGTTGATGATCAACGGTTCAAGGGTGTAGTTTTGCCAACGAGCGCAAAGAACTACATCTTAGGAGCTCATCATTAGTTTAGGACCTTATATGCCAAGCCACCCTCACAAAATCGTGAATGATCCTGTTTACGGATTCATTGCTGTTCCGCGAGGACTGATCTTAGAGATTGTAGATCATCCTTGGTTTCAACGATTGCGTCGGATTAAGCAGTTGTCGCTTACACATTATGTGTATCCTGGTGCTCAGCATACTCGCTTTCAGCATGCATTAGGTGCATTACACTTAATGACTGAAGCGGTTGACAGTTTGCGTATTAAGGGCGTTGAAATTACCGATGCTGAGCAGGAAGCTGTGCAGCTTGCAATTTTGCTACACGACATTGGTCACGGTCCGTTTTCGCATACACTTGAGGGAGATATCATCGATACGAGCCATGAGACACTGACGCTTTGCTTCATGCGGGCGCTTAATGATCAGTTTGATGGTCGATTGAGTCTTGCGATTGAAGTGTTTTCAGGAAAGCATTCCAAACCATTTCTCCATCAGATGGTGAGTGGTCAATTAGATATTGATCGATTAGATTATTTAAACCGAGACACATATTTCACAGGAGTAAGTGAGGGAGTTATTGGATCTAAGCGAATAATTAAGATGCTTCATGTAGTGGATGGCCAATTAGTAGTTGAAGAGAAAGGTATTTACTCAATTGAGAAATTCCTGATTGCTCGACGACTCATGTATTGGCAGGTCTACTTGCATAAGACTGTACTCTCCGCAGAACTAATGTTAAAGGAGGCGTTAAGTCGTCTTTCGGAGGTCGTTCGTGCTGGATTACCTTCATTTGGAGTGAGTGATGCATTAAATTTTTTCCTCATTCGCGATGTGGAAACATCGGATTTCGAAGATCCAACGGCTGGTGTCTTGGATCAATTCGCTCTTTTGGATGATTTTGATATTGTTTCTGCCCTAAAAGGGGGAGCTAGATCGTCTGATAAGTTGCTTAAATATCTTTGTGTCAGCCTTTTAGACAGGAAGTTGTTCACACTGAAATTCACAACGGAGCAAATAAATAAGGCTGAGGTTGTGACCTTGCGAGAAGCCGCGCGTCTCAAGTTTGGAATTGAGGGTTCATTCGCTGGACACTTAGTAATACATGGCGTCGAGAGCAATAGTGCTTACGTGGCAGAGCAAGACGAAATCAAGATCCTGTATAAGGATGGTAGCGTCAAACCTTTATCCACAACCGTTGATTTCGGTGTCGAATCTCGTAGAATTGAAAAAAGCTTTCTTGCTTATCCAAGAGAACTAATAGAACAACCATAACCTTTCGTACTTTTGCGATAGCGTAATCAATAATTAATTGAAAACGCTACCAACGATAGGCAGTCTCAAACAAACTTGCACAACTAATCTTTCGAAAAATTCGACCATGAGGAAAGTAACCCTTACACTTTCGGCTTTGTGTCTCTTTCTGGCAACAGCAGCTTTTGCTCAGCCAGGTGACATGCCGCCTAACGCCCAACCAGGCAAATGCTACGCAAAATGTCTAATCGCTGACGAGTACGAAACCGTTACTCAGGAGATTGAGACTCGCCCAGCAAGCGTCCGTCAGGAGGCTGTACCAGCAGAGTACGAAACCGTAACTGAGCAAGTATTGAAGAAAGCTGAGTCTACCAGCCTTACTGCAATCGCTGCTGTTTACGAAACCGTAACTGAGCAGGTAATGATTAAGCCAGAAGCTACACGTCTAATCCCTGTTCCAGCGGAGTATGAGACTGTAACTGAGCAGATCATGACTAAGGAAGCTTCTACGAAGCTTTTCGCAGTACCAGCTGAGTACGAAACAGTAACTGAAACTTACGTTTCTGAGCCAGAGAGCAGCCGTGTTGTTGTTCGTGAGCCAAGCTACGAGACTCAAACTGAGCAAATCGAGACAGCACCTTCTTCTACGAAGTGGGTTAAGCGTAAAGCTGACCGTAACTGTCTTTCTGCAGATCCTAACGATTGCCTTGTATGGTGTCTTGTTGAGACTCCAGCACAGTACCGTACTGTTAGCCGTCGTATCAACGTAGGTTGTGCAGGTGGAGACGGATCTCCAAACAGCAACTGTGTTGTTACTGAAGCTATCGCTCAGAAGACTTCTACTCGCACAAGCCGTGTTGTAAAGACTCCAGCAACTACTCGTACTGAGGACATTCCTGCAGTTTACACTACAATGACTAAGCGTGTAATCAAGTCACCAGCAACTACTCGTACAGAGGTTATCCCTGCAGAGTTCAAGACAGTAACTCGTCGCGTTCTTAAGACGCCAGCTACTTCTAACTCTACAACGAACCCAGCACAGTACGCAACGATCACTCGTCGTGTAGTGAAGACTCCAGCAACTACTCGTACTTACGATGTACCTGCAGAGTTCACAACTGTAACGAAGCGTAATCTCGTCCGCAAGGGGGGATTCACTGAGTGGCGCGAGATCGTTTGTGGCGGAGACGTTACTAACGAAATGGTACGCAGCGTACAAGCAGCTCTTCGTAGCCGTGGATACGATCCAGGACCACAAGACAACGTAATGGGAAGCCGCACTAAAGCAGCTCTTGTTAAGTTCCAGCGTGAGAACAACCTACCTGTAGGTCAACTCGACTTCGAGACGCTTAAGGCGCTCGGCGTAAACTACTAGTCCCAACTAGTAGCGCATCTGCAAGGATGTAGACTTACCTAAACAGACAAGCCCCGCTGATCGCAAGATCGGTGGGGCTTTGTTGTTTATGTGTCTCGTCCTAGAAAAAGTTGACTAAAAACAGTCAACAGATGAGTAAGCAAAGATCAAAGGAGCAATCAAGAGCCCCCCGCCCGCGGTACAGTGAATCGTTCAAACGAATGGTAGTAGCGGAGTATGAGAAGGGGATATTGAACAAAGACCGAATACAAGAGAAGTACGGAATTGGCGGAAATTCCCGTGTGCTGACCTGGTGTAGGAAATATGGTAAGCTGCACTACCCAGAGAAGGGACAACTAGGACGTCCGATGAAAGATCCACAAAAGCAGCGTATTAAAGAGCTGGAAAAACAGTTGGCAGATGAGAAGCTCAAAGTTCTAGCTTATGAGAAGTTGATTGCTATTACCGAGCAGGAAGAAAAGATCGTCATCTTAAAAAAAGGCGGAGCCGAACGATAAATGAGCTTGTGCAGCAGCATCCTCGTAAGGTGAGTATGTTCTGTCAATTGTTCGGTTACAGCAAACAAGCCTATTACAAATCGCGGAGTTCAAAGAGAGTCCGTGACTACAATGGCCTGCAGATCAAGCATGCAGTATTGGAAGTGCGCGCACAGATGCCCCGTTTGGGCACTAGGAAGCTGAAGTTCATCTTGAACAAGACCGGTACGGTCATAGGTAGAGATAAACTGTTCGATCTCTTGAGGGAGGAAGGTCTTTTGATCACAAAGAGAAAAAAGTACAAAGTGACCACCAATTCTAAGCATTGGATGCGCAAGTACCCAGACCTCAGAAAGGAGCTGAATGTTCATCGACCTGAACAACTGTGGGTTGCAGATATCACTTATTTGGACACGAGCACCAACAGCTATTTGCACCTGATTACCGATGCTTATTCTAAAAAGGTAGTTGGTTATGAGCTAGCGGATAACATGGAGTCAAGTTCAACCCTAAAAGCGTTAAAGATGGCACTCAGCAAACGGCAGTATCCCAAAGCAAGTCTAATGCATCACTCAGACAGAGGGCTTCAGTACTGCAGCAAGCTCTACACAACGCGCCTTAAGAAAAACGGAATCGCAATAAGCATGACTGAAAATGGAGATCCATATGAGAATGCAATAGCTGAAAGAATCAATGGCATCTTAAAGGACGAGTTCGGGCTAGGAGAGCGAATGGAAGACCTGGAACAAGCAAGAAAAATTGCTCGCCAGAGTATAGATACATACAATCAGTTAAGGCCACACCTGAGTTGCCAGTTCTTGACACCAGAACAGATGCATAATCAACAGAAGGTTAAGATGAAGACATGGAAAAAGAAAGCACCACAGACAGATCTGTCTGTGGTGCTTTCTTAGATAACTACCTTTACATAAAAGAGTCAACCTTTTTCAGGACGAGACAATGGTACAATGGATTCCAGATGTCGGCACGCTTCGCTGTTAGATTCGAGATGTTTGAGGCAGCAAAGCTGCCGGTACTTAGGATTTGGGATATCGGAGCGCTTCGCTGTCGGACATCGAGATGTTTAGCTCGCCTTCGGCTTATCTCATGAATGAAATTTATTTTCCGACATCCGACATCCGACATCCGACATCCCACATCCGACACCCCACATCCCCCACCCCCCACCCCACACCCCCCCCCCCCCCCCCCCCCCCCCCCCCCCACC
>JBGCGF010000104.1:0-5440 GCA_045110575.1 Saprospiraceae bacterium
AAGTGGTCGTACATTGCTGGAAGGTCGTGCATGAGCTAGGTGCATATTTTGGTTTAAGCACCTTTAAAATACTGACAGCTAGCTTATTGTGCGATCTATTTTTTCTACTGTTTAAGATTATTTAACCGTGCAACGCGTTACCTTATACTTAAAGATGCAGTACCGTATATCATAGTAGAAGCTAAAACACCGGGAGAGTCACTTGAAGAAGCTTTCAGGGAAGCTCGACTTTATGCAGCTGAACTAAATTCATCGTTTTCATCCAAAGTGAATCCTTGCAAAAAACTAATCATAACGGACGGTAATCGTACAATTTTCGGCAACTGGGATAGCGATAATATTGAAGTTGATCTCCATCTAACGGATTGTGTATCGACAAATGTTCACTTTGCTAAAGCTATTGATTTCGTAGGAAGCAGAGCCATCTCAAGCGAAGTAACCGAATTAAGAAAAAAAATTCGCGGTGGAACAAAATACACTAAGCCTGTTTATATGTTGGGCGGCAGAGTGTCAGTAGGAGAGGTCATTGGCGACAATAGCTTTGGAACTAACCTTGCTCTAGACTACAAGTACTTGTTCAATCCTGAGACAGATGCGGACAGGAGCAAAATAATACATAACGCTTATGTTGAGTCAAAGAAAAGACTCTCACATGTCACGCCAATAGATAGACTAATAAGATCAATCGTTACTCCTAGCAAAGATGTATCTACTGAATTTGTCGACACATCTGACCCAAAGGAAATAACAAATCGATTTAGCGATCTTTCAAAAATTAGAAAACAGATTTGTCTACTAATAGGGAGCGTAGGCTCAGGGAAATCAACATTTGTTGATTACCTAAAAAACAAAGCGTTATCGGAAGATATATTATCTGGCACAGGCTGGCTAAACTTAAATTTAAATAACGCTCCAGTCAGTAGAGAGTTAGTCTACGACTGGTGTTTAGACCAACTCGTAGCTAGGATTAAACTTGAAAATATTGAAGTCGATTTTGACGAACTTAGAGTCATTGAGAGCATTTTCCATAAAGAAAAATTGGCCTTCACAAAAGGCTTGGGTAAACTTTTAGAAAATGATCCGCAACGCTACAACATAGAGCTATTCAATGTATTTCAAACAGCCAAGAATGACTCTAAAAATTACCTAGAAGCCCTTCTTCATTATTTCTTTGAACTTAAAGGCCTTCTTCCTATTATAATTCTTGACAATTGTGACAAGAGAAGTCGAGATGAGCAGCTATTAATGTTTGAAGTCGCTAACTGGCTGAGAGACCAGTTCAATTGCATGATATTTCTTCCAATTAGAGAAACAACGTATGATATTTACAGAAATGAGCCCCCTCTGGACACCGTGATTAAGGATTTAGTCTTTAGAATTGACCCTCCACTTCTAGACAAAGTTATTCAAAAGAGAATTGATTACGCGTTACGCGAAATGTCATCTCAACAGACTGATTTCTACTATTACTTAACCAATGGGATCAGAATAGAATGTCCAAGGGCAGAAGTGGCCAATTATCTTAGAAGTATCCTTCATACTTTATTTCAAAATAGATTTTTCAAAAAATTAATGGTCGGGATTACTGGTAGAAATATCCGTAAAGGGCTAGAAATATTCTTAGATTTTTGCAAGTCAGGGTATCTCAGCGAAGATCTCATCCTTACAATGAGAACATCATTAGAACCTGTAGAGATTCCAAACTATACTGTCGGGACTATTATGCTTCGCGGCCAAAAGAGATTTTATGATGAGCGAAGTGCAAGGATTAAAAACGTATTCAACTGCGAGCCGAATAGCGATGAAATACCTGACTATTTCTCTCGTTTTCATATCCTAAAATGGCTTAAAGAAAGAAATAGAATTCATGGCCCAACAAGAATAAAAGGATACCATGTTATCGACGAGTTAATACAAGAACTCACACTGTTCGGCCACACTCGATCTAACCTGATTCGCGATGTGGAATTCCTCATGAGAAACGAATATATAATATCCGAAACCCAAGAATACCATTACGAGCCAAGAAACCTTGTATCTATAACATCTGCAGGATTTGTGCTGCTAGAACTTCTTTTCTCCGTTGACTATTTAGCTACAATAGCTGAAGACGTTTATTATCGAACTTTAGATGAGCCAAAAGCTATCGCCCACAACATTGGATCGACAGGTAAATCGAAACACTTAAACAGAGTTGCAATAATTGAAAACGCTGACACCTTGATGAAATACCTGATTCGCTATCAGAAAGAAAATTGGATAAAATCTGAAGCATTTAGCTCAGGGATTACTGACCCAATTGGACAGCAATTAGTCTTCTCAAAAGACGCGATTGACAGGAGCAAAAGAAAATCGAAAGAGTATGTCGATTATGATCAATTGAGGCTGTTTTACCCGCCAGACACAGAGATAGATGCACAAGTTGTCAATATACAAAAATACGGAATTTTCTTCGCCTTTGGAATTGATGCTATTGGACTTGTCAGCACGAACAATAAGAACGTATTAAACACTATTGATATTGGGGAATGGAAAACTGTGAGAATCCTCTCATTTAACCCAACTCATAAAAAATTTGACCTCGTCTTAATTTGATTGCGAACTAAAGGGTATTGTATTTCTGCCTAATACTCAATATTAGTTCTTACCGCAATGATACCCGTTCATCCCTAATGTCAAATTATAGATATGTTTAGTATTTATTCGTTTTTAAAACATGAAAACTCACTGCGAGAAAACCTTCACTGCGAGACCACAAATTGGGATGCAAGATGTGAGACACTCTAGGGATGTGAGGCCTTGGTTTCTATCTACGCATACAACATCATGAACGGGAGCTGCAGAGCTGCGACATCATGCAGAATGCTGATCTTCGCCACATGGCGGGACTCGCGAAGAGCCTGCCCCGCCCTGAACGAAGTTGAAGGGGAAGCCGAATGGGTAGCCTGCGAATTTCCCCGGCGGTGAAATGGCAATAATATTCCAACCTCTACTTTTAGCCTCCCAACTAGACACACGATGAATCCTAAAACCCTACAATCAACCCTAGAACAACTTGAGAAAGACATCTGGCCCAAGCCTGCGTACGACAGCAATCTTGTACTTACGTGTCACGCACTCAGGAAGAAGCCACTGAAGGATTTTGATGTAGAGAATTTACGTATCATGATCGGGCAAGATTTTAGTCTTCCGCACCTTGTCCCACTCGCGATTGAGGTCCTAAGTGGGAACATCCTTGCAGAGGGGGACATGTACGAGGGTGACTTACTGAAAGCGGTCTTGACCAGTAAACGCACCTATTGGAAAAGTGTACCTGAGGTGTTTGCTTCGTTGAAGGCGCTAGTGCTGAGTAACGAAGAGCTACTAGATGAAACGGACAGGGAGTTTATGAAGGAATTCAAACGGTTGGGAGCGGAGATGAAGCTTGGGTAATGTTATGAGTAGAGCGCAATGGACATCAGACAAATTATTCTCTAGGCTCTTGACCAACAAGACCAAAAAAGGCTATTGGGATGCGATCACAGCGCTGAGGGCTAGAGCATCGGAAGAAGTATACGAGCGGGCTGTGCGGCTTGCGAGATCGGATAACGAAAGGGACAAGATCGTTGGCATTGATGTATTGGCGCAACTGGGACAAACCCCTAGGATGCGCCAGGATAAAACCGTAAGCCTCTATTTTGAGCTCTTGTCTCAGCCTTCGTCTCCGAAAGTGCTGTCTAGTCTACTCAGTGGAATAGGCCACAACAACGATAAACTGACAGGTGAGCAGATTTCAATACTGAGCGCCTATGCTGATCATTCGTATTCAGCTGTACGCTTTGCATTGGTTCATGCCTTACTGGGCCTCGAACATCCGGATGCAATTGTAATGCTTATTTGTCTGAGCAGGGATACGCATGGTGACGTCCGCAACTGGGCCACCTTTGGACTGGGGTCTCAAATCGAGGTAACTACCGACGAGATTCTGTACGCACTCCTAGAAAGAACCACCGACAACCATGCAGACACCAAGCTTGAAGCGATCGTTGGTCTTGCAGAGCGGAAGGACGTGCGGGTAAAACAGATAATGTTAGACGAACTTCAAAAGGGAGCGCATGGAAGTCTTTTGTTTGAAGCGATCGAAATTTTAGGCGACAAAGACTTTTTGATGCCTTTGGAAGGAATTATGAATAGCTTGAACAATGACAGGGAGGTCAACCCGGAATGGAGGATGGCTTTGGAGGAGGTGGTTGTGAAGTTGAGGGAGGGGTAGATTGGAGGAACAATATCAATTATGAAAAATCCTCAGTTAAACCCAATCGGTCAAATTATAAAACACGAATCAATATGACAATCAGTACAACTAGATTAAAATTTCATTTATTGCTCCCAATTTTCTTGACGTTAATACTAAGCTGTGGTCAAATGTCAACGGACCTTGACTTTACCCCCACGTTAGAAGTTTTGAACGAAGACAAGGTGCTCTGGAATGCCAAGCCACTATATCTGATTCAACTGGACTCTGTACTCTCTGATTATCGAGAGACTATTCCTGAGCGGTTTAGAGACTCAATCAAACTTAAGCTGATTGTTCCAACGCCCGAAACAAGCATGGCTACAGTTCAAGAGGTGAAAATCGCATTGCGAAAGAATCAGATATTTAGGTTGACCTATGTTATGAAAAAGTGAGCATGGAGTAGTAAAATACGTTGCTACTATCACCCGTTCTCTACCCAATGAGAATCCTCCTAGCGGCACTCCTCTTCGCCACGTCCACTCTCTGCTTCACCCAATCCGCCGTAGAGCTATCCGCCTGTGCTATTGAGCTAACCGAAGATGCAGTCACCTACGACCCGAGCTACTTCTCGATTGAATATCCTAACGGAGATGTACCAGCAGGAAAAGGCGTTTGCACAGATGTCGTCATTCGAGCGTATCGGAAGCTGGGGATTGATCTACAGAAAGAAGTCCATGAGGACATGTTGGCGCACTTTGACTTGTATCCGAAAATATGGGGTCTGTCGCGCACGGACAAGAACATTGATCATCGGCGGGTTCCGAATTTGATGACGTTTTTCGAGCGCCATGGGAAGGTTAAGCCAATGTCAGGCAATCCTAATGACTATGTCCCAGGTGATATCGTGTGCTGGAACCTAGGTGGTGCGATTACGCACATTGGGTTGGTGGTGGACCAACGTTCCAATGATGGGCGCAGGTGGATGGTCGTTCATAATGAGGGGGGCGGCCAGGTGCTTGAGGATATTGTTTTTGCCTATAACGTTATTGGGCATTATAGTTATGCCTTTTAGGCAAAAGTAGGGAGATCACTCATATGTTTGCATCGGAGTCATAGATATACCTATTCTCCAATCACTTGGCGACAACCGATGCTAGCCGAAAGATCACAAGGTGCGACCTGATGCGATGCTTAATTTGCAGTCATTTCTTGTTCGACACAGTA
>JBGCGF010000105.1:0-3720 GCA_045110575.1 Saprospiraceae bacterium
AACTGGAAATACAAGTCCTTTTTCGATACCGTAGCCGATGCGCTAGGGGTACAACCTCCTCAGACACAAGTCAATCCGTGGCAAGCTGAACTCGCTTGGCGCGCCGAAGCAGTAAAGGCTACCATCACCCGTACGAGCCCACTCCTGACCAAGGAATCGGCACGTCGCTCTATGGGTATCCACCAATTCGACAACAGCAAGAGTGTCGTTGCTGGTGCCACATACCGCCCGCTGTCAGAAACGATCTCTGATGTGGTGAAGAGCTACCGCAAGACAGCTAAAAAAGGATGGGGTGTATTAGCGCGTGACTAAGGAAAAGTTACGCCTTGCCTCCTCTTTGATTAACGCACGATCGTAATTGATCCCTCATAATATAGTTCCAGAGCATTTGGACCTGGTCTATAGCGAGCAATAACGGCATAGGCCCCTGAAGGATGATCATCGCCAGTACTCAAGTCGACACCATCCCAAGAATCATCACGGGTTCCTTCAAAAACCATCTCACCTGACCGATTGAAGATTAGTACCTCACTAACCTCAAAACTGATTGAGGTATAAAAAACCTCCCAAGTGTCGTTGATTCCGTCACCGTTCGGAGAAAAGCCTGTCGGGAAAAACCAATTAAGGGTATCTGTTATTGTTGGCTCTACCAGAACTACGATTTGAGCAGAAATAGTATCGCACGCTGTAAGTACTAGATATTGGTACACTCCACTTTCTTCAACAGAGATAAATCCAACAACTAAACTATCCACCCCGTAGTATTGAGTTAGATCTACTTGAGCTGGCAAGTCGAGTTCTAAAAGGGAAACCGTATCTTCTCGGCCTTCTATAGGGTCAATGAAGTCGACACTCACTGTTGAATTGAGAAGTTGATTACAGCTGTTAGTCACTGAAGCGCTTAGTATAGTATCACTTTCAATTACAATATCATCCGAGAGTCCAGTCTCCGTCCAATAGACTCCACTTCTTCCAGGATACAGCTCCAATAGATTTAACGCTATTGCGCCAGCACTTGCACATTGATCTACACGTAAAGTCGAAAGACTATCCTCTGAAGGAAAAACGAATAAAGAATCAATAATGGATCCACAGGCCGAAATGATTTCGTACTCGTAACCACCTGCCGGTAGTGAGAACAAAGAGTCGACTACTTGCACACCATTCAAAACTAAATCATATGGCATGCCTGGCTCATAGAGCAATGTGTCTCTAGAAAACTCACACGCAAGATAGTTCTCCCTTAAAAATGGCTTTCGCCCTATCGCAAATCCCTCAAACGCATCAAAATAATTATAGGAGGAAAATTCCCCACTCGACGTGTCTTGAGCATACTTCAACACTTTACCTTGATATTGTGCAGCCGTATCGAATATTCCAAAGGTCGCATATCTAGCCTTCTCTTCGGGAGAATATAACCCTTGTATTTGCTGCCACCCAAGGGTATCCTCCATATACGTAAACTCAATTGGATAAAGATTGACTACTCGTCCTACTGAAGGCTGCCTAATATCCTTCGGAGATGTTCTAAAATTCTCAGGATATCCTGAAGTAAACCAAGCAGAAAGGTACGGTAGTGCGTAGCTTGATCTACTAATTGGAGGTCTTGACCTACTAGAAGTCATACAGCTAATGCAGTAGATGGAATCACGCGAAGGCATCTCATCTAAAAAATTAGTGAAATACTCTCTATTTTCAAATGTTCCTTGGGAGTTATGAAACTTTAAAAAAGAGTAGTTAGAACCTATGCATTTTGATCCTGAAAAAATATAATCAACACTAATTGTATCTCCATTTCCATTACGAGTAGGCAGTCCTCCCCGTCCTCCAGGAATACTATCGTTAAAAGTATCTACACTGTCGTAGATATCCGTACCAATCCAAAAATCAGCAACACGGTTATTTGAGCTATCTCTTTCCAGAAAAAACAGACCAAGGTCGTAACGGTAAGCCCCCTCTTCGAAATCTCCATTCGCAAAGATATTTTGCGCGAAGGCGAAGAGGGGGCTAACATAGAAGACACAAATCAATATGACTCTAAATTTGATCATTTCATTACTTGACGAGTATCTCACTGGTGGTTTGACCCTCATGAAAAACAGTAACTACATAAATACCATTCCTGATTGTACCAAGATCCCAAGATTGTGACTCTAGCCCAAGTTCGCCTTTCAGTACAACTTCTTGGCCAAGAACATTGGTAATCACGAATTTTGCCCTGGATGTAGACGACTCCATTCGTAACGGCATAAACGCAATCGTTTGATCATAGCCATTGTAGGTGAAAATTTGTCCGCCTTCGTCCGCTGCTAGATCTAATTGAACTCCATTACCAGATGGCGTAGGCGCCTGAAAGCAATAATTACAAGTCTGACAAATTGTAAAAGGAGTTGTCCTAGAGAGAGAACCGCATTCTGCCGTACTTATCTCAACGGTAATAAAATACTGCACTCCGTCTGTACAATATGGATCATCTGCGCAATCAGAAGGATTTAGGCCTGTATGTAACTGAAAGAAATTGGGATTTCCGTCAACGAACCCAGGGTTCGCTGCGTGTGAAATCGGAGAAAACGCGTATGGTAATACTGAGGCTACATTATTCAAAGAACTGTATATCTCGTCACCCGCTCCTGTCTTGATGAAGACTGAATATCCGGTCATCGTCGCATTTTGAAGCGTTACGGAACCAGTAGTGATACCCATACTTATTTCTCCGAGAGAAGGTCCAGGCACACTTACATCTGCAGGTGCTGTTCCGTCCTCAAAGGCTCCTGAGTTACAGGCAGTATTTACAGCTTCTGGAAGTATATAGTCATACTCAATTACCCCATCAATTGGCTCAAATTCATGATACCAAGTAAAGGTACTTGGGTAATTACATGGATTATCCCCCCAATTAATAGTTATTCTATATTCCTGAATAACATTGACCGGAGGGTAACTACTGTCAGGAGTAAATGGATAACAAGGGCTAGCTTCCTCTATAAGGTACGCAGACTGGTTAGCCCCATTAAAAGGAAAAAAACCAGGGACAGATCTATTGCATAAAGTGTTTCCTTGGATTACACCTATATAGATTTGCATTTCACCAGTTCCGTAAATACCCGAAAGCAGAACTTCTGGATCTTTATACTGCTCATCTTCATGAGATCCGCAAAAGAAAGTAGGCTCATCTGGATCTGTTGAAAGCTCAACCCCATTCACGGTCATTGTAGGTGCGGCTTCTGCGATTCCGTTTACGCAATATTGCGGATCTATAAATCCTTCTCCACAAAAATCATCTCCGTAGCTAACTGTTATGTGAATACGATAAGTCCCTTCTGGCTCTGTTTGATCTAGTTGAAAGACATGTGGGCCAGTAGTAAATCCACCACCAAAATTAAACCCCTGCGGATTACCAACTACGACATAACCGTTTTGATCGTTATCCAATTTCATTAATTTAGCTATTCCTCCTATAGGCTTAGCTGGATTGCAAAACGACTTTTTAGCGAAAGTGATTGATTCATTCTCGCATCGCCATTCACATGACCCAGAACTCTGGGACTGGTCGTTTGTCCAATATGAATCAAAAAAGTAGGAAGACACTCCATCGGGATCGCATTGAGCACAATCGACACTAAGGAGCTCGCCTTGGCCTTGAGCCACAACTAAATTTGAAAAAAGCATAACAGCTATTGCTGCCAGCGTAAAACGTGAAAACGTGAAAACGTTGAAAAC
>JBGCGF010000106.1:0-8548 GCA_045110575.1 Saprospiraceae bacterium
CATCTAATATAAAAGAACGAATACACACAAAATTAAATAAATGAATAAGTCAGCACCTAAAGAATCATCAGTAATCGAACCTCAGTACTTCGCATTAAAAGCAACGATTACAGACAGGTTAAAGTCTTCGATTATAGATACAGTTGTACTAGCCGGCCTGTTTTACGCTACATCTCTTTTGCTAGATTCATTCAACATTGAATCAACAAATATTAGAATAACTATTCTTATCCTAATTTTGCTTTACGAACCTATAATGGTGTCGCTAGGACAGACTATAGGGCAACGAGTCATGAAACTTCGAGTCGTAGACAAGTCAGCTATGATACATGGCGACAAGACCGAGCGCTCAGTAAACATTCTCAAATCACTAATCAGATACCTTCTTAAGCTGACATTAGGCTGGGTATCTCTGATAACGATTTGGCCAGACGTGTATGGACGAGCCATCCATGATCGTGCAATAAGTTCAATTATGATATCCAAGTAGATGAAATTCGCTCGACTCATAGCCTAGATGGTTGATCGACCGGCAGCATCCTACAACTACGTCGCCTGGCTACGCATACTACCCCACCCTTCTCGATCAGCATACTAGAATTTAAAAGCCTGACGTTTAGGCCCTGCCTGATCGCTCCTGAGTAAGATTCACTCATGCTTAGCATCGGAACACGAGGCTCAAAAGCGCGTAAAAACCTTTACAGATTTTGCGACTCTTCGCCAATCTTGTCAGTCTAACCAAACCCAGCTATGAGAAGTCTCCTCTTCCAACTCGTCCTCGCCAACTGTCTCCTTTTCTCACTTGCCAGCTGCGGAGATGAAGAAATCGAAATCAACAACGATTCAGATTTTGAGGAATTCCTCGCAGATGAGATGGATGCACAAAACATCCCAGCCATGTCTGTACTCATCTTTAAAGATGATTCGGTATTGCATGAAGAGTACTTAGGGCAGTCGAACATCGAGCAAGAAGCGGCGCTCAAAAGCAATGACCTATTCTTGATGGCTTCGGTATCGAAAGTGGTGACAGCTACAGCTTTACTTCAACTGCATGAGGATGGTCTCTTCGAGCTAGACGATAACATCAATGACTATTTGTCTTTCGATGTCAACGTCCCAAACCAGTCGACGAGCATCACGTTCAGAATGCTACTCACGCACACCTCAGGTATTGCTGACGGAAGCGCCCTAGACGACCAGTATTACTACGGCGAAGACTCTCCAGTTGCACTGAGTGATTTTCTAGAAAACTACCTCGCACCGGGAGGCGACTTCTATAATGCGACAGATAACTTTCATGCTTTTGCACCTGGAAGCCAACACGAATATTCGAATGTAGGCAACGCGCTCATTGGTGTTCTTGTAGAGCAGATTTCCGGTCTTGGCTTTAATGCATACTGCAAGCAGAACATCTTCAGTCCGCTCGGAATGACGAATACGTTCTGGAGACTCGACGAGATCTCAGGAACGATCGTGACGCCCTACAACTATGCAAACAGAAGCTATGAAGCGATCGACCAATACACGTTCACAGATTATCCGAACGGTGGGCTTCGGTCTACCGCTTCAGACATGCTCAAGTTCTTCTCTGCCTTCACACAGGGCGGTCAATCAAACAACGTTGAGCTACTGAGTTCTGAAACGGTCGATGAGATGCTCACTCCGCAGATTCCAGCGATAGACAGTGAAGTTGGTCTCCACCTCTTCGTCATGGACGCTCAAAACAGCCTCTGGGGTCATGATGGAGGAGAACAAGGCGTTGCAACTATTGTAGGCTTTAACCTTGACACAAAGGTCGGAGCGATCGTGCTGACCAATCAGGGTGACGCTGAGCTGGAAGAGGTTTTGGCGGAAGCTTACAAGTTTGGATTGACGTTGTAAGGATTGACGTTGTAAGGATTGACTAGCGGGTTGACGACTAACGGTCTGATCGACAGGATAAAGCAAGTTGATGGTGATACCCGATATCTACTTTCAACTCAAATTGAACGATAGATTTGACGGTTCAGTGTTTTCACCACTAAGGCACGAACACCTGCTGGCTGCAAACGCCTTTCGCGCCTGAGAATGTAAGGATGTATGGCCCCGACATTTGTGGTCGCTGCATGGAAAGCTGTTGAGTGCTCGAAAAGGTATACTCAGCGATTTGCTTGCCGTCTACGGAGAAAAGTGACACCTCTCCATACCCGAGTGCTTTGCTCGGAAGTGCAATTAGATCGCCTCCATTAACGTAGATACGGTCGAAACAGCTTGCTAGTGCGGCTCGCGTAAGCAGAGGTTCGACACTGGAGACTTGTGAATAGTAATTTTGAAGTGTGGTCCGAACAATATCTCCTGATAAGTATGTAGAATCATATGAGGTATGTAGGTGTAATAAATCGGTATTCGCCAAGTAGCTATAGTCGTAATAAAATTCCGAAAATGGATTTTGGACTGCCCCCGTAACAACGTCTACCGCGTATCTTTTCCCAGAATCTTCTAATAACAAACCTTGAGAATCATACAGGAGCGTACGATTAATGTTTGAAGCATTTAGATGGCCCGCACGATCACCCCTATACTCAATTACAACAGACTGTTCAACGGGAGAAATACTACCTGTGCGAGTAGTTTTCTGACTGATGCGAGTTTGGATAGGATTTACAGTGAACAACCCTGTTCCACTCGTATCAAATAAGACTGTATTCCCCGTAGCGATATCTCCAGTGAGACGTTCACGACTATACGTGCCCGGCATCCATGCTTGCGATTGATTGTCATAGTTGCGGTCTAAGCGAAACCTTGAACGAGGTGCTCGATGCTCAAACGTTGAGTACGTTTCGTTTGATAATTCCCAAGCGCCAGCTACATTTTCATAGACGACCCGTTTAAAATCAGCCTCAGGGATATTAGGTGCATCTAAACTATCAATCCTTAAAAGTTGAATACTTGTGGTATCCCCATTTTCTGCAAACTGATAAAAAGAGCGATACGCTGAGGATGATTGTGAATCTTGAGAAAAATAGTTGTGGCTTGATTCAAACTCACGACCAAAGCTATCCAATTGGAATCTGCGAGTGAATCGCTCTGAATCATTCCTAAAAAAAAGGCTTCTAGAAATACTTACTGTAGAATCCTGACCATCAAGGTCATATGTGGCAATCCGGCGATAGCTATCGGTTGTAGAGCTGTCAATTTTTGTCGACCCAATAACTACCCTCCAGACATATTCACCATCTCCATTGTAAGCGGAATAAACTAAGCTGTCGAGCAGATGCGTATTCGAAGTCGATAGCGCTGCAATTGAATCAAGCGACTGAATTTTATCATTCAAGAATGAGGACTCAACCTGTGAGAACAAGACACTACTAAAGGACAAGCAGACGGCTAAAAAGCTCACTCGGAGCCAAAAGGAGAATAAACGCATTGCTAAGGATAAATTTACATGGAGATTTCTTGAATATACGGTATTCAATCGTGCTATGCAAGCTTGATGCGCTTAAGCGAACTACAACCGAAAGGTATTGAAAGAGATAAAGGCCTGCCTGCTTCAGCTACTTACTTGAATGGGAACACCATTGAGCCCTTTACTAAAAACGCCTTGAAGCATTGACTTTTTCGCTCGCCCAATATCACCAACCATACCATCTCTATGGCACAAAAACCTGTTGACTACAAACACCTTGCGCGCCAGAGAAAGATAAAAAATAGATACCTGACACCTGAGGGCGATCAATCTCTAGTTGTTGCCCCGCAGAAATTTGATACTCCGAGATTTGCTTTCCATCAATACTGATGAACTTCACGTGCCCACTTCCTAAGTCTGTACTGAGAACAGCTATAAGGCTTGAACCGTTAAAATATGTACGATCGAAGCAGATTTCTTTAGGGGCAATGGTAGACTCTTCCGTACTTGAGACTTGCGAATAGAAATACCTACGTGTAATCGTCCTGCCGCCTACTGGAAAATAGTCTCTGTAGATGTAGGTATTGAAGGATGGAAGATCAGTTCCTGGCATGTACTCTTTTTCAATATTTGCCTCCCTCAACAAAACGTTTCTTGTCTGCCCAGTGACCAGATCGATCGGATAGACCTTTTCTTCAAAACGAGTAGAATATCCATCTGAATTAAATTCTTCTTCTTGTGACGCCACTTCTGCAGAAACCGTTCCTCGCTCAGGTGTTGTAAGGACTTCTATCTGCCTTCTTACGATTACTGGCGAATTAGAAATAACTTGAGTACTTGTGGTCGTTTGAGATGACTCTTCAACCGTAGGATTGCTCGTAAATAGACCTACTTTAGTAGTATCAAAGGCGATTGTATTTCCCGAGTTAAACTCTCCTGTAACTCTTGAGATCGAATACGTGCCTTCATTCCATACCTGAGCGTTATTATCGTAGCCCCGGACTCCGCTAAATTCATACTCAGGTAGACGACTTGAAAACGATCGATATCGCTCACTACGTGTAATCCATTCACCATTAGTTCTACGATAATTGATTACTTTATAATCTGATTCAGCAATGTTTGGCGTCGGAATACTATCCTGATTAACTGTGTCTATAGAGCTAAATATAGTATCACCAGCTGTGTCAAAATAATGATATTCAATCTTTTGCGGATATGTTAAAGGCGGTGTCAATTTGGTAAGTCGCAGATGATCTTCTTCGTATGGCTCAAAAATAGCGATTTCGCCGTTCGGGTAAACGCGATTCCTGAAACTACGTGTAAACCTAACTACCCCATCGTCACGAATAATATCCGATGTTAAAATGTAAAATGTGTCATCAACATTAGAGCTGTAATAAACTATTAACTCACTAATTTTCCGAGTAAACTCATCGACCTCTTCGTAAGTAAAAGTTGTCTTAGATATACCCCCCCATTAGGGCTTTCCACATTAACAATCTGACTGTCAAGTCGATAAGAAGTTTGCGAGCTGACAGCTAATGCTAATGAATCAAATTGCTTGAAGTCTTCAGACGTTGCGAAGTGCTCTTGCTGTGAGTAAGCAGAATTGGTGAAAATCAAGAAGAAAATCGCTAAGGTGGTCAGCAGTTGGACAGGAGAATAATTCATTATACGTTAAGGTTTATAGTCTGTAAAGATCCCTAAAGTACTAGAATACTCCCATATAGCCAAATCCTTCGAGCTAAACCTATTCAGTCTTGACCAGATAACCCATTGGATCAGGAAGCCCCAAGATCACAGATACGCCAAACAAAATGCTCATTTGAAAAAAAGGTTCCTTCAGCCCTCTGTATGCATGCACAAGGTGAGGGCTGAAGGAATCCCTACTTCACCAAGCTCATCTCCTCCACCAAGTGTGGAGCGCCACCAACCTTGTCGATCAACCACAAGACGTAGCGGATGTCGACCATGATGTTGCGACAGATGCTCGGGTCATAGTTGATGTCAGACATCGTACTCTGCCACGTGCGGTCAAAGTTGAGGCCAACCAAACGGCCATTCGCATCGAGCGCTGGCGAACCTGAGTTTCCTCCTGTTGTATGATTTGACCCAAGGATGCAGACCGGAAGCTTGCCTTCCTTGGTCGCATACTTACCGTAATTCTTCTTCTTGTGCAGCTCGAGCACCTTTGCGGGCACATCGAACTCATAGTCGCCTGGCTTATACTTCGACACTACCCCATCGAGATAGGTCATGTAGCTGTTGTCCTTGCCGTCAAGCCCCTTAAAGCCTTCAAACTTGCCGTAGCTCACACGCATGGTGGAATTAGCATCTGGATAGAACTTCTTGTCAGGAAACACCTGCATCAACGCTTTCATGTAATCGCGCTGTAGAGGAGCCATCTCTCGCGAAATCTCGTTGTACGGCGTGGTCACAAACTGCTCGTTGTGCCCGTTGAGCATACGAACGAACTGAAACCCTGGATCGCCCTTGATGTACTCAACAAACGCCTCAGGGTGCTCTCTAAGCATCTTCACGAGCAACTCGCCGCGACTCAAGTACGATTGACCGAACACCACATCTGCTAGCTTTGCAGTCGATCCTGCAAAAGCATGTTGATCACGGCAAAACTTGCTCTGGTGCGCGACCTCAACTTTATCGAAATACATATCGAGCAGCGATTGCGCAACCTGCTGGTCAATTGAAGGATTGTAGCGGGCATAAAAACCTTCTAGGTACTCAGCTAATCTTGGAATTTGCTTCTTGAAGCCTTCCAGTCCCTCTGCATCATAGACCTTCACACGTCGCGCAATGATGTTAGCGATTCTGAACAGATCGACGTTGTAATTGAGCTCCCCCGTATACGCACGAGACTTGGCAAAACCCTCTTGCAATGCAACCAAACTGTCTAGTTGTGGAAGTAGCTTGAGAAAACGCATGCGCTCTGCTGGAGTAACTTCGGCAGCACGCATCATTGCTCGATTGAGTCGTTTGTTGAACTGGAATTCAGTTCCATTTCGCAACGCGATACCGTTGGTCGCTTTTACGCCTTCTGACTCGCCGCGCCATTTCTTCCAGGCATTTGCAATACGAGACTGCTTACTCGCGTAATCGATTTTAGTCTGTGCATCACCACGCATCGCACTATCAATGACAGCCAAGCTAAGGTCACGCATTCCGATACGGATCGGGTTGATCAACTCAACACGCTGGCGCATTGCAGAAGCAGGTAAGTACTGATCTGTGCGACCTGGGAACCCGAAGATCATTGAGAAATCGCCCGGCTTCACACCTGAAGTCGAAACCTCAAGGTGCTTCTTCGGCGTGTAAGGAACGTTTGTTTCTGCATATTCTGCCGGAGATCCATCTGCCGCAGCATAAACGCGGAACAATGAGAAATCACCAGTGTGACGTGGCCACTCCCAGTTATCGGTGTCTGCGCCAAACTTTCCGACAGAGTTCGGAGGTGTACCAACGAGACGCACATCATTGTACTTGCGCGTCACGAAGGCGAAGTATTGATTTCCGTTATAAAACGGCTTCACTAGTACTTCTTCAAATGCCCCAAGCGTGAACGTCTGCTTGTAACGCTTCGTGTTCGCTTGAATCAACTTACGGCGCTCGTCCTCCTCCATGTCGAAGGTTACTCCTTGGAGTATAGCATCCGAGGCATCAACGATACGGTCGATAAAGGTGACAAATAGACCAGGGTTTGGCTTTTCGTCAGCTTTCGTTTTGGCGTAAAATCCGTTTTCAAGAACGTTGTCCTCTAGCGTGGAGTGGCTCTGAATTGCCCCGTAGCCACAGTGGTGATTGGTCAACACAAGTCCCTGAGTACTGATCACCTCTCCTGTACAGAAGCCGCCAAAGTGCACGATAGCATCCTTGAGACTCCCTTGGTTGATCGAGTAAATGTCCTCGGCCGTGAGCTTCATCCCTAGCCCTTGCATCTCCTCTTCGTTGAGGTTAGAAAGGAGTAAAGGCAACCACATACCTCCGTTTGCAAAAGCAGCAGACGTAAAGACGGCTAAAAGTAGAGTGGTTAAAAAACGTGTCAGCATAGTGCGTTGTGATTGGGAAGCAGGAAGAATCAAACTTGAAAGCGCGTGTAAGACCAAGAGCCACACCGCATAAGCCAAATTGATGCCTATCCTTAAAGCGACCAAATTAGCACGATTTACACAATGACGCGGCTCGCATCAAGGTTTCCACCTTTCAGGACACAATAATATAGCCACGACATAATAATAATAATAAGCCTATCCCAACAGGTGAGTTTGATCAGCCTTTCGCGTAAATAACATCAGACAACAAAGCTTTATCATTCACCGCAGCCACGTCCATCAACAGACCGGCCTCCCTGTATACGATGTCCGAGCCCCAACGGCGATCGCGCATGTATCGCAAGCTAGAATCACCATCACTTTTAGACAGTTTTCGTCCTTGTAGATCCGCTACTAAGTCGTGGTGCCAGAAGCGGGTTTTGGCGAAAGCTTCAAAAGGCGTCTGCTCCAATTGAGGGAATACTTCAGCGAGTAAGGCTTTCGCTAAAACCAATTGCATGATGGTACTGTCCCAAAGGTCTTTGCCTCTTACGATGTGGGTAATGCCCATATCGATGTCATCGACCACACTGGCGAGTTGATACGATGGGCGACCGTTGCGCTGTCGAATCACAAAGTCGGTGCTTTGCGTGCTGGTTTCTGGAGCGCCTTTACCAAGCCCTTCCAGCCACGTTACGGCTACTCCACCCTCTTCGAGCTTGAGACGCCAAGTGACATTTGGTGCATCGAGTGAAATTTCAGCGTCCCTGCACGTACCGGGATAAGCGTTGATATCACCGCCACTTTCCTCTTGCTCATCGCGGATTTGCTTGCGACTGCAGGTGCAGGCATAGACTAGGTTGTTTTGGCGTAAGCTGTCTAGAACTTCTTCATATCGCCCCAGTCTGTTGGCTTGATAACTAGCTTTCGCAAAAACCTGCCCCAGTGGATCTAAGTCCATCCAGCGGATGGTATCGGCGATGTCATTGTAGAATTCACCGCGTACACGAGCCCCATCGAGATCGTCAATACGCAGTGAAACCTCAGCGAGCAAGGCATGAGCCCAGGCGGCGGTAAGCGCGAAATTGACACCGTTGCCGATGTGAAGTAAGCC
>JBGCGF010000107.1:0-7189 GCA_045110575.1 Saprospiraceae bacterium
ATTATACGTAATCGAATTTAATATGTGTGGCACATTACTACTATTTGCATTGGTCGTACTAATATCTGTTGTGAAACCTGTCAAGGGCCCTGTTAAGCCGCTGCTTATTGCGGCTGCACACTCATCTACATCGGGAATTCCGTCATTGTCATCATCTAAATCGCAAATATTTGAAATTCCATCGTTGTCCGTATCAAGCCCAGATGTACAAGCTGGTGCAATTGCAACAATCCTAAAGTCAAAACATGTCGCAGGTGCCGTACACGTTGAACTTGTTGGCTGGGAGCAAATTGTTCCTGTCGTACCAACAGCGACAGCAGAAAATTCGAAAGTCGCACTTGTCGTATTCTGACCACCCGTGATTACACCAATCGTCGTCGTCCATGTGTATCCAGTCGCATCGGCAACCGGTGAAACAGAAAAATTAGGATCCTCAAAGGCTCCAATTTCTCGCGTACAGCCATCTATTTGAGCATATCCTGGGTAGATGATCCCTGCTGAAGCATCCCGCACTGAAAGCGCATAAACACCCCAAGAAAGACCTGAAACGGTGATCGCTCCACTCCCATTTGGGGTAAGGTTACTAGCGAACCACGTTGCGCCGTTATCTATCGAGATATCATAAGGAGATACCCCTTGATTCGAAGGGTCAACTGTCAACGTAATCGTTGCATCTGCAATCGAACACGTTGATGCCGATGTTGTAGCAATGTTCGAAATGCCAAAAGGGCCAACATCGACGGATGCAGCTGACATCATGCTTATCGAAAGCAACATTGACAAAGCCAACAGGAAGTAAATTCCAATTTTCATCTGGGAAACTTTAGATCACCTGGAAAACCCAAGCTTCTCTCGCGGGAGTGCCGCGAACATTATGTATACCAAAGAGCCTGCCAAGCTGAAATCCTCGTAGGTCAATGTTATAAAACCAACCAACTCGACCTAATAATTTGTATTTCAGCATCTTAACCGCGAAAAAAGAGCAAAGCTAGTGACAAAATCTCAAGGTAAAAGGCACGAATTTCTGTAAAAAGCCTATGCCAAGAGCCTGTCTAAGAAACCCCAATACTGATCTTGCTGCTTGGTAGTCTAGCTATACACGCTCAATATCTTACCGAGCTCCAATTCGAACTGAGTAGAGCACTGCATTATCTCGAAGCAACGCTTAATCCTGAGCTAACCGTAAATGCATTGAAGCTGCGAGGATTGCGAACAGAAGCAGATATGTATAATATGTCTGTTGTCTTTACCGTGGCGGACATGAGGACCAAGAAGTTTCTAGGGAAAACAAGCATATCAGAAGATATTCTTGGCCCTTATGCGAACAGTCAGGATGCGAGCGTGCTCAAGGAGTTTTCGGAAATGAAGTTCATCTCTTTCGAAGTTCTTCGGGATGGGAAGAAGGAACATCGCTATCCAATTCCGATGCTACGTACAGACACGGCGTCTAAGGACTGGTCTTCGAAACTTGTTAATGAAAGCACTAGGGTATTTGCTGACGTGCATTCGTGGGAAGTCCACTGAGGACATAAGACGGTTGTTGAGGTATAAGCCCAAACAAGTAGTGGCAGAAGGCAGACTCGTAAAAGGTAAAGCCGTTGGCTTGTGGACGTTTCGGTATTTCGACAAGACTTCTCCTGAAATCGTTTTACAGGAACGTCTAGTGCGATATGAAAACGGTAAAGCAACACTAGTGCGAAATGAAGTGCAAGGGGTTCTGTTGTATGAATATTAAGCCTTGCATAATGGGTACGAACTCTTTGGTTATTGGGGTGATTGGAGTTGTTCTATGAAACAGAAAGGTGATCGACTGACGCAGCCCGGAAGGATGGGGTAAGTACGCTTGTAGAGTTCAGCGAAGGGTTTGGTTACCCAACAGATGAAGTAGTCTACGATGGCGCTGTTAAATCTTTTGGTCTGATCAGAGGTAAGTTTACACACTATCAGAAATATAAAAATGAAAAAGATATTACTAAGTTGTCTGCATTAAAACGTCACGGTCTGACAGAGAATAGTATCCAGCCAACCTGTTGCGAAGGTGCTGCAGAAGACCTGAAGTAGAAAGGCGGGCAGGCCATTGAGCAATATATCGCGCGATGCCAGGATGTATTCCCTGACTCTTGCCGTGGAGTAGCTTGCGATTTATTGCGGCGGATTTGATGAGACGTGGGATCTGGGGCGTGAGATCTAAGATGCAGGTGTTTCCGCCATCGTGTTGTCCCAATTGTCGTCGCGGAAATCCGCATCCTATTCTTCAACTCCTACTTTGATCATGACAGGTTAAGTATTGCATCCTACCATCTGTGCTCTCTTCATTGCTGAGTTCAAAGCAATTCCCTAAAAGAAATACACCCCTTCACAACGAAAAGACTGCGCGAGTCTAGGCTCTGTAAATTCTGGGAAAGGTGGCATTTCTTCTGGGGCTTTAGTCCGCTCACGAAAGTTCGGATTGCCGTAGAAGAGTAGGATTGTAGCCTTTGAATTCTTTGAAGCAGTAAATGCTGTAGGAGAGAGGAGAGGTTTCAAGCTCCCATCCCACTGCATTTTTAGTTGAAATGTATCCATACGACCAAGGCAGTTTTGATTGATACCTAGGGTGTTCGTGCTCCAGTCGAAGAATTTGTGTTGCACTAAGGTTATGATAGAGTCTAACGCGTTGAACGAATAGCTGCCTTCGCTTCTATGATTACCTGAACCCACGTCATTTGGAATGTAGGAGAAGAAGGAATAGGTCTTCTCGTGAAATTGAATCAATTTTTGATTGTAATTATATTCTGATGGGGTGAAATCGGCAGTTTTACTCAATGCGTACTCGAGCGTGATGTGTGCTTTCCCTTTGCACGCAAAATATCGATCTTGAAGTAGGAACTGCGGTGGGCGATCATCCGTTTTCTTTGATTCGGATGTGCCGCACTGGGTAAGGCTGATGATGCTTAGTGTTAAGCCGAGTAAGAGGGATAAAGAGTATAGATTTTGCATAGTGGAATATTGATTGGAAGGTAACGAACCTGATGGCGGAGGGACGTCTTGAGTATTTCCAGGTTTTTGTCGTGAAAATGCCAAGCAGTTTTTCTTTGTCATTCGAGAACATGCTCAGCTGCTTTGCATCACCACTCAACACGCACTAAGAAAAACCTTACATTTCCAACTATGATGAAATGGTTACGTCGATTATTTGGAGCAAAGGAAAATATACAACAGTCTAACGCGGAATACGCTCGATTTCATCCAGGGGATTACATCTATACCACTGATGATGAAGGCTATCACGTTTGCCGGGTATTGAAGTACGAACCGGATCAAGGCGGCGTGCACCTCAGTATGTACAACGTTGTCTCACAACAACCCAATGCTCAATCTCTTGACCAACTTCAGCTTTTCATTCAACACGCTCCATTGAGTGTGGGTGGTTTGAAAAATCCTGTACACTTCGCGAGTGTGCCACTAACGACGGCTGATTTTGGAGGGTACCACACGTACCTCGAGGCTACCGAACAAGCAGATTACATTCCATGGCATTTTCTTGAGCGAGGGAATACGCTAGACAACGTCCAGCAGTACCCAGATGCCATTGCGCTTTATGAAGAATGCCTAGTTCTCTATCCTTCCTTCTTTCAGGCGATGGACAATATGGCTTTTTCATACATGAGTATGGGGCAGTGGGAACCTGCGATCCAGTACTTTAGGGATTCATTAGGTATAGAGCCAGATGGACTGCATGCTACCTTTTCATTAGGTGAAGCACTATTCAAGTCGGGTGACAAATCCGGCGCCATACCATACTTCGAAATAGCCTTAGTGTTTAAGCCTGATTTCGAAATAGCGAACGACTTTTTGGAGGCTTGTCGTTAGTAAGGTGCGATAGATCGAATGGATTTTTTTTGATAAAGACGGGTGAGGAACGTAGTATTAATTTCAATACCATCTTACAGCCGAGGTCCAATTCCCATTTGAAAATAGAACATTTCCAGTATTGGCATTGACCTGTTTTACTTCCCAAGATAACTTACCTTCACTTACGATCCTTTTCAAGCAGTTGACTTTTGCTAATGAATAATCAGCCGTTACTTTGGCGTCACAGATTGTCAAGTTGCCGATATCAGGTTTGCAAAAACCATCGTTGAACCTCGCTTCTATAATTACGCTGTCTGGGTGATCGTGTTGGGCGAGCGAAAGATGTGGTATTGGAGCCATTGGAAAAACGAGCGCCGAACTAATAGGCCATGTAATAGACTGTACACGCTGACACGATTTTTTTACTCCGTCGAGTAAATGTATCAGATGTTCCCTTTTATCTCCGAGAAATGGCGGTTTAGGAATCTTTGCTCTAAAATCTACAACTTCAGATTCACTTAAACCTAACCATTCATGATTTATAGTAAGTATACTATCTAGTATCGTAAGATGTGGTTTGAGTTGGCTCAAGACTGAATCAGCAGGCAAAGCCTCTTTTTGATTTGATAATATGTCCGTAATTCGTTCGAATTCAGCCGACCGTCAGTTTTGGAGGTGGTCCGCAAGAAATCACAGGTAAGCTGCGCAGTCTTCAATTGAAGGTTTGCTATAAATAATTGTGAGGGTTTCGAGCTCAAGCTATAATGGCCTCCGTGTATTGAATGAGCATCTCGGCTCTGCAAGAACTAATAATCCACGCGTTCTTCTACTCTGCGAGAACAAAAATAAGCCTCCCTCTACAAATAAATAGCACTAATATCTATTCGATCAAGGGTACTGAAAATAGCTTGAAAGGCCGCGTCGGTTGCAAGTCCTCCACCAAAGGCAGCGCCTTTCATATGAATGCTATGTGTGCCTGCCTCAAGGGTGACAACTATCGAATTTGAATTGTAGACATACCCCGTTGCGGTATCGCAATAAAAATTGGAATAGGTACAGTTTGCATGACCGTAAGCACGAGCTGTATTTTCGGTAGTACCATCGCCTAAGTAAAAGTAATTTTGAGCAACTTTA
This sequence comes from Saprospiraceae bacterium, assembly GCA_045110575.1. GTDB lineage: Bacteria > Bacteroidota > Bacteroidia > Chitinophagales > Saprospiraceae > CALDTK01. Next base: position 4,969 of record JBGCGF010000107.1, read on the forward strand.
ACGCGACCATCATTGATGTTACTAGCTCCGTCGTAGCCTTTAAATTCTAGACCGACGCAATAGGTAATAACAACCAATGCTCGCTCTTGTAGCGTGAAGTTCTGTTGGTAGAGATTTTCGGTGTTGAGTGCCGCATCAGCTTGAGTGGAGACGATTACAGGAGTAGTGATCACGCTTTCTGATACGAGTAGGTTCGATTGTGGTTTAAGCGCGGTGTTACCCAATTCGTCCACCATTAACGGATACAGGCCCGTCCCGCCTAGGTTGTGGGGGTTATTAGTCGCGTTAAGGGCATCTACACGCACTTTATTGCCTGCTCCGCTAATATGTAGGTCCTCCTCGGCTGTAACCTCGCCGATGCCAGATTGACCAAAACTGGTCGTATGTAAGAGGAGTAAAAAAGCACTGAAAAGAAGAAGCTTGTGCATGATTTAGATTTATAAGTAGATAGCAGAAATGTCTAGACGATCCCCGTTTCCAAAAATGGACCTAAAGGCTGCGCCGGCTGTAATGCCACCCCCGTAGGATGCGCCATACATATGGATGCTGTAAGTTCCAGGATCTAGCGTAAGGATTTGAGTTTGCGAATTTAGCACCGCGTCATCGGCTGCATTTCCGACATAGTTTGCATACACTGAACTACTCATGCCATAAGCTTTAGTGGCGTCTGCTGTTGTCCCGTCCCCGAGGTAGAAGTAATTGTGAGCAATTTTGGCTCTACCATCTGCCAGGCTACTAAGTCCGTCGTAGCTGCGAAAAGCTATTTCAACATTGTAGGTGACAACCACTAGCGCCCGCTGGGTTAAGGTAAAGTTGTGTTGGTACAGCTCAGCTTCGGCTAGACCTGCAGATGCCGTTGTGAGTACGGGGACAGGCGCGCTTAGTTTGGTGTCAGAGTAGACTAAGCCCGATTGTAACCCCAGGGCAAAGTTTCCTTTGTCATCAACCATGAGGTTGTAGAGGTCGTTCCCTCCATGGTTATTAGCGTTGTTAGTGGAGTTGAGCCCATCAACTCGGATTTTGGCGGAAGCTCCACCTACGTGAAGTGCTTCTTTGGGTTCGATTGTATTTATACCTGTCTGCCCGTACATTGTCGTACAGAAAGCTAGGCAAGTCCATGTAAGGGCGTGCGTGTACCGCATTGTTATAGATCGCATGTAGTTTTCTCTTTTAATTTGTTTCTCAATCTCTCTCTCTCTGTCTCTCTCTCTGTCAATCTCTCTGTCAATCTCTTAATATATCTTTGAAGGAATCAACTTCGTCAATTACCTAGTAGTGGGGCTGCAGAGCCACCGCTGTTGCATCCACATGAATTTGCATTTCCATTTTGGCTTGTTCCAATACCCTGTGAGTCAACAGTAGTGAGATTTGCATCAGTGTTTGGTATACCATCTAAATCTACTACCGTGCCTAAGTTTTGAACTACGGGTGAAGGGGAAGATCCAGTATAATCTATTCCTGCATTTCCGCCATTCATACTCGAATTCGCGAGGTCGCTTTGTGCGTATCCGCCATCGCCTTCGATGGCATCTGGGCATTCGTCTCCATCGCTATCAAGATCAAGATGGTTTGGAATGCCATCCCCATCTGCGTCACAGAACAAACGTAGTTCGAATTGAAATCTGAGAGAAGGCCAAGCTTCCCAAGTTTCAGGATTAATGCGTAAGCCGGTCCAGTCCGTATCAGAGCTAAATGAAATATTATATACCGGAGTGTTTCTGTCGCTGTTTGCACTGAATATGCCAAGAGAAATCCATGTAGTACCGTCCTTGGTTGCCTCGAGTTCATATGTTGTAACCCATTCGTTCCAGTTGTTACGCCCCATGGTGGTGACACCAATTATTTCAGAAGGGGCGTCGAACATGATACCTACATATTGGGCAGTATTAGAATTGTTACTGCCAGACCAAGAGGAGCTGGAGGTAAGCAAAGGAGCATTTCTCGCAGCCCCACTGCTGATGTTCGTAACGGAGGCATCAGGGTTTACTAACAGGTTAGGGCATTCAACGGCATCTGTTATTCCGTCATTGTCATTGTCAAGATCGTGGAGGTCAGCTACCCCATCATTGTCGACGTCTACACATTCTGGTGCCAAAGCATGCTGACTGTATCCCTGGGTTTGTCCTGTTCCTGCAAGAGTAGGGATACCTAGGTTCACGCCAAGAGTGGATCCAACGGTGTTTCCGAGGTTGTCTGTTACAGCTCCACCATTCCCATCCGA
>JBGCGF010000108.1:0-3951 GCA_045110575.1 Saprospiraceae bacterium
GGATTTGAAGCTCACTTTTTGAAGGAGGTAAAAACATTCGTTGAACGGCAACTCGTTGAAGAAACCGACGGTAGCTATCGTCTTACCCGAGCTGGCAAGTTGTTGGCTGATGGAGTGAGTGGGGAGTTGTTTTCGGTGTAGCATAGCCGACCGGCGGCATCTGAGCTCTGCTCAGGCCGGGCTTAGCCAGCGGCTTCCGCTTTCCGAAGCGGGCTGGCGGTAGTAGCCAGCGGTTGAAATGCTCTGCATGTGCTGGCGGCTGGGTTTCATTATATCACCAAGCAATACAATAGCTCATATTCATCCACGTTAGAAATCACATACAATAATACTTAAGTGATTAAAAAAGAAAACAACCTTAGTAATATAAAGCTACTCCTAGAGCTCATCATCGTACTTGGTATTGTATTTTCTCTCAAATACTTCTGCCTTCAATATTTCTTTATAGGCGCAGGCTCTATAGGAATCTGGGGCGGCATCATCTCAGCAACGATCATTCTTAGAAAGAGGAGTACCAGCTGGGGTGATCTTGGTTTACGCCTGCCCAAAGGAGGCAAGCAGTGGATTTTTCAACTAGGCCTATCCTTGATTGCACTTGTTCTCATGGCCCTTGTGCAGGTTCTCACCCTAAAGGTTTTGACTCCCACTTTTGGACTAAGTGGCGCAGGAGATGTCATGGATCATTTCAGGCTCTTCAGCGGCAAACCTATACACTTTACACTTTACATTGTTGTGGGGATATGGATAGGCGCAGGGCTAGGAGAAGAACTTTTAATTCGTGGATTTATACTAAACCACCTAAAAGAGGCTCTAGGAAATAGTAGACTGAGTTGGACCTTGGCAATAATTGGACAGGCTGTCATTTTTGGTTCCATGCATGGCTATCAAGGTTCTGTTGGAATAGTTGCCACAGGATTAACAGGATTGTCATTTGGCATACTTTACATAGCCACTAACAGAAAGCTATTTCCCTTGATCGTTGCTCACAATGTCTTCAACACATTGTTCTTGTTCGCAGCTTATGCTACAGGAGAAGCAGGTTAATACTAGTTGCGAGTCCGCTCTTTGGATGTCGGTGTAAGTAGCCAGCGGCTTCCGTGTCACGGACCCTCGCACTAGTGCGGGGCTCCGCGCGGTGCTGGCGGAAAATTTATCGACTTTACCCGTCGTGATAAATCCCAGCTTACCCTTCAACAAGCTCAGGGCTGGCTCTTCGCGAGCAACGCACGCTAACGCGGCTTCCCGACGATACGCGAGCGAGATGTTGTTTGCCCTCTCTCTGTGAGGGCTCCGATTAAGTAGCTTGCGATTTATCGCGGCGACACTAAAATACAGAATATGACCCCACCCCAAAATCAAATACGCGCGGTTTTCGACGACCAAACCATAACCGTTTACCAAGCCTACAGCAAAGCCATCGCCCTCCCTGCAGTAAAGCACCAGAAATTCGTTTCACCATTTAAGATGGAACGTATGACCTGGATAAAGCCCTCCTTCCTCTGGATGATGTACCGCTGCGGATGGGCTCAAAAAGAAGGACAGGAGCATGTCCTCGCGATCAAAATTAAACGCGAAGGCTTTCAATGGGCGCTGGACAATTCTTGCCTTTCACACTTTGATTCCGAAATCCACACGTCCCAAGAGGAGTGGAAAGAGACTCTTCTGAAATCGCCCGTTCGAATTCAATGGGATCCTGAACGTGACATAAATTTAGAGAAACTCGACTATCGATCTATCCAAATTGGTCTTTCAGGAACAGCCGTAGAAAAATACGTGAACGAGTGGATCGTTTCGATTACTGATGTTACGCCGCTTTGTAGAGATATCTATTCGCTGATCGGAGAGGATGTAGAGAAGGCAAAGGGGCTGCTGCCTGAGGAAGCTGTTTATGGTGTGAGTTGATGCAGGAGTACACCCCGACCGAGATCATATTACGGGGCTTGCACAAGACACTAAAGCATGAAAAGTCTATGCATCACCATCCTTACGAATCCGCCAAAAGTCTTCGCCCCAGTTCTTGTACAAGTTTTCTGATCTAATGCCGGAAGGCAAACAATCAGAATCCAACTCAACCTTAAAGTTTAATAAGAATTCAAGTAAATTACTTGCAATCTTCTTTATACGAGGCTCTAAAAGAACCGACTCAACAAAGATCTCCCCTCGATTTTCGATACTCGTTCCTATTAGGATTATGCTCTGATCAAAACCTTCGGCGATTGCGACATATTCATCCACCATACTTTCGTAATACTCATTATAAACGCTCTTCATAAACTGTCTAGATTTATCCAACGGGATCCAATGTTCAATTGCAACATTTTCATCTGGCATATAGTCCATTTCGTACATTTGCAAATATGCGTCATACTCAGCACTGTAGAAATTTAAAAGCTTATCTGAAGCAAATACTGACAGATCAAACGTAGAGACCAGCAGCTTATACATTTCCGGCAAGGCATCGTGACCAGGGTATTCTGATATATCCCTAAGGACCTCATCCTTTTCAAACTCGCTTAACTGAGGGAGTAGACTGAATGGGTTCATTGAGGAAAATTTAATGCTAAAAATATGATAACACCTGCGTTTTGATCACAAATGTTACACCACTTTGCAGAGAGATCTATTCGCTGATTGGTGAGGATGTAGAGAAGGCAATAGAGCTGCTGCCTGAGAAAGCTGTTTATGGTGTAAGTTGAGATCCCTTACTCCCAGTATCGAAACTCCTATGGAATGAGCTCCTCTATTTGGCGATATTAGGCTGTAGATTATCTCAGCTAGATAGTAAATCCGTCAGCTTTCTATTCTTTCTTTAAATCACTTGTAAGATACCGCTTTGACTTCCTCTTCCCATCAACTGTAACGTGATAAAAATAATCTTGATCCTTGTGGTGCCAACCAACGCTCTCAACTTTTGCACTTTTTCCCTTGGCACTTCCGCTCAAAACTGTAACCGAATCGCCTACTATTACAATTGGCGCAGGAAGACGCCTAAGAATTCCACTTGAGTATACTTTTATCCTTTGGTTAAAAATAGTACTTACTTCAGCGAGATCACCAGAAAATCTGACTATTTCAGCATATGAACAAGGATGTAATTTTCCTGCATGAAAAGCCAATTCGCCCTCCACTTTTCGATCTTCCCAACTGAAGAAAATCCAGTCTCCGACAGCGTACGCATTTCTCATAAATCAACTATTTACGAATCTGCCAAAAGTCTTCACCCCAATTCTTGAAGACTTTATCATATCCAGACACTCCATCACCTATACCTTCTTCTAGCTCGACCAATGCAAATCCATTGATAAATGAATATATGTCAGGAGATACCTTAGTAATTTCATTTCCTCCTGGAAATGTTAATTCAGGGCTGTAAATCATTATCTGATCCAAATTATCCTCAACTATACCTAGGAGGAAAAACGAATGGCCTGTCGCATCCTCCCCAATCAACCTATACCCTTTTGAACACCGTTTCTGAATATCATCGTTTCTTTCTAAAATTGCGTCAGACTCTTCAATCGAAAACATTGCTCCAAGAGAAACATGCTCGGGATTAGCAAGAAACTGAACTCTTGCAAGAGTTAGCTTCTCTTCATAAACAGGATGATTATATTCTTCACCAAACAAGAGTTCATCCCTTCCAATACGGTAATTCCTCAATAGAGACGCATATACTGGAGGAAGCAAAACAGCTAACTCTTGAGGACTGTGGAACAGAGAGAACATACTTAATCCTCGCCGAATAACTGTTATAGACATAGTTTTTAATTAAAGTACCTACTCCCCCAAATCCCGCTTCAACAACTCCAAAATCTCAATCGCAGCCTTAGCCACAGGCGTACCCGGACCAAAGACCGCGCTCACACCCATATCACGAAGGATCTCGTAATCCTGCGGAGGGATGACTCCACCGGCTACAACACGAATGTCGGGGCGACCGAATTTATGAAG
>JBGCGF010000109.1:0-32096 GCA_045110575.1 Saprospiraceae bacterium
AGCGCTTTGGCACAATCCTTGGATTGTATTCAGCACAAGAGCGCTGACAGCGAGTAACCACACAGTAGTGTGAGAAAGAGATTTTAGAAGTAGATTCAAAGACTGTCGGATTATAATTTGTCGTAACTAAGTCACTCCCACAGGAAGTGCCTCAGCGTAGACAACAAAACTACCGTCTGTATGGACGCGGGGTATACCCCACCGACGGTATTTTAACACTTTAAAAATACGTTAGACTGCTGAGAATGCAGATTTTAGCCAGCGTAACCCAACCAACATAGCGAATTAGTCGCAAGTGTAGACCGTTGAACGAGTGATCCTCATGTAGAGATTCACCATTGACACAGATAAGTAAATTTCTTTTTATTGATTTCATCTACCTAACTTCGAGTAGATGATTCTACAGGTCGATCAAATGCCTTCTAAAGGCAGAATATCTACGATTCATTAGTCAATATCAGACTAACCTATTAATGGTAGAATATACCTATACATAGGCATCCGGCCCCTAAAATTGCCTGACAGGATATTCAACTAACCTATTCACGGTACGACATACCTATAGATAGTAACTACTCTTCTTTTTCTAGTTTGAACCTAAAATCTGTTGCTCAAACGTCCTTCCGCTGCTAAATCGACCTTGAAGTGCATAAATACCAGGAGCCAACGTGCTAGGCAGTAACCCTGAGGCTTCAAGACTAGATTCTATTGAAAGCTCTGTTACAGGACCTCGAGCATCCACTATTGGTATCACATACCTATAGATAGACACGACTCTTCTTTTACTCGTTCGCACCTATAACTCGTTGCTCAAACGTCCTTCCGTCACTAAATCGACCTTGAAGTGCATAAATACCAGGAGCCAACGTACTTGGCAGTAATCCTAAGGCTTCAAGACTAGATTCTATTGAAAGCTCTGTTACTGCTCCTCGTACATCCACCATTGTTATCACATACCAATAGATAGTCACGACTCTTCTTTTTCTAGTTCGATACTAGAATCCGTTGCTCAAACGTCCTTCCGTCGTTATATCGACCTTGAAGTGCATAAATACCAGGAGCCAACGTACTTGGCAGTAACCCTAAGGCGTCAAGACCAGATTCTACTGAAAGCTCTGTTACTACTCCTCGCGCATCCACTAAGTGGAGGGAAGTGATCGACATTCGCTCAGAGCTTACTCTTAGCATTGTTCCCGCTTTTGCAGGATTAGGATAAACACGTAAAGCTTTAGCCTCAGTAGCCGCAGCCTCGTTGACGCTTATCGAGATAGCATATTCATTGGGCACTCCCTCACTAACAGTACCTAATACCGCATCACTCTTGATTAAATCAATCTCTGGGTAAGCATTAGACGAGACTGTTAATATACGTGTCCCCTGTTTTAGCGAAAGCGGAACAGCCCCGGCAAGCCAGCTCATAGCTGTTCCCCTGCCAGTCTCTGCCGTAAGTAAACCTTCACGGAAGACCTTATCCATTCGAACTGCCGAACTGTTGAGCCAAAGGCTTAGGCCATAAAGGTCCAGTGCTTCAGCACCAACATACTTTAGCGTCCAAAGACCATCCTCAATTTCAGTCCACTCTAAAGAAAGTCGAGCTTCAGTTCTACTCACTAAAGGAGCAGTACTATATAAGGTGCGCGTTCCACTCACGTCACCCAGCTTAATCGAGTGCCATGACAAGCGTGTCGAATCATCGCTCGCATGCGACATTGGAATACCTGGCGTTAACTCTACGTCTGGAAGCGTCAAGTCCGCCGTATCAGGGATAAAGCGAACAGAATTACCATGCGGAAGCGCATCGGAAAGACCAAGGAACAGTCTCCTTAATAAGGTCATGTCAAAAGCAGAAATCGATCTGGATCGATTCGCATCACCAGCAAAACGCTTTAAAGGGTCCGTAAACTCCGTAACACCGAGAACATGCTGGCCTATCAAGTACAAATCGTACGTTGAAATGAACAACGCCGGATCATACGTACTAGAAGGAAGGATTGTCACAGAGTCCACCAGATCAACCTCAAAAGAGAATACACCATCGGCGTCCGACAGTATTGTCGCTACGGTATCGCCAACCATCCCTACTAAGTCAAAGCGCGTTGGAATCGAGTGACCATTAACCGTAGCCATCTTACCGTAAACAGTCGTCGACTTTAGCTTACAAACGCTAGACGTGTCTATTACTTCTACTTCCGTAAAACAAACATCCTGGAGTCCCGCCGAATCGGTAACCACTAACTCAACCGTATTCCACCCTATTGAATCACAGGAAGGAATAAAATCAGTAGTAATATTTAACAGTAGCTCACCACAGGCATCTCGACTGCCTAAGTCAAGTAAACTTGCATCTAATGCTAACGAATCTTCTTGCAAATAATACGTAAGTGTATCAACACAAAAAGCCACGGGTGGACTCTGATCAATCACTGAAATTACAACACTTAAAGAGTCCTTATTACCACAATTATCGACAGCAATAAGTTCTACCTTGTTGGCACGTTTAGGAATAAACCTTACCGTATCTAAAAAGGGCAACTCGATTAATACCTGAGAATCATCATAGAATCTAATTTCAGACTGGACTACGCCACAATCCTGAACATCGAATACACTAGCTGGGAAGAAGCCTCCACTGCAAGAATCTATAGTCGTAAACACCTCTACGGTATCTGCAACTGAAGTAATAACTGGAACATCTACATCAACACGCTGGATGTGCTGCTCATGCGTCCAAATACCTGCAGAAAGACCATCAAAGCTACATTGATCAATAACGGTCCATGTTCTAAACAAGACCTCACAAACACCTGAAGGGCCTGTCATCACTTGATCATCATAACCAACCGCGATGTCACTACAGGCAACGGCAGACCATAACGGCGCTGCAACACCAGTAGACATTTGCAAAGGATCCGTTGATTGACAAACTGAAAGGGATGTATCACGAGGCCATTCGATATCAGATGCAGAAAAGGTAAAATCAGGAACAAAAGATATGACCTGTTGACCGCTACTCTCGTTATCTGACGAATCACGCGCGACCCAATATCTTCGGATCTCCCCCACCCCACATTGATCTCGATCAATCGCAATTGAATCAGACACGATAAAATCGCAGTTATCTGCTATAAATACATCACCAAACAAAGCTAAATCCGCATCAGAAACGGCACAGGAGAAAGACAGACTAGGAGGAGCACTTATTACTGGAGATAAGTAATCAAATGTATTCACAATCGCATCTCGGGTATTACAGTTCCCAAATTGATCACAGGCCCTAATTTCAACCACAACATCTTGATCCAAGAATTGACAATCAAATAGTAAACTAGTGGCCCAAGTAGCTTCGTTTTTCACCCTAATGCTCCAATCTATATTTGAGCAATCATCGTAAGAACCTTGGTCAAAATTCTCAGGCAAAATTACAGCTTCACCATTCGAAGGGAGACTTACTTGAAGTTCACTCTTGGTTACTAGAACTGGCGGATTTTGGTCTCGGACAATTACGACAAGCGATCGAACACTAGCGTTACTTGCCAAATCTGTAGCCGTATAAACGGCTGTATAGGTTCCCAAAGCAAGCGGCCCATAAAAGCCCCCATTCGTGGATATGAATTGACCGTTGAGCTGCACCGTAACCGAAGGCACACTTGTGCAATCATCCGCAACTATCAAAGCGGGGAGACTTACAACGGACTGACAGTCAGTAGTAGAAGTGGAATAATAGAGCGTATCCTGTAAGGTGCTAATCACCGGAGCGACGGTATCGATCACCGAAATCCGCTGCACGAGTGTCCTTGGGTTTACACCTACGACCGCAGGCGAACAAGCATCATAGAAACGGAAGGAGCGTAAAAGCTGCGCAGTTCCTCCGCCGCCGGCAAACGACTCATCAGTGTAACTCCAAAATAAATTAGCGTGATTACCCGATAGGCTTGGCAGCGTGTAGACTTCACTTCCAAAATTCACCCTCGGAGTTCCCATCGAAATATCCGTTGGAATTCCCTCTACACAAGAAATACTGGTGTCTATTGGCGTTTCTATAGAATCAAGCTGAACCGCCATCTGCGAAATAACCTGACTTATGGTGCTCGATTTACTGAAAGCATCGATCACAGTCCACGTTCTGTATGTTTTGGCGTAAGCTGAACCACCACACTCCACTTGGGCTACACTATCTGTATAGAACGAAGTCGTAGTGGTGCAATCTTCAATGAACGGACCTTCAAACGCTCCACCAAACCCCTGAGGGAGAATACTTTGTAAAATCGAAACGGTCGTATCAGTAATCTCAAGGACTGGAGCGAGGCCATCGACAATGGTCAAATTGATGTCGCAATTATTACCCGTAGCACGATGCGTAATTCTCGCCCGAAGCTGCATTCCGATCTGGACAGATGTAACGACACCCGTTCTCGCACCGGTTACCGTCGTATCACCTGCTAAAAGCTGATTCGCTAACGTGTACAAATCAAGATCCATCAAACCTGTACACGAAGGGGCTATCACGCCAATATCAACAGGTGTAAGCACAGATTCACAGCCGTAGTCAGGTCCAGCAATACTTAGGTTAAGTCCGCTAGGACAACTCAGCGTACACTGAGCGCTCATCGTAAATGGCTGAAAAACAACGCATAGCACTAGCATCCGCAGCAAAAGCTGAACGGTCCAAACAAGACGCCTGTCTGTGTTTGCTAGCATAGGGATCGGAGTCTGGAACTGCCAGTCTCAACCACTATGTAATAGGAAAATGATGCCACAAAAGTGGCCTTAAAGGGCTAAGAATGAGGCCAAACGGACAAAACAAGCTCTTTTGCGGCGGCCTCAAAAAACGCGGCACCTGCGACTGCATTTAAAGGCATGCCCAACAGGCCTTCAATCGCTAGTACATTCTGAATATTTCGAGAACGTCGAGCGGCAAGTAGTTGATCGCTTTCTGGATAAGCTTCGATCGTTAAGGCATCCAATCCGCCACTAATACCAGCAACAGCTCTCGCCGTAGCATCGATCAAATAATTTTCATGCGAATCGGTAGCGCCGTCATGGCTGATCCTACCGAAAACATATGGTCGAGGGAGTGGTTCGGCAACTCCATACGCGTGATACAAATTCGCAAATAATAAGCGAACAGCATGAGTAAATATGATATTCTTCAAGTAATCACTTGACAACACTATCTCAACGCTAAGCGCCGCCATAACACTATCTAGTTCAGTTGACTTCTCAACTGAATAAAACTGCTCTTTTGCTGCATCAAATACATGCTGCAAACTAGCCTGCTCACCAACGACTAGTTTTGGCGAAAGCACGAAGAAAACAGTACCGACTACATCTACTAATTCCTTGTAATCCTTGGCTTTCACACCATTATCTAAAGAAACTAATAGATTTGCGCCCTTGCGTTGATCTTGTGGAATCAAGTCAATGAGCGCAGCCTGGTTTTTTATACTTAAGTTGTTTATTCTTAAGGATATAAAGTCAAATCGCAACTCAGACAATTCTGACGATACACGCTTCAAATTACTGAACGAAAGTTCAAGACCTTGAGCACCTCCATTCAGAGCCTCAAGTAGCATAGCTCCAGAAACTTCACCACTCGCTGCAAAAGAAGAGAATTGAACCCAACCTTGACTTCCACCGCCTTGTGTTGTCGTGTCCGTACCAATAGCAAACGGAGTCGTTACCGTTCCTTCCAGCATCGAAATATCGATGCTTTCTAGCGGTTTGCCTTTCAATTGCTTGCGCGCCGCAGTTTCCCAATCCTGAAGAGTAGAAGTAGGTAACTTGGCGAAGAGTTCTGTAAAATTCACATCGTCAAAGATAGGTAATGAAGCGCTCAAGAACGAGATCATCTAAACGCACGTTAATATCGATATGAAGGAGCGTATTTACTTAGATCATGCCTCGACAACTCCTGTCGCACCAACTGTCTTAACGGCAATACTCCCTCATTTCACCCAACAGTTTGGCAATGCTTCGAGTAGAAGTCATTCCTTCGGCTGGGAAGCAGAGCAAGCAGTTAAAGACGCTCGCGTAGCACTGGCAGAATTGCTAGAGGTAAACCCAACTGAGCTAACCTTTACAAGCGGAAGTACGGAGGCAATCAACCTAGCTATCAACGGAATAGCGAAGAATTACGCTGTAGAAGATTGCCACCTCATCACGACCACAAATGAGCACTCTGCCGTACTTGAGACGCACGAAACACTAGAGAACATCGGCTATTCAGTGACCTACTTAAACTCACAAGCCGATGGTACAATAGACCTTTCGGAACTGGTTGATGCGATACAACCTAACACGAGACTGGTCTCTGTGCTGTGGGCCAACAACGAAACAGGAGTACTGCAGGACATGGAGGCGATTGGCGCGCTATGTAAGAGGAAGAGTCTCCTTCTTTTCGCTGATGCCACGCAGGTCGTCGGGAAAATTCAATGTCACCCAAAGAGTATAGGAGTTCATGCTCTCGCACTTTCGGCGCATAAATTCTACGGACCAAAAGGCGTTGGAGCGCTTTGGCATTCATCTGCGGCGCCAAGAGTTGTCATTCGGCCTCAATTTACGGGAGGAAGCCAGCAGACTGGGTTGCGCCCAGGCACACTCAATACGCCTGGCATTGTCGGCCTTGGAGCCAGCGCTATCCTTGCTCAAGAAGAAATGCTGACTAACGCCAATCGACTTAAGGACTTAAGAGATTATCTAGAACGTGAACTGAGTGCTCGTCTTGAAGAAGTCTTGATCAACGGCCAATCTGCGAGTCGTTTGCCACATATTAGCAACCTAAGTTTTCGCTTTACAGAAGCAGAAGCACTCATGAGCACCTTTCAGCGTCGGCTCGCCTTAAGCACTGGAAGTGCCTGTTCTAGCGCTGACCTAGCCCCTAGCCATGTACTTCTAGCAATGGGACTTTCGAAGGAGGATGCGAAGTCATCTCTACGCATCAGCCTTGGTCGCGACACAAATAAGGAAGAGATCACAATCGCTATTGATTTGATCGAAAAGGGAGTAAACGAGCTACGTGCAGAGAGCCCAACGTGGGAACTTTTTCAAGATGGGATCCTTTCCTGACAACAAACCACTATGCTTTACTGTACTTTAGCGCAAGCCAGTTAAAATTCACCCACCATGCTTTTCATCGACGATAGTGCAATTGCACAAATCAATGTAATTCGAGAGAAAGACAGCTTAACGCCTCAGCACTTTGTGCGTGTTGGTGTAACAAGCGGTGGCTGCTCTGGACTCACCTACAACATGGAGTTTGACGACATCTTAACCGACGAAGACCAAGTTTTCGAAGACAACGGGGAGAAAATCGTCACCGACTTAAAGTCCTTCATCTACCTCGCGAACACCAAACTTGTCTTCCAAGGAGGCCTTGACGGAGCTGGATTCACATTTGAAAACCCGAACGCTGCGCGAACATGTGCCTGCGGGGAGAGTTTTGCATTGTAAGTTGGAAGCACCTTGCGAGCACTAGTAATTCAACCTGCATTTCTTGGAGACGTCGTCCTGGCCACACCTCTGGTGGAGTCGCTTGTCGACGCTGGCTATTCGGTAGACATGCTTGTGAGAGCTGGCAACGAAAGTCTGCTGAAAGAGCATCCGAAGCTCAACGCAGTTCTTGTTTGGGAGAAGCGAAAAGACAAATACCGGAATCTTTGGGGGCTCCTCCGTGATATCCGTGCAGCACGCTACGAGCTCGTCGTTAATCCTCATCGATATGCAAGTTCAGGCATCATAACGGCGCTTTCAAAGGCTAAGAGGACAGTAGGCTTTCGCCAAAACCCACTTTCATTTAGCTTTTCAAAGAGAATAGAACATCGCTTTGGTGATGGTACACACGAAGTCGATCGTAACCTCGAACTTCTTGCTGCTGTTGGCTTAACAGGATCGCGATCTCCCCGGCTCTACCCTACTGACGCCGATTTTGCAGCAGCAGACGCAACGTCACCCTACGTCACAATCGCACCAGCATCTGTGTGGTTTACCAAGCGATACCCTGCCGAGAAGTGGGCTGAGCTTATTCGGAAGCTTCCACTTCAACTGGAGGTCCATCTAATCGGAGCTCCTGGCGATAAGGAATTGTGCGAGGAAATTCAACTAGCAGCAAACCGACCTTGTCGAATCAGGACAGGAAAACAAAATTTACTTCAATCTGCGGCTCTAATTGCTGGGGCCCAGATGAACTATGTCAACGACAGTGCTCCTTTACACTTGGCTAGCGCGATGAATGCTCCTGTAACGGCATTCTTCTTAAACACGACTCCTGATTTTGGGTTTGGGCCTACGAACACCAACGGTAAGGTTAGAGAAACAGACTTAGCGTTGTCTTGCAAGCCTTGCGGAATGACGGGTAAGCGCACTTGCCCAGAAGGACACTTTAAGTGTTCTCAAATCACGCCAGAGCCTTAGGAAGCAACTACTTAGGCCTTGAATTGCTGAAAAAAGGAGACACCCAATGTTTTGGCGTGTGCGTGGTTCCGAGCCGTAATTGCTGTCGTATCCTCCATCCCTTCGCGCACTAAGTCTATACTGTCCTCCCGAAGAACATGTAAGATTGGGTAAGGTGAACGGTGAATGTGGTGAACAACATCATCTGGAGCGAACTCGGCAAATTGATACTCAGGATGAAAGGTTGCGAGACTAAGTTCGTCTCCAAAGGAATCCTCGAGCATCAACTCAAACGTATCGGCAAGGTCGAGGAAGTCCATAAAATCAGAAAATCCTTTCGGCAAAACGAAAAGCAGTGTTTCCTGCGATTCATTTTTCCGAAAGGATTCTAAGACGGTGTGGCAACTCAAGAGAACCTCCTCGATATTCGAGGCCAATACTTCTTGAAGTACAATTTCACCATTTGCTAGAGGTTTCCCCGCAAATGGACAGAAATTCTGCCCTACGACTACTTGTCGTAGCCAATGATCTATAGCTTCAGTGGGTGTCATATTGACCTAGTTGAAGCGTATTGGCTGTTATCTGTGATAGATTATAGCTCGTTTAAAGAGCTATGACTTCTGCAACGATATCGTGACGCTCAATAATTCTAGCGGCGAAGGCTTTGTGGCCGTGCGGTGCTAGCAAGAAAAGCTTGCCGTTTTGAGCGCTTGCAACTGAAGAGATCAGCTTCCACTTTGAAATAGAGAATTCGAGATCGTCGTCCTTCATTGCAATTTCGAAGTAGCTTTTACGCTTGTTCTTAACAGCTGTGATGTCTGGAGACATGATCTCTCCGTCTTCCTCCTTGCGGCGGAAAGTACTAGGAGCATCAAATCCTTCGGCGGTAGCGCGGATTTTATCATATCCGTGGCCCTTGACCCACTTAATCGCTTTGTCGAAATGGTCTTGGTCTTTTGGCATCTGTGGTTTTCGTTTTCGGGTGGCGTAGCCTCCTGATTCGGGGCTAAGATAGACGAAGGATTAAATGATCGAGGGAAAGGTTCACTAAGAGAGCAAACCAGTTAGCTTTTTGTTGCAATTTTCTGTATCGAGCTAAGGCGAAAACGCGTAAGTTTGCCGAACGATAACATCGATTCTTATGGCATCCGAGATCAAAAAATCTAAGGCATCAGACTGGGCAATTTTCTTTGTATTCCTAGTGTTTACTGTAGGATTCCTCATTTTTGAACCAACTTGGTTCTGGGTGTTCTTACCTTTCGTCTTGACTTATTTTGTCAAGGCCATTGGCTACATGTAGGCCTTCGGCGCCTCTCATATTTATTTTTTAGGCTTCCTACAGTTGGATGAACAAGCGTTCGTCCCTCTAAAGAGCAACTCTACCTTTGCTCATTTTCAAAGGATTCCGCTCTTTCTGCTTGCGTATCTTCCTTTGAATCAGTCTGCCACAAGGTCGAGCACCTCAGGATAAATTCCCCTCCAGGAGCCCCAACGGCCAACATCACTGAGACTGCTGTTGTGCCAAAGCACGCGCAAACCGCTGTTCGAGCGCTTTGCTTCCTTATTCAGCTCTCCCGCCTTTTGCAAAAACTGTTTTGGCGAAAGCCCTAGATAATAGCGACCTGTAACTTCCATCATTGAAGGCGGATACAGACGTAAATTTGTCTGCTTATCCGTGGTTAGATCATACCAAAAACAAGATCGAGCGGTCCCCATACGGAAGCCCAGCCAATCTGCCCAGGCAAGCGTGAAGTCTTCTGTAATGCCTGACCTGACTAAGGATTGAAAGGTCTCCGGCCAAGAAACTCTAAGGAAATGCTGACGAGATCGATGAACTGGCTCCCCTAGCAAATCTTCTAATGACCGTTTTTCGGTTTGAAGCATTTGCTCATCTATGGACGCACGATAACTGGGATGTACGCCCAATTGCGTCCACGATTCGATACGCTCAATGAAACCTGGCCACTGCGGGTGATTGGGATTCCAAGCAGGATCCGTTTCGTTTTCATAGCCCATCAGTAAAAAAACAAAAGGCTTCAGTCCCCTACTCGCATGCAACTCCTTGATCCATTCAAACTGATCAAAAGGGTCCTTCCCTCCAAAAATCGCTTTTGTTACCGCCTGACTTGCCTTCCAGTTATTAGTTAGAACCGACCTGCCGAGATTCGCCAATTTCTTGTAGAAAGGTTTGTAGCGCAAGGCATAGACTTGGTCAATATCCAAGGAAGAATACCCTGATTCCAGCTTCATCTCAGGAGTTCCTTCCCGACCTGCAGTTTTCCATATAGCTTTCGCCAAAACCTGCGCTAACCGGTCTGCTAACGGAATACTGCTGTAGCCATTCTTTACAACGCTTAAGTCAATAGCACGTACTCGACCATGCTTATCCTTGTTGGCAATCGTATATTCTTCGGCACAGGTAAGCAAATAGAAAATACCTGCTATCGGATCACTTGCACATGGATTGGGAACTTCTCTAAAATCCCCCCAGTGTGCTTGCGTCCCTTGCTTTCCAATTTCCGCAATTGGAAAGCGTGGTTCTATCTTAAAAGCTCTTGTATTACGAGAAGGTAACGCATAGGAAACACACAATGCTCCAGCAGGAAGATCGTCATTGCTATAGCTCCACTGCCATCCATACCACTCACAGATGGTGTTAATGACGAAAGAGATTCGTGAGTTTTGCTCGAGAGAGGCTACGAAAAGGTGTGAAATGAGCAGAGAATTGTCGGAATGAGGAAGTTTTTTCAAAAAAAACCTAGAAACGTCAAGTATGGCGCAGAAATAGCGATTAATTTGAGGAAAATGGGCAAAATCGCAAACGACTGTCCGTTTTAACCGTTATTCACTGTATGAACCATCAACTGTTCCGCGGCTTTGCCATCATTTCACTACTTGTAGTCGGCTTTACAGCTAGCGCACAAGAAGTGTTGATGCCTAAAGCATACGAGAACACGAATGTTGGTATTGTCTACGATCGAGAAGTAAGCTTCCCGATGACGATTCACACGAACGGGTTTCACGCGGCTGTAAATGTCGGAAAGCTCAAGTCCTACTACAAAACATCCTACATGGGTGTGAGTCTAGGGCACCTCAAGCACCCCAGAGAGTACAAACGTGCTGATCCGGGAAGTAGATTCCAAGGAAGGTCGAGCTACGTATTCGGAAAGCAAAACTCACTTATCCCCGTTAGAGCCTACAAAGGCTGGAAACGTTACTATTCAGGTAAAGACAAGCGCCGTGGTGTAGCTCTAGGCACTTCTTTCGAAGTAGGCCTCACTGCTGGCTTGGTTAAACCGTACGTCCTCTTTATCGCAAGGGAAGGTAACTCTGATGGAACAGAAAATCGTTTGTTCACCTACGATGAAAATCCTGAGGCATTCGCTGATCGCGAGCGCATCGAAGGTGCAGGAGGACTAAGAAGAGGCTGGAGCAACCTCAGTATTTTACCCGGCATCAACGCCAAAGCAGCCTTACACCTTGACTGGGGGGCATTTGACGAGCTAATGAGAGCCGTCGAAGCAGGTATTATGGTCGATGTCTTTCCAAGAAATGTGGATTTGTTGATTCCACCGGCCGACAACACTCCGTTATTCATCAACTTCTACCTAGCTTTACACCTAGGAAAACGGAGATAATCAAGGCCACGGCCACGAATATCCTGTTTTGTTTTTCCGAAAGGTGTCATCTCGACTGTTTGCGCAAAACCCTCTGCCCTGCTGTCGGTTTCTAGGTCAATCATGGTAGAACTTCCAATTGCAGATTCTTCAACTACTACCTCACGCACGCGTAAGCCTGATTGGCTACGTGTGAAGTTGCCTATCGGACCTGACTATAAGCGGGTTCGGAAGTTGGTAGATGAATACAAGCTTAACACTATTTGCCAAAGTGGTAATTGCCCGAATATGGGCGAATGCTGGGGTGCAGGAACGGCAACGTTCATGATACTCGGTAACACGTGTACACGCTCATGTTCTTTTTGTGCCGTCAAGACTGGCCGCCCAAATGAGTACGACGAAGACGAACCTCGTCGTGTTGCTGAAGCGATCGAGCTGATGGAAGTAAAGCACGCCGTGATTACCTCAGTTAACCGGGACGAACTCAAGGATCGAGGTGCTGAAATTTGGTACCAGACCGTACGTCAAGTAAAAGAGCGCACCCCTCTAACCACTATCGAAACGCTAATTCCAGATACCAGAGGTAACTGGGAAGCTCTAGCTAGGATGATAGAAGGAGGCCAAGAAGTGGTGAGCCACAACATGGAAACAGTCAAACGACTGTATCGTAAAGTGCGACCGCAGGCGAAATACGACCGCTCTCTAGAGCAAATCCAACGCACCAAGGATGCTGGAAAACGAACCAAGTCCGGCATTATGGTAGGTCTTGGCGAGACGCCAGAAGAAGTCTACGAGATCATGGACGACCTCGTTGCTCATGGATGTGATGTACTTACGATCGGTCAATACTTACAGCCAACCAAACTTCACTTAGAAGTGGCAGAGTTCATCACTCCTGCTCAATTTGCTGAGTATAAAGTAGTTGGTCTGGAGAAAGGCCTCAACTTCGTTGAATCAGGTCCACTAGTACGATCTAGTTACCACGCTGAGCGTCACCTGTAGCACTTCTATAGGTCGCAAGCCTAGTTACTTTAAGGCCTTCACGTAAGGAAGAATCTTATCGTAAATGGCCGTATTCTCGTAGATACCTCCAAATTTTTCACTCCCTGGTCCTGTGGCATACACAGGGATCATTGTACCTGTGTGATAATCAGAGGTAAATGCACCTATGATTGAATCCTGCTTAGATCCATACCCGATCGCGTAGCCACCAGTTTCATGATCTGCAGTGATAATGACGAGCGTTTCTCCATCTAGTGCTGCAAAGTCAAGGACCTTGTCAACTGCATTAGAAAAATCTATGGTCTCCGAAATGATATACTCACTATCGTTTGCGTGGCCACCCCAATCAATCTGACTTCCTTCAATCATGAGGAAGAATCCTTTATTAAGACTGTCTCTTTTATCTAAGTATTCTAGAGAAGCTTCAGTCGCAGGAACGAGGTAGCTACGCCCTTGCGCAACAGGCAGCGGATCTTCATTTGCTGTGAAGTAACCGAATTGTCGTTGAGGATCAATCGTTGCTTGGGCAAAAGGCGTCTCAAAGAAGTCTTGGACCTGTCGTCCTTGCACTTGCATTTCTTTGATCAAATCACGCTGGTCCTCTTCTCGTTGTGCGAAGAACTTCTTCCCGCCGCCTACAAAAAAGTCCACTTTACTTTCTGCCAGCTGAATTGCGATGTTCTCGTACGAACTCCTCAGCGCTTCATGTCCAAAAAAGGATGCTGGAGTTGCATGTACAATGGTAGAGGTCGCGACTAACCCGGTAGCCATTCCCTTTTCTGTAGCAAACTCCAACAAGGTTGGGCAAGCAACCGTATCTGGATCGACTCCGATAGCACCGTTATAGGTCTTCTTACCAGAAGCAAAAGCAGTGGCTCCCGCTGCACTATCGGTTACAAGGTTGTCGGAACTGTAGCTCTTGTGCAAACCAATTACAGGGACTCGTTCGAATGCTATTTTATTTCCATTCTTATACATGGCTGCAGTGGTCTGGGTTAATCCCATTCCGTCGCCAATCATGAGAATGATGTTTTTGGGCGCGACTATTTTCATTCTCGCCTCAAGAGAGGGTGCAGCATCTACCTCTTCAACGGATACGATACTGATTGGCGTTGGTTGAGTCGTTTTGCACGAAAAAATCGCCAGAAGAACTAGTCCAATAAACAAAAGAGAATGCTTCATAAAATCTGCGGGTATCAAGCGAGAGTGTAGCGTTTGCCGGGAAGGCTTCTTAAAACACCTTTGAATTCAAGTTCCAAAAGTGTAGCTGCCAAAGTACCACTAGGCACGGCTAGTTTCAGGGCCAAGGTATCTACATCAACGTCATCAACCGACTGAAGAAAATCAACAAGTCGCTGTTCTTCTGGCCCCAAGGTTTGAAAGAGCAAATTTGTTCTTCCAGTGGGCTGTCCTCGATCCTTAGGCTTCCAACCGAGAATGTACCCAATATCCTCTACCGATTGCAGCAGGTGTCCTCTGTGGGTCTTGATGAGCTCGTTACAACCTTCGCTCATGGGATCTTTCAATCTCCCAGGCATTGCAAATACTGGCTTGTGATAACCAATGGCCAAATTGGCCGTGATCATACTGCCTCCCCGCTTGCCCGATTCAATAACGATGAGTGCATCGCTCATTCCAGCGATGATTCGGTTTCGCTGAGGAAAGAACTCTTTTCTAGATCGTAATCCACTAGGATACTCTGTCATGAGTCCACCATTAGCCTGCATAGCC
This sequence comes from Saprospiraceae bacterium, assembly GCA_045110575.1. GTDB lineage: Bacteria > Bacteroidota > Bacteroidia > Chitinophagales > Saprospiraceae > CALDTK01. Next base: position 14,739 of record JBGCGF010000109.1, read on the forward strand.
TTTGCGGTAGCCCTGTGGGCTGTAGGATAGATTTCACCCAAACCGTGAGCGAGAACCCCTATGGTAGGTACACCGGCTCTAAGACATGCGTTATGTGCGGTAATGTCGACTCCGTAGGCCAACCCACTCATTACCGTTACATTATAATCCTTTAGTTGATCGACCAACTCTTCGCAAAAGGAAATGCCCTGGCTGGTGACTTTCCTCGTTCCTACAATACCTACCGTTCTAGATGGATTCACTTTCGCTTCACCACGATAGTAGACAACTGTTGGGCCGTCACCACAGTCTAACAAACGTTTTGGGTAAGCCTCATCGAGGCAATCCATCATGCTGACCCCATGGGACTCAAGGAAAAGAAGTTCTTCATCAGCAGCACGTAAAGCTGAACCGTCTTCCATTTGAGTTATGGCGGTTATTGGAATACCTAGTTCTTTTAAGTCCTCTTTGTTCAGCTTTAATGCTTCCGCAAAACCACCGGCAAACGCCAACAGCTTGCGAGCTCTTATGGGACCGACTCCTCGCAGATAGCTAAGTGCTACTGCGCTTCTATTTTCTTCGCTAAACATTCGATTCTTACTATCTACTCACCATAATGTGAATAGGCCTGCAACATAAAACAATTTGTAGTATTTCAAGGTATAGGAATCACTTTTTGATTCCTTGTGCCTGAGTTTCGTCCACCATAGGAGACGATCACCAATCTTCCAAAATCAGAAAAGCCCTTTGATGTAGGATATCAAAGGGCTTCTCAATTCAAGATGTAACTGACTTAACGAATTACGGTCACGTTTCCTTGACGGTAGAACTCATCTCCATCGTTACAGCGGATTCGTACAAATAGTCCGTAAACATCTGGATCAACAGGCTGGCCGTTGAATGTTCCGTCCCAACCATTGCCATTTTCGTTTCCGATTTCGTAAGACTCGTACACTTGCTCTCCCCAACGATTGAAGATTGAGTAGTAACACTCATCAACGTTAACTCCATCGATAAAGAAGATGTCGTTGATCATGTCTCCGTCTGGTGAGAATGCGTTTGGTACAAATATGAACGGCACATCACATTCGAAATCTAAGACTTCGATGACAAGTTCTGCGGTTGCTTCACATCCAAACTCATCCGTCACTGTAACGAGATACGTTGTAGTTGAATCAGGCATTACTGCCGCTTGAGAGTTATTGACGTTTACGTATGTCCCATCTTCATCAAAGATGAACGTACCTGTACTGCTTGATCCTGCGAAAATATTCACCTCATTTCCAGGATAGATCGTCGTATCAGATTCCAGACCTGCAGTTAGAAGTGAAGCATCAACAAGAGATACATCAATGGCTATAGTTGCAGTATCTGCACATCCTTGTGGATTGATAGCCACTACCTCATACTGCTCACTCGCGGCAGGAGTCAAATCGAACATGCCTGTAGTCGTCGTCTCTAGTAAGTTTCCTTGACTATCGTAAAGACCATATGAAGTCGCATTTCCTGCAGTAAGCTGTGTTTCTAACGATGTAGTCTCACCATCACAAATTGTGTAATCATCAGCAAGAGCAACTTCGACAGGGAAATCGCCTACAGTTACCTCATCGGTTACCTCACAGCCATTACTGTTCGTAGCCATCACATAGTAAGTCGTTGAACTTCCAGAAGTAACGGTAAGAGTCGAGTCATTGCTCAAGATCTGTGAGAAATCGGGCACATCAGACCAGACAATGTTAGCACCATTGACATTTGCTACTTCTAAATCAACACTTCCTCCGTCACACGTGACAATATCTGCAGGTGCATTTAGTGTAGGCAGTTCCGATACGTTTACCTCGTATGTACGAGAAACGGTACAGCTAACCCCATTCACTACTTGAGTGATCAGGACATTGAACATTGTTGAAGTAGTCAGTGTAGCCATCGGGCTTACCGCAGTCGCATCGTTTACAGAGTCTGACGGTGACCACATATATGAGTATGAAGAATCACCATTTGCGTTGAGCATTACTGGTTCGCCAGGACATGGCTCAGTCAATAAAGCAGCATCAAATGCGGGATCAAACAGTGTTACATTAAACTGCGCAGCACCTGTTCCTAAACTTTCGCAAGGCGTAAGGAGTGCCTGAAGTTGAGTGATCGTCGTCTGCCCAGGAAAGATGATCGTGTTGACATTCAGAGAATCTGTGAAATAAACGAACGAGCGAATCTGATAGGTTCCTTCTGCTCCAACCATAAAGTTTGGAGATGTGCTGGTTGCAAGAATCGTATCTCCAGGCACACTAATCAGCAGGAAGATCTGCGCATATCCCATTGGCACATTTGGCGGTGTCACCTGCGAAGGAGTAAGCGTTGAAGAGGTCCCGTCAAAACATACATCGGTGCCTGCAAGAGATCCCGCAGCAGCTCCATCCATACAGCCTGTAGGATCTGTGCACTCAGGAATCACAAACGTGGTTCCTGTCAAATCAAGAGAAGCACAAATGTTACCTCCCCCATCGATCAGCTGCAGGTAAATGTCTGCAGCCATAGTTGCCCCTAGCACTACCCCACTTAAGTCGAGCGTGGTTGGATCATAGACAAGTGTGTGAATGGTATACGTTCCATTACCTCCCATCGGAATTACAAAGCTTGGTGTTGGGCCAACTTGACTAATAGTAGCGTTTGGCGCTGTGGTCAACACATATAACACTTGATATCCAGCAGGAACAACAGGCGCCGTTCCAGTAGTAGCAGTGATTGTAATAGGATCACAGTCTTCCGCAGTCAACATTCCACCAGTAAGAGTTCCCGCTTCTGCATCACAATTGTTACAATCTGCAGGATCTGGGCCGTTAATTCTAGTCGCACCGCTGTATGTACAACCTCCTCCATCGATGATAGAGAATGTGTAAACACCAGGAACTAGGCCTGTTGCTTCGATACCTGTTTGGCCATTACTCCATAGGTAAGTAAAAGGTCCCTTTCCTCCTGTAATACAAAGAAGTGAACGTCCTAGAGAATCACATGTCGCGTCAACGTTCATGTAGGTTACTCGCTGGATACCGTCTGAAACGATAACACGCTCAGTCGTTTCGCAACCGTTCTCGTCTTCAACGATCACGTAGTGTTGACCTTCAGTAAGGTAAGCTGAGCTTCCAATCGTTCCGGTAGTCCAGCGCACAGTTGTGTTACCTGTTCCTCCTTGAATGTTACTTACTGTTGCAGTAGTAGCTCCGACGCAAGAATCTTGAAGTGAAACATCAAATGTGATAGGAGCAGGTTCACTGAGTGTCCCACTTGCTACGGCTGTACAACCATCTTGGTCAGTTACAGTAACCGAGTACGTTCCTGGGTCAAGGTTGTAGACCAATTGATCGGTAGCACCATTGCTCCAAAGGAAAGTGTATGGGCCGTTTCCGTCCTCCACTTTCGCTTCGACGGTTCCATCACAGAAACCGAAGCAGGCTACATCTGTAGTTTTCACGAATACTGTAAGAGGCGCATAGATTCTAATACCTGAATTGGTATTACATCCATTTGCATCGGTCACCACAACATGGTGATAGCCTTCGTCTTGATTAGAAACGCGGTTAGAAACAGTCTGACCATCCCACTTAAAGGTGTATGGAGCTGTTCCTCCGGTAGCTACAAGATCATAGCTAGCCGTCGTTGCGTTACATACATCGCCATCAATATTGATCGCAAGTGTAAGCTCGTCTGGCGCTACAACCTGTATGGTTTCTGTAACTGAAGTTCCAGCATCATCTGTTACCGTGACAGTGTAAGAGCCTCCTTCTACACTGTAGCGGCGGCGATCTGTACTACCATCAGACCACTGATAATCGTAGGGGGAGTCTCCCCCTGAAGGGTTGACTTTGATTTTTCCATCTGTGTATCCGTTGCAGCTTGGCTGGTCAACGTCAAAAGAAAGCGAAAGCTGCGCAAATGCACTGCCAACGGCAAATACACTAACGAGCAAGCTCAGATGTAAAAATCGCAACATTGTTCTAGGATTGTTCATCGTGCGATGGTTTGAGTTTCAATGGGATTATTTCTCGGCACTTGGCTGAGAGGCAGTTCCTCTCTACGCTGAATGTCGGTGATGCGAACTTTTCGCTCTCTACTTGCCTTAAGTCCAAACTCGCTGTATTTGCGATTTGCTGGACTATCATTTATATCTGTTGGGGCTTGATTTTCGCCAAGCGGTTCCTGCTTAATACGCAGTTGACCTGTTTCCAAGAACGGAAGAAGAGCACCTTTCTCCCACTGGGTAAAGTGGTTGATAATGCTTCTTGTACGTCGTGAAGTCAGTGCTTCATTGTACTTACTTTTCGCAAGCGGGCTAGCATAGCCTTCAATTATGATGTCAATCTCGTTGCCTTCAGCGAGGTACTTAACAAGGATACCTGAAAATTCGAGCAACTTCTGGTGATTCGAATTCACTTCATTAAAGAAGCTTTCCATGTTCGAAGACGTGGTGTTACCCTGCCCTACTGTTCCAAACTTCATGAACTTTGGCTTCCGAGAAAGATAAGGTCCAACAGTTTCAGAATACGCAAGAGACGTATTCATGTCTGTAGTATTCGGATTCGGGTGATCGTTATCGAAGTAAAGAACAAGTGGAAGAGGTGCAAATGGCGCCAAGTAAAGTGAATCACGAATCACTTTACCAGTACCAGCATATTTGCCGGTTGCAATAATCTCCATGTCGGGATTAAATCCTCCTCTAGATCCATATGCACGGTAAGACTTACCGTAAAGCACAGGGAAAGAATACATGTTCGAATTCTTATCAAGACGGATGGTAGTGTCTAGTCCTCCTAGCTCAGCAAACTCGACACGAACAGAAGTCAATGGATCTCTACTGATAGAATTAAACGTGTACAATTCTAACGTTAGCAGTGGAGGCAGATACATGCTCTTTGTAATCAGTGTTGGCTGATAAATATCTTTCGTGTCAAATTCAAGCGTGTCATTGCCATATCCTGGACGGCTAGCAATCAGACGGTAGTTGCGGCCTAGATCTACTGGATACTGAGCTAAATTAGATGCGTCAGTAAAACGTACAATCTCTTCGCCAGAATCAATATCGTAAAGAGTTACCGTTGTTTCCGCCAACATGGTACTATCCATGCCATCGAACGTTAGCACCTCTAATGCTATATCGAGATCAACCTTGTAAAGGTCAAACCCACAGCATTCTTGTATCTCCTTCGCTTCACATGTTGCACCTGGTCGGTTACTTGAAAAGTAAGTACGAGAAGGGCTGTCAATTAAAGCGTAGTAGGTATCATCGAATGTTGAGTTGATTGGAGCACGAAGTCCTACAACCTCTCCCCAGTTCCCTGAGTTGAAGCTCACTCGATTGATGTCAAATCCACCAAGAGTTTCATGACCTTTTGACGAAAAGAATAGCGACTGTGTAGGTGTATGGAAGTAGGGAGTTACATCGTCTTCGTTTGTATTCGCAAATCCAAGGTTCGTAGGGGTCGAGAATTTACCATCTGCACCTGCACGGGACATCCAAAGGTCCATTTTGCCTTCACCGTTTGGACGGTTACTCGCAAAAAACAAGAGTGCATCACCTGTAACCTCATCTGTTCCTAAACTAGGATTCGTTTGGTGGTACCCAGCGAGGTTGATCGGACCGTCCATTTTTGTCCCGTTACCAAATGTAATCTCTCCCTTGCTATTTGTTAAGACCTTAGCTGTGTAGAGGTCACAACGGTATTCAGCAATCTTGACGGCTTCACATACCGTATAAACCACTTGATCACCTGTAGCATTTGCCGCAAAGTGAGCTACATAAGTCGTTGAGTCGAGCCCAATGCGCAGAGCCACAGTATCGATCTCCAGATCATTGATGCGGAAGACTGATGTAGTCGTACCTTTTTCACGATTCTTATAATCAGCTAGCCCAAGACGAGAAAAGTAGAAATCGTCCTTAAAGACGTTTCCTGCAAATTCTGAATTATTAGTGTTCACCGATTGAGGAAGTTGAACTACCTCGACACTGTCCATCTGAGTAACACGGCTCAATGCCCAGTCGGCTTCTGCAAGTCCGCGGTTGCAGGCTGAAATACAAGCTGTATCTTTTGTAACCGTGAGAACACGCTCATAATTAGACTTTGCTGCATCATATGCACCAGTGCGGCGTTGCGCCTCTGCCAACTTCAAACGCACATTTTTGTACTTGTCAGCTTGGTCACTGTCAGCCACTACAGCATATTGCTGCTTGGCAATTGTATAGTACTTAAGTCCTTCAGCAAGCTCAGCCATTCGTATCCGAGCAGAACCGTCAAGGAGTTGCTCTACGCCGTCAAATGCTTGACGGTAGATACCAAGTGCACCAACAGAATCACCCTGAGCGAGCATTTTGTTAGCCGACTTCTCGTATTCACGTAGGGTCTGGGCTTCCACGAGAGAAGGCAGTCCTACGAGAAATGCGCAGCAGAGTATGTAGTTAAGAAGTGTTCTCATCTTGATTGGGGGGAAGAAGTGTGTAGCTCTTTAGCTAAGTGTTGTTACTGTGTTTTGCTTCTGGGAGAAGACTTCTTATAGGTACTCAGGACAAAGCAGACAAATCTCTGGTCGGATTTTTTGAATCGTATAGATTACGGCTAATTCTGGACCTCCATTCGCATCGGTAGCAGTGTCAAATGCACTGGTATTCATGTCGTAGCTAAATCCAACTTCCCAGTTGTTTACGTTCGCTTTAATCACTGGAATGATCGCATCGTCAAAACGATAGTGCGCACCAAGCTGAATAGCTAGCGTACGTACAAGAGGGTTTACGATGTAAAACTTGCCGCGTATGCCAGCTAAAGACTCACGGTGAGGACCTTGCCATTGCTGCGTGTAGTTTGCGATCAGGTCAACGCGTTCAGTGAGCTGGTATGTACCCAGTACAAAAGCACTTGCACGCTCATGCAGTTTGAACTCATCGTTTCCGTTAAAGCTCACAACAGGAGTGTTCAAGTTGTACAACCCACCTCCTACGTTTACGAAGGTGCGAGAATCGCGAACCTGATATCTCCAGTTCGCTCCAGCTCCAACAGTAGCGTACAGAATTGAGCTATTGTCGAATGTTTGTGCGGTTGCATTATTTGGTTTTCCAGGATTCGATTGATCTGGAAACAGTAGATCACTTTGGTCAAACCTTCGTGAACTACCTCCAAGCTGGCCGCCCAAGGTTATAAGGTGACGTTCTGCTAGACGTTTCGTGTAGCTCACATTCAGTCCCAACTGGGTTAATTCCAGTCGACTATCTCCTGCGATGTCCTGGTTGATTTGAGCACCAACGCCCCAAAAGCCTGTTTTGCCTGGCTCATACTTAATCTTAGTATCGTAAGAACCAGAAAAAGATAAGTAGTCAACAGGAACGTTATTCCACTGATTTCGCGCATTCCCGACAAAGCGATGCTCTCCTCCATAAAGTCCAGCAAGGGCAGGACTTAAGTTGAGTGGACTAGCAAAACGCTGGGAATAGTGAAGGTCTTGGCCTAAAAGCGAAAAACTCATTAGTGTAAAGCATATCAGCAATACCTGTGTAGTTAGCGTTCGCATGTGTGTTTGTGTGTGTGTTTGTTATGGGATGTCATCAACGCGTGAACGTCGATACGGTCGGTTTCAAAGATCAAGGCAAATAGCTCTCACTGCATGCTCTAAATCAGGTAATTACAAGCGTCAAACGCCCGTAATGCTATGTGAATATACATAACATGGAAAAACTACCTTTTGACTGACGTTTTCTGCTACTCAACCTTAGGTTGAAACATTATATACGCTAAAATACCCTAAAAAGATAAGAGCCGCCCAGCTTTCGCTGAACGGCTCTTAAAACTGCCTGTTATCAAAATGCTAATAAAGGCCGCTAAACTAGCGTGACAGCTGTATGTAGCCACTTTTCGAAGTACCATCGCCCAGTTCAATCACATAGAAATAAGTGCCTGCTGGAAGTACTTTTCCGTTAACATCACCTTTCCAATCATTCTCATATTCGGTGAAAGTAGCGAGCAGGTTACCCTGACGATTGAAGATAGTTATCACGTGATCTGGGTATTGACGCAGCCCCATAACGGTCAATTCATCATTAAGTCCATCACCGTTCGGAGAGATACCATTGTACACCAGTACTTCAGAGCAAGTCACTGCCAATTCTACGGTTGTAGAATCGCAAATATCACCTTGACACACCTCATACGTAAAGACATCCTTTTCGCAATCAGCACCGTAGTGAAGATATTCAACTGCACTGTTTCCTACGATTTGAGCACGTCCAAAGAAAGGCTCACTGATCAAACTAATTTGCAGAGGAGCATCACTCATCTCATCGTTCGAGAGTACATCGATGATTTGGAACTGTCCAAACTCGATTTCCTGTAAGTCAGCAACAAGAACAAGCTTCTTTCCGCCTTTGATGTTAAGCTTCAGATCAATCGAATCTACACTACCGTCAAGGTACGTTCGGGCAATACAGAGGTATTCTGTCCCCGTTTCATATCCTTGAATCGTAACACAATCACTCTCCGAATTCCAGTCTATAGAAGCGAATTCTCCGCTCTCATCAAGACAAGTGTTCCGAACTGAAAGGACCGTTTTTGAAGCATTCGCTTTTGGCAAACACCATTCTTGCTCTGACCCAATTTCAATACTTATCTCCTCTTCTGTGAATTCAAGTGAACTAGGCTTAACAAGCAATGACACCTTATCAACGCACTTCTCTCCAAGGACTTCAGTTTGCAATTCGATATCATACTCTCCTGCCTCCATTAGCATGGCATAGCGCTGAACAACCTCTTGCTTCAAGAGCTCCATTGGTTGCCAAATTCCGTTTTGATCATATCCATAAAGCGTGGTTTCGCCTTCGATATCATTCAAACTCAACGTTCCGTCACTACTTACTGCACCAGCTTTCGCCAAAACTTCAAGCATCGCTTCTTCTAAAGTACCAGTCACTTCGACTGTTTTGCCGGAAGGCGTCATGAGCTTTGTAAACTCGCCATCTAAAACATATGTCTGGCCAATTACTTGATCTCGCTTGACAAATCCTCCTCTTCGACGTGTTCCATTGACCAATACGGTCATTTGATCTCTATCGAAAGACTCTGGTAGGAAGAACGGTGTATTCCCAGTATGAGGATCCGTTACAAGTTCGTATCCTTCTTCTCTCCAGATTTCTGCTACACATGGTCCTTCTTCATGAGCTTTCAACTCAATTCGAACTTCATATTGAACTCCTGCAGTATCGAAGGCTTGAAGTACTAATTCATCCTTAACGAAGGTTTCGTCTTTTACAGTGAAAGCAATTCCGCTGCTGTCTGGTAGGCGATTAACATCAAGTGTTTCAGGAGATTGCCAAATTGACCATGAAGCTAGATTCTCGGGCATGTTTGCAGACGCAAGCCCCATGATAGTGCCGCTTCCAGACTCTCCATTGAGGAAAATACTTCCTCCACCCCAAACAATGACTTGACACTTCACTGCTGCAACCATCTTTTCACTACAAGTAGCGAGTGAAACAGTCACTGAGTTATTACCTGTGCGACCATAGAAACGGCCGTATGTGTCTAGACTTGTAGCTGTTGGACTTAGTTTAACCTGTTGCCCAGAAGTAGTTTCTAAAAGAACGAGATCGCCCACACCTAACCCAAGTGCGCCTGCCGTCATTTCGTTTGAGTCCCAATAGATGTCAACATCAAATCCTGTTTCCCTTAGTTGCTGGAAGATTTCCTGTAGATTTCCTGTAGTTCCTACAGCACCTCTGACTCCATCCCAACTTTCAATCGTGTAGTTCGTCGTCAATCCTTGTAATGGCAACACCGAGATATCATAACGAGAACCATCTCTAGATCCAGTTACTTGACTCGAACTTAAAACTCTTCCTGAAGAAGAAGAAACCATGAGATCTGGTCGTGTTAACCCAAGATCGAGATACTCCGAACGGCACTTACTGCTCGTTACCTCGATTTCATCAGAAGCCATCATTGGCGCACATGCTCGATCTACGACCGTTATAGCGCAGACCATTTCAGTGGTTATTTGATTTTCTGTTTTAGTAAAAGCCTGATAGCCAACAAAACCAATAGCTGTCGGGGTGAAAACATAGCAATCGCTAGTCAAACTAACCCATTCAGTTGAAGTTGATGCAAACCCATCGAGGTTACATACAGTATAAGGTTCGTTTAGCTCTATGGAAGCATAAACAGTATCTCGAACAACCGTCTTTTCAAAGCCTTCTATGACATTGAGTGTAGCCACATCTATACATCCTTCTGCATTTGTAGCTGCAATTTCATATTCGCCAATTGCAAGACCTTCAGGAATCTGCAAGGCCCAACTTTCGTAGCCAGTAACAATTAGAGGCTGCATTGTAAGTCGTACGTTCGACTCTAAATGAACAAGTACTAGCGCTCCAGGATTTTCATAATACCCCTTTATTTCGAGCAGTAGTTGGTCTGGAGTAAACGTGACCGTCGATGCGGGATCAACACTCTTCAACTTGGCAACGACATCGTTCATCGTAGCACCATAGAAGTTTGTGAACGCTGGACGACTGCCCTTTTTGTAGCTAATAATTTGCCACCCATTGTCACTCCATCGTCGTGGCAATCCACGTAAAGAGTACTTCGCGATTTGGAAAGCTTCACACCCCGTTGAAGGCGCAGGTACAGACTGACCGTCGATCGTATAAGTAGCTCCCAATAGTTCACCAAGTGCACCATCTAAGCAAAGAAGTTCACCTGCTCCAATTTCTTGAGTTACTGGATCTGCCTCGATTGAGAATACGTCCTCTGCAAAGATTTCGAAGTCGCATACCGTTTGACCAGGAACAATAACACTCGTTGTGTCATAAATTGTCTGCCCAAAGATTAGATAGGTATGGATTATTTGGAAAGTAGTTGTTTGATAAGAAGTAGCCGGTGTAACAACCTCAAAGCAATCATTTCCTGATGGCTCCAATGTTAGGTCATTTGTTCCTCCTAGTACTTCTACACCCATTGGTGACTGGTCCATTTGGAGCAGATCAGTAATGCATACAGGCTCTCCTATAGTCGCAGTTAATTCATCAAACTTCGGCTTACCAATTACTTTGAGCGTAACAGGCTTACAGTCTCCATTCTCGCAAACCTCTAGACAAGCTTCAAAACCGCCTCCCCATGTTCCAGTTGTGCGAGCTGTCACACATCCTTCAGTTCCTTGAGAATTCTGAATCAAGGCCATTGCAGATGGTACCTGGTTATCACTACAGAACTGTAATTCTGCTCCTTGTGCAATTGTGAAGCACTCTTTATCAGGATCATTTAGTCCTGCAATCAGAAGAATATCATTCACACAGCTCTTACTTCGAACCTCTACCACTTGAGTCTGTAGACAGCCTTCCGGCGTCGTCGTAGTTAATGTTAGATCTACATCTTCCGAAACAATGATGGTAGGGCTCGCACATGACGTACAGCTTAACTGATCAGATCCTGACCAATTGTATGTAGCACTAGGCTCATTTGCATTAGCAGTAAGAACTAGAGACTCTCCGATGCAAACCTCGCGGTTCCCAGAAACGGAGGTAACAGGACAGTCTGTAAGGCTCACAACGTCACTATCGTCCTCATCTTCAGTCGAAGAAAGGAGATAAGCGTCATTTATCATTTTATCATTCTCTGGATCGAGATCAGGACTTGAGTCGATATCTTCCAGAAGCGTTGTACCTGCGTAGAAGGCCGAAATCTCAGAGAACATCTGATAATCATCTGCCTCGCCACCTGAGATCGCCTGGATCTCAAACTTAACCTGTGTAGAATCCCCAGGTTGGAGCAAGCCTGTCCAATCGCGAGTCATGCGACTTCCAGACAGTTGCCATCCTGTTGTTCCAGGCTTTAAGCGCATGAAGCGCGAAGTAGTTACATAAAGAGAGACCTTACTAACTGCACCTCCACCTTGGTTGAAAAGAGTAAGTGAGATCGTCTGATATGCTGAAGATTGAGTTACCTCAGTAGCAGTTGCTACAAGCGCCATGTCATGAGGACACATGCTACGATCTACGATCACTGGACAACAGTTACCAGAAGCGCATGAATTACCACCTACTTCATAACGATATTCTCCGCTATGAGTAGGATGAAGTGTATCGTGGACAGCATACGCTAGCAACTCATCGTTGCGGTACCATGAGTAACTCGTCTGATCTCTCGGAGCAGTGAGTGTCAGCGATTGACCACACTCAACGGCTATTGGTACAGAGATACATGCTTGATCTTGATCATCCTCCTGAGCACGATCGTTTCCAGGATAGCTATCCCAGTCAACTTTATCTGCAGAAGTTAGCTCTGCGGTGAGTGTATGCACTCCACCAAAGTTTGGCTGGACTGCAACTCTTAGGCTATCTGTCTCTCCCGTTTTAAGCTGATCAACATCCCAAATCAGGGCTGTGTCATCAAACGTTGAATTAGGAGTTACAGCATCAACGAAGAACAGAGATCGGCTGAGCCGAAGACTGACTTGGAGATCGTTCCTATACGCATCGCCTTCGTTAATCACGAAGATTGTTGCGTACACCAACTCGTTTGCCGCAGGAGTTGGATTCTCTACTTCTACCCGTACAGATACATCTGCCTGGCCAAACACCAGGTTTGTGCACAGTAGCAGACTGAAGAAGAGCAGCTTTTGAAATGTATTCACCGGCATGATTTGTTCGCTTCTAAGACGGGTATGTGTGTTCTTGTTTCGGTTTGGCCTGACAGAGGATAGACCTATGGCTGAGGATTATATGGCAAGGATGGTGCCTAAGACGCACGAGCGAATGACCGATTACGTATGCCTTAAATCAGGTAGCGCCACCTTTGTCTAAAAATTTGAGTTTCTCCGGATAGCACTATTGCGCTGTTAAGCGGCTACTTTCGGCCTTTTCTTGAAATCGCCTATGGACACATCCCCAATCTTTATTGAGCTAATCGCGCCAAATTGTGACAAGAAGGAGGTGCTTATCTCTGGTACGTTCAATGGCTGGAATACCACATCTGAGGTAGTTAAGCTACAGCAAAAAGCCCCTGGATACTACCGTGGAGAGGCAAATTGGAGAGGAAAGCAGGTCAATTACAAGTATCATCTCGGAGGTTGGCACGAAGGAGAGCTCGATGAGTGGGGCGTTTCGTGCACAAATCGATCATATGATGGATCTGGAACGATACGTGACCACGTTCATACCTTCCTTAAAGATGGAGCTTACCATAAAGAGGCATTTTTACCTCGAATAGAGATGCTCCCTTCTAACATGCCACTCCCTAAGTCCTTTGCGACGCGACGAATAGCTGCGTTGCTCCCTGCAGGCTATGACCAGAATAACGCTAAGCGCTACCCTGTTCTCTATTTACAGGATGGACAAAATCTCTTTGATGAATTTGCGCCATACGGTAACTGGTCTCTAGACAAGCGACTGGCTTGGCTCAATGAACATGGGAAGGGCGACTTCATCGTTATTGCGATTGATCATGCCGAAGAGAAGCGAACAAAAGAATACGCCCCACCACACGAAACTCGTGTAGGTGTAGGTGAAGCTGACGCATATGGTGATTTCATTGTCAATCACCTGAAGCCTTTGATTGACCGAACCTATCGAACCAAAGCAGACCGTGATCACACGGCTATTGGCGGTAGTAGTATGGGGGCTGTTGCAAGCCTTCACGTTGCGATGCTAAAAGGGGACTACTTCGGTAGGGTTATGCTCTTCAGTCCTTCTATCTGGATTGATCCAGACTTGACCGACCTATGGCCTATTCACCCTTATGGAGATACATACGTGTATTTATATGGGGGAATGGAAGAAACCGAGGGGACTGGGCGAACTTTTGCTTTACTTGCTAAAGAGATTCCGAAGGTTAGCTCTCCAAAACGCAGGATTTTCCTTCAGTCCAAATTTGCAGCAAGAGCAAAACACAACGAAAACGCTTGGAGCCGAGCTTTTCCAGCAGCAGCGGCCTACCTATTTGCCCACGATTAGTTTTTACATATGATCATTCAATCATTGCCCACTACCCTACCCAGTGGAACGATAACCTTTGAAGCGCTTGCATCGTCAAATCCAGTTTTTACTGGTCTAGATGCTCTTCGTTTTGCTTCCGCCAAAACTCCTGGAGGTATTGCTGCAAAGCAATCTGGTCCGGATACGTTTTACATTGGCCTAGGTGAGACTTCCGTCAAAACTGCTGTTATAGCAGGCAGGACCTTTGGTAAAGCAATCGACGAAACGACGAGCTCAAACATTTTAGTCGACCTAAGCACATTGGGGACTAAGGATTCTCAGATTTGTGCTTTCCTCCGAGGCATCTGGCTAGCGACCAACCTAATCGGTCTTTGGAAAGAAGAGAAGCCCGCTACACCGCTAGCAGCTTCTAACTTCTTTATCAAAACACAACTCGACTCTGCTATAGAGAAGCAGGTTTTGGCGAAAGCTGAAGCACAAGCAGCAGGTCAACTCGCAGCGATGCACCTTGTAGATCGACCTGCCAATGCAAAACGTCCAGCAGACGTCGCGAACTATGTCCTCGAACTTGGAGCTAAGCATGGGTTCGAAGTCGAAGTTCTCGATGAAGAAGCATTGGAGATCCAAGGATTTTCTGGAATACTAGAAGTTGGTCGTGCAAGTACGTTCCCTCCTCGCCTACTTAAGCTTCACTATAAAGGAGGCAGTAAGTACCACCTAGGACTAGTAGGCAAAGGCATCACCTTCGATACTGGAGGAATCAGCATCAAGCCTTCGCAAAATCTGGGATTCATGAAAAGTGATCTCGGCGGTGCTGCAGCTGTCCTTGGAGCATTTATCAGTGTTGCCAAACTTGGTCTACCGGTAGAAATTCACGGCCTCCTTGCAGTAGCAGAAAATGCAGTTGCAGGAGATGCCTACCTCCCGAGTGATGTCATAAGAAACTACGGCGGAAAAACGATAGAGATCACAGACACAGATGCTGAAGGTCGACTTGTAATGGCTGACGCGTTGGCCTACATGCCTGAATGGTGTACGCCTGATCTGACAATGGACATCGCAACATTGACAGGAAGCGCCGTACGAACCTTTGGGTACGAGTGTGCAGCGCTCTTTACGCATAAAGATGAATTAGTTCGCAACTTAAGAGTAGCAGGAGAGCGATGTGCTGAACGCACCTGGCCACTTCCGCTTTGGGATGAGTATGAAGCTGATCTACACAGCGATGTTGCGGACATCAAGCACTTCCATGGTAAGCCAATTGCTGGTGCTATTAACGCTGCAAAATTCCTTGAGTATTTTGTAGCTGAAAAGCAGAATTGGGCACACTTGGATATTGCTGGTGTCGCTTTTGGCAATTCACCGTTTTCAAAAGATCGTGCAGGAACTGGATTTGGAGTATCGCTACTCACTGAATTTTTAATTGATCGTACCCATGAGTAGTTTTCTCTGTCTTTCTGAGGAATTTAAGGGGCCAAGCTTCTTAAGAACCCTCAAGCAACTAGGTCACCGAGTCTTTCTACTAACGAATGAAGATGCGAGGCACGATCCATGGCCAAGGGAATCCATAGATGAGGTATTTTATGCCCCAAGGGATAAGACTCGTCGACACGACCGTCAGACGCTTGTTGAAGGTACTGCTTGGTTGATGCGTAACCATGGTATCGATCGCATCGTAGCTCTTGATGATTTTGATGTGGAAGATGCTGCCCTTCTCAGAGAGGAATTTAGAATCCCAGGTATGGGACAAACAACGGCTCGACATTTTCGTGATAAACTTGCAATGCGTATACAGGCCGCATCTCACGGCATTCCTATACCTCAGTTTTCTGACCTCTTTAGAAGAGAAAGTCTTGAAGCCTTTTGCGCTAAAAATGAAGGCCCCTACGTCATTAAGCCAAGAAGTGAAGCTTCTGCTGCTGGTATCGTCAAGGTTGCTAATACAGAAGAGGCACTTCAGGCGTTCGACCACTTAGGTGAAGAAGCTTACAATTTTCTTATAGAGACCTTTGCACCTGGCAAGGTCTATCATGTAGATGCGCTAACGCACGATGGCAAACTATGCTTCTCAAGAGCGAGTGCATATGTGGATCCTCCACTTAAGATTGTGCAAGGAGGAGGTCTTTTCCAGACAAGAACTCTAGCGAAAACATCAAAAATCAATAAGGAATTAGGTAAGCTGACGCAAGATGTGATGAAGGCGTTTGGAATGCGGTATAGTGCAAGCCACACGGAATTCATCGAAGATGCTGCGGGCAATTTCCTACTACTAGAAACATCTAGTCGAGTTGGAGGAGCATACATCTCGGACATGCTCGAACATGCAACTGGGGTCGACCTATGGGCTGAATGGGCTAAACTTGAAGCTGCTCAAGTTGCTGATGGGAAGTACAAAGCACCTAAAGATACTGGTAACGCAGGCGCGGTAACTATCCGTACCGTAGGTGTTGAACATCCGGATTTACGGCGATACAAGGAGGAAGAAGAAAGTGTGGTAGCTCTAATTTCAAAGCCTTACCACGCTGGACTTGTATTCACTGCAGAAAGAGAAGTGACACTCGCTGAAGTACAGCAAGATATCGCTAATCGACTTTTTGAGCAGTTTGGCTAAGGCCATTAAAGGCCACGAACCTTACAAGTAGAGGGCTGTGCTTTAAGCATACCCCTTTACTTGTCGCCATACTTCTATGATGAGTACGACTGGAAGGATTACACAACAGACTAGTAGTCCTGCTCCGAAGAATACGACCTCGTTGCGGATGTAACGTCCCCATTGGATAGCGATATCGCTTTCTAGTACGTTAAACAACGCAGCAAAACCGTTTGCATCGACGAAGGTCTGCACGGTATTAATCGTCAGCATCGTATATAAGAATACAGGCACCATTGCTACACAGACTACACCCTTCATGACTTTAGGCTGCAACCAAGGTGCTTGTTTGTGAAAGAACAGAAGACGCACCAGCGTTACGAAGCCGAAAATGAGGAAAGCGTTTTCCCATTGGTAGGGAAAATCTCCTACGCTAAGCGATACCGGTATCAACACAGCTATAGTAATTACTGCAGCGATGAGTAACCAAAGAATTTCTGTAAGTAGTTTATGCTTTAACACAGAGGTGAAACGCTAGGACGCGGTGGTTGTTTTGCCCAATGTTCGATGGTTGAGAAAACTATCTAACTTCTCAATCCATGTTTTTTAAGCAATGGGGAAGGGTCAAAAAACAAAAGGGCCAATTGCAAAAGCAATTGACCCATTGTTTAGTAAAAAAAGGCGGCGGCGACCTACTCTCCCACCCGCTTGGGGCAGTACCATCGGCGCTAAGGAGCTTAACTACTCTGTTCGGTATGGTAAGAGGTGGAACCTCCCCGCTATAACCGCCTTAACTTGGTGTCCTACACGGATGCAGGACTATGTTGTG
>JBGCGF010000110.1:0-8107 GCA_045110575.1 Saprospiraceae bacterium
ACCAGTGGCAGAATCGAATCACAAGCAACACTGTTTGATACAGGGTAGGCTAGATTTCACAAAGGACCTCTTTTCAGCACAAAACCCACGGTTTTACAAGCTAGGTTATGTCTAGCTCAAACGTTTTGGACAGCTGTGTATTCATTTTGTTCACTTTCATACTCCCCCTCGCTCATCCACTCCTTGGTTGTGTCATCAACAACCAAAACCTCTTCCCACGTCAGCCCATACAGCTTATACACCGCAACATCAATCTCGCGGTCGAGGGTAAGGATCTCTGCACGAATCGCCAAGACCTCCGCACGCTTTGCCTCAAAGACGGACTCCCACTCCACCTCTTGCGTGAGCGATAGCTTGGGTTGTTTGACCTTTTTCAAAGCCTTGTTTAACTCCTTCACAAACGCAGCATAGTCGAGACTCGGCCAATCTTGTAGTTTTTTAGAGAGCTTTTCGAGATCGGGGAAGTTGCGCTGGAGGAGGCGGAGGAAGGAGTTTGTTAAACTTGGCAACTTAGCATTAAGCTCGTGAATCGACGAAGAATGCTTTCCAGAATGCTTAGAAGTCAATATTGGCAACTGTAAAAGTTGAGATCTTTTTATTTTTGGAAAAGTCCTTTTATTATCACTCATCGAATTAAAGAAATAATACGCAAGTAACTTTGAGCTTAGAGTTGATTGTAAAGAATACAACTCTCGAACCTCAACTCCCGCACTTACTAAATAAGTTGATTGATCTGCGTAGAAATCCTGCAAATCAACACAAGAAAAAATACGCTCTCCCATAACCTGACGGACTACAACTTTATTTCGCTCGAATACCTCTGGCTTTCTAAATGCTTGATTCGTGAATAATTTCTCCTTACTCAAGTCGTAATCAATATACCTACCGCTCCACTTAACAGACATTGGGGAAACTTCTGA
Source organism: Saprospiraceae bacterium (assembly GCA_045110575.1). Taxonomy (GTDB): domain Bacteria; phylum Bacteroidota; class Bacteroidia; order Chitinophagales; family Saprospiraceae; genus CALDTK01. Next base: position 921 of record JBGCGF010000110.1, read on the forward strand.
ACCTCCGATATAGGGCTTATGATGATCTGACAACTTAGACTCGCTAAGTAAATCAGACCTGACCTTAATTCCGTTATGAATAGTGAAATTCACGCCTAATGGATTCGCGATTCGCATTTTCTCCAAAATGCTATATGATTCACGGCTCAATTCTTCATTAATCACGAAAGCGTTATATTCATACATACTCCTTCTCACATGCTTTTCAATTTCGAAAGAAAATTGATTCCTTTTTAAAACCGATACCAAATAGTCTTCCGCAACAATCGAGTTCCTAAGCAGAATTACATTAGCATTCACGCTTACGTCCGCAAAGATGTCCTCTTCTGATCGAGTGTAAGAAACAAGGCAAGCTTCATTTAACAGGAACCGACGTAGTTTATCATCATAATCATTAGTTAGGTAAACGGACGGGACTACGTAGCTCAACAAACCATCTTTCATTATAATACTCAACCCCCTCTCCATAAAAACCTTATACAGATCTGGCTGGTAGGCTACCGTTTTATATTTTGAAAAATAATATTGAGTTTCGGTGTCTGAGAAATTTTCACGACTTCTCACATACGGCGGATTCCCCACCACCACATCAAAGCCTCCTCGGCTTCCCTCGCCAAAGACCTCAGGAAATTCTTCCGCCCAAACAAAGGCCTTGTCGCCTGCCACGGCAGGATCGTCGATGAGGGAATTACCGACTTTGATGCGACCGCTGAGGTTAGTGAGTTTGCGACCTTTTTGCGCGGTGCGCAGCCAGAGACTGAGGCGTGCAATTTCTACGGCCTCGTCGTTGATGTCGACCCCGTAGAGGTTGTTTTCTAGGATGGATGGTCCAGGATCAAAACGTAGCGCACTATCAAACAACTGGCGTTCTAGCTCACTGACGTTTTCGTGCTCGGCAATGAGGAAGTTGAGTGCCTCGTTGAGGAAGGCACCAGAGCCACAGGCAGGATCACAGATTTTGAGATCGAGTAGCCATGCGCGGTAGGTTTCTAAGTTTTGCCGTAAGGCTATAATGGTTGCTTTTTTTCTGCGTTTTTTACCACGCGCATAGTCTTGCTCATCGATACCGAGTTCGTTACGCTTTTCGGTGCATAGCCGGCCAACGGTGTTCTCGACGATGTACTTCGTGATGTAACGTGGCGTGTAAAAGACACCGTCCTTCTTCCGCTTAGTTTTTGATTTATCGACAGCCTCGCCACGCAGCTCGGCTTGTACCTCTTCGATCTCATTGAGCGAGTGCTCGAAGATGTGACCGAGAATGTTGACGTCTACTTCTGAATCAAACTTATAGGCCGTAAGCTTGAGTAGGTGCTTACGTAAGATTGGATCAGGAATATTGAGCGCGTCCAATTCTGGATCTGGCGCAAACAATCCACCGTTGTAGGCAGGGATTTCAAAGTCCTTGCGCTTCGTGCCCGTATCGATGTAGTTGAAGTACTTGATGAGCAACTGGTAAAGCGGCTGTCCAGCATCTATTTCACGGAGTTTATCGAAGTCACCAATCGGTTTACTGGCGGTATTAGGTGGCAACAAACCTTTGTCTTCACCGAAGAAGACGAACAGCAGGCGATCCAGTAGTTTTTGCGTAAGCTGAAACAAGCGCAGTGGACTAACGTCTGGGTGGTTTTGACGTAAGTGGGAAAACAACTCGCGCTTGAAAGCTGAATAATCGCGGTAGAGGTGCTTTGTAATTTCTTCCTCTTTGACTGTGCTTTCCTCTCGCACTTTCATCGGACGATCGGCGAGGAGGCTCTGACGTTCTATGCAAAGCCAGAGGCTACGAAAGTCGTCATAGTTGAGATTGAAGAGGTCCCACTCTAGGTAGGCGGTAGTATCACCGAGGTAGAAGCGTAAGCGGGCGAAGTTGCTGGTGATGAGGTAGCGGCAACCTGGATTGGCGTTGAGGTAGCCGAAGCCTTGTGCCTCAACGCGGTTGAGATCAATAGTATCCGTCCCCTTGAGCTCAATGACGCAGTGTACATCACCAAGGTCGTTGAGAATGGCGCCGTCGGCTTTTTTGGAGCTATTTGGATTTTTCTTTTCTGCTTCGAGATTATAACCTGCTTGCGGCTTAAGCGTATATCCGAACACGTTAACGAAGAGGTCATTTAAAAATAGAGATTGGTATTCCTCCTCTTTCATCCCGATGATCCGGTCTTGCATGTCCCGGTCTCCAAAGTGGGCTTGGTGGCGGTCATACGCCTCCTTACATGCGTGGCCATCGATGGCATTGAGGTGCTTACGAAGGACGGACGACTGGAAAGGGCTGGACATACGGTTACTTAACTTATGGGATAGTGACTGCAAGCTAAGCTATTGGTACTTGGAATGTCAGGTTTCAGATTTCGAATATCGGACTGCCCATAGGGATGTTGTACGTTGTGAAGTGCACCGCCCGGAGGACGGAAGCCGCACTTCAATAATTCACCAGCGGAAAGCAGAAACCAATCACCACCGTACATTCCCCCAGTGCCACACACCTTCACCGCCGTCCTCAAACTTCGCTACATGAGTGACGTACCGCTTCGGACCCTAGACCTACCCGAAGCGATAGATGCAATGCTGCAAGCAGAGCAGGTGAAGCGCGTTGAAATCACCTTGAACAAGGACGTGACCTATACCGGACCGATACTCTCTAAAGGAGCAGCGAAGGGGCGCTATTTGGTGATCAATGCACCGCTGCGCAAAACGCTCAAGCTTAAAGACGGAGACGAAGTTCACGTTTCACTTACGCCAGATGAGAGTACGTATGGCTTGCCGATGCCCGATGAATTGGGCGAACTTCTCGCCATCGACGAGGAAGCGAATACGCTTTTTCATGAGTTGACGCCTGGTCGACAGCGCAGGATTATTCAGATTAGTTCTGCGAACAAGACGGAGGAGACACGGCTTCGAAAAGCGGTGCGCAGTATTGACTTCCTCAAACTTGCAGGACTGAAGTTTGACTACGGTGAGCTAGAGCAATATATGAGAGGGAAAGATCTGTATTGAAATGCCGGCTTCCGCTTTCCGAAGCGGGGCATTTTAATCTTTGTGGATTGCCTATATCAGGATGCGTAGAGACTGTTCATTTAAGTTTGCCTGCTAATCTTTACTCACAAGCTAACCCCTACGCCTACTCGAAACCCGAATCTCGACCACTGATTCCTCAGGCTATAATGCCCATTAAATTGAGCTAACCCATAGAAGCTCCTTGTAAAAGAATACGCTCCCTTAAGCGTTGCGCCGATTCCCAGGTCGCCCAGTTTCGAAAATTCATTTTTGGAACAGCTATCAAACCCGCAATCATAATACCGCTGGCCATAGAAACCAGAAACTGTCGGGCCTGCAATCAAACTCAATCGAACACGATCTCTTGCCACTATATCAAGGCCAGAGTACAAGCCAATAGATTTGGAGTTATCGTACACATATGTGACCACCCCATACTCGTCTGCTGCTCGCTCACGAACATAGTAATGGCTGAAGCGCTCGTATGTAAGGGCAACCAAAAACCTAGGCTTCAAACGGAGTTGAGCTGCAAAGCCAATAGACGATTTGACTCTAAAACCTTCCAGGTCTGTAAATCCTACCGCAGCCTCTAACGAAAACGTTTTTTGTCTTTCAACTTGAGCGAAGCTCACAAAGCCAACAGCGCATATCAATAGGGTGAAAATACTTCTGAGCATATACATAATTCGCAATGAACAAATACACGTCCACTTTTCGGTTGCCCACCAAATCCACAGTACGGATCTTTGTGTCAACGCAAAACCGCACCGATGAACTTCAACGCCCTACACCAACAAACCCGTCCACTCTTACTCGCCAACGCTTGGGATGTGCCAAGCGCAAAAGCAGTTGAAGCGTCTGGTTACCAAGCCATTGGCACTTCTAGCGCCGCGATTGCCAACATGCTGGGCTATGCGGATGGCGAAAACATGAGTTTTGAAGAGCTCGTCTACATCATAAAACGTATCAAAGCATCCACTACTCTACCCTTGAGTGTTGACTTCGAGGCGGGATACACAAGAGACAACGATCAAGTCGTCAAGCACTTCGAGACCCTCGTTTCACTTGGCGTAGTAGGCGTCAACTTAGAAGACAGCATCGTTACAGACGGAACACGGACACTTGAAGACGCCACCCGTTTTGCCGAAAGGCTAAAACGCATTAAAGACCACCTCGCCGCAAAAGGACTAGACATCTTCATCAATGCCCGCATCGATGTGTTCATCCTCAAGCATGCCGACGGCGTCAAAGAAGCTTGCCGCAGAGCTTCACTTTACGAACAAGCTGGTGCAGATGGCATCTTCGTTCCGTACATCGCTACAGAAGCAGACATAACCTCAGTTGTTGAATGCACTAAACTGCCGATCAACATCCTAGCTAATCCGAGCTTACCTGACATCGAGGGACTCACCGAACTTGGCGTACGTCGGATCAGTATGGGCAACAAGCCTTTTGACCAGATGTGTAGTACCTACCAAGCAGGAATTGCACGCATCAATACTGAGCAATCACTCACTTCACTCTTCGCGTAATGATTACGGACCCCAAAAAGCAGCAACTCTACTACGAGGCATTGGTCAATCGAGACCAAAGCTTTTTGGGGACCTTCTTCGCTGGCGTGAAAACAACGGGCATCTTTTGTATTCCGACATGTCGCGCTCGCAAACCGAAGCCCGAAAACGTGGACTTCTACGCAACACTGAAAGGTCCGCTCGATGACGGCTTTCGACCTTGTAAGATTTGCCACCCGACAGACAATGCACACGAGGCACCAGACTTTGTTACTGCAGCGATCCAATTGGTAAAAGACAACCCGAAGGAGAAGATCAAGGACGAACGACTCAAGGCTGAAGGCATCTCTTCGGTGGCATTACGACGGTGGTTTAACCAGCACTATGGCATGACGTTTCAGGCCTACCAGCGCATGTTTAGGATCAATACCGCGTTCCAAGAATTGAAGAGTGGCAAGCAAGCAACTTCAACTGCGCTAGACGCTGGGTATGAATCTCTCAGTGGGTTTGGCTACACGTTTAAGCGGGTAGTCGGCACATCGCCGAAGATGAGCGGAGCGCAGGCCCTCATCGTGATGAGTCGACTCACAACCCCACTCGGGCCGATGTTCGTCTGCGCAACCGACAAGGGCGTTTGTATGCTTGAATTCGTGGACCGACGTATGCTAGAAACCGAACTTGAAGACCTCCAGAAGCGCCTCAACGCCAGGATTATCGCTGGCGAAAACGAGCACATCAAGCAGGCGAAGAAGGAACTGGCCGAATACTTCGCAGGAGAACGTAAGGACTTTGAGGTTGCGCTTGACACCCCGTCTACGCCTTTTCGGGAGACCGTCTGGAATGAGCTTTTAAAGATCCCTTTCGGCAAAACCTGCAGCTATGGTGCGATCGCAAATACGCTAAACAATCCAGGTGCCGTCCGTGCAGTAGGCACCGCCAACGGCCAAAACCGAGTGGCGATTATCATTCCGTGTCACCGCGTTATTGGCGCCGATGGGACCCTGACTGGATATGGGGGTGGACTGGAACGGAAAAGGTGGCTACTGGAACTCGAAGGAGTGGGCAGCATGAGGCTGCAATTTTGAATTTAGGAATTGCCCGAGAGACACTTCTCACATTCTGCCAATACCAAACTACTTGCAGTCTGTAAAAAGCCGAAAAATAACTACCCCATTCAGGCTACCCAACAAAAGCCTATCCATCTGCGTGTTTTACTCATACCTTTCGAGAACAAGGGCGACAATAACCTCATTCAAATTTACCAAGCTCGCAACAACCTTAGCCTTATGCGTAAACCCATACTTATTTTACTATCTGCAGTTACAGTTATCGTTATTCTTTCCAGTTTCAACCAAGGTTACGGAACGGACAATAATCCAGCCGGCAGCAAAGCAGGTGATAACGCAAGTCACCTTACCGCAACTTCCATTGACGATACCCCACCAACCACGTACACCGCAAGTACGCTCCAAGATCTGCGTAGTGTAGACCCGAACACCGGTGTACCTAACCGAATCAATGAGCGCGTTGAAGTGGAAGGCATTGTATTTGGATTCGATACCGAATTTCTAGTAACCAACTTCAACATCCTCAACGATGACGGAACCGCTGGACTTGCGATAATCAACAACTCCAATTTACTCGACTATCCGGCTGGCGAAGGCGACATTGTTCGCATACGAGGCACACTGCGACAAGTCGTTGGTCTAACCTACCTGGAAGCTGTTGAACTTGATATACTCAGCGTAAACGCCTCTGTTTCCGAACCGATCAGTGTTGATGTACTCGACGAAACGCTCGAAGGTCGATTTGTCATCATGGACAGCCTCCAGATGTTGAGTCCCGCAGAATGGCAAAACCAGCCAACGGCTACGTTCGATGTTCGGTTTACTTTACCCAATGGCGATACCCTCATCGCTCAGGCGGCCGCCGGCATGTCTCTTTTTGGCAGTGCACGCCCGGGTGAAGGCTTACGCCCTTATTCCGTTCAAGGTGTCGTCCGACAAAATGATACGGAAGCGCCCTTCTTCAGTAGCTATTACCTCCTTCCTCGCTTCGTCGGCGATTTCCAAGAAGCAGATGTCGTTTCGACTGTTGAGATTGGAGAAGATGAGTTAGACGTCCGCCTCGTCGACAATCAGCTCGAGGTCAATGCTACCCAGCCTATTTCCCAGATCAGCATATTTGGTATGGACGGGCGTTTGAATCAAGAGGTACTTGTCACTGCTGGTTCGACTTTCGTCAAAACCCAAATCACCGATGTCCCCGCAGCACCTGTTGTTGTCTGGGTGCGACTTGCAGACGGAAGGACGAAGGCTACCTTGATTAGTACCGCACACTAGTAGTTGTATTGATTGTACTGCGAACCACCGGTTCGCAGTAGCCAACAGCTAGTAGCTAGTAGCCAAATTTGGCTCAGCCCAGCACCCCTCGCCCCAGCATCGCCCAGTAAAAAATAGCTAGGCCTAAAGCTCCATATAGCAACGCCACAACGTGAACAGCCCAAGCTTTCTTTGCAAATAGCCAAGCACCTAGCAAGGGCAGAACCTGCATCGCGTGCATGCCGAAAAAGTGTGCGATTCGCAGATCCCCGTGATAGAGTTTCCAGCCTAGAAACGGAATTCCTTCTGCAGTCTCTGGACCGCCAATGACGTGCCCAAAGCTTGCACTAATCACAAAGCCTTC
>JBGCGF010000111.1:0-3642 GCA_045110575.1 Saprospiraceae bacterium
GCTTCAGAAAGAGGTCAAGAATATGCACGAATCAATTCTTCGCTCAGAAGAGAAGAGTATAGGTTCTGTATTACCGACAATCGTTAAATTAGAAAGCGATATCGAGGCCATGAAGGTTACGCTTTACGGTCAGCCAAGTCGGAGCAAGATTGGAGAGAAGTCTAATCCAACGATTAACTCAAGAATTGGTGAGACAAGACGAGCATTTAACAGCTCATACGGTCCAACCGGAACAGCGCAAACCAACTTGAAATTGATCCAGACGGAGATTCAAGCAAACGGTGTTCAGCTTTCTAAAATGGAAGCAACGCTCGAGCAATTGAAGAAGGATACGAAGGGCTGGGCAATGCCTGGGTTCTAAATCTCTGGAAGACTTTTACGAATAGGGCTCCATGCAAATGGGGCCCTATTTGTTTTTAGCCTGTATTGAAAGGGCATGGTGGCTTTGGCTACTTCTCTTGCAAAAGAGTATGAATGGTACCTCTTACCACAACCTACCAGCCCTCGTTTGCGTACTTGATGTTCAACCTTAAGCGCATTTACCTTGGACCAAGCACTTCAAAACGCCCTTTCAGCGGCACGCACCTATCCTGAATATCGCCAGTTTCTTCAGGAGCAGCTCGATCAAGGCCTCACTACTGGGCCTAATCAAGGGGACTACTACCTCGAGATAGCGCAGCTCAACCAGAAGCGCATGGACCGGCTCGATAAGAAGAACCGGTTGACTGATGAGTTCATGGAACTGCTCGGTGGTGTGCAGCGTAAGTACCTCATGCTTGTTCTGAGTGAGGGCTGGTGTGGAGATGCGGCTCAGACACTTCCCATGTTCAATTGGATCGCTGAAAGCTCTCCCAATATTGAGTTGAAGGTTGTTTTGCGAGATGAGCATACCGACCTCATGGATCAGTACTTAACCGATGGAGGACGTTCAATCCCGAAGGTGCTATTCATAGACATGGACACCAACGAAGTCTTAGCAGATTGGGGTCCTCGACCACTAATCGCGCAAGCGATATCTCTACGCTATAAGCGCTCTCCTGAGCCGAAGAAGCCTTATGCGGAGCATCATATTGACCTACACGGATGGTACGCACGTGACAAGACACGTTCGACACAAGCGGAGTTAATTTCACTATTCGCTTGGCTGGAAAGTGAAAAGGTAGAAAAGTGATCAAGAATTAGCTTTTGCCCTGATGTAGGCCCTTATTCCTGTTTTGACGAAAGTTGAGATTGGCAGAATAGCAGCCTTAAACGGTCGATTTTAAGCGATAACTGGTGTTAATTGGATGTAGGTCTTACTGCGTATAGGTCGTTGTTAGAGAGAGATTAACAAGAATAAAACGTAAGCAATATGATCACTATCTGGTATTGTGTTGAGGGGCAGCAACTACTAATCTTGCAGTTCTGATGGAGAGTAACGTCTTGTTAGACCTTTTTGACACAAAGGACTATACAAACAAGGCATTGCCACAGGCAGACCCACGAACCGACACAGTATGTCCTTGAAACCACTATTACTACTTGCAGCATGTGCTGCACTACTAGCGTCCTGCACCAAGGATAAGCTTGGCGTATCTGATGATAACCTGCTCGCGCTGATTGCTGAGAAAGCTAGATCAGGCGATTCAGATTACTTCGTAATGCCTGCATCAGGAGACTACGCAGCGCTCCCGAATCAAGATCCAAGTAATCCAGTAACGGAAGAAAAAGTACAGCTCGGTAAGCTGCTCTTCTTTGAGACAGGACTCGCTCAAGACGCCAACACGCAAGAGGCAAATGAGACGTTCTCTTGCGCAACCTGTCATGTACCTGAAAGTGGTTTTCTACCTGGCCGTATCCAAGGAATTGCCGACGGTGCGATAGGTTTTGGAGATCAAGGTGATGGTCGCGTAACACTTTCTGCTTATGCAGAATCTGAACTTGACGCGCAAGGCGTTCGTCCGCTTACAGTGATGAACGTTACCTACATGACCAACACGCTCTGGAGCGGAAGCTTTGGTGCAGAGGATAAGAATATCGGTACGGAGGCCTCTTGGACAGGTGACACAGAGATCAATCACGAAGGCTTCGCAGGTATTGAATCACAGAATATCGAAGGCCTTCACTTACATCGCATGGCGATCAACGATAAGGTCCTTAACGAATATGGTTACGCCGAGCGCTTTGATGAGGCGTTTCCGAACACTCCTGTAGCAGAGCGATACACAACGGTCACCGCCAGCTTTGCAATCGCAGCTTACCTCCGCACGCTATTGACCAATACGGCTCCTTTTCAGCGTTACCTCAAGGGCGATCAAGACGCCATGTTTGAGTCTGAGAAGCGAGGAGCGATCTTGTTTTTCGACAAAGCCAATTGTGTTAGTTGCCACAGTGGACCTTCATTTAGTTCGATGAACTTTGTCTCTTTAGGAACAAAGGACCTTTACGAGGCTGGAGGCCTAAACACCTCTGCAGATGATCCACGCAACCTAGGTAGAGCATTCCTGACCGGGGCAGAGAGCGATATGTATCGCTTCAAGGTGCCTCAGCTTTATAACCTAAGAGATTACAAGACCTTCTTTCACGGAAGTAGTAAGACCAGTATTGAAGAGGTACTTGATTATAAAATGACAGCCAAGTCAGAGAATCCAAACGTGAGTGACAGCCAAGTGCCACTAAGGCCATTGCTCCTGTCGGACATAGAGAAAGAGGACCTTATCAATTTCTTGACTTACGGTCTATACGATGCCAACATGTTGCGCTATGTTCCTGAAACGGTGCTTTCAGGTAACTGCCTCCCGAACAACGATCCAAAGTCGAAGGCCGACCTTGGGTGCAACTAAGATCTTAAGAGAGTAGCGCGAGGACGTTTTCTGGAGGTCTGCCGATCACCGCTTTATTACCGTTCACTACGATCGGACGCTCGATCAATTTGGGATGCGCTACCATCGCTTCTATCCACTCTTGTTCGCTAAGCACTTTCCCTTTGTACAGCTCCTTATAGACGGCTTCTCCTTTACGGATTAAGTCTGAAGCAGGCATGTCTAGCTTCTTGAGTAAGCCGCTTATTTCTGCCGCGGTTAGTGGGTTTTTCAGGTGTTCAACCACCTCAAAGGAAGCTCCATTCTCAGTTATCAGGTTGCACGTGTTTCTGCTCTTCGCGCAACGAGGATTGTGGTAGACGGTCATGTGTTCAATGTTGAGGCAGCGCAAAGGTAAGGCGGCCTCAACATTGGCCAGTTGCGACTTCGATAAGAGTCTTATCTATCGCTCAGCAATCTTACCTCCAATCCAAGCCATCGGGATGTAGGCAAAGAGTAGGTCCACAACCGTAAACCACATTTGGCCAGGTAGCATGTAATTGATAACCGCTCCTCCAAGGAAAAAGAAGGCGCCGATGCCGAGTGCAAAACTCATTTTATGGCTCGTGGCAATCAGTCCTGCAATCGTCGCACCTACCAGGGTTCCAAGTGCATGAGCTAAAAAAGGAAACAGGAAATACTTCGGTTCGAGTGTCGGAATCAGTTCAGCATATGCTTCCATATCCATAGAGTCTAGACCGGCAACGGGCATCAGTTTGTGGCCTAGTTCAATTAGTCCCATGTTGATAGCACTTCCTCCCAACCAGCCGACTACTGCGGCGATGATGTTTCTGAGTATTGG
>JBGCGF010000112.1:0-37189 GCA_045110575.1 Saprospiraceae bacterium
TTATCTACCGCAGGAGGTTTTGTTGCGGTTACAGAACGTGAAGGGAATAACGAACAAGTCATTCAGGCATTAGATGTTAATGGTGATGTAGTAGGAACTACGATTACAATTAATATTTCGGATTATGTTGATTTAGGGGTGAGCGTAGCTCCGGGGGGTGGCGGAAATTCAAACATGGTACTCTATCCTATTGATAATCTGGCACCAGTAGGAACAGAGATTTATGGCTTGAGAGTTTCTTTTGGAACAAGCTCTAACGCAAATGGAGATGGCCCAGACGCAAAAGCATTTTTCTTCGGAAATACAAATTTATTAACGTGCGATTTTGATGGAGATGGTATTCCAAACTACTTAGACCTTGACTCCGACAACGACGGTATTTTTGATGTTGATGAGGCTGGGCATGCTGCGGCTGATGCGAACGACGATGGTGTCATTGACGGTGCGCCAAGCTCCTTTGGAGTGAATGGTCTATTTGATGCGGTGGAAACTAGCGCGGATAATGGCATCATAAACTATGGCATTGCGGATAGCGAGCCTTCTCCAGATGGCATTTTCGATTCTTATGAACTAGATTCTGACGGAGACGGTTGTTTGGATGCTGCAGAGGAAAGCGTTTCAGATACCGATGCAAATGGTATAGCCGGAGCGGGGACAACGACCGTAAACGGCGATGGTCTTGTGATAGGTAATACCTATGCGAGTCCAGCTAATAACATGTGGCAAAATCCTGCAGCAAGTAATTGTCCTACACTGTCGGGCCGAATTTTTGAAGACGTTAACTATGGCGGTGGGGCGGGAAGAACTTATGCTACCGCAAATTCTAGTGCCCAATCTTCTGGTTGGTCGAATGGAGCTATCGCAGTTGCTAATGTAAGGGTCGAGCTATACTCTTCGACCGGAGCGTTTGTTACTACTGAAAATACTGCAGCTAATGGAAGTTTTTCTTTCGCCAATTTGACTCCTGGTACTTATCAGGTTCGATATGTGACGCAGTCGATCACTTCAAATAGAGGAAGTAATAGTACTGGGGATACACCTTATGCTGTACCGACGTTTAGAGGTGTTAGCTCCACAACTTATACGACCGAAATTGGTGGTGTAGATCCAACCAAAGAAGATGCTCCAGCTAATACAACAAACTTGAACCTTAGTGCACTTAGCACGGGAAGTACAGTTGTACAAGCGGTGAGCACGGTTTCTGGGGCGAGTGGCGATGTTACAAATATTGATCTAGGAGTCAGTTTTAACGTCGTGACAAATACGAACGATGCAGGTATTGGCTCGTTGCATCAGTTCATTCTCAATTCGAATGAATTAAACAATACAAACCTTGACTTAGAAGATGATCCAGCGGGTCGTCCTTTCTTGGCAAAGCCGGCAGGAGTTGACGTTTCTATTTTTGAGATTCCAGGGTCAGGGTCGCATACGATTGCACTTTCAGGAGTACTTCCGGATGTAGAAGATGAATTCACGCATATCTCAGGATACACACAACAAGGAAGTGTACAAGGCTTGCCTGAAGCTCGTACCATAACGATTGGCTTAGACGGCTCATCAGGAGGCTACGATGGCCTCATACTCCGTTCGAATAACACTACAGTATCTGGGCTAGCCCTTCATGATTTTAATAGAGGCATTGAAATGGTTCGTTCAGGAGTGGCTAATTGTCATATCTGGGGTAACTATGTTGGTCTTCAAACGGACGGTATGACTATCGGAACGAATACGGGTACTGGTATCTATGCCCAGAATCAATCTTCCGTAGTAATTGGAACTAACGGAGACGGAACTAACGACAATAACGAAGGAAACGTCGTCTGTAATAGTTATGAAGGTATCAACTTGCGAGCGAGTTCGAATTCGTTGGTAGCAGGAAACTATATAGGAGTTGATCGTACAGGTATGACAGATGCTGGAAACCGATATCACGGAATTCATCTTCGAGGTTGTACAATTAAAAATGTAGTTGGCTTAGATGATAATATTTCAACGCTTACTGCTACCGCTGGCCGTAATGTTTCTTCAGGAAACGGAACGGATGGTGTACGTCTATCGTCTTCTTCTAATCAAGTTGTTGCGGGAAATTTTCTCGGTACAGATCGAACAGGAACCTCAGGGGTTAGGAACGCTGGATATGGACTCCAATTTGTTACTACGGCAAGTAATAATCAGATAGGAACAGACAGTGATAATTCGAGAGACGTTGAAGAGCGAAATGTAATTTCTGGAAATCAAGCCGGGCTTCGATTTGTATCTGGAAGTACAGGTGCTGATAACTGGATTGCAGGCAACTACATTGGAGTTGACGTTACCGGAAACGTAGCGCTTCCTAACCTTAATAATGGGGTTGAACTTACAGGTTCTCAGACAGGAACGATCGTAGGAACAAACGGTGACGGTGTTAGAGATGCAATAGAGCGAAACGTAATCTCAGGAAACGAGGAAGACGGTATTCGAATAGGAGGTGCGCAACGTCATATCGTTGCAGGCAATCGAATTGGTGTCGGTGCAGACCCTACGATCTCGGTGCCGAATGAAGGCCGTGGTATCATCGTGTCGACGACTGCCAATAATAACATTATCGGTTATTCGCCTACTATGGCAAATTCAAACCCTGCGGAAGTAGGTAACATCATTCGTGGAAACGGTGATTGTGGAGTTGCTTTGGCAGGTACAGGAGTCAACAATAGACTGAGTCGAAATGATTACGGTAACCATACGAATCTTGCGATTGACATCGATTACGATTTGGTCACTCTGAATGACGATGGCGACGGTGATAGCGGACCTAACAATTGGCTTAATTACCCAGTACTTAGCTACTCTAAGGTTAGTGCGACGATACTTCGTATCAAAGGATTTGCACCCGCTGGCGCAACGGTTGAGTTCTATATCGCTGACGCAGGCCCAACTCCAGGCCCGACACTCCCAACCGGATTTACATCTTCCTTCGGAGAAGGCTTCACCTACCTAGGCGAGGCTGTAGAGGGCAGTGCAGATGATGATGACGCAACTACAGGAACCTACACGGACGATGGTTCTGGATCTTCGACGGTAAAGACGGAGCAGAAATTCAGTTTCGATCTTCCGATAGCCAGCCTCAATGCTGCAATCAGTGTTGGAGATAAGTTGACAGCCATTTCAATTGATGCTACCGGCAATACTTCAGAGTTTGGAGGTGTAATGCAGGCGCGCTTTATCGAGATCTGTAACGATCTAATCGATAACGATGGTGACGGTGAAATAGACTGTGAGGATGATGATTGCCCGAATGTAAATACCGTGGTTACAGTTTCAAACTAGTCGTCGTATATCTGAAGCAGCGTTGTATAACGCTCAAATTGGTAGGATTGCGCTTTGCTATTACGTGGAAAGCTCCACTTTGAGGATAAAAATTGGTGATATCTTTAGTAATAAGCGATCTAGTTGGCCGTGATATCTTCAAAAATTACCTTGATGGTTTTCTTTTCGTTAAGAATCGATATACGAATGTGGTGTTAGGGAATTGGCATGTTTTTTGACGGTAGAGATGTTAAGTCCCTCCTAAACTGTCACGGGCATAGTAACAGTCTCCCAAAATGAAAATCGTAAAAACTATTTTGCTGTCATGCATGCTGATGTTATTATTGAATAGCTCCCCTGTTAGTGCATTTAACCTTGACGAATCTGGGAGTAATTGCGAATACCTTACCTCTAGAACAATTAAGCTTTCCGGCTATGATATTAGCTTTTGTTCTATTGCGTTGTACGGGGCGCCACCTAAACATGTAGGCATCATTAAACATACTTTGATCGATTTACCTGGTGATTTTGCCGTTTGCTTATCAACGACTTTTAGCCTGTTGTCTGGTTGGACATTCTCTTTAAAGGAAGACTTTATAAGCCTTGACGGTGCAATTGTAGAAAGTACGGAGGGTGAGTATACTATTTCTAGCACTCATATCGAACTCGATGCAGATTCAGTTTTCGCTAAAACCTTACCTAATTTTCGTCGAAAATTGTCTTCAACAACAAAGCAAAAAAATACAAATTGCATTTGTCAATCAGGATCTACCCTGGCTATTATATAATCAGTTTCCGCAAAATCTCCCCGTTTTGAAATTAAAAAACCTAATTACATGGTCTCTTTTAATCGTTTCGTTTCATTTATTGGCGAAACCTTTGGAAAAGAACTCTACACTTGACGATTCATTTGCTACTGATATTGAGCGCAAGGATCGTAGAAACGAGAAGTCGAATTGCATTTCGTTTCTAGCTCCTATCGAGTCTGACAACGAATCAATAGGGAGAAAAAACCTTCAAGTTTTAGATTCGAATTGCTGTATTGAACCAGCCTTTGGTCCGTTGCCGGCTTTTTCAAGTGCTGAAGAAGGTTTATGCCTTTCTACTCTTTGTGAGGATGAATTGGAAAAAATGCTCTTAATACCCTTAGACGGATTCATTTTCTTAGTACTGGATATGCCGTCTCAGCAAGTGGAGCTGTCAAAAATGGAGCTGCATCGAATGCAACAGGTGCGCCCAACGGAACAACAACTGAAATTGGATCAGCGGGGCATTATCTTGTCTTGACACTACCAACGCAGCTGCCTGCAGGGACAAGCTATACAATCTATATTTCAGGAAGAGGAGGCTCAGCTACAAGTGATGTGTGGGAGGCCTCAAATGGAGCAAGTGTTCCTGGTTCTCAGCAAAACTCTCCGAGTGGTTTTACGCAAAATGGGCAGGCGACTGGTCCTAATGCTGTCATCGTTGCGGTGACTAAGGTCACTCAGATTCCTACGAGGTATCTGTATTTCGATCGTGGCTCGGGAGATATTGAAATTCATGCGGTGGCATTTTCGACAGCACCGCCGGCAGAGATTTGTAATAATGGTCTTGATGATGATGGCGACGGACTTGTTGATTGTCTTGACTGTTCCGATTGTACCTCCTGCAGTGATAACGATAACGATGGTATTACCGACGCATGTGATCTTGACGATGACAATGATGGTATACCAGATCTAGTGGAGTGTACAAATTATTCATTAGGCCCAGAGCTCATAGTGAACGGGGGGGTTGAAAATGGATACGCGCATTGGACATCAGACTTTAGCAGGGGATTCAATAATTTCTCTCTTACAAATGGCGGTTGCCCTCAAATGGGTTGGGTTGCTGTTAGTGCCTGTGCCAGTGAGACAGGTTCTTGTAGTGCTTACTTTAATTACACTGGAAGTGTACCTACTGGATCAACGTTGATTACTACGCCTCTTGGAATAGGTGCAAACGTTATATCCCCTAGTCCATGCAATACTACATCAGGTGATTGCTTAGCTTCCGCTTTGGCAGATCACACAACTGGTTCGGGGTTATCTCTCTATGTTGACCCGAACGATATTGTAGGAGAATCTTACTGGATACAAAATGTTAGCGTTGCTGCAAATACAACTTATGAATTTTCAGCATGGTTGATGGTTATCGAAGAAGATCCAAACCTTCAGTTCAAAATTAATGGAGCAGGGTTGGGAGCAGGTTTCAATCTAGATAGGATTACACCAGGATCTAATGGTCCAGATATTTGGCAAAAATTCTCAAAAGATTGGTTTTCAGGCTCGACAAGTGGTACGGTTACTATTGAACTTGTAAACCTAACGGCGGGCTGTTATGGAAATGATTTGCGTCTCGACGATGTCTCTTTCCGCTCGAAGCATTCACTTTGTGATGTTGATAATGATGGGATCGCTAATCAATTTGACCTAGATAGTGACAACGATGGTATTCACGATTTAGACGAGGCGGGGCATGCTTCGAATGATAGTAATAATGATGGAATCATTGATGGAGGATCTTCTGCTTTTGGATCTAATGGACTGTACAACGGAATTGAAACATCTGCAGGAAGCGGTGTCATCAATTATACTGTTAGAAACACTAATGGTTCTGGAGCCATAGATGCATTTGAAATTGATGCGGATGGCGATGGGTGCTTTGATGCTACAGAAGAAGGAGTCTCAGATGGCGATTTTAATGGTATTGCAGAAGTGGGTACACCAACCGTCACGAGTCGAGGCCTCGTGGTTGGATCACCTTACACTAACCCTAGTGTCAATGCGTGGCAAAATGCAGCTGTAAATGGCTGTACAACCATTTCTGGTAGAGTTTTCGAAGACATTAATTATGGAGGTGGTTCAGCACGAACATATTATTTTGCTAATATAAGTTCACAGGCTTCTGGCTGGGCAAGTGGTGCTATTGGAGTTGCAAATGCAAGAGTCGAATTATACACTTCTGTAGGTGTCTTTGTGGCTGCGACTACTTCTGATGCATGGGGGAAATATTCTTTTAATAATGTTCTTCCTCGGAATTATCATGTTCGATTGTCGACAACTACTGTCAGGTCTAACAGGGCCAGCAATGGCTCAGGGCAAACTGCTTTGGGCGTCTTAATATTCAAAAGGATAAATGCAACGCTATTCACAACTTCAATAGGGGGCGCTGATCCAAATAAAGTAGATGCACCATCTAATCTGACCAGTTCGAATTTTAGTTCGCTAAACTCGGCAACAACCGTAGCACAAGCGGTTAGTACGGTTTCCGGAATTTCAGGAGATGTCATTAATGTAAATTTCGGTTTATCTTTTAATGTAATTACACATAAAAAGGATGGAGGAATTGGCTCACTTCGCCAATTTATCATCAATTCGAATGAACTGTCGAATACAAACATCGACCTTGTAGATAATCCTCCAGGGAGACCAGTTTTGGCGAAACCTACTGGAGAGGACGTTTCTATATTTGAAATTCCTGGCACGGGGCCTTATACGGTCGCACTTTCAACAGCACTTCCTCATATTACAGATCGGAATACACATATTTCGGGCTATACACAAAACGGAAGCGTGCAAGGCTTGCCGCAAACGAGACGGATCACTATTGCTATAAATGGTTCTGCAGGAAGTTTTAATGCTTTTAGAATAACGAATATAAATAGTTCTGTTTCTGGCCTTGCAATTTATTCTGTTGTGCGAGGGGTGAATCTCATAGATAATGGCGTTTCCGGTACTCATGTATGGGGCAATTACATTGGGTTGGACCACGATGGCGTTACAAGTCGCAGTAACACTGAACGAGGGGTCGTTGTATATAGGCAAACTGGTGCTTTTATCGGCACAAATGGTGATGGTGTAAATGACCTAAGTGAAGGAAATGTAATTGCACGCAGTCACGAAGGCGTACACGTGTCAAGGAGTTCAGGCTCACTGATTGCTGGTAATTATATAGGAGTAGATAGAACCGGATTGACAGATGCAGGTAATCGTTTTAGGGGTGTTACATTGACTGCTAGCACAGGGAAAAATGTAGTTGGCCTAGATGATAACATTTCAACGTTAACAGCTGCAGCTGCTCGGAATGTGATTTCAGGAAACGATACAGAAGGTGTGCTGGTGGATAATTCTTCTAACCAAGTGATTGCTGGTAATTATATCGGTACAGGGTATTTGGGAACTTCAAGTGTTGGAAATTTAAGACATGGAATTCATTGTAATGGTCTATCTAGTTCAGTTCAAATCGGTACAGATAGTGATAATCGTATGGATATAGAAGAACGAAATGTAGTCTCAGGCAATAGAGGGGGAATCCAATTAGGATCTGGAGCAACAGGAACAAACGTTTGGATTGCAGGTAATTACGTTGGCGTGGATGTAACGGGAAATACTTCGTTGCCTAATACCAACAACGGCATAGTTCTCAATTCTTTACATGCGAATACTATTGTCGGTACAAATGGAGACGGAGTGCGAGACGTCATAGAACGAAACATAGTCTCAGGAAACCATCATGCCGGTATCTACCTAGGTGGAGCTGGCGGGGTGCGAATTGCTGGGAATTATGTTGGTGTTGGAGCTAATGGTACGGAAGTGTTATCAAATCTTAGGAATGGTATTGTTTTGGTCGGATCCACCTCTTCTAATACAATTGGGTATTCTACCGCAGCACCTAATGGAAATGCTGCGGAAGTGGGTAATGTTATCCGAAACAACTCAGAGGCAGGAATAAATATTTATTCTACGGGGTCGAATAATCGTTTCAGCCGGAACTCGTATGGTTCGAATGGACAATTAGCGATAGATTTATTGGGGGACAGAGTCACCGTCAACGACAACGGAGATGCAGATAATGGACCCAACCGACTGCGCAATTATCCAGTCTTAACGTATTCGAAGATTGATGCGACGACCTTACGTCTCAAAGGCTTCGCTCCCGCAGGCGCGACGATTGAGCTTTACATCGCTGATGCTGGTCCAAGCCCAAATCCATTGCCATCTGGTTTTACTGCTTCGTTTTGCGAGGGGTATTCTTATCTAGGAGAGATTGTAGAAGGCAGTGGCAATGATGATGACGCAACTACTGGTACCTATACCAATGATGGTTCTGGCTCAACGTCTACCAAATCCCAGCGAAAATTTAGTTTCGATATTCCGCTTTCAAGCCTCAACACAACGATTAATGTAGGGGATAAAATCACTGCAATTGCTATTGATGCCAGTGGCAACACATCTGAGTTTGGAGGTTCAATGTTCGCAAGATTTATTGAGATTTGCAATGATACGATTGACAATGACGGCGATGGTGACGTGGATTGTAGAGACTCGGAGTGTCCTGGAGGGAATTCCGTTACTCGTATTAATCATTAAAAACATTCAAGCTTCGTAAAACTCTATCGGTAACTCATCCGGATCAGCAAAGAAGGTGAAACGTTTGTTAGTGTACTCGTCTACTCTGATCGGTTCGCTTGTTACCCCTTTCGCATGTAGCTTTTGGACTTCCACATCTAGGTCGTCCACTTCAAAAGCGAGGTGCCTAAGCCCGCGCGCTTCTGGTCTAGATACACGCGCTGGTGGATCGGGAAACGAGAACAGCTCGATTACATATTGACCGTTCAGTGCCAAGTCAAGTTTGTACGATTGACGATCTGCACGATAAACTTCCTGCATGATCTCCAGTCCTAAGGCCTCCGTGTAGAAAGACTTTGACTTGCTATAGTCTGAGCAAATAATGGCAATGTGATGGACTTTGGAAATCATATTCATAGATCAATTGATCGCTCACAAAGCTAATGACCAGATATTCAAAGCGTTGCCCCAAATGGACAACGGGCGCCCCTAGTTTGTCGGAGGCAACTCGCTTTTCCTTAGCCTACTAATCGCAGACGTACTTCCTCTGCGTGGGACTTGCCAATCGGTATTCGTACATCTCCAATCAATACTGCTGCAGATTCTACTGAAGTAATGTTCTTAGTGTTGACGACGAAGCGCTTGTGTACACGCAAGAAGTTGAAATCGGCGAGCTCCGATTCTAAGCTTGAGAGCGTGCGCCGTCCAATCGTAACCTGACCTGAGATCAGGTGCGCCTTTACATAGTTGCCATAGCTTTCTAGGTAGTTGACCTCTACCGATGAAATACGATGAGTGACACGATCATCTTGTAAGAGCAGCATCGTCTCATGCTTCCCCGAACTCGACGTGCTCGTCTGAGAATGCGTGCTGGAGAATTCGCTAAGCTGTGGCGCCTGTTCCGTTTTGACGCGCTTACGTAGTCGTTCAGCGGCTTGTAAGAAGCGTGCAAGCTTGATAGGCTTTTGTAAATAGTCTACAACCTGATCGTAGCCAAAACTATCGACGGCGTATTCTGAATAGGCTGTCGTAAGTACGACCAGCGGACTGTCAACTTTGAGCGCATCAAGCAATTCCAATCCCGTTAGGTCGGGCATTTGGACATCAAGGAGAATGGCATCTATCCCTCCTTGGGCAATCCGATTGATCGCCGAAAGACCATCATAGCAATGATCAACGACTTCCAGATAATCTAATCCTGAGATGTAGCGTTCGAGCACCTTGTGCGCCAGCGGCTCATCGTCTACAATTAAGCAACGTATCATCTTGTCTCGTTTAATTGAAGTTGAATATTCGCCTCCCAAGATTCATTCACCTCGCCAACACTCAAGGTGTGTCGATTGGGGTAAAGAAGCTTGAGTCGTGCCATTACGTTTGGAAGTCCAACGCCTGTACTCACCGTTTTTCTTCCTGGATGTAAGGAGTTTTTGGTGCTGAATTCCAATTCGCCGTCCGTGATGTTCAAGCTGATCTGAATGAAGCTTTCCTTAGATGGATGTGCGCCATGCTTGAAGGCATTCTCGACGAAAGGAACCAAAAGCAATGGAGCGATCTGTACATTCTTATAGATAGTCGGCAAGTCAAGGTTGAGCTCAACCTTTGTGTTTTGGCGCAAGCGCAAAGACTCCAACTTCACCACGGCACGGATCAACTCAATTTCTTTTTCTAAGCTGATTTTCGAATGACGAGACAAGTCGAAATGATAGCGCATCACCTCAGCCAATTCAAGTAGCATTTCCGAACCTTTCTCCGAATCCTCTAGGTTGACGGCATAGATGTTATTGAGCGTGTTGAACAGGAAGTGTGGATTGACTTGCGCCCGAAGTGCGTCTAACTCACTTCCATTTTGTTTGAGCTGTAACTCTCGCACTTCTCTGTCGCGCCGAAAGAGTCGATATACAGCACGGATGCCGGTTGCGACAATGATGCAAAAAGCAGAGTTACTTATCGCTTGCGAAAGAGAACCAGAAGTTGAAGGGAAGCGGTCTGCAAAACCATAGTGTAGCAAGCATGACCAGCCGATGATGATCGCTAGCAACCCAATCCCGTAGACAAAAAATCGTCTCTTTGGAATCGTAACTCCCCATAACCCAAAGTGTAAATAGACAGGTACCAATAAGCTTGCGATGGCAACTAATACCTGTTGAATCGAATCGCTGAGTGAGTCCTCGATGTCGTAGGATAGCGAAAGCAATAGAGCTATCACGATTACCCAAGTAAGGACATGGAGTCCGATCGTCTTCCAGCTGATGTCGAAAAACGTGGAGCTGTTGGAGTTCTTCATTAATGGGATAATGTAAGTATAAGTGAATTGTCATCCATGTTGCGATCGATCAGCAGGGATTTTCCATCAATGGCAACTAAGCTTGGAAGCTCGCTGACACGAATTGAAAACGATCGCTCGCCAGCAGACTCGAACTTCACCCGTTCGACCCAAAGAGCTTCCCCGAGTAAATCGCTGTCAGAACTAGTGCCGTAAATTCCAAGATCAATGTAGTCGCCGTTAATCGATAGAGGCGTTTCAGTACCAAGGCTATCGGCGCTGAATTTACCAACTTGAACAGTGAGGTTTACCTCGTAAGTGGATTCGTCGAGAGTTGATACTGTAGCGGATAGGACTCTATTGTCATACAAGACAATATCTTCAAACCAATCATTAATTAGATAGGATAAACTATCAGGAACTTGAGGTCGCAGGGAGGTTAGAAAATCAAGCGATGTTGGGTAGGGAGCATCCTGGTATGCATAGGCGTCTCGGAAGTTGCGCAAGGCAACATTGAGCGTGTCTTCGCCAATGTAATCTTGAAGTGCGTACATGATCACAGACCCTTTTTGGTAGTGAATAAACTGCTGGTTTTCATTGTAGAGGAGTGGACGCTCTGGCGCTGATGTTCGGCCGCGTACACTTAAGTATCGGTCCATTTCATAGCGAAGCATTTTGCGCATGTAAGCGTCTCCATACGTTGCTTTCCCGACCATGAGTGCACCGTATTGTGCGAAGGTTTCGGAGAGCATCGTTGCTCCTTGAACTTTCGCGCCAACGACTTGGTGCCCCCACCATTGGTGCGCCATTTCATGCGCAACGACGAAGTGTACAAAATCAATATCGGTCGTATCGTCCAGCTTCGCAAGGAAGCCCATTGCCTCAGAGTACGGCATCGTTCCTGGGAATGCTTGTGCAAACTTCTTGTACCTCGGGAACTCAATAATGCGAGCTTGCTGATGTGGGTATGCGCCGAAATTTTTCGTGTAGTAGTCGATGGATGTACGCATCGAAGCAAGCATCTTATCGACGTTGTAGCGGTGTTCAGGTAAGAAGTAGACTTCTAGATTTATTGAATCAACTGTCTGTCTTTCAACTTCATAGCGTCCACTAACGAAACTGTAGAAGTTGAGAACAGGAGTTGGAACATCGTATTCGTAAGTGATGCGACCTGTAGATTCGTCGGTGCGCTGACTGACCAAGTCCCCTGGTGCAATTGCGATTTGATCGGCAGCGGTTGTAATCGTCGAGTGCACCGTCACCCAGTCCGAATCATCACCAAGGTAGTGGTGATTGCATACTGTCGAACCATCTGCATGAAGCTTTGCCATGTGGTCCTTTTTTACAAGCTCACGTGCTGCGCGTTCGTCCTCGTCAGCAAGCTCGATGCCACGGTTGTATCCAATGTGCGGGGTTATCTCTCTGCTGTGCAGGAAGGTGCCATTTTGAACGATGCTCAGTTGACTCACTTCGTTTTCTATTCCCCTTTCGGCAAAACGAGCTGCGCTTTTTACGACGATACTTGCCCCCGGTAATAGTGGTTTTGCGAAAGCGTAAACGAACACATCCAGTACTGAATCTGCTATGACCAGCTTGGCATTCGGAACTTCAAAGCTGAAATCGAAATCACTGCTCGTTACCAATAAAAGCGTGTCAACTGGGACGCTGTTCTTATTGGTGAGTGTTAGGTCAGCTTTCGCCAAA
Source organism: Saprospiraceae bacterium (assembly GCA_045110575.1). Taxonomy (GTDB): domain Bacteria; phylum Bacteroidota; class Bacteroidia; order Chitinophagales; family Saprospiraceae; genus CALDTK01. The sequence goes on from JBGCGF010000112.1 coordinate 12,625, forward strand.
ACCTTTCTTTCGCCTGGGTATAAATCTAGATTGAAATCTAAACGTGTGATCCGTGGTTGAGGTGTCTCGCTAAATCGTGAATAGTTAATTTCATATTGCTCCTGTAGGTCTTGCACTTCATCATTACCGATGATTTCGTTCTGAATGGATGTATTGTAAAAGATGAACCCACCAAGTGCAATGAGCCCTCCGAGAAGCCCTAGGCTCCAAAGCTTTGTACCACCGCTGAATCGTTGCGAAATGATTTCCATTCGATCCTTCTTCGAGTGGCTGCGGCCACGTATCCATAAGAGCGAAGTCGCGATCATGAGAAGTGCCGTGAAGAGTAACCAGTACCCTCCGAAAGCAATTTGACCCGCCGCGAACGGTTGGAGCCCGTTAAAGGCTGAGATCGTCGCGGTCGGCATTCCTGCAAAAATGAACAAGTGACTTTCAACGCCAATACCGTTCATGCCCAAGGCAGCGCCAGCCACGATGATCAGAAACGTGAAGTAGCCGAGGTATTTGTTATTGCAGACGGCTTGCACGAAGAGTGCTAATCCAGCATACGCTAGAAACTTCATCCAGTCGAAAATCAAAAGTTGGTGGACGTACGTCGCAAGGTCGAAAGTGAAATAGCCCTTGCTTGCTTGGACGGCAATGCCAACCACCACGGCGACGAGCAGGACCAAAAGACTCATTGCGGCAAGCGCTAAAAACTTACTGATTGGTGCTATCCAACCAGGGCAAGAAGTCGCGTCTATGATCTCAGCCATGTGTGCATCACGCTCTCTCCAAACGAGCACGCCGGCATAGTACATGACGATCGCTCCAAGGAAGGCATGCAGTGAATTTCGAATAGCTTCCACCATCAGGTAAGTAGCTGGGTGATTGCCCGTGCCATACCATTGATCCACACCGAGAATAGCGCCAACCATGTTGAAGATCGCGAAGAGTACGATGACCCTGAAGGGAGTGCCCGACACGATGGACTTCAACTCTCTGGAAGCGAATGTGCTTAGAATGCTGAATGCGCTGAGTCTTGTTCGGTCGCTTTGAATTGGCTCCGGAACAAGCGTGATCGCATCTGCATCTAGTGAAGGCTTTGCAGGGGCTCTTTTAGAAGCTGAAGCAGCAAAGTCAAACTTCCAGTAAACGAACGAAAGCATCAGACCCGAGAAGACAAGCCAGACCATTCTGTTGATTGCAACGGCGCTGTTTGCCAAGGTGACGAATTCCGTATTTCGTTCAACGGCTGTCCAATATTTGGTCGCATTTTCAAAAGCGCTCGTACCAAACGGATCGAGTAGTGTGGCCAGCCATTGACTGTCGAGGTTACCTACAAGTGAGCCGCTAATTAGGCTGGCCATGAGTATAGCCAGCGCACCTACAAACGCCACAACTTGTGAGCGACTCAACACCGCTAATCCAAAGGTTAGAGAACCAATGAAAAGCGTATTGGGAACGATAAACAAGACAATGGACCAGAGGTATGCCGCTGGTATGATGGCTCCGACTTTTAGTCCGCCAGGGAGATCTAATCCGGAAACCAAAACTGCGAGTAAAACGCCAAGTAGTGGAATGCATGCAGCGATGGTCGCCCCTATGAATCTACCGCCGAGGTATTGCAACTTGGAGACGGGTTTGGTAAACAGGATGCCGTCAAACTTGCTGATGAAGTCGCGAAGTGCTGCCGTGTTCATGAACGCAGTAGTAGCGAGTAAGCCGACGAGCGTCATCGTCAACACCATTTTTTGTACCGTCCAGGGAGCATTGACATTGACGTTGGGTAGCTCAGCACCGAGGACAACATTCTCTAAATTGAGTGCTGCAAAAACGAGCAAAAACTCGACGATAAAGAAGATGTAGACCATGGGTTGGCGAAGTCTACGCGCCAGTTCGAATCTTAGGAATTCCATGATCTAGGCTGTTTGAGTTGCGAAAGAGAGGTAGTTGCTGATGTGGGCGAAGAAGACGTCTTCGAGGTCTGGTTCGACAGGCTGGAACCCCTCAGGAATGAGGTCGCCAGGCTTAATGAGAATGCGCACGAGCGGCTGTCCCATCACAAGTCGTTCGGAAAGGATCGAGACACTGTCTCGAATTGCTGCAAGTGCAGGTTTGGTGAAAGACCGTTCATACACCATTCCATCAAGTTCGGAGCGTGCATCAATTGGGCTGCCGGTAAACAGCAGCCTCCCTTCGTTGATGATCGCGAGCTGACTACAGAGCTGTTCTACATCTTGTACAATGTGTGTGCTGAGAATCACGATCTTCTCTTCTCCGATTTCTGAAAGGAGGTTGTAGAAGCGATTTCGTTCGCCGGGATCAAGTCCTGCGGTAGGCTCATCAACGATGACGAGCGCCGGGTCTCCGAGTAAAGCTTGAGCGATGCCAAAACGTTGGCGCATGCCGCCCGAAAATCCAGACACAGCCTTTTTTCGTTGGTCTGAAAGATTGACGCGCTCTAACAGGTAGTCGACCGTTTGCTTGCGCACGCTTTTCGGTCCGATTCCTTTCAATACAGCGAGGTGCGTGAGTAGGTCGTAAGCGCTAACGCCTTGGTATACGCCGAACTCTTGCGGCAAGTATCCGAGTTGTCGGCGAATCGCGTCAGGGTCTTTAGAGATGTCTGTGTCACCTAGTGTTGCTGTGCCGCTGGTTGGTTGTTGTAGCGTTGCCAAGGTGCGCATGAGTGTCGACTTTCCTGCTCCGTTTGGTCCTAATAAGCCAAACATGCCCGGTGCGATATCAAGGCTGATATTGTCTAGGGCACAGGTACCGTTTGCGTAAGTCTTCGAGAGTTGTTGGATGCTGATTTTCATGGCGTTGGTTGCTTTGATACGACCAAGCTAGAGGGAGGCTAAGTGCTTTATGGGTTACTGTGATGAACGTCCCGATTGGCGTGATGAACGTCAAATGAGGGACGAATCACTGTGTCGAATCGCCTTGGCAGCTTACTTTGGGGCCATGAGTATGATCCATCTCCAACTTGGTAATCAATCCGTAGCAATCGACGCTGGTGAACTTGTCGGGTACCTGGTTCAGGGCTATGAAGTGATTCACCAGAAGGGCGCACCAGGCTGGCGAAACTCGGATACAGAGATGTTTCCGTTGATCGGCCCAACAGTGGAGGCGGATTTTAAAGTGCAGACTCCACGGGGGCCAGCAACGCAAGACCAGCACGGGTTGCTCCGTGAACTCGGATACGTTTGCTTGGAGCAATCTGCAACGCGGGCGGTTTTTGAAAAGAAGTACGTGGCAAATACTCCTGTCCGGAATTCAAAGTTTCCAGCCAAGTCAAGTGCTGAGTTTCTGGAGTGGCCATATGATTTTCGCTTCCGCAAAACCTATGAGCTGGACGACAAGGGACTTACCGTAAGTTTTGGCGTAAGCTCAACGCTCGAGCCAGTCCTCGGGGCATCTGGACAGGACGGAGAAAAAGGAATGCCCTTTATGCTTGGCTACCATCCCGCTTTTGAGTTGAAAATGCCTGCTCCAATTATCGAGATAGGGAACGGAGATCATCTTACGCTCGAGCAAATTTTAGCTGTAGGCAGTCGTGCGCTTGAGGTGCTCGATTGTACGGAAATCTCTCTGCACGACGAACGGACAGTCAATCTAAAGACTACCGGCTTTCGTCATTTCATGTGTTGGACAGAAGTGCCTAATATGGTGTGTATCGAGCCTATTACTTTCTATCCGTATGCGGTTGCTCAAGATCAACTGCACGAGGGTTTTGACGTAAGTGGAAAAGAGGAGACGACCTTTTCGTTGCACATTGAAGTGCTGTAATAGCCATAAACGACAAAGCAGGTTTCAGCTTTCGCCAAAACCTGCTTTGCAGAAACTTAGAGCCTTCCACTTACTCGTGAGGGCAGCCACTGCCCTTGGATGAATCTTAATTCTTGATGATCCGCTTTACGATTTGCTCGCCTTGGATCTCCGCCTGCAGGTAGTATGTGCCTGTCGGGAGATGGCTAAGGTCTATGGTGTTGCCATCGATGGCCGGTTGCGAAACGATTGCGCCGGTGATGTCTACGATGTTAAAGACCCGAAGAGACTCATCAAGGCCACCGTTCACTGAGAGCGTTATGCTACTGCTTGTTGGATTTGGGAACACACGAAGGCTACCAGAGGCATCAGACTTGTTGCTGGTGAGCTTGACGTTCACGATGTCGGAATAGGTCTGCTTCCCGTCTAAGTCTTGCTGAACCAATCGGTAGTAGTAGTCTGTTTTGTACTCGACGTCTTTGTCTGTGTAGCCGTATTGCTGCGTAAGGGTTGAAGTCCCTTTCCCGTTAACCCACGCGATGTTACTGAAGTCACTTGGGCTAGTTCCGCGTTCGAGGTAGAATCCTTCGTTGTTCAACTCTGATGCTGTCGCCCATTCAAGTGATATCTGATCGCCTTCTGGGCTGGCTGTAAACTCAACTAATGATACCGGCAGGGGAGCTGCTGAAACAAACGCGAGTGAATCCAAATTGAATCCTCCGCTTTTTGCATACAATCTCAGGTCGGATAGTCCCGCTGGTAAGGAGAATATTGTAGATGTCGTGTCCTTGTATTCACCCCAGCCGCCTTGCCTTGACTTCGGCGTTTTAATGACTGCAATTGTATCGTTGTTTGTATTGAGTACGCTGATTTCACCCCCGCCTCCTGGGCTAGAGCTACTCGTCTGAATGTAGAAGTCTCCGCCTGTTGCAGAGATCACTCCATATTCCATCCAGTCACGGGTTTCGATGAATCCAAGTGTGATGCCATTGCCATGTCCTTCAAGAGCAATACCATTCATTTTGATGTAGTCTTCCGCTTGGATCAAGGCCGGAATGTTGGCGCGAAGAGGATCTACGGTAATGTCGCAGGTTGCGAAAAGCCCACCGTCTTGCGTGTATGCAGAAACGGTAGCCGTTCCATAAGACTCTCCTGCCGTTACCATTCCCGTTGCACTAACTGATGCAGTGCCGGGGTGATTGGATACCCATGTTAGGTCTTGGTTAGTCGCAGTTGGTGGACTAACTGTTCCTGCTAATTGGAGCGTGTTTCCGACTACCATCGTAGCCGTTGATTGTGAAATAGCTACACCCGTAGCTTTCACTGGTTTCAGTGCTGTGCCTATGCCGCCTTCGTCGATTAGTACTTCGTCAAGGGTGATCCATTCGTTTTCGTCAGCGTCTTGTGTCGTGTTTGCAAACCTCACTGCTTTTGCCTTGTGAGAATGTGTCTTCATCGGATTCAAGACGCGCATGAGGAATTTGTAGGTTCCATCTGCTAAAAAGACACTCGGGACGAATGAGCGGTAGTTGTCTAATACGTCGGGTTGAATCAGGTTGAGATCCAATTTGGTTGTACCGAATGAGGTAAGTGTGCCACCTGCGTCGAGTACAGCAAATTCAACATCCCAATTCGCGTATAGAGGTGCAAGTCCTTTGTTTTGAATGTTCACTTCGATTGCAGGGAGTCCTGCTTCCGCCGTTAAGCGGTACTTATCGATGTGAAGCGTGTAGCCCATCGCTTTGTGAGCGGCAAGGGCATTGTCCCATTCTGCGCCTGTGGTGAGCGCTGTGAAAATGTGGTGAGAGAAGAGCCAGGTAGGTCTAATTGCATCAAAGCAATCTGCTACATTTTGTCCTGTGGTGTTTGGGGAGTTGAGCCACATTGTCGGTTGCACAGCTGGGGCGATCTCTCCTCCTACGGGGTGTAGTTTCCAGTTTTCGTCTGCATTGTACAGGCTAAGTGCGTTCTGGAAGAAGCCATGGTTAAAGAGCGGACCGGAAATAGATTCCGTGAAGAAGAGCCCGTCGCTGTATCCGTAAGCTTCTGGGTTGGGCATATTCTCAGGGTAGCGAGCAAGAAGCAGCTTATCTGGAAATGCTGTTGCGTATCGGTTTGCAATGAGCGCCTTGTTAGCGGGTGTCATCTCAAAGTCAGGGCGAACGTCTGGTACGCCACCGATGTGCCACTCACCCCACATGCCGTAAAGGCCGAGGTGCACCAGGAAGACTCTTTGGTCATCGTTGTATCGCTCGCCGAGTGAATCAATAAAGTTGAGCATTGCGCCCATGAGGTCTGGATCGTTCCAATCCGGGCAGAGGTCAGCGCTATGGTTTGCATTGCCAGGGAAGTCTTCAAAGTCTACGAGCGGCAGAAGAAAGGCGGGCATGTCTGTCGTACCGTCGGCAGGGTCAATGTTGACCTGGATATAAACGTGATCGCCGTCGAGCGCTTCCGCTGCGATGAAATCGTCAATCGGCGTCCAGTTGAAGTTGTCGATTCCGATCATCACCTCGTCTAGTCCGAAGAGTTTAGCCTCGATGCTGCGGGGGAACGTGTTGGAAGGAGTGAAGAGGTCTACAAAGCCTTTGAGCGGGTTGTACTCAATACTGTCTTGGTCGGCGTCGAAAACGAGGTTGTTCCAAGTTTGTGCGTTTGCTGTAAACGTGACAAGTAGAAGAAACAGAGCGGTTGAGAGAGCTGATTTCATGCTGAGGGACTTTGATTAGAACAAAGACAGATGTCGTCGGATTTCTAGGATCAGGAGCAGACTCCTTGACCCAATGGGATACCAACAATAGAAGTTGTTGCTTATTGTCGACTTGATCCGTACGGCTGTCTTTGTGTGCTGAATGGTGTTACGCGTGCGGTAATACGCGTTTTGCATCATACATCTATGGTGTCCTTACCGTATCGAGTTGGCGGACTGAGCGCTGCGTGGCGGGCTATAATCGGAGGGGATTGGCCTCTTTTAGGGTACGAAGAAGCGATCGCTGCAGGGTTTGTCTGGCGGTGAACTCCTCCACATCCTAGTACCAGGCTTCGCGATGAAGAAGCCGATGGCGACGGATGAGGCACATGTGGTGATAGCAGGAAATGAAGTCCTCTACGACACGATAATCTTCCTAATTTTTTCCGGTGGAATGGGGCAGTTGTCTGCACCAGGTATCGTTCTATTCTTTGCAACGATATCGTAAACCGCATTTCCAGTAAAAGGAGAAATACTGTAAACGTATCTCAAGAGCTTGTAGCCAAACGTGAGTTTGGAAAGCACCCAAAGGATCCCGTTAGCCTTTATGCGAATCGTGTTCTCTTGGGCCTCATTGGTCTCGACAACTACAATTGAATCAATTTCAGATAGGGCCTGATGTTCTTGTAATAATTTTTCAAACCGATCACTTTTAAGCGTGCACAAGCGTATCTCTTCAGGTAAGTCGAACTTTGCCAAGTAGGTAATGAACGAGTTGCACATCAAGCAGTCTCCATCGTAGAATACGATGAACTCATTCGTTGCATTTCTACCCTTAAATCGAGAAGTGATCGACGTCCAAATATTGGAAACATCGCCAACGGTATCTGTTTTTAAATTTGCAAAAGGACTGAGGAATAGGAATATACCTACCAGGAATATTTGAATGGAAAAATCTGGACCAACAGAAAGTAAAATTCCTGCATGCAACACCATAAGAAGTAAGCCCCATATTCGGTGTGAATTGGGTTTGAAGATGATATAGATCGAGAAGAGCTCAATAAGGTAGCCAACGATCATTCCTATAGAGAAAAGACCCGACGGGTTGTCTAGTATAAATGAACTTAGAAAGAAGTCCAAGTCGTAGGCTAGAGACGTCTTGCTTACATTCCGACCCAGTGCCTCAGGCGATAATGCAGATGTTACCCCTCTCAGCTCTTGGTCTACAATTCCATAAATCTTGAAAAAACCAGAGACGAAATAAGCGAGTAGTATGAAGGTTTGAATCCCGAAAATTACCTGCAATAGACCAGTAGGTGAGATTTTCTCAGATTTTTTTGTCGGCGCAAAAATCAGCAAGAACGACGCAATCGTCATGATGTGCATGAAGTGGTCAATCTTGCCAAAAGATGAAATCAAGGACAGATAAAAGAACATTGACGCGAAGACTCCTACACGTATCAACCTCGATCTTTCCCAGAAAATAAGTGCGAAAAAGGAAAAAGTAAGAAACAGGAATAAGATGGAGCGTACGCATGTCTCCCAATATTCAAGAGGAACCCATTTGACAGTCCAGATCGGATCGAATAATTCCTTAGAATTAATGATTAAATCCCATTCTGGAAAAACGGAGTAGACACTAAACGTTTGTACAGATGTCGCGAATACGAAAAGGTAGAACAGCGTAGCAACAAATTTCGCTCGCTTTGTCTTTTCGATAGCATTACTGGTCAGGAAGGATGTACCGTTGACGATAGCACTCTGCCAATAGGTTTCTATGATATACTTGATCATTTCAGCTGCTTGATTTCGGCGAGATCAAATTTGTCGTCTTTGGCGGCATCGATGCAGCTGCCCGAAAGCTTTACTAAGTGCACCGTAGTTCCTCTTGCTAGAAGGTCGGAGATATCTGTACTCGTAGCATTCCCTTCGCCTTCATATTGCTTTCGCAAGGCTTTGACACGATTGGAGAAGACTCTTCTCTCGAACCTGTTTATCGTTGGGTTCTCGTGTATCAAGAAAGTTTCGCTAGGTAGACCTTTGTCGAAGAGTATGTCATAATTCGTGCAGCCATTCGGTATTTTCGAATAGAGCTTGAAGGAAAAAAACGGGAATATCTCTTTCACCTCGGTTGTCACAACGGGCAGTAGCGCTACAAAAAAGTAGATCACCATGAAGATCGGGATGAAGTAGTACGCGAATTTCTTTTCCATCTACGGTGAGTTAGCGATCGGTTGTGAATTTACGCTGCCTATTCGTAGCGTTGCCCATTAGCTTAGGACGGCGTAATTCATGGCTTACAAAGCTAAAGAAAGTGGGCTACTGTTCGGATTCTCGTAGACCACAAGAAGAATGGGCCACAATCGTGTGGATTGCACGAGCAATAGCAGTCAGATTGTAGTCCTACTGTTGTAACGGTTCTGCTTTATCGTTGTTTCCTAGCGGCAACCTAGCTCTCTTGTCGCTATTTCAGAATGCTTAACGAGGATGAATCATCTCGGCAATTTTACGCCTAAGTGTTTAAGGCTCTTTATATCTATTTGGCCTAAGGGGAGGTTATTGTCGCGCTGGTATTGTACAAGTGCAGCTTTGGTGGCGGAGTTCATTATGCGGATCGACTTGTCTTCTTCCATGCCTAATGCTTTTCGAATGCGCTGGACAAGCTTAGAGGTTACCTTCTGTCCACAAACAATTCTGTGCCATTCTGTATATCCACCAGGTTCTATTTCGGAAATAATATCTCGATCTTGACTAATGAATTCTGAAGTCACGGTTGTATCCAAAAGGTATCGTTGGATTCTTATCGTTTTAACTTCGGATTCTACTAAGCACCATACAAGGCAATCTTTTGGGTCAGCAGATAAGCAACCTTTATCGGCCGCTTTCTTTACCCAAACCCTCATTATGGGCTCTGTTATTAGTGTGGTGTCTACGGTGTATTGCTTTATAATAGTTGAATCTGTTCCTAGGTACACAGCTATGCTAATGGTAGTCGTGCCAATCAATGGAGATATTAGGCATTTCGCATAGCATTGGCCAGGCTTAGGATTAGGAGGCATGTCTCCTGGTTGCGCTTGTGCAAAGAGGTAGAGTAAGGAAAATAGTAATGTGGTAAGCAATCGGGAAGGACTGCCTGATTGTATCTGGTGTATTTGCATGGTTACTTGGGTTTAACGCCTATTTCATTATTCAAAATGCTAATTAGGTCAGAAAAATTAATTGGATCTTTGATAGATACAAGGTTGACATTTTTTCCGCCTGAGTAAATGCTGACCAAGCAGTATGGCGAGAAAATTATGCTTTCGTAGTTTTTGATGAGATAGTATTCGATCTCGCTAAAGGGTACTCTTTTGCCTTCGAAGTCTACTACTGATAGCTGTTGTGAAGTATTTCGTTTTGAAGAGATTAGGAGTAATTCCGTCTCAAAATCAATCGTAACCGTATTATCCCACTTGTATGGGAATTCAGTCCAAAGGAACCAGATAGGGACAACAGTTATTACGATTAATGCGAGAGCTAATAAGTATCCTAAATCAATAAACGACCCTAATACGGATAACGAAAAGATGGTCAGAAAATAGAGGAGTATCCAGCCTGCAATCACTTTAGTGATGAATCGAGGCCATAGCCCACTTGTTCTTGAAGTAAAGGTTACAGCACTCTTCATTTTAGAATTCAGTTTTATCATAAAAAATATAGGGTCGTATAGGAACGATAATCTATCCTATTCCGCCACCCCTGCTCCAATGATTCCTCCAAAGCCACCAGCTTGCTTCATCGTAACACGCAGTGTGTCACCTTTCGAGACAAACGAGTTGACCACATCCAAAGCCGTCTTGTTGGTGCGGAAATGAGCATCCTCGGCATCTGAAAAGAGGCTGAGCTCATAGCTAAATCCTGCTTCTAGAAAGTCAAGAACAACTTCAATCTCTTGGTCTTTGTCGCCAGCAATGCCGCCGATGAAATAGCGAGACTCACCTTTCACCTTACGGGCAACAACAGCATACTCTCCTAGCTCACCAGCCAATGGGTAGGTCGCGTCCCAGTCTGTCGCCATTTCACGGATGTAGCGACGCATGGCCACGTGGTATGCCGCCCCAGCGGCATCCAGTCCTATCGATCTCCGATCTGTAGGCACACCTTGGCCGGTCGATCGGAGATCGACAGGACTACGATAGTGCTCCGGCAAATCAGCCACCATCTGAATCGGTGCATAGATGACTACGTACGCGCCCAGTTGCTTGCCCAGTGTACTCAGCACTTCATCGTCTTCACCTTTCCAGCCCTCCATTTCAAGGTTGAAAATGCCCGGCGTGTAATCAAACGGCCCCGCAAGACTTCGTGTGTATACGATGCTAGGCAAGTGACTCGGCTGATTGACTTGCGTATAGTCCCCAAACGCATTGTACTCCATACCGCGAGCACCTTCGGCGCTAATGGCGTTAGGCAGCGTGCGGCGTTCACCGGTTGGCTTGATCGGCTCGTGCGGGTTTATCCCGACTTGGTATTTCGCAGCTGTTTCATATGCCTTTCGGTAATGACGTGATCCATACTGACCGTGGTGATACTCGCCATTCGGGAAGTTGCCGACATAGCCACTCTTAACCGCATGCAGCCCGAGTTCCTGCATCAACGCAAATGCCGTGTCCATTTGCTGCTCGTAGCGCTCAGGTACACCAGAAGTCTCGTGGTGCATCACGATTTCGACGCCTTTGGACTTGCCATAAGCAACCACTTCACGCAAGTCATAATCAGGATAGGGAGTAACGAAATCAAACGCATCAAGTCGCTTTAAGCTGTCTAGCCAAACCTCCCAACCGGTGTTCCAACCTTCGACGAGCAGTCCTTCGATGTTGTTGTCAGCACAGAAGTCGATGTATTGCTTCACGTTGGTAGTGTTGGCTGCATGTCGACTCACGCCGTTCTCTGCTTCACCAGCGCTGCCTGCCGCGCTCTGACCTGAACCATAATCCCAAGTGCCTTTGCCCAAGAACATTTCCCACCACACACCTGCATAGGTTTTCGGCTCAAACCAGCTTACATCACCAAGTTGATTCGGCGCATTCAGGTTGAGTACAAGCGTATTGGCGAGGAAATCGATGGCACGATCTTCAACGCCTACGGTGCGCCAAGGGGTTACAAAGGGTAGGGTACGAACGGCCTTTGCTTCGCGATTAGGTGAACCAGCGAGGATGCTTTCAAAACCGTCTTCATTCACCCCGAGTGTCATTTCAGGATAGTCGATCAATGCCGCTTCATGAATGCTGAGGTGCGTTCCGTTGCCAAGTTTCAGGGTAGCTGGAGTCATGATCGCATTGTTCGGCACTACCCTACTGATCAGTTGGTCACGGTCATCATACTTCTTTGCATCAATCTCAGAAAGCCGCGTCAACTCCAAGCGGTTTTCATAACTGTTCCAATCGCCGGGTCCCCAATTCACCAGCGGATCAGAAGGGAAGTTGAACTGCGTATGCTCTTCTAGAATCTGCATCACATCACTCTCCATGTTCACGTTTGCCTGTGCCGGAAAATGATAGCGTAAGCCTAGTCCATCGTCAAACAACCTCGCTTCAACAGAGAAGGTGAACTTGGTTGGGACGTGTTTTAGCGAAAGCTGAATCTCCTTGAAAGGTGCATTTACACTGGCTACTTCGCCCCACGGGAGTTCGTACGCTTCAACACCGTCAGTGGCTTTAATGTCTTCAATGCTAAGATCCTTGGTGATGTTTCCCAGTCCGCTTTCGCTAAAACCTAGGCTAGACCTAGAGATGAGTTCTTCGCCATTTTTTAGGAGGAAATAGGAAATTTCCCCTGCCTCACTACGCTCGAAAAGGACGGATAAGGCGCCGTCAGGGCTAGTGATGGTTGGTTCTTGTTCGCTTTCGCCAAATCCAGAATTGCCGCAACTAGCGAGAGAGAGAAGAGAGATTGCAAATAGGAGGTATCGCATGGTGGGAAGGTAGCTATTGATCGAACCGCTAGAACGTAGATTTTAGAAAGTGATTTTACGATAGAGCAGACCTGTTTCATTCAGAGGTATCGGCGGACTGGGCGGCGCGACTCGCCACACAACGTGAAAGCAACATTGTCATGAAAAGGTAAAGCCGGTGTTGGAAGGGACAACATTTCTTAGAATAATAGGTTTGCTATCATGAAAGTCAGTTTTACTTTTCATCTAACCCTAAGTGTTATGAATACGTCTTTGTTAGTTCGTTCAATTCTCTTGTTGACGGCCGGGTTGCTATTGTCTAGCTGCGCAGTTGTCCGAGAAGGACAAGTCGGTGTGAAGCGCAAGCTCGGTAAGTATGCCGATGTCCCTTACAACGATGGGTTGCGTATGTACAACCCGTTCACTTCCTCCATTGTCAAGGTTTCTACACAGACCGAGAACATGGAAGTGGAATTATCAATCCCTTCGAAAGAGGGGCTCACGATTCGATCAGAGGTATCGATTCTCTATAAGGTTATCCCAAAGGATGTTCCCGACGTGCTGCGTCAGATCGGCAAGGACTATGAGAACGAGGTGATCCTGCCCGTCTTTAGGTCTGCGGTTTCAGACGTTTCTTCTCGCTACTTCGCAAAAGACATGCACACGGGGCAGCGCGCCGTGATTGAAGTTGCGATCAGAGATCAGATGATGGTCCAGCTGGAAGGCCGTGGCATAGAGGTCGAAGCAGTCTTGCTCAAGAGTATCCAGATGCCGGCTAGTCTATCTCGAGCAATTGAGGCCAAATTAGCAGCCGAGCAGCAGGCTCAGCGAATGGAATTTGTGCTCTTAGAGGAAAAGCAAGAAGCGGAGCGCAAACGTCTGCAGGCTGAAGGTGTCCGAGATGCCCAGCGTATAATCTCAGAAGGATTGAACCCGATGATATTGCAGTTCAAATCTATCGAAGCGTTCCAGGAGCTAGCCAAATCTCCGAATGCTAAAGTGATCATCACGGACGGAGATTTGCCGACGCCAATGCTCGGAACCAGCGATTTTAATGATACAGGCATGTTGCTCAAAACCAATGGCAACTAATCGTTTCGACCTGTAGTGAACGTATACTTCCATTTGGGGCCTGCGCAACGTGAAAAGTGCGCAGGCCTTCTTCGTGAAGGCAAGGTGCCTTAATCTGTGCTTTCGCTTGCGAAAGCACAGAGTTCTAAAAATGCAAGACGGAGAATGCAATACGTAAGTATTTTCATATCGGTTTATGATATGAGAATAAGCGCGTTGTTGTTCTTGGGTCGTGCAATGCAAATGAAGGTCGAGCTGTGCAACACGATATGCATTTCTCGCAGAGCGACCTTCGGTCTTCGCAGAGGGGCAGAGCGCGCAGAGTCTTGACGTGCGTACTATGCGCGTAGGCCTTTATAGCCGTGCGTCTCTATTGCCATCCGGTTATGCATCTAGCAGCGCAGCGTTCCTAAAACCAGCAGTGTAGCGATCTTCTCTACCCTTTCGTCCAATAGTCAATGACTGTGACGTCCTTAAGGTGAGGCCCAACGATTTCGCCGAATGCCTTGTGTGCTGGGTGTGGTAGGTATGCGTCACGTGCAGCATCGCTGTGAAAAGTCAACAGGTACGCGTGCGTTAATCCTTTGTTGATTCCTTCCGGACTAGAGTTTACACCCATCTCGAATCCTTCGATTCCGTCAATTTGTGAAGGTAGTTTTGCGAAAGCTGTTTCAATCTCCTCGATTTGAGCAGGTGTTGTGTCATCGTTGTAGGCGAAGTAGACGGCGTGTCGGAGAATAGAGTCCGGCTGCATCGCTGCTGCTTCAGTAACTGTAGAGACAGACGTCTCGATGGCTTCTGAAGCTCCCTCTTGCGCAGATTGGCAGGCGAACGTGAATAGTAGAACGAAAAGGAGAGAGAGGTAACGCATGGGGGTAAGGTACAATATCTTATGTCCTGTCGATCTCCAAATCGACAGGACATAAGGGCATTTTTAAAAGATGTAGATGTGCACAATCTTCCTAAATAGCTAGGAAATAAAATGCGAAAATATTTTCTCCGCAATATGTTAAATGACAATAATTCACAAACTCTCCGTTTTTTTCTGCGTTAGAGTGCTCATCATGCAGATTCGACACTTTGTACTCTTCGTTTTCTTGCTGTTTGCCAGCGCTTATGCTGAGGCGCAGAAGTATGACTTCGCGACCTATGAGGCCTTTGATGGTTTTGCTGAAAAGCACCTAGAAAACTTACACCCTGATACTGCTTATGTGCTCAATTTTTGGGCGACTTGGTGCGGTCCATGCGTGAAGGAGCTCCCCTATTTTGAGGAGCTTCATGCTTTCGCCAAAACCGCCCCCGTCAAGGTGACCTTGGTAACGATCGACCTACCGATGGCCTATGAGAGCAGTCTACTGCCGTTTTTGCGAAAGCAGAACCTACAAGCAGAAGTCGTTGGCCTCAGAGACGGCGATGCGAACAGTTGGATAGATCGCATTGATCCTAGCTGGTCGGGTGCAATACCGATCACGCTGATTATCAAAAACGGCAAAACAAGTTTTTACGAAAAAGCCTACCACTCTCTCGATGAACTCCAAGCAGACATCGAGCGTGGCTAGGATATACCTCCCACACGACACCAAAATCATGTTACCATGAAGACCTTATTGTTTTTCTGCCTTTTTGCAGTGAGTACAACCGTTCTCACCGCGCAAGCAGGCACCGGACTTTCCATTGGCGACGTAGCTACCGACTTTTCATTGAAAGGCATCGACGGCGAAATGCACAGCCTTGCCTCAGCTGCTGGCGAAAAGGGCGCGATCGTCATCTTTACCTGCAACAGCTGTCCTTACTCAATCGCCTATGAGGACCGCATCGTTGAACTCCAAGCGACCTACGGCCCTCAAGGCTATAACGTCGTTGCGATTAACCCTAACGACCCCGTTGTGAAGCCTGCCGATAGCTTTGAAGCGATGGCAGTTAGAGCGGGCGAAAAGAGTTTCAATTTCCCATACTTGTTCGATGACGGACAGGAAGTTTATCCTGTATGGGGAGCAACGAAGACGCCGCACGTATTCCTACTCGATGCCAGTAACACTGTTCGCTACATCGGAGCGATCGATAACAACACGGATGCCAGCAAAGCGGACGAAATGTATCTCGCGAATGCTATTGCGGCACTCGAGGCAGGCAAAGATCCTGAGCCTGCAATGACCAAGGCGATTGGCTGTGGCATCAAGAAGCAAAAGAGCTAAACGCTGCGTATTCTCTTTTGTAAACGCCCCTGGATGAACACCGTTCGTCTAGGGGCTTTTTAGTGCTAGTAGGTATGGTATCGTAGACTTATCAGTACTTTAACCCTATGTCTACTGATCATCTAAATGAAATTCCGATGGTGGACGGCGTCCGCCTTAGAGGCATAGCCAATACTCGGCTCGATACGTTTGTCGATGCTGCGTTTGCGTTTGGTGGGACTGTCCTCCTTATTTCGTCTGGCGATTTGCCGAGTACATACTCCGAACTGATCGCCTTGCTCAAGGATATTCCTGCGTTTACGTTGAGCTTTTTTACGATGATGATCTTTTGGTTATCCCACCGGACTTGGAGCCGGAATTATGGAATCGAGGACAAGGTCACTATACCCTTTACACTTTTGTTGGTGGTCGCTTTGCTGATTTATATCTACCCGCTCAAATTGATGTACAGCACGTTGTTATCCTTCATGTCGGGTGGGTTTTTACCGGCGGGAATTCAAATATCTGCACCAAGTGAAGGCGTAAATATGATCGGGTTTTACGGCCTTGGGTTTGCGATACTTTCTTTCACAATGCTCGGACTCTATTACCGAACGTACGTGCTTAGAGATCGTCTCAAGTTCAACGCGTTGGAGGTACTCGAGGCAAAAGTTGGGATGACAATTTGGTCCACCTTGCTCGCGACGGGCCTGCTTTCTGGTAGCATAGCCTTGTTCACGCCGTTCAAATATGCAGTGTGGGCCGGCATGTGTTATTGGTTGCTTGCTCCAGGTATACCGTTCTTGATCAGTAGAACGCGAAAGAAGTATAAGCGCGAGCATAAAAAAACCTCAACGTGAGGTTTTCACGTTGAGGTTTGATGCGAGCGATCGGCTCATAAAGCTTGACTCGGAAGTCATTAGTCACCTTACCTTTTGTTCGGGCGTTTGTCAGTTCTCGTTCGAGCTGTTCCCTCAACTTCTGCTTTGGTAAGGAACCCGTCTTTGTTGCTATCGAGCTTGGCGAATCCGTCTTTGACAGAACCTTGAGCCTCTGTAGAGGAAAGTCTGCCGTCTGAGTTGGCGTCCATCTGCTCGAACGTTTTTGTAGCCGGCTGCTGATTTTGCGGGGTGCTCTGAGATGGACTCTCTGCTTGCTGTGCAGCAGCAGCTTCAAGGATTTCCATAAGCGTGGCGCAAGAGCTCAACGTGAGCAGGCAAGAAAGGACGAGTACGATGCGTATCATAGGGGCGTATTGGCACAAAAGAGAATTCAAAGGTAGGCGATGATTGAATACCCTGAAAGGGATATCGATTCTGTTGCAGATTGAAGGCTAGAGGGATATCGATCAGACGGGGCAAAAAAAGACCCCAGCGTGATCGCAATCACGCTGAGGTTCAAATCAACTAACTTCAATATGATTTCTTTAGATCAGTGTGTTAGCCTCTTGAAGGACGCTGACCGTTTCGCTGTGGACGAGGAGCGTTTTCGAGTTCGGCTTTGGTTAAGAAGCCGTCTCCGTTACTGTCGATTTTGGCGAAATTTTCCTTCAGTGGTCCTTTGACTTCAGAAATAGAGAGTTTACCATCTGAGTTTCCGTCCATCTTAGCGATGGCCTGTGCAGCGTTTGGTGGACCTCCTTGGCGTCCTTGCTGACGCGTTTGGGGAGCTTGTTCTGTTGCTTCAGCTGTTTTTTTGTTGCATGCGCCTAGAAGGAGTAGGCCACAAATGGCAAGTGCGATACGTGTCATAGGGTTTGTTTAGTGCTCAGCCAGTTCTCTTGGTCGAGTACTTTGTTAGACGATGAACGGATTGCTTTTCCTTTGCGAGTTCATCGAAGACTAGAAAAAATTCCCCTCAGATATGGCTTGATCTTTTCTGGTGCACGCACTTATTTCTCGTCTGATACGTCAACTGAATCAAAATGCTCACCTTGTCTGTTACTAGACTTGTTCCTAACCCGCATCAACGACACTCGACGCTATGGCAATGAAAGACATTCTCGAAAGAACCACTCCGACAGTCAAAGTGCTGCTTGCGATCAACGTGCTAATGTTCGTGCTCACTTGGATCATGCCGCAAATGTCTGATGTGCTTGCATTGCACTATTACGAGAGTCCGCTATTCAAGCCTTTTCAGTTGGTCTCGCACTTCTTTATGCATGGCGGACTGGGGCACATTGCATTCAATATGTACGCACTAGTGATGTTTGGCGCTGTCGTTGAGCGCATGATTGGAGCTCAGAAATTCCTCACGCTTTATGTGTTGTCGGCTGTTGGTGCATTTGCGTTGCACATGCTTGTGGTCAACTATCAGGTTAGCGGCTTTAGCTCAGAAGTGCTTGCAGAAGTGAGTACTCAAGGGGCTGAGATTCTTGCGAATGGGCAAAACTATACGGATGAATTCTTAGGCAAGGCCAACCTAAAGTTCAACGGCGCAATGCTGGGCGCATCAGGCGCAATTATGGGTATTCTCGCTGCCTTCGGTGTGATGTATCCGAACGCCAAACTTGGGGTTATTTTTCTTCCATTTTCGCTCGAAGCCAAGTATTTTATTCCGATCTTAATCGTGGTTGAGATTTTCCTTGGCGTAAAGGAATTTAGCTGGGACAACATTGCACACTTCGCGCACATCGGTGGTGCGATCGTTGGCTTTGGCCTCATGATGATGTGGAAGAAGAGAGACGTGAGATCTGGGATGTGAGATTTGAGACGGGGGATGCGCAAGAACTATCGGTTCGAAGTCCAAAGGTAAGCATGTACTCCTTTTTAAATTTAACTTAGAAACTAAATTGATCCGCAGAACCGACAGGTCGCACCATTCATATAGTTAGATAACTTCCTGAGTGCTATAGCTTTCGGGAATGTGGGTGCTTAGTTTATTATGCAGTGGGCAGCATTTTAGATTTTGATGCGTTTAGAATCGTGTATTGCTGGTTATGTGACTAGTGAAATATGAGTTGATATGAAACGGTTGTCGATTTTAATTACTGCTATTTTATTAGCGTTTACAGTACATGCTCAAATTGAAAAAGGAGAATTCCAGGTCGGAGCAGCAGGTCTGCCCGTTATTTATCCGGGGTCTGGCGGGCTACTCGGTCACGCCTTTAAGGCAAATGTGGGCTATTCTCCCTTTAGTAACTTCGTAGTTGGGGTGCAGCCATTTACAGGGAAAGTAAATGATGTTACTACTGTAGGGTTAAGTCTTTATGCTAGGCAGTATTTGACGAAAACTAAATTGTCCCCTTTTATCGAAGGAGGAGTTGGGGTTGGTAAATTGAAATATGGGGGAGGTGATAAATACAAGGGGACGTTGAGTACCTTGAATCTCGGAGCCGGGGCTCAATATAAAGTGACAGATAGGATTGGAATAGAGCTGTCTGTACAGTATGCTCGGCTTCAAAATATTTCAAGTACGATAAACGCTAGAGCAAGACATGCGCTTATCCCAACGCTAGGTGTTCAATATACTTTTGGTAAGAAGAAGTAACGGGTATTTTAAATTTATTTAGAACTGTCGGTTCGTAGTATATGTCTAGATGTAAAGTATGTGTCGAAATTGGAATTAATCTGTTGAACTATCGGTTCGCAGTATATGTCTAGGTATGTTCTAGATGTAAAGTAAGAGCTGTAATTTGAATTGATCCGTTGAACCGACAGTTCGCAGTACTTAATCTATCGCTTCAATGCCACAATCAACTCCGCTCTTGAGAGGTAGACAACGATCGCTATTTCAACGACGAAGTAGGCAATACCGAGTCCGGTCAATTCTGGGAAAAAGAGAAGTACCAATCCGGCCGTCGTAAGACAGTACATGAGATTGGCGATGGCGATCCATTTGAGATACGGTTCGACTCGACCTTTTATGATGAACCTTCCGGCAAACGAGTACATCGCAAAAATGCAAGGGATGGAAGCGAGGATTTGTAGCACTTCCACAGGCATTCCAATCAACGGTTGGTTGTTCATCAACACGAAGCCGAGCATAAATGCTGAGAGCATTGCTCCGAAGCCGTCTATGAGGAATAACGTGCGTGCGGGTAGGGAAGTGAGTTTCATTGGGAGGCTGAAAGATAGAACTGTCGGTTCGAACTACTGAACTAAGTAGGAACGCAAGCCTTGTTTTAATGAGAAAACTAACCTTGACTCGGTGTACCGACAGTTCAGCCGCAAAGTTAAAAAGGTAGCCTATCAACTTCAACATACTCCCCTGGAGCTAAGTCACCTAGCGTGACTTCACCAATGCGTACGCGTATCAAACGTAAGGTTGGAAACCCTACCGCCGCTGTCATTTTGCGCACCTGTCGGTATTTTCCCTCAGTAAGCGTGATGCTTACCCAGCTGGTAGGGCGGTGACGCTCGCGTTGGTCTGGCGGTGAGCTTTCGCCAAAACTCGGGATGGGGTCCAAGCGCGTGGCTTTGCATGGTAGTGTCATGTATCGCTTGCCGCTAAACCCTATTTCAACGCCCTTTCTTAATTGCTCCAGTGCTTCATCAGTGATGAGGTCATCAAGCTCGACGTAGTATTCCTTTTCGACCGATTTCTGCCGTACCGCTGCGCTCATCTTCCCATCGGTGGTGAGTAGTAGCAGTCCTTCTGATTTTTCATCGAGTCTGCCGATAGCCATCGTTCCTTCCGCAAAGTCCC
Source organism: Saprospiraceae bacterium (assembly GCA_045110575.1). Lineage (GTDB taxonomy): Bacteria > Bacteroidota > Bacteroidia > Chitinophagales > Saprospiraceae > CALDTK01. The sequence goes on from JBGCGF010000112.1 coordinate 32,885, forward strand.
CCAGCGATCCGAGGAGTCGCTTGTTCTTCCGCTTCTTCTCGTTGGTGACGAATTGCGAAACGCAGTTGTAGGGTTTGTGAAGGATGTAGTGCAAGCCGTTAGGGACGTTGTTTGGTTCAAGCCTTTGGGGGCGTTGTTTGGTTCTAGGTTCGGCATCCCGCAGTACTGCGGGATGGTTCGAGGTTCGGCAAACATAGCCGCTAGGGTTTTGGGCCGCCACAGGTAAACCCACGGCTAAGGGTAGGTAGCGCTATGCGCCTTTACGAGCGTGATGGTGGTGCAGGCGCGTAGCGTCGTCTAATTGTAGCCCAGAGTTTACTCGGGCGGTATTCAAACCATCAACCTCTCCAGCTCATCTTTCGTCTCTCTCCACTTTGGATAATTCCTTTCTAGCAGCGAATAAAAGGCCCGACTATGATCCAGGTGAGCCAAGTGGCAAAGCTCATGCACAATTACGTAATCGATACACTTCTTCGGCGCTTTGATTAATTCCAGGTTGAGATGAATGCCTCCATTCTTATCACAACTTCCCCAGCGCTTCTTCATCCATCGGTAATACAGGATCGGCTCTTCTTCGTAAAACGCTTTTGACATCAGAAGCCTCGATTTAAAGAGAGTCTTGAAATGATGAACCGCTTTCTCTTTGTACCAAGCCTGAATTTGCCGTTTGATTCTATCTTTGGCAAGCTTGTCTTTGGTAAAGACCTTTAGCATCCCACCTTGCAGCTTTACCTGTTCAATGGAAGACTGATGGACCTTCAACTTGTATTGCTTACCTAGGTATAAATGCGTTTCTCCACTTACATATCTGCGCTCAGGCGTTAAAGGATGAAAAGAGAGGAAAAAGTCCTGCTGACGGAGTATCCACCGCGCTTTGCTTTTCACTTTTACTCTTACGTCTTCGACACTAGCATCGACAGGAGCAATCACCTGAACACTCTTGTCAGGGTGCACCTTAATGCCCAGCGTCTTTCTATCTGAATACTCTAGCGAATAGTCAATGAGTGAAGTACCGTATTGAATTTTGTCTCTCATCTACTTGTACTTCAACGTGGCAATCTTCAAACACTCTTCGACAAGTCGTTCAATTTTGTCCCAATCTGGGTCAATTTCGTACTTGTTCATCAAGTCATACAGGGCATCACCGACTTCGATATTGATCTTGCCTGTAATGTCTTCATTCTTGTGCCATTCCACTAGCTTTTTCTGATTGAGGTAGATGTGCTCTTTTACCGTATTGTCAATAGCAAGACTCACATCAATGTGAAAACGCGTCTTCATCAGCTCAGAATCCTCATAGATGTCTTTGCTGAAATTGTAGAATGCCAAAGCGACGTCGTTGTTCTCCAGCTCCTTTGGTGCACCATCCGAGCGACCGTTCATGAATTCATCCTCAAGCTTTTTAGCACGCTTGAGGTACTCAGCTTCATCTATTCGTTTTTGATGGTAGGCAGCTATTGTCTCCTTGATGAGTTCGGCCAAACGCTTAAAGTAGATGGGATCCTCTTGCATCTTAACATTGATCGCCTTAATCGTACGACTTGCAATGTGGTCTGCTTGAGCTGCTGTACCCTTAACTTTCTCTAATTCAGCATCACGTTCCGATTTGTCAAAAATATTGACGAGTTCTGTAATCGTCATGATGTCCCCCTCTGTGGAGATGTGTTTGTTAATTAGTTTCTGAATCTGTGGCTCAAATTCCTTGTACGACAGGTCATCGTTATAGCGACGCGTCACATCAACGCGTAACTTTAAGAAGAACTTTGCATCTTTTTTGTACGAATCGATTTTAGCTTCAGCGGTTTCTTTTACAAACCGTACAGAAGAAAGCGCCATCTTAAGAAAGCGTGCAAAGTCGCTCACCTTGTCGTAGAACTTCGCCCTTACATCTTCATCCTTCAGCAGCTCTTCGTAAACTGCTACTTCAACGTGGCGCCCCTTGAGTGTTTTAAAAATATCCCACAATTCAGAATGTGCCTGAGGTAGCTTCTTAATTTCCTCGTATAGATCCGTAAGTATTCCTTCCAGCTCAGATTCATCGAAGTCCTTTAAGGCATCAGCATTTGAATAGGTACTCAGTGCATTGTCAAGGTTCTCTAAATTGCCATAGTAATCTATGATGTAACCGTATTCCTTTCCTGGGTATACGCGATTTACACGGGCTACAGCCTGCAATAGCGTGTGCTCCTTAAGTGACTTGCAGAGATACAGCACAGTGTTGTTTGGCGCATCGAAACCAGTAAGTAGCTTAGCAACAACAATGATGATCTCAGGATGATCACGTTTCTTAAACTGGTTAATAATCGACTTCTCATACTGCTTTACACTTCCATACTTATCTACCATGGCAGCGAAATACTTATCCTCCCTTTCCTTGTCGTCATTCTGCTCGAAAAACCCATCTTCATGCCCTTCTCGCTGATCGCTTTGGGTAACAATTACTTCTGAGCTTACTAAGCCAATCTCATCTAAGTAGTGCTTGTAAAGCAAAGCGGTTTTAATAGTTGGAGCGACCAACTGACCTTTCGGTTTGTACTTGTCGTTCTCCGTTTGAAAAAACTGCGTGTAATGTTCACTGATGTCCCACGCTCGCGCATAGACTATATCTTCAGCCTTATTGAGTTCATTGACGGTATTAAACTTCTTTTTCAATCTAGTCTTACCGTACTCTGTTAACGGCTCCGATACTTTATCAAAAAACCTGTCAATAGGATCTTCATTGATTGTCATGATGTTGTGTCGACCTTCATAAAGCAAAGGCACTACCGTTTTGTCTTCAACTGCATTTATGACCGTGTAAGGCTTTCCGATATACCCGCCAAACTTGTTAGCCGTACTCCTTTCCTTTTTCATCAAAGGCGTTCCTGTAAAGGCTAGAAAGCATGCATTAGGAAATACGCGCTCCATACTCACATTGAAGCTGCCGTATTGCGTGCGGTGCCCTTCATCGATGAGCAAGAAAATGTCTGGAGAAGTAAATGGCTGCTTACACTGCTTTACAGTTGCCTCAAACTTGTTGATGACCGTAGTAATGATTGCATCACTCTTCGCCTCCAATAATTCAGTGAGCTGTGTTCCTGTTGCCGCTTGCTGCACTTCCATCGAACACTTTTTGAACGTACCCGCAATTTGATCATCAAGGTCCACTCTATCTGTAACCAGCACGATTTTCGGATTTGCAATGTCATCATGCTCAGCCAGCATCTGCGCAAGCATGACCATCGTGAGCGATTTACCACTCCCTTGTGTGTGCCATATCACACCACCTTTGCGCTTACCCGTATTGTCAAAACCTGTAACCCGCTTTAAGGTGTCGCGTACGGCAAAATATTGCTGATAACGCGCTATTTTTTTCACTCCGTCATCATAGAGCGTGTAATTCCGGACAAGGTCCAGCATCCGTTCTGGTTGACAAAGGTTGTAGAGTAATTCGTCTTGTGCAGTCACTGTACGCTCTTCCGTTTCTAAGCGATCGAAGTAGGGTTTTGCATAACTGAATCCAAATTTCCTTTCAGAAAATAGCGCGATTTTATCTGCATCAGACAAAGGTTTGTTCTTTAACTGAAGCAGCAGTCCCTTATATTCTTCTTCTGCTGTTTTGTTACGGAACTGCTCCTTCCATTTTGACCAGAACTCCTTACTTGTCCCTGTAGTTGCGTAACTACCTGCATTGGTAGCAAGACTGAGTAGCAGCCCAGAATAGACGTAAAGTGAGCGGATACCTGCTTTACCAAAATTACGGATGTGCTGCTCCACGGCAAGTTCTGTTGGAGATTTAGTGCCCTTTAGCGCAGGACTTTTGCACTCGATTATGGCAGTTGGAATACCATTGACGTGTAGCACGACATCTGGTCGATAGTGCTCTGTACGACCGCTACGAAGCACGCTAAACTCCTCAGTAACATGGAACACATTATTCGCTGGCTCTTCCCAGTCGATGTAAAATATACTATGGCTCTTTTTGTCACCATCTATCGATTGCTCAAATGCCTTACCTAAGGTGAGTAGATCATAGAGCGCTGAGTTTGCGATCATGAAGCCATCTTGAATCGGCAGGTCTTTAATGGCGACAATGGCTGAGCTAATATTTGCATCCGAAAAAGCGTATTCCTTTCCTCGTCGCTGTATGCTGTTGATTTTTTGCAGCTGACTGCGCAGCACATCATCATAGAGCACATGGCCTGTTCTACCACCCCGTAGCTCAAGTGCCTTGCTTGGTGGTAGGTAGGTGTAGCCCATGTTGACCAACAACTGTATTGCTGGTATCTGTGATACGTGATCTTCTATAAAGGATGGTGTACTCAT
>JBGCGF010000113.1:0-3724 GCA_045110575.1 Saprospiraceae bacterium
TCCAGAGCTTATGACAGCTTTCGCCAAAACCAACGGCTTCAACTTTCCATACCTCTATGACGCAAGTCAAGAAATAGCACACGCTTATGATGCAGCGTGTACGCCAGACTTCTTCCTCTTCGACGGAGACATGGAACTCGCCTACCGCGGTCGTTTCGACGAGAGCCGTCCAGGATCAGGTATTCCTGTCACTGGAGTAGACATGCGCAATGCAATCGACAAGGTCCTCAACGGAGAGTCGATTAAAGAAGCAGACCAGAAGCCAAGTGCAGGTTGTGGTATTAAGTGGCTGGAGTCAGCGTAGCTGAGAGGTAAGAATTTTGAATTGGTAATTTTGAATTCCGAGATGTTTTGCTCGCCTCCGGCTCATATTACTTTCCGACATACGACATCCGATTTCTTTAATGTGCGTCACTATTAGCAGTCCAGCCTCCAGCAGCGTAAGCGGTTCAGCATCGAAGAGGTTTTTCTACAAGTCTGTGTTAAGCCGATAATTAACCTCGATTTATTCCAAGTAGTACGTAAAGGTTTGCTCCACTTCGAGAATGATTTACAATCCTGCTAGAGTAAGTGTCTTCATGATCAAAAGTGATTTCATACCTCTGATTTTTGAGAGGATAGTAGCTAGCATTTACTCCAATGATAATCGAATAGTTAGAGTTGTCAAATACGTGCTCGTATGAAAAATCAACCGCTAATCCTGGCGCTAAAATGAACCCACTGTCGATCGGCCTCGCCTGAAAATATTCAATTTTTGTAGGGAATCCTTGGGGTGCGACAAAGTCAAATCGTATTTCTTCTCTTGCTATAGGGATTGCAGCTATTATTCCGGCTTTTGGCCTAAATGTTCCTTTTAAGTTCTTGAGCTGCAAGGGTTTTATCAAATCAATGAATGCGGAAACTCTTATGTCATAATCATAGGTTGCGTATACCGCTTCTGAAAAAGGCGCAGGTCCTCCGTTCGGTCGTACATCTTTAAGAGCAAATTGTCTTTCGATTCGCATCAGTTCTCCACCGATGGTGATTTTTCGATTTAGAAACAAATATTTTGGCTCAAATTGAGCGCTTAGACTTATCGTACCTGTGGGTTGAGTCCCTAAGTATCGCTCATCTAGCTCAACACTGCTCAAAGATTGCATGAGTCCTAGTGAACCACCGAACGCAATAGACTGTGCGGGAAGTTCGAATTTCACTAAAAAGATTACTAGAAATACTAGCAGTAAAATTTTCTTAAAAGTAGGGGCTTTAATTTCTTTCATTTATTGATTAATACTGAGTGTGATGAGTTGCGACCAATAATGTGTATAAGGTAAATTCATCTCGGCTGCGCATCAAGGTTAACTTTATTATTATTAGAATTTATGATGAGTGATCCTGAAATTGTGTGAAGAGAAACGGTTGGATGGGTCATACATTTTAAGCAAGAAACGGTGTTCTCATCGTCATTTCTCTCAACTAGAAAATCTAATTCGTTGAGGTTTGAGAGTATTTCATTTGTACTACTGCTCGAGTCTCTTGAAATGCGGAGAATAGTCCCTTCTGGTGGGTAGTTGACTATTACGCCAAAAGAGTCAATAGAGTTTGTGGTAGTTGAGAGATTAGCTAACGTACCGTAAACAAAAAACGTCTCATTTCTATTTTCATCACCTTCGATTCCAAAAAACGGACCTTCTGCTTCTGGGAAATTAAGATCAGACACCCAACCTAGATTATTTACAAAGTACTCTATTCCGTCGAGATTAGAATCTCCAAAATGAACGAGCATAGTTCCGTCCTCAAACAAACTATGAGTGAAGTTAAACTTATTTTCGTAGTTATTGCTAAGTAAAACTTCATCTTCACTGAAGACGTTGTGGTATTCTATGTGAATGGCTTTACCTCGCGAGCCTTCACTTCTACCTAAGCGGATATCCGAGGATAGCCACGGTTCTGCGTAATCTATTCTGAGGTCGGTTATAAATGATCCATTAAACATTAAGATTGTCTGATCTGAGTCTTCTGGATAATATTCTCCTTCAGTAGTAATTATTAGCGATTTTAGAATTGTGTCAAAAAAAGGGAAATCAAAATCTAAGCTTACATCGAGCTCAAATGAATAAGGTCCTTGTCCATCTGCAATGGCTAACTTAGAAAGAGAGGTATAAGTTGTTAGCGTGTCATAGTCCTGATTAATTTGAACGTCATATACGTGTTGAGCGAGCAAGGTATGCGTAAATGTAAGGACGACTAATGTCCAAAGCAAATAAAAAGTTAGTTTAAAACTGGGTGTCATAGTAAGATTTTGTAAAAGCCTCCTTAGACTCCTTTGAGTCTAAGGAGGTGGCGAATTTAGTAAACGTAGATTCCTACGTCTCCAGTGTCATAATTTGTAGCTATTGCCGACCACGATTCATTCTTTTTGGCAGACCCACTTGGCCTGAAACGAACGTGAGTTGTTTCGATCGAATTCTTTTTCTTAATTTTAGATGTCGATTTAACTTCGTCAACTTTAAAACATGTTCCGTTCCATCTAGCTTCACCTTCAAAGCCAACTTGAAGCCTCGCACGTTTGCCTCTCCATCTTCCGTTTTTACGGCGAGAATTTTTTACTCTACCTTTCATAACTACGAAGCTACCAACTATAAAATGAGAGTTTCTCATTTTAAGCCTTCTCTTACTGTTGTCGAAATATTTATTCACTCCAGTTGAGTTCCATTCCCAGCAATCAAGCGGTCCTGATTGCTGAACGGGAGGGGCATCAATATCTTCTGTTTGACCAATTGCCATAGATAGCATATTGTATACTTCTCCTCCAACTAATATTTCATAGTTTTCATTCATGACTGAATAAAAACCGTCTGAGAGGAAAAGATTGTACGCGAATACATCTAGTCCAGACAAGCCTGAAATGTTTGATTCATCATCTTGATCTAACTCAGCTTTGTGCGGAGCAATTTTTGAATAAAACGACTCAAAATCATGCCCTTCCAATATCATGAGAACTGGAGTGAGGAGCTGATCCTCCATATCCGCGACAGCATTTAAATAGGCTTCATCTGCTTCATCCGATGGATCAGGAAATTCAAGGCTAATATCGTCTAAAAATGCTTCTTGCGCATTATCTATTGAAATTGCTACGTCCAAAACATCTTCCCAATTCGCGAAAGAAGCGCGTCCATCTTCAATTGAAAGGGTAGGAAGTTCTTCTGTACTTGAATTTTCAGATGTACTTCTATCATGTAGTTCTGAATTTACATGTTGACTAACAGGAGTTACTTGCTCAAGTTCTGGTTCAGCTTCACAGCTAGAAAAAAGTCCTGCTGCGAAAATGCATAGGATTAAACTTCCAGAGTTAATGAATGAAAATAACTGTCTTTTGAGCTCTGTGGCTCTGTGGCCTTGAAAAAGAAATCATAACGAATGTTTGATTTGATGATAAATTTTGGAATATTCCAATTTACAAATGCAAAGTACTGATTATTTCTATCGCTCGTCTATATGTTTTTTGTTTGTCGTGATTCTGACAATCAATTGATGGTGGCGCTTCTGCCTGCCTTTTAGAACTTGACTCCCCCCAACCGTTATTCCTTCAAAGCACATCACTATGGCACTCAAGCTCTCTACCATGATGGAACTCGGCACCGAGGCTCCTGACTTCACCCTTCCGGATACCGTAAGTGGCAAAGAGATCAACCTGCACAACGATGCGCAAGGATCGCACGCGGCGCTTGTCATGTTCATTTGC
>JBGCGF010000114.1:0-37720 GCA_045110575.1 Saprospiraceae bacterium
TCAACTGACAAGTTTACAGGTACTCAGCCTGATGGATAAACGCAGCAGGACTGTAGCTTTAGGTAAAAGCTGCAGTCCTGCTCAAACTCTTAATCAACACATTTTTAATCAAATCCTTATGTCTCTATTCCGTTAAGCACATCACCGTCTGCCTCTACGAAAACTCCTTCATCACCTCCATCATTACTCAACCAAAATCCATTGGTCTGAATGTTCTCAGTAGCCGTATGATCTCCTAAATTATCTCCTGTAACAGCGAGCGCTGCTGCATCAACCCAAGTAGCATCACCTGCCGCATTTGATTGAAGCACGTACCCGTTGGTGGCGCCATTGGTCATCGTGAAGTCGGTGGTCGTTGTGCGACCTGCGACTTCAAGACGAGACCCGGGACCTGTTGTTCCTATTCCTACATTTCCATCGTCTGCAACATAGAGATCAGTTGTATACGTATTTCCAGCGACTCCACTAACATCTGTCGATCCTGCCCCTCCTGTAATTCGACCGATTTCAAAATCTTGAGCTGCGATACGCCATATACCAGCTTCTTTGCCATTATACTTCATGAGTCCCACTCGCTTACCGACATTATCAACGATTAGTCCTGACCCCTCCCCGTTTGCGTAGATCACACCATTTGAAATCTGAAGCTTTTCTGTTGGGCTATCCGTTCCTATTCCTACAAAGTTGTCGTCTCCACTAACCACAAGTGTATTCGCATCAAAATTTAAATCGAAATTGCCTTGCGTTACAGCGCGATTAGCTGTAAGCGTACCGTTTGTATTGTAGATGTTTTCTGACAAAGATGAAGTGCTCACTTCTACCAAATCACCATCCGCTTCAACACCAAGAATGCTTGTTGCTGTTCCAGTAATTGCATTATTGCCATAGTCTGAAAAGCGAACTCGTCCTCCTTCAACATCTAACCTTGCATCTGGACTTGATGTCCCAATTCCAACGTTACCACTACTGCGCAACGACAGCACCGTATTATCTGTATTAAATCCAGTATGCGATAGATTAAAATCTAACTGGGTACGTGAATTTACACTTGAATTTTCATAGCGGCTTAGCGCAAAACTCGCGCGGTTACCCCAAGCTTGACCACCTACTCCTTCCCGGGCTAAATGAAATAATTCTGCAGGCGCAGCTATGGCGTTGCCACCATTCGTAACATTCGTAAATATCGTTGCTGATGCTTCTGCATACGCATATGAACCTACTGCAATCGGCGCTCCGACCGTCAGCCTGTTCACTGGTGCAGCTGTTCCAATTCCTACACGATTGGCACTACCATCTACTACAAGCGTATTCGCATCGAAATTTAAATCGAAGTTGCCTTGTGTTACTGCGCGGTTACTTGCTATGGTTCCATCTGTTGTGTAGATATTTTCATCGTCTACCAAAGATGCCAGGGGGACTTCTACCAAGTCGCCATCCGCTTGTACGCCAAGCATTCTTGCAGGACTCGCATCGTCGTTCGTTCCTGTTCCATAGGTATGAAAGCGCACAGTACCGTCAGTTTTAAACGTTGCTGTTTCTCCAAGGTTTTGAGGATTGACATCGTTCCCGATAGAAGCGATACTTAGACCTTCACCCAAGCCATCTCCTTCTGATTGGTCTCTATGGAAAATCGCAGAACCAAAGGCTAGCCCACTATTTTGAAATCCAATCCCGATTTCATTCGCATTGTTGGTTCGTCTTAGCAATATCGTTTGACGGTTATCTTGATCGGTAACAAGCTGAAATGCAGTAGTGGTTCCAGTGCCATTGACATGCAACTTTGCATCAGGACTTGTTGTACCGATTCCGACACGCCCTCCGTCAAATCCTTCGAGGGTCATCACATGCTGAGTACCTGTAGTTAACAATGCGTCCACTCCTGCATCCCACAAGTAAAAGTCGAGTGCATTTCCAGCTGCATTAGCTGAATTGTGTCTCGACTTGATGCTATGCTTGTAACGATCAAACGTAGCACTACCAATTAGAAGTTGGTCGTTCGTAAAGTTAGTTGCGGTATTACCGTTCCGAAAAAGGCCTGTTCCGTTTACATCAAGCGCCGTGGTTGGATCAACCACACCAATTCCCGAATACTGCCCGAATGCTTGAGCTCCAGAAAGCACCAAAATCGTCACTAAGCTTGCAAGAACGACAATAACGTTCCCCAAGGCAATATTTGGCCAACGGCCAGTTTTTCTTGTAATTCCCATCTACTTTGCCACATATACACCCCAAAGAGTGCTCAGTTTAGTGCAAAGATGTTGTCCTAAAAGGGGAGAAGACTCAATCTATGTCATAAGGATATCGCCAACAATAGTGCCACCCATCTAAAATATCACTCATACATGCCTTTACACTGCTAGTTGAATGATTCCTCATAGAAACGAAAAAAAATACAGCCGGCTCTTAATCAATCTGTTACAAACCACTCAGCTCTGTCAAACACTGTACTCACATATCTGCACAAATTTTCTATCAAAAAAACCGCCATACAAGAATAGTAGCGCAGCAGAGGCCAAAAGCATGGTTCAAAACCCTTGCACAACCTTTGTCAGATCGGTCCCTCCAAAGTTGCTCAGAACCACATTCGTCTCTGCTGATTCCAAATTTGAATAGAAGTAAGAGCGATAGCCCGGACGTACCCCAGGCTGCTTTAATTCCCCCTTCAAGAAAGCACTTTCGGGCATCCATTGTGATAGATAAAAGAGGTCGGTGATCGTAGAGTAGAACTCAGGAATAATCGTCACTGGAAACTCAGATAAGGGTACCGCGGCCATAGCTCCTCCAGCATCACTGTAGCCAACAGCGAAAGAACCTGGAGCTGCCCTTAAATCCAAGACTCCCGTTCTTGACATGCTCGCTGGCTCAAGCACCAAAATTCGAATAGCCTCTTCGACCGTTGTCCCCATGCGCTCAGCAAGAACCGCAGCTAACATCTCGTAACCCAACTGCGAATAGTGCTCTTCTATGCCAGGCTGACTGCGATACGTTAGGTCGCTCAACGATTGGCCTTTCGGCAAAACTTCGGGTAAACCTGCACGGTGATCTAACAGCATGCGATAATTGATGGTCTCGTTTTGCGGAAGCGCAGAGAGATAATCCTTCACCGAACCATTGAGCGTAATCCGTCCTTGATCAGCCATTTGAAAATAAGCCGCACGAATTAAAATATGCGATACTTCTCCAATCGGATAACGGAGATTAGAAGAGGTGTTCATGCCTTCAGGTGCGCCAACCATGTTGTAGCTCTGCTCAAACACCGTATCAGGAAGTGCTACCAACACACTTCCACTAAACGCTCCCTGTTTGGCAAGCGCATAGAAATAGCGATCGTACGGCAACTCACTCACTCCCTGTGGCTCTTGGGTTTTGCCGGAAGGCGAATCAACTCCACAGCCCAACAACACAAACACGGACAGTGCACACAGCCAAAACGTAGTTTTCATAAGGACAAAGATGCAATAGGTCCTAATTACCGCCTACCCAATTTATTGGCAAAGTTTGTGAAAGTTAAAGCACAGCAATACGCTAATACCTATTTTAGATATGCGTTTGAGACTAACGCTTTGTGCCCTAACACAAATTTACCTAAACCAAAAAGCACATTCCTATGCGCACCCAGAACACTACAGCGCTGCTAAACCAGCGACTAAACACACCACGCGAAACAACAATCGAACGCAGAGAGCGAGAGCAAAAATCGCTTAAAGTAGCTGCAGAAATGCTCAAAAACGGCTGCTGCTCAAATACAGTAGCCCGCTACACCGGATTGTCTGAAGACACACTTCGACAGCTATAAACCTAGAATCCTCTACATAAAAAAGCCCATGCTGCATACGCAACATGGGCTTTTTTAGTAACCGACAACCCCTTACCAAGCTACCACTTAGCTGTTCGAGCAATTACCTCTAACTGCTGCATGTAGTTACGTTTTCCTTTGCCAGGAGCAAAGGTGAAGACGTCGATTACATAAAGCTTCTTCTGCACAGGAGCAGGAATGAGATAGGTAAAAAATGCCCCACCAAGAAAGTCGTCCGTCATTTCCCAAATGCCACGCGCCTCAAAAGCATACTTCCCGTCTATTTGAGTAACAAAAGGGATTACAGGCAAATCGCGATCATTCGTCGTCATGTACGAGCCTTCGGTATCACTTCGCACTGCCATCTTGCCCATTATATTCCGATACACCACGGCACTATCGACTGAGATTTGATCTTCGCCAACGTAAGGAACAGAAGTCACCATAATGTTCTGAATAACGACCGATAGATCACGACGTAGCCAGACGAAATTTTCTTCCGCACGCGCAATTTGATAGTCAATAGGCACATCGAGGCTAATTCCGACAAGCTCTCTGAGGGAGTCTACAGTAGTTTTTGCGTGGCCAGATTGATACGTATTCGCTAGCAACATCGTACGGTCGGCCTCTTCAATACGCTTGCTTGCTGCGGGAAAGCTCTGTGCGACCAATTTTGCCAATTCATCTGGCCCTTCGGCAAACAAGTAGATCAACAATTGATCATTGGCCCAGCGATCCGTTACGATACTCGTTCCTCGACGGTAGTCTTCACGCGCTGCTAGCATCTTCTCTTCACCCAAATCGGAGGTAACCAGTTTAGTAGTAGCACTCGACATGTCATTTAGGTCCGCAAGGATGACATAGGTGCGCAGCTCTTTTCGCGCAGACAACATATTAAGGTCGCCAGCATCAATGATGTTGAGGTCGTAAATCGATTCAGGCTGTGGCATCAATGGATACGCCTGCTCGTAGTAATAACTCAGCGAATCCCGCACCTGGCCTTCCAAGAGCACATCATCAATGACAATGTTGACACGATTGACATTGCCGTATGCAACCGGCTTCGATTTAAAGGAAACAGGCTTTCCGTCACCACTACTGCAAGCAACCGTAAGGCTGAGCAACAAGAGTGTAGCAGAAATCAAGAAGAATTGTTGGGCGGAATAGCGCATAGAAAACAAACTGGAAGCGTAAAAAAGCACGCTCATGTGTGTAGATGCAACCCGTCAGACGGCTGGCGGTTAGCTGTTGCAAGATGCCATGTAGTTTTTAATTAGCTGGATTCCCATGCAGCCTTTCGGCAAAACCCCTGTCTTTACTAGTCTTAAGCGCATCTTTTCTGTTGGAATCATAGAGGAAACAGACCTAAAATCCATCCGTACAACAAGGCGCGAGAAAAAAATACCTTTAGCGCCTGCTTTTATGATCGCGGATCAACGCGATTTCCAAGGAGCAAAATGCACGTAACACATATGAATAGTCACCGCAGTCACGTCCGCAACGCCTCATGGTTGGCCTTCGTCATCACCCTAATCGTTTACTGGTTCAGCGTAGAGCGCGTTGGTAGCCTTTGGGATGTAGGAGAATTTGTCCTTGGAGCACACAAGCTACAGGTCGTTCACCCTCCTGGAGCACCTCTATTTTTGATCGTCGGACGTTTATTCGCCTGGGTCGCAGGTCTATTTTCAGACGATCCTAGCGTAATCGCATGGGCAGTCAACTTTATGTCTGCACTCAGCACCTCGTTTGCAGCCTTCTTTATTGCACAGGTTACCGGCATTCTCGGTAAGCTCGCCCTCGTAGGGCGCGACGAAGAGGCCACCAAAGGCGAAGGAATCGCAATCGGTATGGCAGCATTGTGTGCAGGCTTGGCGATGGCATTTGCCACCTCCATCTGGTTTAGTGCTGTAGAGGGTGAGGTATACGCAATGTCTACCCTCTTTACCACAATGACCTTCTGGGCGATGATCAAGTGGTACGACCTTCCTGATACTGCGACTTCTGATCGTTGGATCGTCTTTGCAGTATTCGCAACGGGCCTCTCCGTTGGTGTTCACCTGTTGAGTTTGCTCACCTTCCCTGCATTGGCAATGTTCTACTTCTACAAGAAGTACCCAGAGTCAACTAAAACGGCTACTACTATTGGAGCAGTTGCTGCTTTCGTCATTGCACTACTAGCAGGCATCGTTGCCCTTGTAGCTGTTGGTCAAAAAAGCATCTTCAACATCACTTTCTTCGGTGGTGCAGCAATCGGCTTTGCTTACCTCGGTGCGAAAGCACTCGGAGCAAACCCAAATCAAGTCATCAAGCGCTGCGCTGGCGGACTTACTGCCGCTATGGGCGGTGTCGTTGTGCTTCTTTTCGCGCAAGCAGCTGTGATTAAAGGTATTCCAGCCCTTTGGGCAAAAATGGAAATTATCATGGTCAACGGACTAGGACTTCCATTCCACACGGGACTCATCCCAGTCACCATTATCTTCGGTGCAATGATCGTTGGTGGGTTCTTCCTTGCGGGAAAACTCAAAAGTCGCTCTATTGAGCTACTTACCATGTCAGTACTCATGCTCGTTATCGGCTTTAGTGTCGTAGGCGTGGTAATGATTAGAGCGAATGCTTCTACGCCAATCAACATGAACGCGCCAACAGATGCAATGCGTCTTCAATACTACCTCAATCGTGAGCAGTATGGCGACCGTCCTTTGCTTTACGGACCACACTTCGAGGCTCGTCCAATCAAGTACGATACAGACGATCGTTACGGTGTTGTAGGTGATCGCTACGAAGTAGTAGACGAGAAGCTTACACCAGTCTATAAAGACAGTGACAAGTTGCTCTTCCCACGAATGAGTGACGGTACGCAGGGACGACCAAAAATTTACCGCAGTTACTGGATGGGAGGTAAACAAGGACGCCTAGGTATGGGTGACAACCTTGCCTTCTTCGTCCGCTACCAGCTAGACTGGATGTACTGGCGATACTTCATGTGGAACTTCTCGGGACGTCAAAACCACGCCCAAGGATTTTATGACAACGACCCACGTTCAGGAAACTGGATTACTGGAATCGATTTCATTGACGAAATGATTCTGGGCGTAGAGCTAAGTCAACTACCACCAGAAGCACGAGCTGACGAAGGGCGCAACGCTTACTTCATGCTTCCATTCCTGTTTGGTATTATTGGCGCATTCTTCCACCTCCGTCGCCGACCAGAAGACTTCATGGGTGTACTAGCACTCTTTGTCATTACCGGTATCGGAATTATCCTCTACACGAATCAACCTCCGAACGAGCCACGCGAACGTGACTACGTGCAAGCAGGTGCAGTCTTTATGTATTGTATTTGGATTGGAATGGGCGTGCTGGGCATATTCGACTTCCTACGCAAACGTGCTAAAATGGAGGGCCTCGTACCTGCTGCTGTTGCAGGCGCAATCGTACTGACAGCACCTGCACTAATGGCGTTCCAAGGATTTGACGATCACTCTCGTATGGAGCACGAAGGTTCTCGTGACTATGCTTCGAACTTCCTCAATTCACTAGCTGAAAACGCGATCATTTTCACCTATGGTGACAACGATACCTACCCACTCTGGTATGCACAGGAAGTAGAAGGCATTCGTACGGATGTGCGTGTAGTCAACTTGAGTTTGATTGCTGTTGACTGGTACATCGACCTGCTTCGTCGCAAAGTCAATAACTCTGAAGCGATTAAGCTGACGATTCCAAGTGACAAGATGCGTGGCTACCTGAGAAATCAGGTTCCTGTACGCCCGAACAAGCAACCAATGAGTATTCAGCAGGCACTTGCTTATGTGTCTGAAGACCACCCTGTGCCACTCGAAGGCGGACGTAAACTTGCAACTGACTTCCCAGCTCAAGTAGTAGTCATTCCTGTAACGGAGCAAGCTGCTCGCCAATACAACTTGGTAGACGATCTTCCGGACTCTGCTCAGATCAGTCGTGTAGACATCAACCTTGCAGGCAAATCATACATCCTTAAGGACGACCTTGCTGTCATCGATATCCTTGGAAGTAACCTTTGGGAACGTCCAATCTACTTTGCTGTAACAGTCCCACAAACCAAGCTACTTGGTCTTCGCGACTACATGCGCCTAGAAGGATTGGCACTACGACTCACACCGTTTAAGTCACCTTCAGACAGACAGTTTGGACCAATGGGTGCAGGCCGCGTCGATGTCGAGCGTGTTTTCAAAAACGTAACAGAGAAGTACAACTTCGGTAATTTCGATACGCATGATCTCTTTGTAGATCCAAGCTATACGCCAAGTGTTCAGTCGATGCAATTCGTAATGCTCCGTACAATGAATGCGCTACTTGCAAGTGGAGACAAGGATCGCGCAGGCGAGCTTGCAAGACTCTACTTCGAGGCCTTCCCGCACATGAACTTTGCTTTTGACTACAATACATTGTCCCCGATTCAGGTACTCGTTGCTACTGGGGCAAACGAAGAGGCGAAAGTTCATATCGAAACCTTGGCAAACTCTATCGGAGAGTGGCAAGACTACTATGCGACTCAAGAAGCTGATCTTCTTGGTCAGGGAACACCGTTAGGACAAGATGCGAATCAAGTTCGAGCTACAGTTGGCGCTATTCAACAAGCTGCAGCAAGCCTAGGCGACCCTGCATTTACGAATAAGATCAACGCGCTACTCGGAGTTGGATCACAGAACATCACGATCCCGACCGGACAAGGTCCATCGTAACCTCACTTCTACTACCTACCTTACTATGCCACTACCAAGCTCAATTGTTGTCGGTTCCGACCACGCAGGCTTTCAACTCAAGGAAACCATTCAGGACAGACTTCGTGAGCTTGGTATTAGGGTAGAGGATGTAGGACCTTACAATGAAGACTCGGTTGACTACCCAGACTTCATTCATCCTGTTGCCAATGCTGTCGAAGCTGGCAAACACCCGCTAGGCATAGTCATTTGCGGCAGCGGGCAAGGAGCAGCAATCACAGCGAACAAGCACCAAGGCATTCGTTGCGCCCTTTGCTGGACGCCCGAAATCGGAGTACTTGCGCGCCAGCATAACAATGCGAATGTGCTTGCACTTGCTGCTCGATTCACGTCACCAGAAGATGCAATAGCGATCCTAGATGCCTTCCTAAATGCCGAATTTGAAGGCGGAAGGCATGCTCGCCGAGTAGACAAGATGGCCTGCTCATAACTAGCGCGTTACGTCCGATATTTATGTGACGAGTTGTGCAAGCAGTCAAGAGTGCAAGCCTTAGCTTCGCTCCCCATGACTAGATTGATTTTAGCAGTATGTCTATCCCTTGCGGTTCAACATGTTTTGGCGCAAGCCCAAGTAACCTCGCAAAGCGAGACTGAGCAGACCTCTTTAGATATTCGTCCTATCGACACGGTAGGATTGAGTTCAGGATTAAAGTGGGCAGAAACGATTACCGCCGAAGAGTTGCGCGTACATGCCTACATCCTAGCATCTGACAGCCTCCAAGGCCGAGAAACAGGAACTGAAGGGCAGTACAAAGCGGCCAAGTATCTAGCTCAGGAAATGTCCAAACTGGGCCTTCCACGTGTAGGTAACGAGTATTCGTACGAGCAGAGGATTGCGTTCGAGCGTTCATCATGGGACATGGTGCGCTTTTCTATCGCAGGCAAATCATACCGACACCTGCGTGACTTTTATGGCTTCCCAGCTGAAGCAAACGACGTCGCTTCTGATTATTCAGAGGTCATGTTCTTAGGCTACGGAATCGAAACGGAGGGATATTCAGATTTCAAGAACGCAGGTGATTTGCGTGGCAAGGTTGTCATCATACTAGATGGCGAGCCGTTTGACAAAAAGGGAATATCTCAGGTTACAGGCACTGCAGATACAAGTAATTGGTCTCGCGAGCTTTCGCTAAAACGTGCAGCAGCAGCACAAAGAGGAGTCGAAGTCCTCCTGGTGGTAAAGTCTGAAATTCAGGCAGAAATCGCAGAAGTGCGAAGCAAGATCATTGACAACAGTCTTAAACTCGGTGATCCAAATAAGGTAGCAAACACTACCCTTCCCACTGTACTTCACATTTCACCGAAGCTGTTTCGAGAGCTGATCGGAAAGAACACCAAACAGGTGATCAAAGCCCGCAAGCGAATGGCAAAAAAGGGGGTTTCCAAATCAACACCTCTTCCTACCCAACTTGACCTCGAGCTCAAGCCACGAAAGTTCGTACTGACTGGCTCGAACGTGCTTGGTTACATCCGTGGCCGCGACCCCAAGTTGGCAGACGAGATTGTAGTTGTCTCAGCGCACTACGATCACCTTGGTATGCGCAACGACAACGTTTTTAACGGAGCTGACGATAATGCCTCTGGAACGAGTACCGTACTTGAGATTACGCAAGCGTTGGCCGCAGCAGCGGCGAAGGGCGAAGGTCCGCGACGCTCCGTACTCACCCTATTTGTGAGTGGGGAAGAGAAAGGCCTTCTGGGTAGCGAATTTTATGCGGCTAACCCGGTGTTTCCGCTTGCCAATACCGTTGCAGATATCAATATCGACATGATCGGTCGCTACGATGAGGAGCATGCAGACTCAAGCGCGTACATCTACGTCATCGGTGCAGGACGCATCAGTCCTGACCTCGACGCCACTACACGAGCGATCAACGATCAATACGCCAAGCTTGAGCTAGACTACACCTTTGATGCACTAGATGATCCTAATCGGTTCTACTACAGAAGTGATCACTACAACTTCGCAAAGAATGGTGTGCCGTCTGTGTTCTTCTTCTCTGGTGTCCACGAAGACTACCACCGTATTACGGACACTCCTGACAAGTTAGACTACAACAAAATGGAGATCGTAGGCCGTAATGCCTTCCTCATTGCCTGGAACTTGGCGAATAGAGACGGTAAGTTGAATCGGAAATAGCGTCAGCTTAGCTGACTATTAGCTGCGAGATTTGGGACATGAGATCTGAGACTGCTATTTGCGACGCTCCAACAGTTGTGGTCAGACCGCTCCCACGGTCGACCGAGACAGCGAGCAGCATCCTTAATGCATCTGACATCCGCCAGCGGAGCGATATGAAATCTGAAATACCCATTCCGTTGCACAAGCTGAGCTTGTTCCAGTCGATTTGAAGATTCAGTCGAGGTATTGCCCAGCATCCCTATAAGCGATCTCAAATCTCATATCCCCACCATCTCACAACAAACAAAACGCCCCACCAGATCTAAGATCTAGTGGGGCGTTTGTGGTTTTGGCGTAAGTCCCGCGCTAACGCGAGGATCCTCGTGTTGGCACGGGACTGTTTGCCGATGCCTAGAAAACGATAGCGTACTTAAGAAGTAGCTGCTCTGTGATAGAAGCACGCTTACCGAGACGCTTTGTTCCGTCTGCATTAAGTCTAACACCACCTACTGCATCATAATCAGTAACCTGAACAGGTACATCATCATCATATTGAACGATAGTGTTCAATGATAGAGTAAGGCCTTTGAAAACGGCGAATCCAATCTCAGTACGCCAGTCGATATCCACGTTTTGTGGGTTCGAGAGGTAGTTACTAAAGAGGATAAGTGAAGTCTTCACCAAAAGACGATCGTCCTCTAGGTAAGAATTGTTGTAGTTCGCTGCAACCGTTGCACCTAGTTGTTGAAGTGAAGTACTTCCGTCCATGTCAGGATCGAGGTAGTCGTAGAGATCAAGTGCTGCAACATCTTCGTCAACAACAAAAATTGTCTTGTAAGAAGCTGGAGAGATCAACATGTCGAAGTGATCACTTGGACGGTATGTGATACCTGGACTCAAAGAGAACGTAGCTGAACTCAAAAACTTAGCGATTGGCACACCAGCGTTGGTTGCGTCAATTGTCTTGAGCAGGTTACGACCTGCTGCGTCAGCATATGTAGGAGTAAGCTGTGTGATGAAGATTGCCTGAGCACCGTAACCCCAAGGGCTGGTTTCGTTGAACTTCATTCCGTACAATGACGCAAGACGAAGCTCATCTGCAGATTTTTGCCATGGCACAGTGATCGTGCTAGCTGGAGCGATGATACCACCACCTAGACGCTGGATAGCGAGGTTGAGTGTTAAGCTATTGTCCCAGTTCGAAAGACCTTGCTTCTTGTTGGCGAACGCGCCAAAGCTCATACCTACACCAACACGGTTTTCACCGGCACCGACACGTGGGTTGAATTGTAGAAGTTGACCGAGGTCAGCTCCTAGGCTTGCTCCACGGGTCCATCCGTCTGGTACTACTTCTTCTGCTTCGTCCTGTGCAAATGACACGACTGAGAAAGAAAGGATTGCCGCAAGGCAAAGTAGAAAAGAATTCAGTTTCATACTGTTGATTTAAGTCTCTGAAAAAACCTCCTCAATTTTACTGGAGGTAATTTTTTGTTATGCTATGCAAATGTATTGCGAAAAATCGCAATGCGTTTACTAATGAATTGTTACGTTCTTGAATTTTGCTCTAAAAAAGTCTCACTTCCAGGTGCTCGTGAAATCACAAGTACAGTTTCAGATTGAAGTTTTATGAGCGGAACGATTAAAATTTGATTGTCGACATTGAGTGTGAAGCTCGCACGATCTATTGACAGTACTACTCCTTCGTGGTCCTCAATGCGTATGCGATCACCTGGATTGATTTTGCCTCTGTTGTAAAACTGAGCAAGAAAGCCCCCAAGAAGAGGACGAGCGGCTAGACCATATGCAAGTGCAAAAGCAAAGGCAAGTCCACCAAGCAAAATCGAAAGGTTTGCGATAATGAAATCGGTATTTATCTGGGCTTGACTCAATGCACTAATGAGAATAGAAACAAAGACAAACCAAAAAACTATTGAACCGATCATTCCTGATGCAGGAATCGCAAACGAGCGACAAGCAACTACGACAAACCCCTTTAAAACATCGGCGAGGATCGCTCCTACAATCAAAATAATGATCGCTGCAAGTAGATTAGGAATGTAGGCGATTGCCTTACTCACGAGGTTACTCACGACCTCCATGCCAAGCACATCGGTAGCCGCTACAAGCACAACCAACATCAAGAAATAGTAAAGTACCTGCGCTAGAAGCGTCGATAGTCTAATTTCCATGTCAGCATTCGCAACAACATCGATAGACTGTAGTCGATCTCCTAACTTATCTACTCCAATCACCTTAAGAAGCTTCTTAAGGAGTGTCGTAAGGAGTTTAGAAAGGATATAGCCTACCACGAAAATCACAATCGCTCCCATCAAATTGGGAATGAATGCTATAAATTGTGTGAGGAGTTGTTGAAGTGCTTCCATAGCGTGGGGGGATCGTTAGAAAACTCTACTCAAGAGAATCCGTTTCTTCTTTTTTCTGAGGCTCTTGGGCACCTAAATTATATTTGCTTACACCAACAACAGCCGATATAAATAACTCTACGATAGAGCCCACAAATTCGTTGCGCCGAATTGCGCTTCTGATCGGTTTGAAATTGAAGGTGTGCTTGTCTTCGTTTTCCTGTCTGAGTTTATCCCAGCCCGTCTCCCGTTTTGGTTGTTGCTCGTCTTTGCTCACTAGGCATATGCATTTTGATCGCTCTTCCAAACATCATAGATGTTTTTAGCACGCTGACGGGCTCTTTTGAGCCTCATTTTCGTAGCAGATTCCTGTAAACCCATTTGGACAGCGATTTCCTTTACAGAAAGCTCATCCATATACATGAGAACTAGAGCTACGCGATCGAGTTCAGGCAAATTGTCCAGAATATGACGAATGGCAAGAGGTGATTGCTCTTGTAACCAGTCAGATTCTTCTACGACATCCTCGATGTCGATGTCTGGCATTTCACCAACTTTTCCTCTTAATCGTTTACGCTTTCGCAAAACGTCTATGCAGAAGTTGTTCGTGATAGTGAATAGCCAAGTCCCAAATTTTGAGTCTTGTCGAAAGCTTCCAATTCGTAACAACACACGCTCGAAGATGTCCTGAACAGCGTCAGCAGCTTCGGCTTCATTGTTAAGCATAGTGATACACTTTCCGTAAACCTTTGGACTGTACCTTCTATACAGTTCTCCAAAATATCTATCCCCTCTTGTTACTAAATATAACTCTACTAGTTCAGCATCCTCCACGTCGGAGAAACTGAGTGCTTGTAGTGCTAAGTGAAGTGAAAGAAGCATTAGACTGGTTAGGCTTAAGACGAAAAGAGCAAAGACAAGTCACTTAAAAACTGAAAAAAGACAAGCTTAGCACCTGCAAGGATACTGAAAGACTAGCACTCAGTCGATACGAGACATACCTTATCAAAAAGAATAAGCAGGTCTGATTCACTAAACTACGCCCTACAGAGCAACTAGTCTAGATAAAAAAAGAGGTAGACCGTTTTGTAACGATCTACCTCAGCCCTAACCAAATAAAACCAAAAATCTTGAAACGTCTGCCCAGAAGGCAAACAAGAGTCCGTTTTATTGGAAGTCCAAATCTAGCATGACAAGTCCCACTTTTCGCCCATTTTACTAGGCCTAAAGGTCAATAGCGGGGGCTTAGCGTAATCCTTACACTAAGCCCCCGCTATTTTTCACTATTTCCAAAGTTCATGTAATTAAATTCCATCAAGACCTCTTTTCTCCTTCTTTTATTCCGAATCAGAGAGTAGGTAATCTTGACTAAATCACGTTTTTTCTTTGTTTAAACGTTTTAAAGTCCACTTATTTGGTTAAATCATCCAAATCACAAGGGCCTTAGCATCGCTTAGACATGCCCACAACAGCTATCTCCACAATCCCACTATTCTGTTCGCTTCCTTACAATATCAAGCTCAACAGTGTTAGAAGGAGAAGAACTCTACTAGCTTAGCGCTCGATGTCTCAACCCGTAGAGCTCCATGGAAGGCTATTCCATCCATTTATTACCGCCGAACAAATCTCAGCGCGCATCAACACGCTTGCAAGTGAGCTCGATGAGGTTATTGGACTAGAGACCCCAATCGCTTTAGGGGTTCTGAACGGTGCCATATTATTTCATTCCGATCTAATCAGAGCCTGCTCCTTTGATGTAGAGGTTGCCTATTTGCGCACCAGAAGCTACAGCGGCATGAAGAGCTCTGGTAAAGTGGACATTGAGTGGCCAGATGACCTTTCCGTAAATGGCAGGCACGTGCTACTCGTAGAAGACATCGTAGACAGCGGTCGCACACTCGTCGCACTTAGCGAAGAGTTGCTAAAGCGTGGAGCGGTCCGAGTAACTAGCGTCGTTCTTTTGGATAAGCCAGATGCTCGCGTTGTTCCTTATTCACCAGATTTTACCGGCTTCGACATTCCAAACGCATTCGTTATCGGATACGGCCTCGACTTTGATGGCCTAGGTCGAAATTTATCCGCTATTTATCAAGTAGTTGAAGAATAACAACCAAAGGCTAAACGCTCATCGAGAGGCTAGGTGCGTTGATCGAAAGGTTTCGACCAGCATCTAATGCAGGCGTACTTTCGAACCTCATGGGAACCGAGACCATACGCCAAGCTTTTTCAGCACTTCGAGCCAATTGGGTGCGAAGCATGCTTACGTTAATGATCATCGCCTTTGGTATCATGGCGGTTATCGGAATGATCACAGCGATCAACTCGGCCATCTACAGCCTCAACGAGAATTTTTCGACGCTCGGAGCCAATAGTATCGAGATCCGCGCGAAAAACGCCAACCTAAGAGGGCGAAGAAACGGACGCTCAGAAAAACGAGCTGATCCTATCTCTTACCAAGAAGCCATTGCGTTTGACGAGCTATACAGCCGTACAGGAATCGTAGCCTTTGAGATGCAAATTTCAGGACGCGGCATTGTTTCTGGAAACGGAAATGAAACCAACCCTATCGTTGATGTCGTCGGCGCAGACGAGGACTATGTCCGTGTCAAAACGTTTGACCTTGATGTCGGCAGAAGCTTTTCAAAGCTAGAAGTTGAACGCGGCAGCATGGTCGCTGTAATCGGTAAGGACTTGGTCAAGACCTTGTTTGACGGAAAGAACGAACGTGCAATCGGAAAGACAGTGTCGGTAGGTCCTCTGCGACTAGAAGTCATCGGTGTTTTCGAAAGTAAAGGTCAAAGCCAAAGTGACGGCGCTGACAAAATGGTATTGATGCCAATACAAACTGCACGTCGCGCATATGGCACTTCCAAAACGCAGTACTACGTATACATTCAGTTACCGACTGCTGCCGACATCGACCAAGCTGTATCAGCTGCAACCGGAGCGATGCGAATCGCCCGCCAACTAAAAGCAACCGAAGAGAACGACTTTGAAATCGTGACGAGTGACTCCTTGCTGGACGACCTTCGTGAAAACACCTTCATGCTACAAGTCGGAGCAATGGCCATTGGTGCAATGACCTTGTTCGGCGCTGCAATCGGCTTGATGAACATTATGCTCGTCAGCGTTACTGAACGTACTCGCGAGATCGGAATCGCAAAGGCCCTCGGTGCTTCCAGATCGAACATCATGTACCAATTCTTAACCGAAGCGATGGTAATCACCCAATTGGGCGGCGTCGTTGGGATCATCATTGGAATCATCGTCGGAAACTTCCTCATCCTCTTTACCGGAGGTTCGTTTGTTGTGCCTTGGAACTGGGTGATCGGCAGCTTTTTCGTTTGCTTAGTGACTGGCTTGTTCAGCGGTCTGTATCCTGCATTCAAAGCTTCACGCCTCGACCCTATTGAATCGTTACGCTACGAATAGGCGCCGAACTACCGATGCACGCAATCTGCACTCCTTCGGCTTAGGTTAGCGGCTCAATACGAGTATGCGCCGAGTTTTTGCTTCAAACCTTCTCTTGCTACTGGCGATCAACGCGATCGTTAAACCACTCTACCTATTCGGTATTGATCTAGGTGTCCAAAATACTGTCGGCACTGAAGAGTATGGACTCTATGCGACCTGGTTCAGTTTTGCCTTCCTGTTTGGAACCATCTATGACCTAGGCTTACAGAACTACAACGCTGTAACGCTAGCCAAATCTCCAGACCTTCTCCGAGAGCGACTGCCCCTTATGCTTTCGCTAAAACTCGTCCTATCGCTAGTCTACGCAGCGGTGGTTTTGGCGGCAGCTTACTTTTTTGACGCAACACCTCGTGAGCTTCAATTGGTTTCCCTTGCGGTAGCCTACCATGCCTGCCTAAGTATTTTGCAATTGCTTCGCACCAACCTCGGCGCTCAAGAGAGCTACAGCTTCAACAGTGTGGTGAGCGTCGTCGACAGGCTACTACTCATCCTTGTGTTGGGCGCACTGCTGCTCAACCCTGCATGGAACGATTGGATCTCGATTGAGCTATTCTTCAGCGCACAGATTGCTACGATCATCCTTACAATAGGAGTAGCCATTAGTGGTACGCACTTGAGTAAAGGGCAACGCTGGTGGTCAGCAAATGCCACAGAAGTAAAGAATCTACTAAAGGCCTCACTTCCATATGGCTTGACGCTCCTTTTAAGTACCGCCTTCACTCGCATCGATGTGGTGATGGTCGAACAGATGGTGGAAGGAACCTACGCTGCGGGCGTCTATGCGGCTTCGTTTCGCTTATTGGACGGGGTCAACATGATCGGCTTCATGTTCGCAACGTTACTCATCCCAATGCTGAGCAAACTCGTCGAGGCGAGAGAACCTGCAGGACCGCTGTTGCGCCAAGCCGCTGGATACATGGCAGCCCTCGGAATTGGTGTAGCCGCATTCGTGACGTTCTACGCAGATGAAATTCTAGAGCTTCTCTATACCGACTACACGCCTGAGTGGAGCATTGTCTCGCAGTGGCTCATCTGGGCTGCTGTCGGTATCGCACTCACCTATGTGTATGGTAGCTTTCTACTCTCTCATCAAAAAATTGGAGCGCTCAACCGGTTATTTGTAGCCGGTGTGATACTAAATTTTGCGCTCAATTTCCTGCTCATTCCTATCTATGGAGCACTCGGCGCTGCAATCGCAACGGTTGCGACACAGGGACTTGTTGCCGGTGGAGAATGGTGGATGAGCAATCGTCTGCTTAAAGATGAACCTGGAGAAGGCCGGTGGTGGCCATTACCTCTATACCTCGTGGGTTGTCTACTTGTTGGATATACACTTCATCTCTTTGAAGTGAACCTTTTAGTTGCTTTGATCGCACAAATTCTCGCGTGTTTAGCCCTCGGTTTAGCAACAGGATTACTGGCTGATATAGTGTCATTGCTCAAAAAACGAGCGACCAACACCTAAGTCTTCCGTTCTAAAGGAAGCTTTTTTGAGAGTGTTAAAAGTTCCAATTCAGATACCTTAGCTTTCTTCTTCACTTTGAGTCTTTGGGCTACTCAAATCCTCCAAACAACGGACTATGTTTGCAGTCCGTTAATACTCTCACATGCGGCAACGCGAAAACCTGCTCGACGTCATCGGGCTCCTACTCAAAGAGCGCAAGCTTTTGTTCGGAATCACAGCTGCAGCTGCGATTCTAAGTATCCTCGTAGCATTGTTGCTGCCGGTCTATTACAAGGCTAGCACCACCTTTTTGGCTGCCAGTCCTGACCTCACCAACCCTTCCAAGTTATTTGGTGGCAAAGAGGTCGCTGTTTACGGTACAGGCAACGACATCGAGCGATTGATGGGTATTGCAGCTTCAGAAGAGACCCTCGGCTTTCTCATTGACTCTTTCAACTTGATGGAGGTCTATGATATTGACCCTAAGAGCCCGAGAGCACGCAACGATGTTCGAGAAGCCCTCTCCGATCTCTATGGCGTGAAACGTACACAATACGATGCTGTCGAGATCACGATCGAAGACAAAGAACCGGCGAGAGCTGCGGCAATGGCCAATGCGGCAAGAGAGCGTGTTTCAGGAGTTATTCGCAGAGTGACCAGCAACGGTCAAGGTGAGATGGCAAGCATGTATGTGAACTCTATCCGCATGAAGAGAGATCGCATCTCTTCAGTCCAAGATTCTTTGCAAACGCTTACCAAACTATATGGTATCGTCGATGTCCAATCACAAAGAGAATCCCTTTCAGGTCTTCTCGGAGCCACAGAGCGCGGTCTAACCTCAGACAGTGTGAAATTTAGCCGTCTTAAGCGTATGCGCGTTGGAGGGAAATTACGAGACAGCATTAGAGTTTTAGAGGCCCGCATCGAAGCACAAAGAAGCACCCGTATTCAAGTCGTCGATCAGCTCAACACTTTTGCAGCGGTGAGTGGAATCATTTCGGCGCTACAAACAGAGTTTGACATCGTAAGTCAACAACTTGCTTATGATCAAGAACGATTACGTCAGTTTGAGACGATGGGCTCGTCCGACGGCCAGGTGATCCACCTCCTCGACAGCGCGTATGTACCAGACCGCAAATCGCGTCCTGTGCGATCTTTGATTGTCATTGGGTCAACTCTTGCTGCCTTCCTTTTCGCAGCACTTGGGATCCTCCTTTTCGACACCTACAAAGACGTTGAGTGGAAGCAGTACTTCACAGATTAGAGGCAGCCGCCAAGGGCCAGCCCATGATCTGGGCTTTCACTGCTCTTATATTTGTCGCTGGTCTTATGGCCGCAGCGATAAATTCCCCCCTGCCTTTGGCGCTTCCTGGAGCGGCTTTGGTTCTAGGCCTAGGAATACGCAACATCAAAGCGCTTTTCCTGCTTTGCATTGTGCTTATCCCGTTGAGCACAGAAGTTCAACTAGGTAGCTTAGGAACAGATTTACCTTCCGAACCTCTCATGTGGTTACTCACGGGTTTGGGAGCTGTCTACTTCATTCGGAATGCAACAACCATAGAAGGAGCCTTACTTCGTCATCCAATTAGTCTGGCCTTACTGCTACATCTAGCATGGATGTTCATTACCGTAGTAACCTCCAATTATCCAGAAGCTTCTATCAAGTTCTTCTTGGCCAAATTGTGGTATGTCATTCCTTTCTACGCACTTACGACTATACTGCTTCGCACTAAAGCAGACCTACACAAGCTCATTTTAGCGATCGCAATTCCCCTTACGGGTGTCTTGATATACTGCTTAGTGCGCCATGCAGCACTTGGATTCACCTTTGAAGACGTGAACAAAGCCATGGCTCCGTTTTTCAGAAACCATGTGAGCTATGCGGCACTTACCAGTATTGTGCTTCCCTTTCTCGTTGTAGGGGCATTCAGCTTTCGCCAAAACTCTTGGTGGCGTTACGGACTATTTGCAGCCTCACTGATCAGTCTTATCGCCATTCAAACCAGCTATACAAGAGCTGCTTATGCGAGTTTGCTGATCGGCGTGGCGGTTGTCGTGGTTATGCGCTTTAGACTCACCAAACACGCCTTGGTTCTATCCTTAGCACTTGTCGTAGCCTTCGGAACATTTGTCGTATCAAACAACCGCTTTTTCAACTTCGCCCCCAACTACGACAAAACGATCACGCACACCGATTTTGACAACCTCCTAGAGGCGACGTATAAGCTTGAAGACATCTCTACCATGGAACGCGTATATCGTTGGGTTGCAGGTAGCTACATGTCTGCAGAGCACCCAGTCGTTGGATTTGGTCCAGGCAACTTTCATCGCTACTACAAAGGCTATGCGCTCGAAAGCTTCCGTACATACGTGAGCGACAACCCAGAAAAATCGGGAATACACAATTACTACTTGATGACCTTGGTCGAACAAGGATGGCTTGGGCTAATCATCTTTATTCTCCTTGCCGCAACGGGGCTAATTTCTGCAGAGAGAGCCTATCATCGAGCCAAGACACGACCGATCAAATTGGCCGTTATCATTTTTGCAAGCTCCTTAGCAATCAACTTGAGTTTTCAGTTGATTAACGACATGATAGAGACCGATAAAGCAGGCCCGTGGTTCTTCCTATGCTTAGCTGGAATTGTCGTTTTAGACCTGAAAAGCAAACTGGACCTCGATTGGGAGTCAACCAAAGGAAATGACTTTCCTACCGTACCTTGACGGTTCAGCTTAGGCAATATTTATGAACTCTAACGAGGCGCTCAATTCTCTCAACAATGAGGACTTGTATTGGCAAATGGCCAGTACTGGAGACGCCCTAGCGCAACAAGTTTTCTATAAGCGATTTGCTACCCTGGTTTTCCTGACCGCAAATCGATTCCTCCTTCAGGAAGATGCGCGCGACGTTGCGATAGAAGTCATGAATAAGGTCATGACCAAACCAAGCAGCGAACGCCTCTCCTCCGTTCAAGCCTACCTGTATCGAATCACAAAAAATCATGCCCTCACCTGGCTTGATCGTTTGAGTCGACGCGGAGGCCATGAAGAAAACTATACAGCCCAAATTATTTCACTCCAAAACGTGGAATCTGAATTTGTGGCAAGTCTTAACAGAGAAGAAGATTCCTTTAAGCTGAGTAGACTCTACAAAGCCCTAGATGAACTCAAGCCTGATCAAAGGCAATGCCTCACCCTTTTCTTTTTTGAAAATTGCTCTTATATCGAGGCGGCTGAAATAATGGAAATAGATATTAAGCTAGTAAAGTCGTACATACAGAATGGAAAGATCAGACTCAAAAACTTACTGAAACACACAAATATTTAGACCTAACGAATGCCTGCAAGTAACCAAAGTTGCTTATCTATAGAAGACCTCATCGCACACGGTGAGGGTGATCTGTCTATGGATCGAAAGGCTCACCTAAAACAATGTGAGCTCTGTAAGGCTGCACTTGATGGTTTAGAACTTGCGGATCCTTCTATTCGAACAGCCCTTTTAGAAGGCTCGTTTATGCAGGAATTTCAAAAAGTCAACACTGCTCCTTCCACAGTTGCCAAACAGCGTAAACTCATCCCAGCGAAATGGGCAGTTGCTGCTTCTATTTCCCTAGGACTTGGATGGGCTGCTTGGCAATATTATCCCCCCACCACGGGAGAAATATTTGAAGCATCTCCTCTCTCCTACGTCGAACAACCTTATCGACGACAAATGAGATCGGCTGGAATCACTACCGACATATACGGAGAAGCAGCTCATGCGTTTGCCATCGATAGCTTCAAT
This sequence comes from Saprospiraceae bacterium, assembly GCA_045110575.1. GTDB lineage: Bacteria > Bacteroidota > Bacteroidia > Chitinophagales > Saprospiraceae > CALDTK01. The sequence continues at coordinate 21,747 of JBGCGF010000114.1, forward strand.
CAGAGTATCCCTTTATACCTCGCGGCAATTCCCAAAGCTCCTACTGACCTGCTAAGAACTAGAGGCTTTTATGAAATTGGAATCGCCTACTGGAAAGCTGGTGCGTTCGAAGAAGGTATCGATAACTTGACACGTGCACGCTTAGGTGAACTTGACTATTTCGAGGATGCGACCTGGGCCTTAGCCCAATTGTATCGTCACCTAGGATACATGGAAGAAGCCCTGTCACTCTATCAAGACCTCCTCAATATTGAGAAAAGTCCATATGCAGAGAAGGCTAGACAGATGATCGATTTGATCAATTCGTCAAATCTTGAAGAGCAAGGCTAATCGAGATTTAATCCGATTCCTTTGCCCGCAGGAATCTTTTTGAGAAGTAGTTCATACTCCACTAGCGCCTCGGCAGTTATCCCAACGCGTGCCTGCTCTCGGCTGCCTTCGTCACTAAACAGACTTACCCCAGAGCTTTCAACTTCAATAGAAGGATGAACGGACAATTCTTTTACAATAACTTTTGCAAGTCGATCCGCTTCTGCTCTGGCATATTTTGGAGTATGCGATGAGAGCAAATTCACTTGTAGGCTAACGATCTGGTACTCTGACTCGAGTACCACTCCAGCAAGGGAACTAATCAATTTCTCTGACAAGGATCCGGCTATTCGACGATTAGCAACCACCATGTTGCGCAGCACGATTGAATCTGCGGGGAGACTCATTTCCATCTGTGCTTCGACAAACGGTACGCTAGAATTAACCGTAATCGTCTGTGGACTAAAACCTTGCTTCTCTAAAAGCCACGATTGCTTTTGAGAAGGACTGGGTAAGCAAACACCTCCTGTCATTCCAGTGAGATAAACCGTTGGGTCACTCTCCTCTTCAGCATTTCTGAATTTCACATCTACTAACGGTTGATGAATATCTGATCTCTCGATCTCAATTCTTACTCCATTAGCAATTATCGTATCAGGCGATCCTGATGCTCCTTGCTTGAAGCTTCCACAAAAGCGACGTGCGAGTTCTTGGTGCTCCAAATCTTTTGCATTCGGAAAGGTGCTGAGTGAGCCACGCCAATGATTTCGATCATCTAAAAGAGCTACTACTTCTCTGTTGCCGTTTAGGACGACCAATTCATCCGTTGCCGCTCCTGGATCCAACCAAGAGATTGGCGAGCTATCGGAGAACGTGAACGAATAAATATCGTCGCCTCCTTTTCCTCCTTCTCTATTACTTGCAAGAAACCCTTTCCCGTGCGCTGTAGACCAGGATAGACCATGATCGTCCCCTTCGCTTGAAAACGGCCGACCGAGATGCTTCACGCGTTTCCACTCAGCATTGGATGCATCTAGCAGATAAAGGTCAATGCCTCCAAACCCACCAGGACGATTACTCGAAAAGGTAATTTGCTCGTTATCTCCCCAGAAAGGGAAAATTTCGTCGCTCTTAGAATTCACGTCCTTTCCAAGGTTGATTGCCTTTGACCAAACCCCGTCTTTATACTCCGCATAGTAGAGGTCAAAACCTCCGTATCCGCCTGGGCGATCGCTGGAAAACAAGAGTCGTTTGCCAGAGCGATCTAACGATGGATGCGCAGTATTAAATCGAGAGTCATTAAACGGGAGCTGTTCAGCTTTCTGAAAGTCGTGAACACCTATTCTTGAGAAGTATAGAAAATTAGTCGTCGCTCGCTTCGAAGGTGAGTTCCGGCTAAAGACGACAAAATCTGCATTCGGCCCTAAACATGCCGAACTCTCATGGAGCGGTGAACTGAGTTCCTCTGAAAACAATCCTCCTTCTTGAAGACCGTTTTGCCGAAAGGCCGAATACATCAGCTCCGTGCGCAATTCGATATCCGAATCGCCCGCAACAGGACTTCTTGAATACAGCAACCCAAGGGACTCCAAACGAGGCGCATATTCGTCTCCTGAAGTATTCAAAACCTCAACTGGCGTTAGCTTCCAGCCGTCATCTTGCTGAGCAGAAAGAGCCACAGCAAATGCCAAGCTTGACAGTAAAAAAATAGCAGATTTATACATCACCTTTTAGTAATGCAAAAATTCGGCCAGTTCATCCTTTTTGTGACATGAATATTTCACGCCATGTTTCGTGACACAAACGCCATGAATACAGGCTCGAACAAGATTACTCTAGACACAAAATCACCTCTGTTCCCAAGGCCTCGTTTCTCTCGTCTTTTAAGTCTAAAATTCGAAACGAAGCATCTCTTCCATGTTGCCTTGCAAAGTGCTCTAGCCGGCGCTGAGTGATATCTATACCCACACTCTCACGCTTTATCGCGCGCCTTGCTGTAATCTCTTGTGCCACCGCACGACCTACGCCATTGTCTTTTATAGAAATCTCTAAGCCATCACTATTTGGAGGCGATGACACCTTTAGGTGAAGCTGCTTATACCCTTCCTTATTCCTCAAGCCGTGCAACAGTGCATTCTCCAAAAATGGCTGAAGAACCAACGGAGGTGCAGTCTGCAAATCTTGATCTATGGATTCATCTACTTCTACAATGAAATCAATCGCATCACTGAAGCGTGAATTTTCAATGGAGACGTACATACGACTGCTATTGAGTTCCTCTCGAAGTGACACTTCTTCATCAATACTAGAGCTAAGAATCCGTCGCATGAGGTGAGCGAATTTGTCTAATAAGTTGATAGCCGTTTTGTTCTCTCCCGAGATAAGAGAACTCTTGATGCTATTAAGCCCATTGAATAGGAAATGCGGATTCATCTGACTCGCCAGCCGCTGCTGCTCGAGTTGAGCGAGATCACGCTGGAGAACCAATCGTTTTTGGCGATACAGCATTCCTAAAAGAATGGCTAGCAACGTCAGTCCGACAATTATGGCAAGTGCAAGGCGCAGGTTACGACGTTCTCGCTCTCGAACAAGCGCATTTTCTTTAGCAAGCGCCTCTATCTCTATTTCTCTTTTATCTGACGCATACCGGGCTTCTACAGCTGTAACATATCGCTGGTTTTTCTCATTGAGAATCTCACCTTCAATTGCATGAGCATCACGATACGCTACTAAAGCAGGGTTGTCATTACCTCGCTTCTCCTCTAGCTGAGCGAGTAAAAAGAGTGCACGCGCCTGGCGATCTAGAAGCCCCCTTTCTTTAGACGTAGTTAAGCCTTGGTTTAAGTATTCGCTGGCTTCCCTTATTTCACCTTGTTCCAATAATACTTGAGCAAGTTGCAGCTGAGCGTTTACCACGTAATTCGCATCGCCTCTTTTAAGGGCAAGTGGCAAAGCTTCCCTGGCGTAGCGCTCGGCTTCAGCCAAGTTTTCCATCTTGAATAACACACGCGAAAGACCGGTATAGCATATCGCTAGACCGAGATCAGAATTCAGCTCCTTGTTTAGTCCGATCGCCTTGGTGTACACTTCACGAGAGCGCGTCAATTCATCGCGGAGCTCGTAGATATTACCTAGCGTGGCATAGTTAATTGCCATTCCGAAGGTGTTATCGTTGCGAATTTCGACTTCAAGGGATTGTCTGAACTCCACTTCAGCAGCCTCCAGTTGATCCAACGTCATGTGGATTTTCCCTTTGGACGTGTGGGAAATCGCAATCGCTCTGAGCGTTCCAAAATCAGGGTCTTTGACCTTTTTGGCGAGTTCAAGTGCTCCTTGGTGAAGATCAAGCGCTTCGATGATTCGATTGGCGCGTCGCAAGACTACGCCTTGACTATTTCTCGCCACAATTATCGAGAGGGTGTCCTTATTTTCCTCTGCTAGCTTTTCTGCCAACTGATTGAAATACAATGCGGTATCATACTGGGACTTGTTTCGATAAAGTACCCCAAGCGAATTCACTGCAAACGATTCAGCACTTTTATTCCCCTGCTTACTTGCCTCGGTTTGCAAGTAGGTCATTAGAGTATCGCTACTTCGAATGGGACGAAGAATGTCGAGAATTGCCGCATATCTCAGCGACTGATCTGCTAGTAGAGTGTCTATTCTCGTTTCCCAGCCTTTAACCTTCTCTCCTTTAGCACTTTGCGCTACAAGTGTGAAGCTCGATAAAATTGCCAATAAAACGAACAGCAATCTCCCAATCCTCATGGTACCAAAGCTAGTATTCACGCGTCAACTTTTCCGCGCTTTTCTAATAAATACACCGGAAGGACTAAAACGTACCTAAACTACTTCCTTAAGGAAGCCCTCTAGAATATCGTTAAATTGCTCTGGATGCTCCATCATCGGCGCATGACCGCATTTGTCTACCCATGCGAGACGTGAGTCTGCAAGTAGCTCATGGAATTTTTCGGCTACAAAAGGAGGAGTTACCTCGTCTTGCATTCCCCATACGAGGAGCACAGGTTGCTTTATTTGATGCAGCTTGTCTGAGAGGTTCTGACGTACAGCACTCTTCGATGTCATTACAACACGTAAGGCTTTCTCCCGATTCGTGGTAATTTCAAAGACCTCATCAATCAATTCCGGAGTAGCCGTATTCGGATCGAAGAACACATCGCCCACTTTGTTTTTGATGTACTCACGATCTCCACGTTTTGGGAAACCAGACCCCATCGCAGCTTCAAAAAGTCCAGAAGACCCCGTAAGCGTAATGGATTTCACTAGATCAGGATACTTCATGGTGTACAACTGAGCAAGGTGACCTCCTAGGCTATTGCCCAATAGGTGCATATCTGTATAGCCTTTCAGCTTGACAAAGTCAGACACATAGTCGAGAAGTCCTCCCAATCCTGTTTTCACAAGTGGCAGTTCGTAAATAGGAAGCATCGGCACCACCACATTAAAGCTTTCGCCAAAACGATTTATGATCCCCTCGAAGTTGCTTAAGGTTCCAAAAAGTCCATGCAAAAGCATGAGCACTGGCTTGTCCCCACCCGTCTCGATGTATCGGAATTTTCCTTCCTCTTTTAATTCAGTACTGCTCATGATGCGTATTTCAGCTCGTGTAAAGGTAGGGTGAAGGAAGCATTGGGATTCTCAATCAGAGATTCTAGTTTTTTCGAACGAATGCACTGGTTCGAGTATGCCCACTTAGCCCATTATGCTTACCATGGCTAGATACAGTGTTACCATCACATTACTGCGCACAGAATTAGAGATTTGAAATTTAGACCAGATCAGACCTGATATGGTCGCCACTGCACTTTTGTTAAGTAACTTAAGCCACGCCTAAAGCAAATTTTAGTCGTGAGCCAAACCCGCTAGCTTCAATCAGAAGCGGCCATTCTAGCAGATTATATCGTTCCCATCATGTCCAAACAAGGCTTTCTTATCGTCGGGCTAGTGCTCGCCCTACTCGCAGCAGCAGGCTGGTACCTCAGCAGAGGAAAAGCAGAATCTCAACTCGCGGACCTAACGACAAAAGTCAAACAAGGCCCCTTTAAAATTTATGCAGTCGCTACAGGTGAGCTGAAAGCCAAAAATTCAGTAAAGATCAGTGGTCCTCAAGGAATGCGGGCTGCCGGAATTTATCAAACCAACATTACAGACCTCGTCACCGAAGGAACCGTAGTTGAGAAAGGTGGGTATGTCGCGACTCTCGACCGCACCGAGCTGCAAACCAAACTACGAGATGCACAATCGCAAATCGACTTAATTGATACGCAATTGGAGCAGGCGAAAATAGACACCGCTATCGAATTACGAGGCTTGCGCGACGAGCTCGTCAATTCAGGATTTGCAAGAGAAGAACGTACCCTTGAGGTAGCCCAGAGCAAGTACGAGCCGCAAATGGTGATTCGTAAAGCTGAAATCGAACTCGAACGTTCAGATCGCGACTTTGGTCAATTAAAAACGAAATACGAACTCACCCAGGAGCGAGCTGTCGCCAAAATTGCTGAGATACAAGCGAAACTGAAACAGCAGACCGACAAGCTTCAGCAACTCAATGGCTTGAGTGGAGCCTTTACCGTAAATGCTCCAGCAGACGGGATGGTAATCTATGCGCGAAGCTGGAACGGAAAAATCACTGCAGGTTCGCAGATCAGCTCATGGAATCCTACTGTCGCTGAGCTCCCAGACCTATCTGAGATGCTTTCAAAAACATACGTCAACGAAGTAGATATCTCGCGCGTACAAGCTGGTCAAGATGTTCGAATCTCTGTAGACGCGTTCCCTGACAAATCATACGAAGGCACCGTAGTAAGTGTAGCAAACATCGGCGAGTCACTCAAAGGTTATGACGCCAAAGTATTCGAAGTAAACGTCGCCTTACTTAAGGGTGACAGTATCCTCAGGCCAGCAATGACTACGGGCAATGAGATACTCACCTATACCTATCCAGAAGCACTTTACATCCCATTGGAAGCGCTACACCGGGACAGCATTCCGTTCGTGTACAAAAACGATCCTGCTGGCACCTTCAAGCAGGAAATCGTCGTTGGTGACCTCAACGATGACGCTGCAGTTGTAGCTCTTGGCCTTCAAGAAAACGACGAAGTCTTACTCACTATTCCTGAAAACCATGAATCCCTTCGCCTCGATAGGCTGACGCCAGAAGCTCGAAAATCAGCATTAGACGAAGTGAAAATGCTCAAGGAAAAGCGGAAGAAAGATGCGCAGGCCAAAATCATTGCAGCAAGCAAACTAGACAAAGGATCAGGAGACGATAGTAACTCTTCAGGTAGCGTCATCATTTTTTAAATCCAGCTAAATGGAGCGCTTTTCCTTCAACCTAAAACTTGCTATCGAAGCGGTGTTCGCCAACCCGCTCAGGGCCGTGCTGACTGGTCTTGGAATCATGTTCGGCGTAGGAGCAGTTATCGCTATGTTGGCCATCGGAACAGGCGCCAAGGAGAGCATCCTCTCTCAAATGAAACTCATCGGAACGAACAACATCTTGGTAGAAGCCGTGCTCCCAGCAGAGCGCACAGGCAACACTCAAGGCGGAAGCGATGGTGAGAAGAAAATTCGATGGTCTCCAGGTATTACACTCAACGATTTGGCAGCGATTCGGCAAAGCATTCCTTCTGTAGAATTGATAAGCCCTGAAGTTGTCTATCCCGTTCCAATCATCTACAACGGAAGGCTTGAGCGTAATCGAGTAGTCGGCATTCATCCGTCCTTTTTCCCTGTCAACAACATCACGCTGGGGCAAGGACGCACGTTCCATTATTCAGAACAAGAAGCTGGGCGACCAGTGTGCATCATTGGCGCTAACGTGGTTAAAACGCTATTCCCCGAAGGAGAACCAATGGGGAAACTCATCAAATGCGGACAAGTATGGCTGCGCGTAGTGGGTGTCTTAGAACCACGTGGTTCTGGCCGAACCGGGACACTTGGAATCAAAGATCGCAACAACGACGTCTACGTACCGACAACCACCGCACTACTATATTTTGGAAATCGCGCGCGCATCACGCAGGCTCAAATTGGTGATGATGACGACGATGATGACGATTCGCCCAAAGGGCCTCCGAAAAACCCTCATCAGATTGATCGCTTCGTCGTTCAGGTAAAAGAGGTCAATCAATTGGAGGCAAGCGCCGATATACTTGATCGCTTGCTCGCTCGTCGTCACCGCGGCGTCGAAGACTATACGATTACGATCCCAAGACTATTGCTAGAGCAACAGCAACGTACTCAAGACACATTCAACATAGTACTGGCAAGCATCGCTGGTATTAGCCTCTTGGTCGGAGGAATCGGAATCATGAACATCATGCTCGCCTCCGTACTGGAACGGACCAAGGAAATTGGCGTTCGCCGCTCACTCGGAGCAACCAGAAAAGACATCACCCAGCAGTTTTTGAGTGAAGCAGCCGTGATCAGCTTGATCGGCGGAATCCTTGGCGTCCTGATCGGAATAGGTAGCGCACAACTCATCGCTTCCTATGCCGAAATTGAAACGGTAGTTACCAGCTGGTCGGTAATTCTATCGTTTGGAGTAGCCGCTTCGGTAGGATTAGTATTTGGCCTACTCCCAGCTCAGCGAGCAGCCGAACTTGATCCAATCAAAGCGTTACGCACAGATTAAGGCAACACCAGTTTTGGCGAAAGCCTAAGAAAGAAGATACTCTACATGCATGTACTCACTTACACTTCCGTAAAACTTCAGGCTAGCTTCCTTCTGCTTTTGTGCTTTATGGGATTCATTCGTGTAGAAGCACAAGTAGAGAGTAACAATAGCTATCTCGCTATTGACAATCAAACCGTTCTGCCCCTTACGCTAACCGACGCCGTCAACATGGCGCAAGGTTCTAGTCCAAGAGCAAAACTTGCGAGTACTAGGTTAAGCAACCGTTACTGGTCTTATCGCAGCACCTTGGCAGATTTCAAACCCCAAATCAACCTTGCGGGTACTCTCCCATTACTCAATCGAAGTATCGAGCCGATTGTCCTTCCCGACGGTGACGAAGCATTCATTTCTCGTTCACTGATGCGGAATTCACTTGGCGTGAACATCAGCCAAGACATCGCTTTAACTGGAGGAACCCTCTTCGCGAACACAAGCCTAGAGCGACTCGATATTTTCAAGCAAGGTCCAGATGCAGGCAGAACGAGCTACCTCTCAACTCCAATTTCTGTAGGCTATCGCCAAAACATTAGCGGCTACAACGCCTTAAAATGGACCAAACTTATCGCTCCCTTGAGCTACGAAGAGGCAAAGCGCAGCTATCAAGAAGACAGAGAAGATCTTGCGCTTGGTGCGGCAATTCGATTCTTTGCGGTCCTTGCTGCTCAGCTTAATCTTGAAGCGGCTCAAATACGGAAAACGAACGCTGACACGCTACTTGTCACGAGCGCAGGAAGGTTCGATGTGGGACGTATCGCTGAGACAGAATTGCTACAAATTGAGCTTGGCGCCCTGAATGCAAATACTGAAGTTGAGCAAGCGCGTGTAAACCTGCAGCGAAATGCAGAAACCTTGCGCAACTACCTCGGAATTGCTGAAGCAGTATCCTTTGAATTATCAGAACCAACACTCATCCCTGAGTTTAGCGTCAATGCAGACACCGCACTTTACTACGCCAAGCAGAACCGGAGTGAAATCATAGGATTTCGCAGAAGACTGCTTCAAGCTGAAGAACAGCTCGTCTCCGCAAAAGCAGCAAGCGGTATTTCTGGCGATCTATTCTTGACCTTCGGATTGGCGCAAAGTGCGCCCGGACTTTCAGAAGCTTATCAAGATCCACTAAACAACCAGCTTCTTACGCTAGGATTGTCGGTACCGATTGCTGACTTTGGTAAACGTCGTGCCCGACGAGAAGTAGCTCAGAGTAACAGCGAACTAGAAGCCCTTAACGTCGCTCAAGAGCGTGTAAGCCTCGAACAGAATGTCCTTTTGCTCGTCCGTCAGTTTGATCTTCTACGAAACAATATCTCGTTATCAAAAAGAGCATTTGATGTGTCTGAACGCGCACTAGACATAACGCGCAAACGCTACCTGATCGGAAAAATTGGCATCACAGAACTCAACTTAGCTATCCAAGAGCAAAATAAAGCTAGGGTACTTTATGCTAGCGCCCTTCAAAGGTTTTGGATCGGATACTATGAATTACGGCTCAACACACTGTATGATTTCCAGACGAATCGCGGATTAAGAAGTGAAATAAAATACTAATACAAAACAACCTCGATGTTGGCCATATATTATTTCGCCTACTAATACTTCCCCTTTGTAATCTTCTTGATGTTTAGAAACAATATTAAGCTTGCATAGGATCCAAACAATTCCACCACCTTTGCAGCGTTCACAGCCTAGGCGGTATCTTCTTATTTCTCAGCTGATACCCAAGATCTTTGTGCTCAATCCCCCATGAAACTAGTCATCCAACAATATTACCGCACCAACTCCAGCGCAAAAAGTGCGCTGCTGCTAGCTATGCTATTTGCATTTTGCTGGTGCCCTCCCGTAAACGCACAGTTCGAAGCAGGGATCATGGCAGGTGGGTCCGTTTACGGAGGTGACTTAGGACCGTCTTCAATCCGTGATTATGCTCGTCAAATGCGACTTAGTTATGGTGCGTTTGTAAGGTATAGAGTCAATCCATACATTGCGTTTAGAGGCCATTATCAAGACCTAGATCTTTTTGGAGAAGATGATTTGAGCCCGTCTGTAGACAAGCAAGAGAGAAATCTCCATTTCTATACAGACCTAGACGAGCTTGCTTTACAGGTAGAAATCCATCCTTTTCGTGACGACTGGCCTGTTTCTCCCTACATAATGGGAGGCATCGCAGGATACTACTTCAACCCCCAGGCATTTTACAACGGTGGGTTTGTTGAACTACAGCCGCTAGGCACGGAAGGTCAAGGCCTTCCTGGTTTCGAAGAAAAATATTCACTTACACGCATCGCCGTTCCTATTGGAGGCGGTTTACGTTTCAATTTTGGCCAAGGCATGTATTTTGGCCTTCAAGCTTCAGGGCGTGCGACCTTCTTCGACCATCTAGACGATGTAGGAGGGCTGTATGTAGATGAAACACTGCTTGCTGCTAACGGTCCACTTGCCGTTGAGCTCGCTTTCAGAGGAGATGAAGTTCCAGGATCTGAAAATTCGACTGCTCCTTCAGGCAGCAACAGAGGAGGCTTGGCCAACGATTTCTACTACTCTATTACCGCCCACTTCAGCTATCAATTCCCTACAAAGGACAAAAGCACGAGAGGCTTTAAGTCCAAACGTCGTAAAGTGAGTTGTCCAAAGTTCTAAGCGCATTTAGCTCACGATGTACTACTTCGAGATTTCGATGAGGTAGGTTCCCCATCCTGTAATCGTGAGGCGGTAGTTGTCTCCAATGTCGTGGAAGTCTGCTCCGCCAAGTATTTCACGCGTTTTACAGCCCTTGTACTCATTCAGCTCAAGGTTTACACTTGTTGGGCGCCCACTCAAGTTGCACACCACAAGTACTACCTCGTCTTCATACTTTCGGATGTATGCCAAGATGCTCTTGTCTTCTGGCGCAAGCATGATCATCTCTCCTCTACCAAAGCAGAGGTATCGCTTGCGGATAGAGATCATACGGCGCATCCAATGGAGCATGCTGCGTGAGCGATTTTCCTGCACTTGGACATTGACCGTCTCATAGTGAAATTCAGGATCGCTAATTACCGGTAGATAGAGTTGCTGAGGATTTGCGTGACTGAAGCCCGCATTCGTCTCTGGTGTCCACTGCATAGGCGTACGCACACCGTCGCGATCATTGAGATAGACATTGTCTCCCATTCCGATCTCATCACCATAATAAATGACCGGTGTACCCGGCATTGTGAACAGCATCGTGTTCATGAGGTGCTGCTTACGGTAACTGCCTTCCATTAGGCGAGCTAATCGTAGGCGTATGCCCATGTTTTGCTTCGCTTCAGGAACATAACAGTAGTGGTTCCACATCCACTGACGCTCTTCTGGAGTCACCATTTCAAGCGTAAGCTCATCGTGGTTGCGCAAGAAGGTAGCCCACTGGCAATTTTCAGGAATATCAGGCGTGCGCTCAAGTACCTCTACAATCGAAGTACGATCCTCTTTCGCCATGCCCATGTAGAGCCTTGGCATTAGCGGGAAGTGATAATTCATGTGGCACTCGTCTCCGTCGCCGAAGTAAGCTGCCGAATCAGCAGGCATCATGTTGGCCTCTGCTAGCAAACAGATTTCACCGTTGAATTTCTGGTCAACATGCTTACGCAAGCGCTTCAAGAAAGCATGCGTCGGTGCAAGGTTTTCGCAGGTTGTCCCTTCCTCTTCAAACAAGTATGGAATTGCGTCTAGACGGAAACCGTCTACGCCCATGCTTGCCCAAAAATCGATCACTTCATAAATCGCTTTCTCTACCGCTGGGTTCTCAAAATTGAGATCCGGCTGGTGGTGAAAGAAGCGGTGCCAGTAGTATTGCTCGACTTCTGGCTGCCAGGTCCAATTGCTCTCCTCGGTATCCAAGAAGATAATGCGGACGCCATCGTACTGCTTGTTGTCATCGCTCCAAACGTAGAAATTACGTTCACTTGAGCCTACAGGAGCTTTGATCGCTCGCTGAAACCAAGGGTGCTGATCAGAGGTATGGTTGATTACCATCTCCATGATAATCTTCAAGCCACGTGCATGCGCTTGACTAACGAGCTCGCGCACGTCGTCGATATCACCATAGTTAGGATTGACCTTGTAGTAGTCAGCAATATCGTAGCCGTCATCCTGCAATGGACTTTCAAAAAAAGGCATCACCCAAATAGCCGTCACTCCCAAGCTCTGGATATAATCAAGCTTACTGATTAGACCTTTGATGTCGCCATAGCCGTCATTATTGCTGTCGCAAAAACTCTTAATGTGCACCTGATAGATGATGGCATCCTTGTACCAAAGAGACGGTTGGAGAGCTGGGGCTAATGACATGTGCACAGATTAAAGTGTTGGGGCAAGATAGAAAATTGGAGTTGCCGTGTCGCGATTAAAACTTAGGTAACGAGCCTTTACTGGAACTGTTACTGCTGCTACGACCACTGCTACTGCGAACCAGTGGTTCGCAGTACAAAAATAGTTCGCAGCACAAGAGTCGAGCGCAATACAATTGTAGTACAGAGGATTATAATTTACTCGTGGAGTACCTTACCCCACAATGGCTCCACTGATTACCAACGATGCTGTCGTTCTCGGCATCCTGATTTTGATCCTCGCTTCAATCTTTACGCTCGATAAAAAATATCCGAGCGTCTTTAAGATTCTTCCTGCACTCCTACTCTGCTACTTCATACCAGCACTCCTCAACTGGCCACTCAACATCGTCGCACCTCACTGGTACGAACCTGGGCTTTTTGACGCGCTCGTTGCAAGTGGTGTCGAAGTAACTGGCGGACTCAAGGCGCTCAACGGCATGTCCCACGGTGAGATTCAGACCCTCATTGACAGTGCAGGTTTACCGCTAAGTGACTTCGCTGCGTTTGAAGGCCATTCGCAACTGTACTTCATGGCCTCCCGATATTTACTACCTGCCTCCTTGGTGCTGCTCTGTTTGAGCATTGACCTGAAGGCTGTCATGAACCTTGGCCCGAAGGCGCTGATCATGTTTTTCACTGCTACGGCAGGCATTGTAATTGGTGGTCCAGTCGCTTTGCTAATCGCAACCAATTTTTTCCCTGGAACCTTCAGCGTTCCAGCAGAAGAGCTTTGGCGCGGACTAGCTACCGTTGCAGGTTCATGGATTGGCGGTGGCGCCAACCAGACAGCAATGAAAGAGATCTACGAAGTAGGTGACGGCCTCTTCGCCTCAATGATCGTGGTCGACATCATCGTCGCCAACATCTGGATGGCCTTCCTCTTGTACGGATCTGGAATGGCAGACAAAGTGGATCGTTGGTTAGGAGCTGACTCTTCAGCAATCGAAGACTTGAAAAACCGCGTAGCTGATTACCAAGCCTCTGTACTCAAGGTTCCTACGACAACCGAGACATTCCAGCTACTTGGGGTCGCCTTTGGAGGTGTTGCACTTGCACACTTTGGCGCAGACATTATCAGTCCGTTCATGAGAGGTTTTAGCGAAAGCTTAGCAGCAGCAGGACTTCACTCCTTGATGTCAGGCTTCTTCTGGTTGATTGTGATTGCAACGACAGTTGGAGTTGGACTGAGCTTCACCAAGCTCCGCAAGCTTGAAGGTGTTGGTGCAAGTCGCTTTGGATCGGTCTTCATCTATGTTCTCGTAGCGACAATCGGTATGAAAATGAACATCGGCGAGGCGATCCAAAATCCAGGGCTTTTCGCAATTGGATTCATCTGGATGCTCATCCACGTGAGCCTTCTCCTCCTTGTTGCAAAGCTCATTAAAGCTCCATTCTTTTTTGTGGCCGTCGGCTCGCAAGCCAATGTTGGTGGTGCGGCTTCGGCACCTGTAGTTGCTTCGGCATTCAGTCCGGCGCTGGCTCCCGTGGGTGTCTTACTGGCTGTACTCGGCTATGCGGTAGGTACCTATGGCGCCATTGTGTGTGCGTACTTAATGTCGGGCGTGGCTGGGTAAATGCAAGAATTTTGAATTGGGTAATTTTGAATTTTGAATTCGTTTGGGACGCAAGCTAGACGCTCGGCCAGCTGTTGACACACTTTGCACGTATTTATTCCTGCGAACCAGTGGTTCGGCAGGACAAAGGCGAACAGCTATAAAGGCCCACGCGTATCTCAAGAGCATCTTCCCGCAATACTACGGGACGCTCCTTCCCCTTTGCGAAGACCGCAGGTCGCTTTGCGAGAACTGGCGTGTAGCAAAATGAGCCGAAGACGAGCTATGCATCTCGGCATTCAAAATTCAAAATTGTCGCGTTCCGCAGTGCGGGACGAGATCTCGAATTCAAAATTGGGCTTCAGGGCGCAGCCCCCATATCCACAAGCTTCGACTGGAAAATGTGAGCGATCGTATTCGCTCTCAGCTTTGCTTCTTCGGCCGTAACGCCTGAGAAATGCGTGTCTACCGTCCCAATGAAAAGGGATAGCCAACGCTTAAAATGCGTCGCATCTATCTTTAGCGGGATGTGCTTCTGGAAAGGATTTCCACGATAATCACCTTGCCCGAGCAATACCTTTTGCCAGAAGCCATACATCGCTGGAAGGTGAGCCTCCCAATTGACCTGCGCCTGTGTGCCGAAGACTGGTGCGAGTAACTCGTCAGACTTGACTTGCTGGTAAAAAGCATCGACCATCAGTTGAATATCAGCGAGGTCTTTGATATCCGGCTTAGGTGTTTGAGGCATTGGATCAGCTTTTATCATCAAGCTGCAAGGTGGAACGAAATTCCACAGCTTAAGATGAGGCGTATCAAGAGGACAGGCTGCGCTTGAGCAAATGGAGCTATTTTTTCAAGGCATTTTCATATTCCGCAATGAGGACCTTTGACTTGTTCATACCGTAGTCACTTGAACTAGCTTTCGCTCCTTCAAAAGCTGCTTTTGCTGTCGCAAGAGCTTCTTCGTAGCGCCCAAGCTTCGCTAGTAGTTTAGCCTTTAGGTTTACCTGCCAATACTCTTTCTTCTCGCGCATATCGATGGAAAGCTGCGCCCATTTCAGACCATCTTCCAGATCCTTATCCCAAATCAATGAATATTCTGCCGCCCGGTGATAATCGCTGGCAGACGGTCCAGCAAGAACCGCCCGTATCTTTTCTTCAGTGTTTACATCAATGGGAACTTCAATCCTGGTGTTCTCCCAATGCAGGGCAAGTGTTGCCTCATCATCATTGAAGTCATCAATGCTAAACGTTAGTCTAGCTGCTGTCCGAGCTGTTTGCGTTGACGGCACAGAGATTTGCGCAGCAATTTGCTCCTCGTCCCAAGGGCTTGGTACTTCCCAGTGCGTTAGCTCCTTATAGAAAATAACGTCCCACTTTGATTTGCCTGGTCGGGTAATGATCGCGTACGTACCTGTATTCACCTTGGTGTTATTGATGGTTACAGGCTTGCTGAAGGTAATTTTACTGTTGCGATTTGCACCCGTTCGCCAAAGACTATCAAAAGGAACGAGGTCTCCAAAAATTGTTCGCCCACGCATATGCGGACGCGAATACACGATGGTCACATCTGTCATTCCTACGCGCTGCTCTAGCTTTTGAATCGGACTTAGGTGTAGGTAAGGAATCTGAGCTGCCGTTTGGAAGACTATTCCGAGACAAGAGAGGACAATGAGTAGAGCTTTCATGAGATTGGGGTAAGGTGTGCACCGAAGTTAAGAATCCCGCACGATGTCGGAAAAAGACAATTGACCACTTCGTTGCTAGACCGCTGCGCTACTGGAAGCTAGACTACTAATAGGGACACTCGTTCATGACGCTCCTAAAAATGAGCCGAAGGCGAACTAAGCATCTCGGCATTCAATCCCGTAGTACTGCTGGACAAAATTCAAAATTAAGCCCAAAGGGCTACGCGCCTACCACACCACCACCTGCTGCACGCCCAGCGACTCGCCACGCCTACCCAAGGCCAGTGTGTAAGTCCCTTTCGGCAAAACAGGAACTTGTAGATCTTGTACGTCAAGACCGCCCTGCAACTCCAAATCAGCAACTGCTTGGCCTGCCGCA
>JBGCGF010000115.1:0-21290 GCA_045110575.1 Saprospiraceae bacterium
TCCGTCTCGGTATTCTCGATGTCAAAGTCAATCTCCTCAAGGTGCGCGAGCACTTTTACGATGAGCCCGTTCTTGTCCTCCTCTGACTTTCCAAGCTTGTGGCTTGTCAGGTCGAGGTCTGCAAACAGGTCTCCAAAGTCATCTTCACTCTCAGACCCCATAGTACTCTGCTCGATGCTGGCAAGCACCTTGGCGAGGTCTCCGAGGATGAAGTTTTCCTTTCCGCCTGCGTTTCCGCGCCGTGCGAGTTCGCTAAAAAGCTCTGATGGCTTTAGGAAGTAGCCGAGTTTGTCGAGGGCCTCTTCTTTCACGGCCTCCATCATTTCTTCTTCGTTTGAAAGTCCGCTGAGCTGCGCAAAGGTCAGTCCGTCTTCCTCCAAGATCTCATCAGCATACACTTTCATCTTGCGACTCAGATACTTGTAAAAGATGAACCCCAGGATGTAATCCCGAAAATCGTCTGCGTCCATCTTACCGCGAAGGGTGTTGGCGATGTTCCAGAGTTGGGACTCGAGTTGTTGTTTTTGTTCTGACATGGGGGGGGGATATGGGATGTGGGATCTGAGATATGGGATCGGGATGGCTGGGGTGTAAGTATACGGGAAGGGACTTGAAAGAATGTAGGTCCAGATCAGCATGTATCGTGATGGTGGGATTGTTGGATTCTGATAGGTGAGGCCAAGATCGAGAGAGACTTACGGACGTGTCAAATCCTTATAAAACAAAAACAGATAAGTAGTTCACAAGTCACACAAGACTCAGCTTCAGTGACTTATGACGTCTCAAAGCTCGTGTATTCGCAATTACACATCCCACATTGTCCACATGTGCTAGCAATTCGGCAATATCTTATTAGTAAATCAAACATGTGTATGTGCTAGATTTGCAGGACCAAACATTGAATGATGAGTATTACGAAAACATCTGCGCTCCAAAAAAAATTAGCGAAGATTGGCTACTATCGAAAAGAAGCCGAAAAGGGTCTAACCCTAAGAAGACCTAAATGTCACCGCAACTCGTCGCTAAGCAAAGGTCTACTCCTTCATATCAACTAAGTCCCATGGCCAATATCCAACAAATTGTTGCCCATTTAGCCAAAGTCTTGTATTTTGGCCCGAGTTTAGTAATAACTTAACTATTTTGAGTAAATTTACGTTAGAACAAGTACAAGAATTCGACGATGAAGAAGAGGACGCGGTGTTTCGCGTACGCTCACTCTCTAAAAACGGACGCAATGATTTTAATTCTTTTCGAAAAAAGGCGCAAAAAGACGGAAGCGGTACCGATATCGAACGTTTCTTAAGAAGTCTTGATGATTTCAGAATGGGGCTTTCACTTCCACCTAATCGATTTAAGAAACTAGGAACACGAAAAGAAACTGGATCTCGCGTTCATGAAGGTGAACACGAATTCAAGATTGGACAGCTGCGCATCTACTGTGTAAAAGTGAATGATACTCTCATTATCTGCTTTTCTGGACATACTAAAAAAGGGAAAGGAACAAAAACTGACCAAGTAGACGAGATTAATTCCTTCCGCGCTCGACTTCGAGAAATAAATCAGCCGCTAGCTGATCTTCCCGATAATTGATAATACAAAACTCGCTAAAACAATGATAACCTCCGCTAGAAAAAAACTCCTCTCTTCCATAGGATACCACTCTGAAGGAATTCGACTTGAACTTTTTCGAAAAATAGACGCTTACCTCACTGAAAATAAACTTACCCGTAAAGCGCTTGCAGAAAAACTAGACGTTTCAAAAGGCTATATTTCCCAAGTCCTCAATGGTGAATCGGATGTCCGTATTAGCAAGCTAGTTCAGCTTAGCCTTGCTGTTGGTTTGGTGCCAATTATTAGCTGGATTCCTACTGAGAAGTACTTAGCATCTGGCGGTAAAGTCTATTCTGCTATGCCTAAGACGGAGAGCGTTAATTATACACAACCGAAGACAGCCTCAGCCATGATGGCAAGAGCTGAGGGTGCTATCGGGGTAGACTACGTCGATTCAAATTTTAAGAAATTTCTATATCCGAACAGACAGACTTACACGTTTAAAACAACACAGTCATAGCTATGAAAAATGACATTTATTTTGAGGGGGTATCATTCGGCGAGCTAGATATCAAGCTTGTGGATTTCTATATTCGTGAGCCAACTGATAAGGAAGATTTTTCACTACCACTACCACTAGAGTTAAATTTTTCGTGGGCACAAAACGATGGTAATGACCACCTCTCAAGGTTGAAGTTAGATCTAAAAATATTAGGCCCAAATAATTCTAAAAAAGACCCACTTGTTGCGATGCGTGCCGTTTTCATTAGCAAAGTAGGTTTATTGAAGAACGGATTACCGACAAAGTCATTTATCTCTTTCGATATGCCGAAAGCACTAAAAGTTAAACTGCTAGATGTATCACTAAGCACAGTTCGCGGAATACTCATCGCGAGAACTGCTGGCTTTACGATCGGTAGTACTCACCTTCCAATTCTCAATACTGAGAAATTAATTGAAGAGGCTGAAGTAGTCTATAACGAACAATCATGAGTGAGGAATTGGAACTTGGTGAGAATGGTGTGCCTTTGAGCTTTTCGCAACGGATGGGGTTGGCTCCAAAGAAAAAGGCAGTACAATTAACAGATATGGATGTTGAGCTTGCAACACAGCTCTGGAATCGAATTGGAAATTTATTAACCAATCCAGACTTATTTAAGGATGCAAGCACTGATAAAGAGTTTTCAATGTACAGGTCTGTTTGGAACTACTTCTTGAAGAAAAGTTACGATGAATTCCCGACTTATTATAACGTTGCTGCAAGTGCAAAGAATCTATGGTTTAACGATCTCTCATGGGCTAAACGATATGAATTAATAGAGTTTTGCTTAAACTGGATGAAGCGTCAGACCCCCAATTCACATCGTATATACACTGATCTAATAAACCTAAAACTGAAAGAAGAGTATGCCGGCTATCGTATTATAAATGGACTTATCACTCCTATCACATCAGAAATTGAACAAAAAAGCGTTACTGAAACTGGGCAATTAAAAGAGACTACCGTTAGTTCGCACTTTCTTAAGGCCCAGGTGTATCTTTCTAATCGTACAAATCCCGATCACCTCAATTCCATCAAAGAATCAATCTCTGCAGTCGAAGCAGCACTCAAAATCCATCTCGAAAACCCTACAGGATCGCTTGGTGCAATGCTAGGTAAACTACCAGAGGGCTTAGATGTGCCAACACCTTTGGTGGAAGGATGGAAGAAACTGTACGGCTGGACCAGCGGCCCAAATGGCATCCGCCATTCACTATCAAAAGGCGAGATGAAACCTGATTTTGCAGAGGCCCAGTACATGCTAGTAACGTGTAGTGCTTTTGTGAATTACTTGAAGTTGAAGTTTGCGAAGTAACTTTTAGCACATTAAAACCTACTATCGCATGTCATTCGCTCTTTCTCAAGCAATATCTACCTACCTCGAATGGCTCGGAAAATCCAATTGGGTACACTACGAGCTGTATAAATTTGAATTCGCACATGAGATTGCGGACGAAGTAAATTTCCTCAAGCAAAGCGTCCAAGAAGTACACGACATCCTCTCAAAGCATCTCAATGTCAAATACACTGAGGCTGCGCAAAAAGGTGTCAATTTTCTGCAATCGGCTGCTCGTTATGAAGGCGGGGAGTTTCTCACACTGGGAGAAATTGGAGTTTTAAAAGAGATGAATGAAGTCGGGTTTGACGATATAACGTGGACAAAGGGAGTTGCCACGTATAATGCACTATCCTGCTGGAGTGCTATGCTATTCCCTGGCGGAAATCTCCCCGTCTATGCCTCTAATCATGAACTTCTATTTAGAGCGCTCTTCCCTGAAGAATCTGTTTCAGTTGGCTCTTCTGGGGTCGCTTACGTGAAGGAATGTCAACCTTTTCTAAAACGGATTTGTGCTGCGCTTCAACGCATGGGAGCGGATCGAATATTTAGGGCCAAGGCAACAGCATATTACAGCATCAATACTTCGAAGGTCTTTTTATTTGATCCAAAGAAAGACTTTAATCAAATAGACTGGAATTTGCTAACAGAAGATTTTTTGTATTTCCAGCATCGCTTCGGAACATGGGAGCATACAGCTTTTGAAGACTGGGATAAAGGCAATGGGATTAAAGTTGGAGTAATAGAAGGCGGTCAGCGACTCGTAACCCATATGCAGCGTGAACGAAATAGCGCCTTTGCTCAAAAAGCCAAAACCAGCTACATCCGAGCAAATCCTACCGCCCCATGCGAGGCTTGCGAAAAAAGCATGGCCGCAGAATATCCAGGTCTCGGAGACGGATATCTAGAAGCACATCACATTGAGCCTTTAAGTCTGCGGGAAGCTAGTAGTATAACCAACGAGCGATCCTTCAATTTCTTCTGCGCTAACTGTCATCGTATGATTCACAAAATGGGAGATGAGATGTCATTGGATGGATTGAAAGAGGTTTTGGCGAAAGCACAAAACTGATGCTTCCTATCCCGCCCAGCCCGCTCCCTCAAGACTCCATCATTCAAAGCAAACTGGCCTCTCACATGATGGACCTCCCGGCCCATCACGATACAGCACAACATCTCGCTGGGCTGGTAAGTCCAGCATCCGCTAGGCCGGTTTGGCGAAACGGCGAAGCCGTTGAGCCGGGCTGGGTGACATAACAAAAGTCAGCTTAGCGAAATGGCGAAGCCATTATGCCGGGCTGGGTGACATAACAAAAACCTGAGATAAACTGAGCATCGATATAACTGGGGAGGCTAAATCCGATAGATGCGCACGCTAAAGCCTCCAGAACCCGGATCATTCACATCCCTTCAAAAAACAAGGTCCACTTCTTTCGATCTGCAACGCTCATCCTGCTATAATCTGCTTCGATATCCTTTCTTAAGAAATCCTGATTGTCCAAAAGTTGGAATACTTCTCGCCCTTCTTCCAGCTTATCACAATGAACAAAAACGGCAACTAAGGATTCGGCCAAAACGCCATATAGTTCGGCATGTAAAGGTTTAAGAATTTGCATCTGTTTTCGAACCTCTTTCTCAAACCAGTCCAACGCTTCGGTAGAAAAATATCCCGCTGCTAGAACGACTAAATAGTTAGCTGGATGAATCAATGCCCAATGGCCGCCGCGCGCCTCCTCTCTCAAAACCGCATCTTCATACGCGTTGGGCAACACTGAATAATGTTGTGCCTTCAAGTCCTCTGGAGCTTGCTGATAGATATCAATGTAGAGATTTTCTGCTTCTATGCAGGTCTCTTCCACTGTAGGAAGACCTTCTTTAAACCGAATAGGCACAAATGACAACTCCCGAAAAACGATTTCAATGAAGGATAGTGCGCTTCCCCAATCTTTTTCCTCCATGGAAAAATGGGCCTGAGCCATTACAGCCCCAATCGCAAGGACCCAATCAACATGAAGCGAGGTCCACTTTTCATCCGAAGGCTTCGCTGCCTCCGCTTGTTCACGTGCAACTTTTAAATTCGCTAGATCCTCTTCGGGCGTATCATCACCCAACGGCAGACCACCCTGCCGATTCACCCATTCACTTACCGCCGCCAGTGCATGTGCGCAAGGCTTACGCATCATATTTTTCCGACACGAACAACTGATGCGCAACAACAGCCCTTCGGCTGTCGTGAACTTTACGGTTTTCGCACCGCTCGACCCAACCTTAACCGAAACACTTACGCCTTCTGCTGAAGCCGATTGCTCACGTATTTCAACCTGACCTCGGTCAATGTAACTGAGATATTTGTCAATGTTCGGTAGCGATGCTTGTGCTACAAATTGAAGAAGTTCCATATTACAAATTTAGCACTATAGATACTTTGACTATTGCCCTTTGAGCCAATTTTTCAACCGCTTATTTTTTAATAACGGCCACAGCCCATCCATAATGGATAAGGCCTCCGCCTCCGAACCTAACCTGTACGATTCTGGCAATTCCTCCTCTGGATACTCCCCTACTTTGAGTAAAGACATCACATGCAGATTCTTCTCTTGAGCATCTTTTAGCAATGGATCAAGTCTAACCTCAACTTCCTCTCCGAGCACTCCATAGAAAACACGGTACCACGCCCAGTGTCCACTTGTCTCATCGATATACGAGGCATATAATTGCTGAAAGGCTTTGAGGTCCTCTTCAAGCAAATAGGCTGCCGCAAGGCTATAGCGGACTCCTTGATTGTCATTTGGATTAAGAACCAGCATTTCTCGCCAGTGGGAAATCGCTAGTGCAGTCCGCTCATTCGCATACAACATGTGAGCATATGCATCCCTCACACGCATGTACGGTCTCGTTTCATGAAACCCCCAAAAGGCACCTTTCATATCTTTAAACTTCGTGCCCAACTCCTGCTCGGCATCTTTTAAAAGCTCCGGCAGCTCTACCATTTGTTCTGCTGGATGGCGCTGCTCTAACAGCAATAGCCGAGTAGCAATATGCTTCGGATGCAGTTCGAGGGCGCGTTGCAGGTTTTGACGAAAGTCTGCTTCTGTGCGCGCTTCCAAGGCATCGTAGTAATGCATATCTGCTTGGTATCGCTGCTCCTTGGTGACAACCGAGTGCTGCTTTGCTCCAGGAAAAGGTGCTCGCCCATTTACATATTCATCGGTGGGAATTCCAAGATGCTTACACATTAATACTTCCCCTTGAAAAAGCTTGGATTTGTCGATAGGTCCAAAGCTTGGAATGCGATTCATTACTCCCGCCTCATGCTCGATTGGATAAGCTTCAAAATTAGGATAATCATGCTCCCTAGCTTTCAAACATTCGATTCGATCTCGCAAATAACCAGTAGTCTTTCGGTTGGCATTCGTTGAGGCTAAGTGAATCGGCTCCATCTGATTTAACAAACCAACTCGCAGTATTTCAGGAACCTCACCTTCCAAGGGCAATACTCCTTCAAAGCGCAGTTGGTTTTCAAAAGCTTTCGCCAAAACCTGTGTTGCCTTACCAACCCTAGGTCCAGTCATGTTGGGGAGCAATACGCAAAACAAGGTCGACTCGTGAATGACAATCCAACACCTTTTCCGATGGATCGTAATCACCTCCGCGTAAAATGAATCCAACAACTTTGTTTCATCGCCCTTGGCATCGGGAACGATGTACTTCTTTATCAGCTTTTCGAGCTTGCGGGAGGTATGGATAGTAGGCATTGGAAATTGACTAAGCTGAAAGTAGCAAGATAATTGAAGAATGTATTTGCAAGTCACTGCACGGGTAATTCCATCATGGGCTAGGGCGGTTTGGCGAAAAACGATGCGTCACACAAACTAGATTTCTACTCACAAGTCTCACGCTAATGCTCCGCACTTAAGCGAGAGTCGTGACATACAGAACCTGGTCGAATGCTCCCCGTTTCAGGACTGCAGCACACACACAAAATGAACAACGAAGGTTTTGCCGACGCAAGTCCCGCAGGACTGCGGGAAAAGCCAAAAACAGCCGCCAATGGGACGAACGCCACCCCGCTGTCCTTATGTCAATGACTACAAACCAGCACAGCAATCAGCACGGTATGGTTCTACGATCAATAACAACTCCAGAGCTACACTTCAGCTCGGCGCTAACTTGTTTTTTGATAACACGCAGACGAGCGGTTAAATCGAAGAGCGCGGTAATTTATATGGGCTCACTTCAAACCGGTACACATGCCGTAGCCGCATAGCGGCGTCTAGCAATACCAGGGTTTACCCTGGGCGACCTATGCCCCGACCTAAAATAGCTGGATCTCAAAGCACAATACGCCCCCATACCCAACTCCCAATCCATGCCCACGCAATAATCGTCAGACTACTGATCGGCATCAAGATCGCAGCAACAACAGGCTCAAGGTTGCCGGTGACGGCAAAGGCGAGACCTGTGAGGTTATAAGCAACAGCCAAGGTGAGTGCGAGGTAGACCAGCGTGCGACCGCCCGCCAAAAAGCGCCAGAGGCTTTCGAAACCATCTACAGCATCAGCAGCGAGGATCGCATCGCAGGCTGGATTAAAACCGCCACCTTCATCGGCAACGGCGATGCCCACGTAGGCAGATTTCAAGGCGCCAGCATCGTTGAGACCGTCACCTAGATACAATACATGTTTACCTGCATCACGCAAGCCGTCAAGGAGGTGGAGTTTGTCGGTAGGTTTTTGCCGAAAGGCACAGTTGCCTTCTCCAAACAAGCCTTCCCAACGCGCACGTTCTTGATCACCATCACCACTGATGAGCATGACGGGACCCTGGGTTTTGGCGAAAGCTAATAAGTCACTCGCACCTGTACGCATGGCAGAATGAAGGCGATAACTCGCACGCACTTGATCGTCAATCGTGAAGGCGACCGAAGCTTCAGTATTTCCTTGGACCAACGCTTCTGTAGAATTTTTCAAGCCTTTATCATCTCGGCACATCATGAGGACGTCAGCCGCCGAGGACGGTTTGCCTAAGAACAAATGACGGCCTTGCAAAACCGCACTCACACCCTCGCCCACGCGCTCTTCTACATGATCAAACACGAGCGTATCAGCAAGCGCAACAACCTCCTTATTATTTTGCAAATGCTCCGTAATTACCTGACTGACAGGGTGCGTTGAATGACGCGCAAGCGCCAACAACTGAGCCGCATGAACGGTACTTGGAATAAGCAATTCCGACAGACTTAGGCTGTCTCTTCGCGTCAAGGTTCCAGTCTTGTCAAACGCACTGGCGTCGACTTCTGCAAAGCGCTCAACCACCAAGGCATCGCGAATGGCCAACCCTCTTTGCGAGGCTATCGCCGCCAATCGACCGTACACAAACGGCAAGGAAAGTGATGCCGCGCACGGACAAGCAACGATCAACACCGCCGTCGCTGCTTGCAAGGCAACACTCATGTCAGTAGGCGCCCAATATGCAAACGTAGCAACCGCGATGACCAAGGTAACGATCGTAAAATACTGACCGACCTTGTCGAGCAACTTGCTCGTCGCACGCTCTTCAGTCGCGGCAAATTCATCAGCTTCGATAACGCTAGATTCTGACCAGAGCCGAGCGAGATAGGAGCTATCCACTTTACCCGTAAGCTCGATAAGAATCGTCTCACCACGCTGGCGACTTCCGGCATGGACCGTTCCTCCAACCTCAACCGATTGCGGCTCATCCTCCCCCGTGATGTAGCTTTTGTCAAGAGCCGCTTTGCCTTCAACTAAGACTGCATCGGCTGGCACAAGTTCGCCACCGGCAATTTCAACTTGGTGCCCGCTTGTCAATTTATCGAGACGAATCGGACGGACTCCCTTCTCACTTTTAACGCGTGCGGCTAGTGGCAGATAACTTCGATAATCTCGATCAAAAGCGAGGCGACGATGCGTCTGTCGTTGAAACCATCGACCTACCAACAGAAAGAAAATAAGACCGAGCAAACTGTCGAGATAGCCTGCGCCGGTTCCGCTGAAAATCTCATAGAGACTATGCCCAAACATGGCGATCATGCCCAAGGCAATCGGCATATCGATGTTCAGTCGTCGGTATCGAATTGCACGATATGCACCTCGCAAATACGAGCCACCGCTAAAGCTCAACACAGGTAGGGCGAGCGCAATACTTATCGCACTGAACATCGGTCGCCAAGTGGCAACATCGGCCATGGACATGCCGAAGTATTCTGGAATGGCGAGCAACATCACGTTACCAGCAGCAAAGCCAGCGACCCCAATTTTGAGTCCGAGTTTATCCGTTGAAGCACCCGAACGTTTGCGAACGGCTTTTTCACCGACCACATTATCGAGTCGTAATTCAGGCGGATAACCGAGACGTTCGAGCCACTCGGCAACTTCCGAAAGCTTGCCTTCTTTGCGATTGATCACAATGGTGATACGGCGCGATAGTAGGTCTACCCTACTCCGCCGCACGGCTGGATACAAGCGTGGCAATCGCTCGAGTAACCAGAGGCACGAGGCACAATGAATCGCCGGCGCGACGAAGTTGACGCGTATCGTTTGGTCGTCAACGTACTCGCAAACCTCACGCAAGGTTTCTTCATCATCGAGGTAGGAAAAGTCGGTGGTATTGACTTTTTGCTTGATGCCTACAGGACCATCAACGTCATAAAAACCTGCTAAGCCGTGCTCGTGAATAAGCGTAAAAACAGTTTTACAGCCGCCACAGCAAAAGTCTTTCCCGCTGTAGACCAATGCGTCTACCCCTAGTGGATCGCCACAATGCACGCAGGCTCCCTTCCCTAGTTTGGATAAAGGAGATCGAACATCACTGTTTAATGAAGGCTTTAACTGCGTCACTTCACAAAGGTCGGAGGGAGCTTTCTGCTTTCGCCAAAACAGATCAGCTGTTTCGCCTGATGTGGATCAGGGAGTCGCACAGGTGGCCGCCTGATCTTTGGATCATCAAAACAAACAAGATGAAACTCTTCGAACTTAGTCTAACAGGAATGATCATTCGCTTCTACCTCATGATGACAGCGATACTTATCGCAGGATTCACAGGAATATGGGCGATTGGACTTATTGCCCTACCAATCTTCATGAGCGCCTTGACCGGACTTGAGATAAAGAAAGCTCCCAAGAACGTTGCAAAGCAAAACACAGCGGTAGCTCAGAAGGTCACCTTCACAGAAATTGTAAACTCGTCTTCGACTGCAATTGCATAATCAAGTGACTACGTACAGCGCCAATGCAATCCCAATGTTGACCACAGAAACTCCTGTCATATCGGTAATGACCGTCAACCCGATTACCGTCGGGCCGGAGATTTCGTTGGATAAGGTTCAGGAATTGCTCGACCTACATCAGGTACGTCACATCCTTGTAGTTAACGAAGAGAAGTCTCTCATAGGAATTGTCAGCCAGACTGACTTGACCATGCTAGGTATGATCGAAAACGGTCCGACTGTCACCAATCTTGAGTCTAGCTCCCTCAGCGTTTCTGATGTCATGACCTCTGAACTGGTTTCCCTTGAACCTGACGATAGCATAAGTCGCGCAGCTGATCTATTCCTCACCAAAGAAGTCCATGCACTTCCTGTATTGGACGATGGAGAACTCATTGGAATTGTGACAAGTCACGATTTGCTCCGGAGCATTTTTGAAGATGTATTGCCACTGTCTTTTACGAAGTGGGCTAAGAAATGAACTAGCCGCTTGCGTTCATAAGGTACACTGACCTAATGGCCAAGTGAAGCATAATAATCACCGACCTAAACTGTCCTCCATGCTACGCTCTACCCTCATCCGAACGATTACGACCGCTCCTGCAGTAACAGCAACACCATCGTCTACGCTTGCTCAGGTTGCCAAACTGATGGAATCTTACAATATTCATCACGTCCCGATTGTAGATCAAAACGGTCACCCCTTAGGCATTATTAGTCAAGTCGATCTCCATCAAATTTCAAATTGGCGATCTCATTTCGGGCACCTGGCCGATTCTGCAGAGAAAGAAAACAAGCAACTTTTCGATAGCCTCCTTGCAGAAGAAATCATGTCTTCGCCAGTGATTACCATTCACGAAGATGCAGCAGTAAAAGAAGCGGCAGATCTGGTTGAGCGATACAGAGTTCATTGCCTACCAGTTGTAGATTCAACAGGAAAAGCAATCGGGATTCTGACTCCGCACGACCTTTTGAGATTGGCCTATAATTCATAGGAATTATCAATTGCGGTAGCTCTTAAGCTGGCACTTCTTGCAAGGCTTGCTTATCGACAACTTCGATTCCACCCTGGCTCGGTAGGTTGACAAAGCCTTCTTTTCGAAACTCCGTAAGTACGCGGGTTACGCTTTCGGGGGTTGTCCCTACAGCTTCGGCAATGTCTTCTCGACGCAGATCAACAGCGAATTGCGGGTTGGGGTTTCTGTCGACAGACCTCAATAAAAACTCAGCCACCCGCTTTCGCACACTGTAGTACGCAACCTGCAAAAGCTGTTCGGCACGCAACGCTAGATCCTGGCTGAACTGGCGCATGTGGATGCGCACCAAAGAAGGATGACGATTGATAAGGTCCAAGAAATCGGTCTTATCTACCAGTAAGATTTCTGCGTCAGGATAAGCACCTGCAGATACGCTTCTCACCCCCTCGGCATAGAGGTCTTCCATGCCGAACCAACTCCCCGATCCCTGTGAATCGATCGTGAGGGTTTTTCCAAAATCAGTCTCCATGAAGAACCTGACTCTGCCCGAAATGACCTTGTAAACATTATGCACCTGATCACCTTTGAAATAGACTGTTGCGCGTTCGTTGTAGCTGCGCGAACGTCCTTTATCTGAAAGCTGGTCAAGCAAAGACAATGCGTTTTCCTTTTCAGCTTGCGATGAGCCAACTGTCTTTGACTGTAAAGTCTTCGTGCTGCCTTCTTGTTTTTCAAGACGCATCGCTACTACTCGGAGCAATTCATCTTGGAAAAATGGCTTCGTGATGTAATCTGCAGCACCGAGGTTCATTCCTCGACGAAGGTCTTCACGCTCTGCTCGAGCAGTTAGGAATATGAAAGGAATGCTTGCAGTTGAAGGGTCCTTTTGCAATAATTCCAACACGCCGAATCCATCAAGTTTCGGCATCATGACGTCACAAAGAATTAGATCGGGCTTGTGCTCTCGCACCAGCTTCACGCCCTCATGACCATCGGGTGCGCCAAGCACTTGGTAGTCGGCAAGCTCCAGGGTTTCCATGAGGTTTTCACGAACTTCTAGCTGATCTTCAATAACAAGGACAGTTGAATTCTTCATGATTTTTATACTTCGGGGGTTGATTGATCAACTTGGCTTTCCGGTACAGTTACCAAGAAGCTAGTTCCTTCTCCTTCTTTACTTTCGAATGAAACCTCCCCTTTCAGGAGCTGTAAGTATCGCGAAACGATATGCAGTCCCAGGCCAGTTCCTTGAATAGTCTCAGCGTTACGAGCACGAAAGAATCGACTAAACAACTGAGCCTGCTCTTCTTTAGGAATACCAATTCCTTGATCAGAAACCTTAATGGAAAGTGCTCCATTTACGCATGTTATGCTAACCGTAATTGGATCTCCAACGCTACTGTACTTGCTTGCGTTTGAAACTAAGTTGTTGAGGATGTTGCGTAAGAAGCGTTCGTCCGTGATAAAAATGGGTTGGTCAAGTTTTAGCGAAAGCTGAATGTACTGACTCGGCTTTAACGTTGGAGTCATGTATTCTACAAACTCTTGGATCATCACCGAAAGCTCAACAGGTTGTGGGTGAGAATCCAATCGCCCTTCATCCATTCGCCCGAGAGACAAGAAGTCATTGAGTACATCAGTGAGGTGAATCACGGAGTTCTTAATGCGCTCGATGTGTCGTTCTCTTCGATCTTGCTGCTCGGTTTCGGTGTATCGTTTGAGTAATTCAGCACTCGAAAGAATCGTGCTCAATGGAGTTCGGAACTCGTGACTGGCCATGCTTACGAATCGAGTCTTGAGTTCGCCTAACTCGCGTTCACGTTCAAGCGCGCGCAAGGCATCTTCTCTACTTTGGGCTGCGATTTCCTCTGCATGTCGACGCTCCTTTATCTCGGATTGAAGTTGGTCGAAGGCTTCGTTCAGTTCCAAGGTTCGATCCTTGACACGCTGTTCAAGCGAAATATTTAGCTCTGCTAATGCAGCCTGTGCTTCTCGTTCTGCACTTACATCATGAACGACGCCAGTGAAGATGGTACGGTCGGGAAGGCTAAGCTCTCCTACTGAAAGTCTGAACGGAAACACCTCTCCATTCTTTCGGCGGCCATTCACTTCGCGACCTATCCCAATGATTCGGGCTTCACCTGTACGCATGTAGCGAGAGAGGTATCCGTCATGCTTTGGAGCGTGATCATTTCCCATTAGGAATTTCACATTCTGGCCAAGTAGCTCATCGCTTGTGTAATCGAAAAGTTCGGCGGCAGCCTTGTTGGCCATCTCGATGGTACCTCTTTCATTGATGACGAGAATGCCATCAATGGCAGATGAAAACACGGCTCCAAGAAGGTCTTGATATTGATTTGAATCCACACAGGGGAAGGTAACATACAAAGACTGACCAGCCGTTCTTTAAAGCGCTTCTACTATATAGATCAAGCGTTCTACCTGACACGGATCATCTCGGTCGCATGAAATACTTATGAACTTAGACCTACACTAACAAACCTCTCTAGCTCACCAAACCCTTGCTTATGAAACGCATCGTCGTCGCCCTTGATTTTGGCCCTTCTACTGATTCTATGCTGAGTTTTGCAGGTCACCTTGCACGTGATTTCAACGCCGATCTTCAGTTAGTGCATGTGCACCGACTGTTCTCAGATCACGGCTTCACGACCGCTAGTTTTATTGAAGAAAAAGAGATCCTAGAAGAGCTCCAAAGAGCAGCATCTGAAATCGATGCCCAGGCGACCAAGTCGGTAAAAACGGCTTATACGGTCTCCTACGATACGATCGAATCTTCTGTTTTAAACTCTGCCAACGATGCTGATCTCATTCTGCTCGGACAGACATCAAACACGGGCATTTGGCGATTCATTGTAGGAGATGTTAGTGAAGGAATCATAGAGCGGGCAACGTGTCCGATTCTAATTGTTCCGCATGAGGCGGTTTGGACTGCCCCGTTCAGAATTACTGTGGCAGCCGACCGATATGAAGTGCCAGACTCTTGCGTTTCGTTCCTCAAACAAGTAAAGGATCGTTACAAGAGTAAAGTCAACGTCTTTCACAGATCAGGCTTGCCATTGATGGAACTCCCAGAAGCATCATCAGCTAAATTCAAAGCGATTGGTGCACATGTTCAGGAGGAATACAGTTTCGATTCGCTGACCAACTACCTATTGGATTGCGCGAAGAAAACAGAGTCCTATTGGCTAACGGTAATACATCACCGTCGCCCTCGCTGGAAAGAATGGCTGAGTCGTAATCACAGTGAGAAGGTTGCTGATGTTTCTCCGATTCCTGTGTTGATTTTGCCTGATGTAGATCCTAAACCAGAACCGGAGAGCATTCAGACAGCTGCTGCGATTGGGTTTGTTTAGAAACGTAGCTGCAACTTCACCCTCCCAGCCACAGCTTGCGCCAAAACCCCCATCCCAAACGCATCAACAATACCTATCCTAGGATACCCTCCAATCGTCTGGCTATCGACATGGGTAATAATCAACTGACCATCAGGAAGCAACTGTACCGTCCCTGGTAACACCGGACCGCTGCGCATAGAGCCTGAGGTTTTACCGAGCGGAAGCGAAGGACCGACGAGACGAATGCCCATGCGGTTACTCTGCGGACTGATCTCCCAAGCCGTTTGCGAGAAGGCCTTTAGCAGCTTTTCGTTACCCAACATCAAGACTGACTCTGGAGCAGCATGGAGATTCAAATGGACCTCACCACCTTTTGCCAATACACTCATGTGCTTAGGAAGCTGAACATAAGATCTCGCGATACGCGACTGACGAGGCTGGTGCTCGCCAGCAAGTCGCAGCGTAGTCCCTTCCTCCAACACAGAAGTTGCAGGATACATCTCATCACCCAAGAGAACAGGTGAAACAGATCCTCGCCAATGCGGCGCCACGATTGAACGCCCGAAAGCGATGTAGCTACGGAGGCCATCGCGCGCGTGACTGCACGTAAGCGTTGACCCAGCCTGCGCATGAATGCGCTGCCACAGAGGAACTGGAACACCGTCGATCTTAGGCTGAATGTTTGCGCCAGTGATCGCGATATCA
This sequence comes from Saprospiraceae bacterium, assembly GCA_045110575.1. Taxonomy (GTDB): domain Bacteria; phylum Bacteroidota; class Bacteroidia; order Chitinophagales; family Saprospiraceae; genus CALDTK01. Next base: position 15,692 of record JBGCGF010000115.1, read on the forward strand.
CATGACGTTTCGAAGTGGAGATCAGGACCTCCTAGGGTACATTCAAGCAAAGTAGCAATACCTTTTTTGCCGACGATTAGGTTGGCCAATTCGGCACTTTCTCGATCAGCAAAACCACCTTGCGGCATGCCAACACCTCCTTGCCCTACCCTACCTGCATCTTGCAAATGACAGCTTCCCCGCAGTTTTAATAGTTGGATGCTCATCGTTTATCTGCGTCTATAAACTGAACCGTATCACCCGGCTGAAAGACGGATAAGTTATCTGAAGAGAGGTCAAAAACAGGCTGCTGTGCAATACCGATCAAGTGCCAGCCTCCTGGGCTCGCATGCGGGTAGATCGCCGTTTGGTCTGCCGCAATGGCGACACTGTTGGGAGGCACTCTTTTACGTGGCATCGCCTTCCTCGGTAGTTGTAGCTGAGGAGGAAGGGTACCTAGAAATGCGAAGCCTGGTTGAAAACCCAGAGCATGCACAGTGTACGTTTGACTAGTGTGTAACTGGATTACTTCGTGTAGTGCAAGGCCCGTTTGTTTCATCACGGACTCCATATCAGGCCCCGAGTAAGAAACCTGTATTTCGAGGTGATTTTTCAGCTTAGGTAAAACATCTACAGATGCTGTTTTATTAATAATTTCATCCAATTCATTTCGGACAAAATTTACGGCATTTGTTGACGTGGCAATAACGAGTAACTCCGAATAGGAAATGCGCGCTTCTTGTACAAACGGCAAGGCGCTAAGTCGCTGAGCGAGGTACTCTAGGCGCAAGGTCAACTCGCGACTTGGCTGCTCAGCTACCTGAAAAATTAGCGCCTTAGGCCCGTATGGAAGTTCAGTGATCGTCATATGAATGGGGCGATCATAAATAGCTTCTCGTGCAGACGCTCCTTCACACTGGAGGCGAGAGTTAAGGCTCCTGGGGTATCTCCATGGAGGCAAAGGCTCTGAGCAGAAATGGGCTTTTCGATACCATCAGAGAGTATCACTTTACCAGTAGCTATTGAGACAGCTTGCGCCAAAACCTCCTCCTCATCCGTGATGACGGCCCCTTCAAGCGAACGATCTTCAAGCGAACCGACTGTTGCATATCTGCGATCAATGAAAGCCTCGTTTACAGCACCCGCCACAGTCGCAGCGACCTTGAGAAAATTAGAATCCGCGAGGTGCATTAGCGGCCAACCGTGCGTATCACAGACCTTGAATAGAACGTCCCAAAGATCAGATTCAGGAATTAAATCGTGGTATAAAGCACCGTGCGGCTTGAGGTAAAAAACAGATCCATTGGCGGATTCCACCATTTCCAGAAACTGGTCAACTTGCCGATGAAGTGCTGATTCAAAATCTCTTGGCGATTGAAAAGCAGCGACTCTACCAAATCTTTCGATGTCTGGATATCCCACATGAATTCCAATGCGTACATCTGCTTCTGTAGCGAGAACAATGGCCGAACGCACGTGATCTTCATCTGAAATGTATGCACCTGAACAGATGTTCGCGCTCGTCACAATGTCCATCAACTCCGCATCGAATGGATATCCTTCTCCGAGGTCTGCGTTAAGGTCGATCGTTATTGGTTCCATTCTAGGCTGGAAGGTACATAGGCAGCCTTGAGTAACCTCATTCAGCTTCTAGCTCTGCTAGCTTCTTCTCCATGTAGGCGCGTTCATGTGAATTGGTGACCAATCCAAGGGCGGTCTCTAATTCCAGCTTGGCTGTTTCTACGTTTCCAAATCGGCGGTGCCACTCCGCATGACAACCGTGATACAAATAGCGCCGCGGACCAAGGAGTTTAGGGTCAACCTGCGCAAGAAGTGTTTTGGCGGAAGCTCCGTTGTCAGCCTGCATTTCAATGACGGACATGCTCAGTAAATTCAGGTTGCTCGGCGCGACCTTTTGCAGACAAGCATACCAGTACGAGAGCGCAGCCCAGTCCGTTGCTTCAAAGGATTTGGCAGCCACATGTTCGGCTGCGATTGCGGCTTCATAATGGTACTTGGTCATCGTTGAACCATCGGTTGCTAGCATCATGTTCTGGTTGCCCAAATCCACAAGGGGCTTGTGCCACTTACTGCGGTCCTGTCTACGGAGGTCCAGAATTTCATCTTCGGCATTCACCTTCGTTTCTAAGCGAGCAGCTTGAAAACACATCAATGCAAACAGCGCATGTACCGCTGGTTTTTTCGTAATCGGATGCCTTAACAACAGCGCACATAAACGCATCGCCTCTCCGCAGAGATCTTTTCGGATTAAAATATCGCGTCTACCTGAATGGAAGCCCTCGTTAAAAATGAGATAGAGCACATTCAAGACTTGCGCGAGTCGCTTCTCTAATTCGAGGCCTTGCGGTATTTCAAAAGCAAGACCAGAAGCCTGAATGCCTTTACGAGCGCGAAGCAGGCGCTTCTTCATCGTCTCGACTTTGACCAAAAGTGCTGAAGCGACCTCTTGTTGACTGAAACCCGAAATCGTGCGAAGTGCGAAGGCCAACTGATCAGGAGGAGCAATTCCAGGATGGCAAGCTGCGAATATCATCCGAAGCTGAGCATCGGCGATTTGCTCGTCTAGGAAGAAGTCTTCTGTAGCCTCAAGGAATTCTTGTTCTGGCTGTCGCAGCTCCCTTTTACGGGTTGCCTCGATTTTCCGAAAGAGATCGAGTGTCCGATTTTTTGCCGCAGTAGTGAGCCAGGCTTCAGGGTTGTCCGGTAGTTCATCGCGCCATGCTAACGTTGCGTTGGCAAAGGTGTCCTGCAGTGCATCCTCGATCGTTTCGATGTGTTCGAATCCGAAGATGCGCGTCAGAATTGCGATGTACTTACCGTATTGCTGTCGAAAAAGATGATCGACGAGTCCTGTTGCTCCTGGCTCACTCCCTGGCATCTGTTACCGATTAAATACCATGACCTCTCGAACTTCACAAGTCCCTCCGAGATCGTAGTCTGGATAATCTTGAGCAACGACAGTTGCCGCATCCAAGTCGGCTACATTGATAATGTAGTACCCACCGATCAATTCTTTGATTTCGCTGCCAGGCTGGTCGGTTACAACGTGATCTGGACCTGATATTTGGCGAACTTCTGAATGGAGCGCGTGGCCTCCTTTGAGAATATCCTGTCCTTTCATTTTAGCACCCCAAGCGCCCCACTTGCCCATACGAGCTTGCATTTGTTCGGGAGAGAGGCCTAGGTCAGCATAGCTTTTACTGAGGAAAACAAGCATGAAGTCTTTCATGGTAGTGAATTTTGTGACGCTTCTTTCTGAGTTAGCGCCGAGGGTTATGAATTGGTTTCATCTAGATGACGAAGCTGCGCGATGGGAAGGGGACATGCGATCGTATTTATTTTAGAAACCAAAGGCCAACCACAAGGATCGACCACTCAGAAGGACAGTAATGGCCAGCACGAGCAGACCGAGAATGTTGCGTGTCCGTCCATTGATTTGACTGCCGAGGAAGTCTCGATCATTGACAACCCAGAGTAAGAAACCAGCAATGATCGGAAGGAGAATTCCGTTTGCTACTTGCGCGAGGAAGATCAATGAGACAGGTTTTATCCCAGTTAGAGAAAAGCCTAGTCCGACGAGTAAGACAACTGCCCAGCTCATGCGAAAACGTGCACTTTTCATGTCTGCCGACCAACCGAACAGCCCCACCATGGCATAAGCTGAAGCGAGTGGCGCGGTGATGGCACTTGACAGTCCAGCAGCCAAGTATCCAATCCCAAGTACATACGGCGCATATACGCCTAGAACACCTCGAAGTGGCGTAAGCAGATCGTCAGACCCCAAAGTTTTGGCGACGACAGTCCCGTAGGACTGCGGGAAAGCTGCAGCAGCTGTCAGAGAAATTGCGAGTGTAATCAAGCCACCGAGCAAAACGGACACATAGGTATCCATGCGGGCCGCTTGGAGCTCGTCAGGCGCAGCATAATGGTCGCGCGCTGCAGAAGCATGCAAGAAGAGGTTGTACGGCACAACTGTTGTTCCGATCAAAGCGATCAGCGTCAACTCACTCCCTTCAGGAAGACGCAGTGGCAAAAGGCCTGAGAGAGCGGCTGCCCAATCCACGCCTGAGGTAAAGGCCGCGAAGAGGTAAACCAAGCTAAGTAGCGCAACGACTGCCGCCAAGACATTCTTAAGCACATTGAATCGACCGAGGAGCAGCAGACCAGCTGCAAGCACGCCCAAAAATACGGTCGTCATGGTTTGACTCAAGCCGAACGCATCCATGTACGATGCGCCTAAGGCAGCTCCGCTCAAATTGCCTCCTTCATAGGCGGCATTTCCGATAAAGATCGCAGCAACAATGAGTGTAGCAGCAAGCGTGAAGGCGATGCCTTTGGGGATCTTGGTGCGTATCGCTTCTCCAAGACTTAGGCGACCAACGACGCCTAGTCGTGCCGCCATCTCTTGTAAAACGATGGTGGCAAAAATCGAAAAGAGGATTCCCCAACTGAGCACATACCCGTAGTTCGCGCCGGCGAGTGTGGCGGTGGTCACCGTTCCTGGGCCAATGAAGGCAGCAGCAACAAATGTTGCCGGACCGAGTTTGAAACGGGAGTTCGCCATTGAGGGAAGGTAGGTGAACAAAAGCACCTAGCCTAAACGAGAAATGGAGAGGCCTCTATTGAAGCGCCTCCACATCTGTTTTCATAAAGCTTATGAAGTTAACTTTTCAAGTCGATGGGGAGATCTAAGAAGCTTTTGATTGTTCTGCCTTGGAGGGCTGGGGCATACGTCTTATCGGTTACCTCAACGTATCATGAGTATCCAGCGTCCGAGCCGATAGGCCGGATGAGGTGATCAAATAATGTTATGCGTTCGTGTTTATTATCTTAGAATCTTAAATCCTTTAATTGTTTTATTGTTAGTTTCTCCCGAGCCCCATTTTCCGACAATTACTCCATCCACTCCTAATGTATCAATCCATTTATATTCAGGGTTAATTTCTATGAAATGAGAAAGCAACACACTTGACTTCATATTTGACATTGATTCTCCTGTTTTAGATACCTTAAATTCTTTTACTTCACTTTCATCGAGCATAAAAGGAATAGTACCACAGTAGATATGAAAATTATCTTTTGAATACGGGAATTCAAGCAATTGAAAAGTTTGAGGATTTGCGAAGATTATAATTTCATCGTCAAGGAATACATGATTTCCATCCATTGAATATCCTCCTTCAATCAGCTTAAATGAGTTTGGATCAGCTTTATCTATTTTGCTTCTAATGTGAAATACTGAGTTTATATCTTTTACATAATTATCATCCAGTTTTTCAAAGGATTCATAGTCATGTTTATCAATTTGACTCACTCTTTTGCCCGCACCGGTATCATAAGAAACCCAAACCCAACTCCCATCCTCTTTCTGGTATCCTGCATTGCACGACACAAAAACCAAAATACACAATGCCCCTATTAGGTAACTTTTCATTCTCATTTATTTCGTCATGACGCATAACGTTTAGTATATGAAAAGTAGGCGATTTCGAAGCACCAAACTTTCGGTGAAGCACCAAGTTCGAATCGAGACTAAACAATTGAACTCATTACTATTTCGCCTATTTTTTATATACATTGTTGTGCGTTCGTTGTTCTT
>JBGCGF010000116.1:0-6058 GCA_045110575.1 Saprospiraceae bacterium
GTGTTTAGGAAATCCAATACGACTAAAAATTGGCTGATTTTTCACTGGTTTTCGTTAAAAATGCTCGAAATAGCCAGCTATTCCTTGCGCTTTTTGCCTAAATCAGCAATAAATCATCTCAATTTCGCCAGAATCCGAATTTCTAGACACGCTCTAAGCATCAAGGATGGTTTTTTTTGAACTGAAGTTATTGAGATAGGTCGCCACTTTCTCGCCTGCATCGAGGCCTAGCTTTATTCGAAGTCGATACTTAGCCTTCTTCACACCAGCCTCTGAGATCGTCAGCGCCTGGGCAATTTCTTTATTGGTCACGTTGGTGCGCACAAGTGCGATAAGTCGATAGTCGTGTGGAGTAAGCTTCGGGTGCGATTCACGTAATTGAGAAATGAACGGTGCGTTACTCTCTTCATACGACGTAAGAAATGTGCTCCAATCTTCTGCCTTGGTGACGTCATGTTTGATCGCTCTACTGATCTGATTCGCTGCTGGATTAAGGCTTCCCTCACTCGTTCGCCGAAGCTCTAGCATGTGCCCTTCTAGGCGCTTGAGCAAGTCATTTTTCTGAACCAACGTTAAGGCTTGTATGGAGAGCTTCTGGTTTTGCGAAAGCAGAGCCTCCGTCAATGATTGATTCTTTACTTCTGCAGACAGTAGTCGTTCCGCCTGTACTTTTTGCCGTTGACGAAACGCATAGTAGGTCATCCCTGCAAGCAGTAAGCCGAGTACTGAAGCGACGAGAATCAGCAGAAACCGAGTTTGCGCTTGCGCGCGCTGTGACTCTAGGAGTTGAAGCTGTTGCTGTTGGGCGCGGGTTTCAAAACGAAGCTCTGCCACAGCTTCCTGCTTTTTAAGCTTGTCATTCGATACGCTGTCGGCGGACTGTTCACTGATCAAATGCCAACGAAGCGCGCCCTCGAAGTCCTTAGAAGTCTCTAGCGTCTTGGAAAGCTCCTTTGCATAGAATTGAGCGCGGGCATAAATCTGTCGTTCTACTGCGATCTCGTGTGCTGTTTGAAAATCCTTCGCGGCCTGGTTAAGTCGACCGGCCTTACGCTTTGTAAACCCCAACCAGAAGTAACTGTGGCTCGGATCTGCCTTCGTGCGCATTTCGTACGCAATCTGCTGCTCGTATAGTTCTATCGCCTCGTCCCATCGACCTTGCCGTACCAATAGTCCTCCTCTAATTCTATTGTCACGGCTGTCAATCGTATCGAGCTTTAGAGATTCAAAGACTAGACGTGCCGAATCCAATCGTTCAAGGCCCTCTTCTGTATGGCTCCACGTTTCATCTAGGACTGCTGCCTGCAGGAGCAAGTTGCGAAGGGCGACTTGGTCGTTGATTTTTTTACTCCAACCTCTAGCCTTTTTGATGTTCTGTTCTACCTCCTTGTATTCTTGCCGGGCAAAACATAACCACACTAAATGCTGATAGGTCTGAGAATGCAGCTTCGGATTCAGGGCAAGGTTTGCGAGTGAATCCATTTCATTGGCGTAATGAAGAGAAGTACTCACGTCTGTTTGATGGTACGCCGCATCCGAGTGGTTGTATTTTAATTGCGCTTGCCAATACAAGTCGATATCGCTCATCAATGCGGTGAGACTGTCTTGTACTTGAAGTAATCTGGGGACATCATCTCGAAGGCGTAAATGCCCCAGAAGCCTTATTTCAGATGAAATATAGCGCAATTGCGCTGCTGTAGTTGGATGCATAGGCATCACATCAGAAGCTAATTCTAGGGTCTGCTTCGCCTTGTTGGAGACATACGCCTCGATGTAGCAGGATGCGAGTAACGCATAGGCAGATACGGCCCTCGAAGAATCGCCCTTGTCTAGTAGTTGTTTTGCGAAAGCTGAAAAAGCATAGGCGCCGTCTGTTGGGCTTTCGCCAAAACTTAGTTCGAGCGCATGGAGGTCGTGATCAATTTCAAGTTGAGCAAGGCTGATGTTTGAGGTAGAAAGTAGGAGGAGCAGAAATACGAGACGGTGTAAATAGTTCAATGTTGAGGCTGAATAGTGTGGGTAGTGAAATGTTGATTTTGGGGTACACTAACCTACAGGGTAGACACGAGTTAGCCACTAAAGTGACTAGGACAAATGGTGGACATCTTAGCTTTCACAGGGGTTTCCGATGTGTAATGCACTTGACAGTTGCCGCTTGCGCAAGACTTTGTGTTATTCCGCCCCAGTCCTCGCCTTCAAGGCTTCGTCTTCTTTTCGCCCAGCCCGCTTACTCAAGACTGCGTCTTTCGAAGCAAACTGGCCTCGCACATGATGGACCTACCGGCCCATTGCGATGGATACAGCGCACATCTCGCTGGGCTGATAAGTCTAGCATGCGATAGGCCGGTTTGGCGAAACGGCGCAGCAAAAGAGCCAGGCTGGGTGACATATTGATTTTACCCTTCCGACGAAATTTAGGCTAGCGTAATCAGTGAACTACTCCATCTGCTCAGAAACACGAGGTGAAGAAAAGGCTTCATACAACGCTTTGAAGCCTACCCCAATCGCTGGTATGACGAGCAATACTTGTAGGTCATAGATCTCCTCCACATAGGCGAAAACAGGAAGACCTACCCCAGCGGTAATGAACGCTATTCCAACAACGATATATAGCGCCCTTTGCTTACCTCTTCTTGGTGTATTATAAACCCTACAGTTCGCTGCTACTTCTTTGATCTCTTCAGCATGTACAAACCTGTTCTGCACTTTTGCAATGATCTCTTCGTCACTCTTACCAGCAAAGACCATTTTTTTGATCTCATTAGTTGCAATCAGCGGAAACGAATCCATGGCTTGTACTTCCATGCGCCATAAATCGGAACGCGTGACCCCCAGTTCTTTTTCCAACCCTTCCGTATAGGTTCCATTAAGTAAGTGCTCCTTCACCTTCTCTGCTGCTTGGTCCATTTTAAGCTGACGAGCTAAGACCATCACTTCATCAATGTCTTTTGGGTAGAGTCCTTTTGCGTCTAACGCCGTTCGGATTTGATCATCGTTCTGACCTTGCTCCAACTCAAGTACAACTGATTTAGCGTGCCGCTTCGTTACAGAATATTTCATTTTGATATCGGGCTATGTGTAGTGTTAAGGATACGGAAATTGGGAGAATTTTGGGGGGGGGGGCTGGGCGAACTTTCAACCCGTATAATTAAAGGTTCATTCTCTGACAACTGCATCAATTCTGATATCAAGCCATTCAGAATAAGGCAGAAATATCAAAACCGCATCCAACAATATTCAAGTAAACTCAGATCGGTACTCCAAAATTGGACGCAGCTAGTTAGTTGCCCCTACAGGTGCATAATGTGATACCTTGAAAGGCCCTCAACCACCTAGACAAGGTTCCACAAAAAAGGCCGCTTCACCTAAAGTTAGCTGAAGCGACCCTCAATATTTTAAAATGAATCCTACCTATCAGAATTCAAATTCCTATCCTACTTAGGATACAAATACGAGCTAAACACGTAACCTTCAACTCTAAGATCCCAAGATCGAACGTATACCCAAGTTCCGTCAACGGTATTTTCATCATCTAATCTAATAGACCTTGAATGAGGTGTCACTCTTAGAAGGTACAGCTCTGTTCCTGTTGGGATTCGCCGAATCAAGTCCCCATTTATGTTAGGTGCATTTCGTAAAGCCAAGCCTTTTTTAGTTTGCTTAACAATGTAAAGTTCACCTTTCACTAATCGAGTTTGATTCCAGCCACTGACATCAGGGTAACCGACATTACCTAAATATTCGCCGGGCGTCAGTAATCCTGAAAACATTACGGCAGTCCTCACGCCGTAGTCATCATGCCACGCTACGTTAACCCAGCGCCCCGTACGATTTTCAACAATCGTATTTTCAGAAGCGTAACCATACACCACTACAGCTTTCCCTGAAGGGAGCACTCCAATGATATTACCGTATGCTGCATCCCTAACTTTAGCACTAGAAGCGTATACATACTCGTACCTGGCATTAACCCCTAGGGAGGGATCACAAGAACACCGACCCTGTAGCCAAGGGACAGGAACCAAATTGGGCTTAACATTCTGCGCCTTCGCCTTCTTCAGGTGCTCTATTTCCAAAGAAAATAAATCAAAACCGAAAACAGTGCCTTTGTAGCGGCTAACGTCAGCATCTACATTCGGATCATTGGGCGAGAGATACCCTGTTACGGGATCTGAAGGATCAGACCAAGGTAAGAGCTTACTAAGCTCTTTTGCCGCTAAATCGATTACAATTGCCTTACAGACCAATCGTACAAGTGAAATTGGATTAGGCAGTGTTTCAGCTCCTGGCATACTGTAATCGCTGGTATCAGTATTGGAGTTAGCACTCATAATGCTCGGCGAAATACCGGCATCAGCAATGCGAGCATAGACACTAGTATCTGCGCGCAAGTTTTTTGTGGTTAAGGAATAACTAGTCCCAGGAAGACTAACAAGTAAAATTGACATCAAAAAGAGGGGTACTATCTGAATCCCTCTCATCGTAAAAAAACAGTTCATCCGAATTTGCTTATTGAGGTTTTAAAATTGCTTTACTCTTACTGTTCTGCAAACAGCAGACGATATCAAACAAATTACTTACCCTTACGCCTGCTTGTTCTTTCAATTTTAGAGAGCAGGGCTTATGTAGTTCAGAGGTTTGTTGATCGACATAGTTTTACGCGTATAGGCTGGAAATTTTTCCTAACCTATGACCTCTAACCTCTTACTGGTACAAATAGACTATCAGCCTAGCTTACACCTTGCATCTGTGAGCTCACAAAAGCTACCGGAATAAAGAACTGACCTGAGAATAGATTTTCCAACTAGATTCACACCTCAGACTCAGACAGCACGTATGACTATAAAAGACTACCTAAAGCGTGGGGAAGCAAAGGATATTCTCTCTACAACTTCAATCATAGTACTAAACCACTTAATAGATCACGAGGTCGAAGAACTAGAATACTTTGCAGCCGTATTGGTTCGGAGCTCTTACGCAAGTGTATTTAAGGAGCTGAACGGAACCGCCCCGCTATCTATGACATTAGTCTGTGGTCTTCTGCATTTCGGAATTGACGAAAAGCACCTTTTGCGAAGCGACGTTGGATCAACTATCGAGAAAACGCAAAAGGAAGGGAACAGCGCTCGATTTACTCCCGAATGGTATGCGATTCCAGAAAACAAAGAACTCATCAGCGCATGGAAATCCATAAATTACTCAAAACGAGCAAGTTACAAGCGATACGAGCCAGCATCTAGGTATAGCGATGCTAAACAAGAATATAAAAGCCTCACGGATCAAATTGTAAAAGTTGAGAAGTCAATCTTTGCCAACCACCTCCTATCCACTAGAAATGAAGCAGGACAAGCTGAAGAAAAAGACTGCTTACAGCAGGTCATGTATAATGCCATTGAAGCTCGACTTGAGGTCTCAAAAGGCACAATAGAATATAAGCGATCGTTTTCAATTTCCCCACTGATCCCTTGGTGGACTAGATATTTGTCTGATACAGAAACCAAATTTCTAGTTCTCGCGAGCCTCGCTACCATAAAACATGTGTGGCAATGCATGAATCAATTCCCTGACTCTTGCGTGTTCAACGTCTACGATGATTCCTTACTACGAAATCACTTAATTTTGGATAACAAAATTTTAGCTACTGAAGACTACGCTTTTAGTAAAGCGAAAAGCGCTTTATTGCCAAGTAGTTTGTTTGTAGACTACTCAGTAAGCTCAAGGTTAAAGGACTATAGAGATAACGTTATTGAGCTGATGAGTGCCAACCCTAGAATTGCGAAAACCCTAACAAAAGGGCTCTTTCAAAAATTCCTCTCCATAGCTGAAGATGATCTAGAAATAATGCATGATGATTTTCAACACATATACGGATTACTCGTAGACAGCAAACGTTCTCGTCGACGAATGAAGCTCGAGGAAGACATAAAGGAAATTGAGAGGTACCAAAACCACATTAAAGGAGTCAAGGCGGTCTTCAGCCACTAGAACTCCCTTCTTTCTTTAACCAACAGGAAAGAACAAGCACATTGCCCAAACATAATTCAGCGTAGATCTCTGC
>JBGCGF010000117.1:0-8016 GCA_045110575.1 Saprospiraceae bacterium
GAACCAGTGGCAGAATCGAATCACAAGCAACACTGTTTGATACAGGGTAGGCTAGATTTCACAAAGGACCTCTTTTCAGCACAAAACCCACGGTTTTACAAGCTAGGTTATGTCTAGCTCAAACGTTTTGGACAGCTGTGACTTCATATGTATCTCTATCAACATTAGAATAGAATGAAAATCCATCTTTACCATCAATATTATTCAGAGGATGGGTTGAAGTAACAGTGTCGATCAAGGAAAACTGAGCTAGAATAGAAGCCTGGAATACTAGCGATAGTGCTAGGGTGAAGAGTAGGGGCTTCATCATGGGGAATGTAGATTTTCGAATTAGCATAGTCGAATTCTTTATTTAGTTTAATTATTTGCCAAAGCTAAAAAGTAGTCTATTTAACAAATAGGCATGCCTAACTTACGAAATTTCTAGTTGACTGCATGTCCTGCCGATCTGTCCTGCGGATTGCCAATCCGCAGGACTACTTAGCTCTGCTAAGTTGCCGCCTCCCACTTCTCCCTAATCCTCTCCAATCCCAAATTCCCAATCGAACCCAAGTGCGTATGCTTTACTTCACGGTTGGGAGTATAGCTACCGTTGAATATCGACTCTCCAACGGCCTTGTACGCATCACGGAAAGCCTCGCCTGCGAGTACGCGACGGTTCACTTCTTCAACAGTAAAGAGTAGGTCGTAACGTTCCTCATCCGTCAATTGCGTTTGCGGTTGAATGTGCGCCAACATGAAGGTCGCCGCACGCACATTTTCACGTGTGGTATCCAGCGCTTCCATCAACGGACTTTTCAGAACCTGCATGTCGCGGTGGTAGCCACTTGTTAGTCCTGAAGTGACCAAGGCCAATTCTCCAGGGATAGACATGATCCTCGCAGAACGTGCACGCATCACTTCCCAAACGTCTGGGTTTTGCTTGTGCGGCATGATGCTCGACCCTGTCGTTAGCTCTGGCGGGAAGCGAACGAAGCCAAAATTCTGGCTCATGTACAAGCACATGTCCGCAGCCATTTTGCTCAAGGTTGCACTCACCGCGGCGCAGGCCGAAGCGACCGCTTGCTCGAGTTTGCCGCGACTCATTTGTGCAGCAACGACATTGATGCGGACTTGCGCCAGACCGAGTTCAGAAGTCGTCAAATCGCGATCAATAGGGAAACTCGAACCGTAACCTGCTCCTGAACCTAGTGGGTTTTGATCGGCCACTCGTGAAGCCGCTTTGATGAAATACAAGTCATCGATCAAGGTTTCTGCATATGCGCCAAACCATAGTCCGAAACTCGAAGGCATCGCCACCTGCATGTGCGTGTAGCCGGGTAGTGGTTTGTCTTTGTGTGCTTCCGCCAAAACCAATAATTGATCGAACAGCGCACGTGCATCTTCGACAAGCCCTGCGAGTTCTGCCTTCGCGAAAAGGTGTAAGTCGACGAGGACTTGATCATTACGCGAACGCGCCATGTGAATCTTCTTCCCCGCATCGCCAACGCGCTGAGTAAGTCGATATTCTACATAAGAGTGAACGTCTTCGAAGGTGTCACCGATCGTGAAGGTGTCCGCTTCGACTTCTGCTTCGAGTTCTTGAAGCGCGACTTGGAGGTCTGCTTCTTCCGCTTCTGTGAGAAGTCCGACAGCGCGTAACATGTGTGCATGCGCGCGACTTCCTTGGAGGTCGTACTTCGCCAACCGCTGATCGAGATCGCGGTCGTTTCCTACGGTGTATTGATCAACGAAATCGTCGATTTGATAGCCTTTGTCCCAGAGTTTCATGCGCGTAAGAATTGAGTGAGCCAAGTAGTATAAAAAGTGATGCCAGCGTCGAGTTCGCTGACGTGCAGGAATTCATCTGCCTGATGTGATCGGCGAGAATCTCCAGGTCCGCATTTGATAGATGGGCAGGTCAATGCAGCTTGATCGCTCAAGGTTGGAGAGCCATACGTTGAGGCGCCAAGTGCCACTGCGGTTTGAACAAGTTTGTGCTCCTTCGGGATAGAAGAAGATTGATGCCTCAGGCTGCGAGGTGTAAGCTTTGAATGAAAGGCGACACGTTGAAGTGCTTTGAGCACTTGCTCATTTGTATAGCGCTCGTTTACCCGAACATCGACGACATACTTGCATTCTGCTGGAACAACATTGTGCTGTGTTCCTGCCTCAATTTGTGTAACCGAGACACGGACTTTTCCAAGGTTAGGAGAGTGTTGGTCGAACGCAAAACCCATTAAGGCGGTCACGTCTTCCACCGCTCCAGCAATAGGGTTGACAGTATGTGCATGTGCAGCATGGCCGGGTGTACCGGTAACCAACCCGTCGATGACAAGAAGTCCTTTCTCGGCAATGGCAAGTTGGAGTCCGGTGGGCTCACCGATTACGGCGAGGTCTATTTCGGGAAGGTCGGGTAGTATGCCACGTAAGCCTGCTCCACCGCTGTTTTCTTCTTCTGCCACTGCAGCGAAGATCAGATTATGACTCCGGTCAGGGAGTTGGATGAGCGCGTAAAACGCTTCGAGCAATGACACGAGGCAACCACCTGCATCGTTGCTTCCTAGCCCATAAAGGTTGTCTCCTTCAATACTCGGATCGAACGGATTTCTAGTGTAGGCCTTATTCGGCTTTACGGTGTCGTGGTGACTGCAGAGCAATAAGGTAGGGCGAGAAGAATCCATTTCTGGATCCAGTAGGATTACGTTGTTGCCAATTCGCTCTGCTGTTTTGGCGTAAGTCCCGCTCTCTGGCGAGGATCCTCGTGCTTTGCACGGGGCTGAATGACGTAATCGACATGCCTCCATCAGAATGTTAGCAGTGTGTGATTCTTCGGTACTGAAGCTCTCTGTTGCGATCAACATTCTTAACAAGCCTAACGAGGTCGAGATGTCATATGTGTACTTCATGTTGCTAGGATTTCTGTGCCCGGTGTTGCTAACTGCCAGTTGCCAACAATAACGCGACGTATTCCACGATCTTTTGCTAAAAATGCGTTGTTGAGTTTCGGAATCATTCCAGAATGAACAGTGCCATCTGTTAATAACTGTTGATAACGTTGTTTTTGTAAGGTTTGGAGGACGGAAGCTGAGTCTTCGATGTTTAAGAGCACGCCGGAGTGTTCAAAACAGTACCGTAGCTCAACATTGAAGTCTTCCGAACAAGCTACGGCCAACTCGGTCGCAATCGTATCGGCATTGGTATTTAACAATTGGCCTTCTCCATTGTGCGTTATCGGACAAAAGACCAATGCGGTATCAAGTGCTAGAAGTTCTTTGAGCCGCTTGATGTTAATTAGATCGATGTCACCCGCGTAGCCGTAATCGATCTTGTCGATAGGTCGGAGGTGCGCTCGAATCAAATCTGCATCAGCTCCACTCACGCCCATGCTCGGGCAGTTGAGTGCTTGAAGTTGAGCGACAATGTTTTTGTTGATGAGTCCGGCGTAGACCATGGTGACCACTTCTAATGTAGCGGCGTCTGTCAATCGGCGACCTTCAACTAATTGCGGTTCGATTCCCATCGCAGCACATACTGCACTAGCCTTTTTCCCACCGCCATGCACGAGGATTTTAGGATGAGAAACCTGCGCAAAAGCCGTGAGTAATTCTGACAACCGCTGTGGATTATCAATCACCTGTCCGCCAACTTTTATGATCGTTAGTTTAGTCATGGAGCAAGGATTGAAGTACTGCTTTCGCCGCCCAGGTTCTGTTGTCAGCTTGCGCCAAAACAAGACTATTGGCACTCTCGATCACAGCATCAGAAACGACAACGTTTCGCCTAACCGGAAGGCAATGCATGAATTTGGCTTCATTGGTGAGCGCCATTTTTGCAGTAGTGATTTGCCAATCATCGTGTCCTTTTGCTATCGCACCGTAGTCCTTGAAACTTGACCAGTTTTTGGTGTACACCACATCTGCGCCTTCGAGTGCAGCGTCTTGATTGTTCGTTACCGTATGTCCATTTGAAAATTCGTCACTCAGCTCGAATCCTTGAGGACAGGCGATCGTGATTTTGTGTCCGGCAGCTCTTGCCCATTCTGCAAACGAATTGGCAACCGCCTGTGGAAGTGCCCTCGGGTGCGGCGCCCAGCTAAGTACAATCTTCGGTTGAGCAACGGTGACGTGTTCTTCAATTGTAATCAAGTCGGTGAGTGATTGCAGCGGATGTCGAATCGCACTTTCCAGAGAAAGCACTGGAACACTCGCGTACTTCATGAAGGCAGAAAGTATCGGTTCACTGTAATCATCGTCGCGATCTTTCAAGGCCGAAAAGGTTCGGAGCCCGATGACATCACAGTACTGACTAACGACTTGTGCAGCTTCGCGAACGTGCTCGGCTTTGGTGCCGTTCATGATGACACCGTCTTCGAATTCCAGCTGCCAACCATCGCGGCCTACATCCATGACCATACAGGTAAGTCCGAGATGTGCAGCTGCACGTTGGGTGCTAAGCCGCGTGCGTAGACTAGGATTTAGGAAGAGTAAACAGATCGCTTTGCCTTGCCCAAGCTTTGCATGAAGTTGGGGATTGGCCTTGCCTTCACGTGCTAAGGCTAGGAGTGTTTTTAGGTTGGGGACATCCGACACGCAGGTGAATTGATTCATGATGCTGTCGTTGTTCTGGTGGTTGACAGTTCTTGTTGTAGTGCTGCGTACAAGTGGTCAAAGTGTTGCTTAGTCACCGTAAGAGGAGGAAGGACACGCAGTAGGTGTTTGTCGTTCGAGCCGCCGGTGAAAACGAAATGATCGTACAAAAGCTTGGCCCGTAATTCGGCAACGGGCTCTGCAAATCGGAGCCCTAGCATTAGTCCGCGACCTTTTACTTCAAGTACGCCAGAAAGCTGTTCGAAGATGGTTTTGGCGTAAGCTCCAATAGCTTCTGCTCTTGCTGTGAGCTGATCCTTTTTCAAAACCTGAAGGACTGCTTCGGCAGCAGCAACGGCGAGTGGGTTTCCTCCAAACGTTGTGCCTAGGCTTCCTTTCTTTGGTTCGATAGAAGGATGAATTAGCAAGCCCGCCAATGGAAACCCGTTACCCATTCCTTTCGCCATGGTGACGATGTCTCCTTGAATTCCTTCTGCATTTTGGTGCGCGAAAAAGTGTCCCGTCCGTCCGAAGCCCGATTGGATTTCATCGAAGATGAGAAGCGTTCCTGTTTCGTCGCAAAGCGTTCTAAGTGCCTTGAGAAAATCAGGCGTCGGTTCATCAAGTCCGCCGACACCTTGGATCCCTTCGATGATGATTGCAGCCGTCTCTTTTCTGTGCAACAGCTCCGAAGTACTAGAGAGATCATTCAATTCTAGCCAAGTGCAATCGATTAACTTTTCATTGAATGGCGCATAAAGTTTTGCATCGTCTGTCACGCCAAGTGCTGCTGCAGTACGTCCATGCCAGCCACCTTTAAACGCGGCGAATTTGGTGCGGCCCGTCTCTAAGCTCGCAAGCTTGAGCGCATTCTCATTTGCTTCGGCGCCCGAGTTAACCATGAATAATTGGTGGTTCGGGTAGCCAGATTGAAGTGCCAGTTTGGACGCGTAATGATCTTGCGAAGGCAAGCGAACTGCGTTCGAATAGAACGCCAATTGAGCTGCTTGATCTTGCACTGCTTTCAGCCATCGCGGCTCGGCATGCCCGATGGAAATGACGCCATGGCCTCCGTACAGGTCGAGATAGTTAATGCCGTTTTCATCGGTCACTTCACAGTCGAGTCCAGAAATTAAAGCGACGTCAAAACGTCCGTATACATCGAAGTAGTTTCCCATAATTAAAATGCCGAGGCTTTAAGATTGAGTCCAGTCACTTGCGGTAATCCGAACATGAGGTTCATGTTTTCGACCGCTTGGCCAACAGCACCTTTCAACAAATTGTCAATTGCAATGCTGATGAAGGCTTGTCCATCGATCGCTTGCACGTTAATAACAGCATGATTTGTGTTGACAGCCTGTTTTAGGTGTACCGATTGAAGCGAAACTGTTGAGAACGGGTGATTTTCAAAGCGATTTTTATATAACTCACTCATATCATGTTGAGAAAGTGAACAAGGTGTGTAGATCGTTGCGAAGATGCCACGGGCAAAATCTCCTCGAATTGGAACGAAGCGCAATGTTGGCAGCTGACTACTCGACTGTTCACTTAGTGTTGCTCGCACTTCGCCAAGGTGTTGGTGGGTGAAAGTCTTGTAGCTAGAGAGGTTGTTTGTTCTCCAACTGAAGTGTGTTGTTGCGCTTGGATTTTGTCCTGCGCCCGTTGACCCTGTAACTGCGTTTGCATGAATTTCTTCAGTGAGCAATCCTTCTTCTGCAAGGGGAAGTAACGCCAATTGAAGCGCCGTAGCAAAGCATCCCGGATTGGCAATAGCATCTGCGTTCTCGATTGCTTCTTTGGAAACTTCAGGTAGGCCATATACCCACGTGCGACCATGTGCAACAGGCCAATCTTTAGTAGTTGGATTCGCTTCTGCCCCTCTTCGGAAGTCCGCACTGAGGTCGATTATTTTGACACTTTCAGATAGCGATGGCAAGAAGCGTTCGAGCCATTTATTTGAGTTACCATGACCGAGGCAAAGGAAAACGACGTCTACATTGTCAGTCACCGTGTCGGTGAAAACGACATCAGAATCGAGTAGCCCTTCATGTAATTCTGCAGCAGCTTTTCCTGCTTGTGAATGACTGTAGCACCAACTTATTTCTGCTCGTGGATGAAGCTTCAGTAGGCGTAGTAATTCGCCTGCGGTATAGCCACTTGCTCCTGCAATTCCAATGCGAATCATACGTCTTGGGTTTTAGCGGAAGCTTGAACAGCTTGATGAATGCGCATTGGATTGGCAAGAATCTTTGTGAAGCCTTTGACGTCGTCGCCCGACCAGCCGCCCGTCGTTTCTCCGTACGCGCCGAACTTCTTGTTCATCAAATCGAACGGTGAGCGAATGCCGGTTACTTCAAATCGTTTGGGGTGAAGTTGGATGTCGACTTCGCCCGTTACGTTCTGTTGTGTGTTGAGCAAAAAAGCTTCGATGTCGCGCATGACTGGATCCAGAAACTGGCTCTCATGTACGAACATGCCGTACCAATCGCTCAGTTGCTTTTTCCAATGCAGCTGCCATTTACTCAAGGTGTGCTTCTCTAAAAGTTGGTGTGCTTTGATGAGGATCAACGGAGCTGCTGCTTCGAATCCGACGCGACCTTTTGTACCGATAATGGTGTCGCCAACATGTACATCGCGACCAATGCCGTAAGGAGCTGCAAGTTGTTGGAGCTCCTTAATTGCAGCAACAGGGCTCAGCTCTTTGGCTGCTAGTCCAACACATTCTCCGTTATTGAATTGAAGCGTTAAATGCTTTGGTTCGGTCGCGGTTACTGGGGTAGGCCATGCAGATTCAGGAAGGACGCCATCACTACTAAGTGTCTCTTCTCCGCCGACGCTGGTTCCCCAAAGTCCTTGGTTGATCGAGTACTTGGCTTTCTCCCATTCGAGCGCGAGGCCGTGTTTTTTGAGGTATTCAATTTCTGCCTGTCGACTCAATTGCTGATCACGAATAGGGGTAAGGATTTCAGTGTTTGGCGCAAGCAGTTGAAAGGCTAGGTCAAAACGGACCTGGTCGTTACCGGCGCCCGTACTTCCATGCGCGATGAAGTCGACACCAAGTTCGTTGGCATACTTCGCGATAGCTGTTGCCTGGTGCACCCGCTCGGCGCTTACACTGAGTGGGTAGGTATCATTTTTTAGTACGTTTCCGAAAAGAAGGAAGCGAAGCATGTCATTGTAGTAGGCTTCGGTTTCGTGCAGTGTTTTGTAGCTGGCTACACCTAGAGCCTTTGCTTTCGCGGCGACTTTCTCTGTTTCGCCTTCGCTAAAACCTCCGGTATCTACGAGCGCGCAATGCACTTCCAAACCGAGTTCTTCGCGCAAGTAGATGGCGCAATAAGTAGTATCAAGTCCGCCGCTGAAGGCTAAGAGTACGCGTTGCTTATTCATGGTCGGTGGAGCTTTGATGGGTAGAAGAATCAGTGGGCGGAAGTTTGCTGAAGTCGCA